>JALNZI010000091.1 GCA_023229385.1 Candidatus Omnitrophota bacterium | reverse complement strand
AATCTTGGTAAGCTGAACTATAGCCCGCAAAGGTTCCTGCAAGGATTCCCGAATCTCCTCACTGGTAATAGTGACGATTTTGGGAAGCCCGGCAACCAGGTCCCTGCCCTTAACTTCCATGCTCATCTCTTCTTCCAATGGATAAGCTGAGCCGATTTTCATTTTAATATCTTCGGCAGTGCGCTCGCCGACTAAAAGGTTATATGTCTTTTTAAGGTATTCGATAACCGCCTCATTCATTTCGTCTCCGCCGATGCGGATAGATTTTGAGAACACAGTACCGGCAAGCGAAATTACTGCGATCTCCGTGGTCCCGCCTCCGATATCGATAATCATATTCCCGACCGGTTCCTGGATAGGCAGGCCCACCCCGATTGCGGCGGCAATAGGCTCTTCAATTAAAAATACTTCCCTGGCCCCGGCCCGCTCCGCGGAATCTTTTACCGCGCGCTTTTCAACTTCAGTTATCCCTGAAGGAATAGCAATAACAATTCTCGGCCTGACCAAAACCCTGCGGTGATGCACCTTCTTAATAAAATACCGAAGCATAGCTTCGGTAATCTCAAAATCAGAAATAACCCCGTCTTTCATCGGCCGGATAGCGACAATATTGCCGGGTGTACGGCCAAGCATACGTTTGGCCTCTTCGCCTACCGCTAAAACGTGAGAAGTTCCGCGTTCAATAGCTACGACTGAAGGCTCACAAAGAACCACCCCTTCACCCTTAACAAAAACCAGGGTCGTGGCTGTTCCCAAGTCAATCCCCATATCATTAGAAAAAAGCCCTAAAACAAAATTAATCGATCTTTTAAGCTGTTGGCCGAATTTTACCATATAATCTCCTGAATTTAAGACAGTGAAGTGATTTTAACAGAGTTTAAAGGCCTTGTCAAATAATATGTTTATCTAAGACAGGCCCTTTAAAGCGGTTAAAAAGCCGGGGAAAGACTTGCTGATACAACTGACATCGTCCAGCCTGGAATTACCTTTCGCTGCCAAAGCCGCAACTACCATACTCATAGCTGTGCGATGATCGGCAAAACTTTTAAGTTCAGCCCCCATAAGAAATCCCTTGCCGTTTATAATGATACTTTCCAAGCTTCCCGAGCCAACTAAACGGATATCCGCTCCCATAGACCTTAAATTCGTAATCATTGAATTAATGCGGTCGGTTTCCTTAAACCTTAATTCTCCCGCGCCCTTGATTATGGTTTTCCCCTCGGCAAAACAAGCAGCAACCATTAGGACAGGAAGCTCGTCAATTAAAGATGGTACTTCAGCCCGGCTGATCAGCGTGCCTTTAAGTTTTCCGCTGGATACAGTAAGATTACCCATAGGCTCAAATATTTGTTTACATCCTTTTAAAGGCTCGATCTTGATCTTCGCCCCCATCCTTTTAAGGACCTGGATTATCCCGACTCTGCCGGGATTAAGGCTTGAGCGCTGAATAACAATTTTAGACCCGGGGATTATCAATCCTAAAACCAGGAAGAAAGCCGCCGAGGAAATATCCCCGGGGATATAAATACTTCCCGGGCTGCTTAAGCAACGGCCGGGATTTAAAATTACTCTATTTTTATTTATACTGATATCCGCGCCGAAATATTTAAGCATCCTCTCGGTATGATCACGGGTACTCACGCCTTCAACCACGCAGGTCTTGCCCGAGGCAAACAAGCCAGCCAAAAGGATCGCGGATTTAACCTGGGCTGAAGCAACCGGCAGGCGGTAAAGAATCCCTTTAAGGCACTTTCCGTTGATAGTTATAGGAGGATATTCTTCTTGGCCTTTTTTCCTCGCGGTTATCTTTGCGCCCATCAGGCGCAAAGGATTATTTACCCTGGACATTGGCCTGGCCGACAAATATTTACCCGCAATAAGTTTAGTCTTAAAATCTGTACCGGCTAATACACCTAGGATTAAACGTAAAGTTGTTCCGGAATTATCCACAAAAACAGGGCTTTTCGGCTGCCTTAACCCCTGGCCGCCGCAGACATAAACCTGATGTTTATCGCGCGTGATTTTAACACCTAAGGCAGCCAAAACATTCAAGGTAGCCAAAGAGTCATCATGAATAGGAAAATTATTTATAATTGTTTTGCCGCAACTCAAGGCGCTGATAATCAGCGCCCGGTGGGCTATTGATTTATCTCCGAAAAGAGTAATCTTGCCGCGAGGAATAAATTTATTTTTTACCGCAAAAGACTTCATTTGACCTTTTGCACTACCAGGTCATTTTCCTGAATCAGATCTTTTAATTCTGCAGCAAAACCTGCCGCGGACATTGACTCATGAACCTTTTCCACTTTTAAATCCCCGATAACTTTACTTTCCCGGGTTACGGAAAACTGGTCTCCGATTTTAACCCCGTCCTTTTGCCCTAAGTTAATTACCGCGAAGTTATATTCTTTATTTACCACGGTAACCTTGCCTTCTAAAGGATTAGCTGAAGGAACAGCTGCGGCTTCCTGTTTTTGGTCTTTTTTTGGTTCAACTGCAGCGGCTGCATCCGCGCCCTTTTCAACCACAGGGCTCTCAACTTTCGGCGCTGGAGCGATTTCATTATTCACTACAACCTTGCCTAATTCCACTCCGGAGGTTCCGGATTCCAAATCTTTGATCTTTGCTTCCAGGTCCGTCTTCTTCTGCTCAATAGTTTTTAATTGATCCCTTAATTTCCTGCCCTCATCCTGGGCCCGGGTAAGTTTATTCTCTATATCCTGGCGGGAAATTTTCTGCTGCTCCATATCCGCCTTGACCTGCTCTAATTCTTTTGCTGTATCTTGCCGCGCTGACTTCTCTTTATCCAACTCTTCGGTTACCGAAGCAATACGCTCTTTGGCCTCCTGCAATTTAAGCGTCAGGTCAGAAACCTTTTTCTTAGACTCTTCAAGTTTGCCCTCAGTAATTTTTTCACGCGCAGTCAGTTCATCAACCTGGGCCTGCAGCTTCAGGCATTTGGCATGTTCATTCTGGAATAAATAGGATAATCCGCCGATAAGAACTAAGGAAACAATAATTAAACCGATTAAAACAAATTTTGGAATAGCTCCTCTGCGATTCATCTTACCTCCTTTATACTTTATAATTTACAAGTTTGTTAATCGTTACTATAACATTAGTTACGAATAAATCAAGTAAAATTAATGAGGGTATAACTTATGGAGGCGCAAGCCGACATAAGTTAACTGCGGGGAAGTGAGTATTAAAAGTTTTTCTTTATAAATTCCTGGAACTCCTGCGGGATTTCGCTTGAAAAACGCACAAGCTTGCCTGTGGATGGATGGATGAAACCAATCTCCTGGGCGTGCAAGGCCATCCGCGAAAAAGAATTATTTTTTCCGTATTTAGCATCCCCTAAAACAGGATGACCAATGTAAGCCAAATGCACCCTCAACTGATGCGTCCTTCCGGTAAAAGGCCTTAATTCCAAAAAGCTGAAATTTTTGCCCCGTTTTAGAGTACGGTAATGCGTCTTGGCATAACGGGTATTCTCCAGAAAACTGACCGACATATCCTGCCTCTTGACCGGATGCCTTCCAATCGGAGCTTCGATGATATCCTCATCGAACTCAACAACACCTGCGACAATAGCGACATATTTACGCTCAATGCTGTGGTCGGAAAACTGCTTGGCTAATTTCAAATGGCTGGCGTTATTTTTGGCGATGACCAGAAGGCCGCTGGTCTCTTTATCCAAGCGGTGGATAATCCCCGGACGGCTCCGATTAATATCGGAAAGGGATTTAAAACGGCCAAGTAAGGCGTTTACCAAGGTATGCACCCGGTTACCCGGAGCCGGATGCACCACCAGCCCAGCCTGTTTATTAATCACCGCCAGGTCATCATCCTCATAAACTACATCCAAAGATATCTGCTCAGGCAGTATCTGTGATTTTTCTTTTTCCGGAAGGATAAAACGCACCTTCTCCCCTGAATTTACTTTATGGTTAGGCTTATTGATCACCTGGGAGTTTAAAGAAACCCGGCCTGTAGTAATCAGCTTCTGAATGCTTGTCCGCGATATGCCTAAATTATTGCATTCGGCATACCCGGACAAAAGTAAATCCAGGCGCAGCTTAGCCTGTTCAGCGGGGACAAAGAATGAGAGTTCTTTCATTTTTATTTCTTTTGAAAGTAGAATAGCCTGACCAGCAGGACCAGAGATAGAAAAAACATTGCCAGGCTTAAAAGTTGAAAAATAGTCAAACCCGAAAATATCCTCGGGCTATCGTTGCGGAAGAATTCTATCGAGAAACGTTTTATTGAGTAGAAAAAAAGGTAAAAATATAAAATCTTACCTTGCGCGTGTTTCCTCTCCTGCATAAACCGCAAAGCCAGGAAAATTAAAAACAACAGCAGGCTGGAATATAACTGGATGGGAATATGGTCCTTGCCATAACAGCAGCCGTTTAAGAAACAACCTATCCTGCCGATTGCCTGGCCCAAAGCTATAAATGGAGCCAGTAAATCAAGAGTGGCAAGCAAATCCATCTTATTCCTGCGGATAAACAACCAGGCAAAAATTAAGCCGAAGATTATCCCGCCGAAAATGGCCATTCCCCCGTGCTGCAGCATAATAATTTCCAGCGGATTTTTAAAATAGTAGGGTAAGTTAAGAAGTATATAAAAAACCCGTGAGCCGATGATCCCGGAAATAAAGACATAAAACATAAGGTTAAATATCTTCTCCGGGGCAATCTGCGTTTTTTTAGCCTGGCGGACAGCCAGGTAGCTTGAAACAAAAAAAGCCAAAACCAGCATCAGGCCGTATGAATAAATGGTAAAAGGACCGATATGGCAAATCTCAGGCAGCATCTTTACTGAATAATAACTCCCAGCTTAATAACAGCGCACCTATGGTTAAAGCGGAATCCGCCAGGTTAAAAACCGGCCAGACCCGGAAATCCAGAAAATCAATCACGTACCCGAAACGCAGCCGGTCAATTAGGTTGCCGGCTGCCCCGGATAAAATCAGGCTCAATGCAAGCTTAAGAACAAAAGAATTCTTTTTATTCTTAAGGTAGAGAAAAATAAACAGGATGGCAAAAAAAGATATCGCGATAAACAGGTACAGTTGGTTTTTAAGTATCCCAAATGCAGCTCCCCGGTTATGCACAAGCGTTAAATATAAAAAATTCTTGATCAGGGCAAACGGAACATTTAATTGCAGAAAATTTATAGCGAGGAATTTACTAAGTTGATCCAGGATAACAACAATTGAAACGATGGCCAAAACCATTCATTGCACCCGAATATAGTACCTACCTCTTCTCCCTTTTCTCCTGGCATTTAATGCACAGACGAGCAGAAGGTACTGCCTTTAATCTGATCTTGGAAATAGGACCCTTGCAGTCATCACAAAAACCGAAGGTTTCATCGTCTATTCTCTTTAGGGCATCATCCAGCTCGTAGAGGGTTCTTCTTTCGTTAGAAGCCAGCCCCAGGGAGAATTCCCGGTCGTAATTATCGGTGGCCACATCAGCCATGTGATAGGTATAGCCGGAAATATCCCCCGATGCCTCTTTTTGCGATTTCTTCAGAGTATCGTCGGTAATATGCTGCAGGTCATCCAGCACACCTTCTTT
>JALNZI010000090.1 GCA_023229385.1 Candidatus Omnitrophota bacterium | reverse complement strand
GAAAAAACGCATAGAGCTTTTGCTGAAGATGCGCGCCCCTTATTATATGCAGGCTGATGAAGTAATTGAAACAACGGGTTTATCGGTTAAGCAGGTGGCTAAAAAAATATCTAAAATACTTGCCGGCAAGAAATAGATCTTCTCGAAGGCAAGGGGCCTGGCTGCGAAAGTATGAATAATTTTGAGTCTCTGGTAAGCTTAAATCTTATCCCGCAGATAGGAAGTGTGCGGTTAGATAAGCTGCTTAAGTATTTTAGCCAGCCGAGTGATATACTTAAAGCCAGCCGTCAGAATCTGGAAGCGGTTGTCGGAAGCCGGATTGGCGAAGGCATCCTTTCATTTGATACTAAGAATCTAGATAAAGATTTGGCCCAGGCCAAAAAAGCAGGCCTGGAAATTATTACGCTCTTTGATGGAGATTATCCCCGGAATTTAAAGCAAATCCCCGGGGCTCCGATTGTGCTTTATGTTTCAGGTAAAATAATTGAGGCTGATAATTTAAGCCTGGGGATTGTCGGCTCCCGCAGGGCATCGCTTTACGGGTTAAGCAGCGCTGAAAAATTCGCCGCGGAATTAGCTTTAAAAGGCTTAACTATTATTTCGGGGATGGCCCGGGGCGTGGATACTTACGCCCATCGGGGAGCGTTAAAAGCAGTCGGCCGCACAATCGCGGTAATGGGCAGCGGGTTTGGGCATATTTATCCTCCGGAAAACCAGGGGTTGGCTGAAAAAATAGCTAAAAACGGAGCAGTGATCTCTGAATTTCCCATGGATATGAAACCATTGGCGCAGAATTTTCCCCGGCGCAACCGTCTGATTAGCGGTTTAAGTTTGGGGGTGCTGGTTACCGAGGCAGCCAGAAACAGCGGGGCGCTGATTACCGTGGATTTTGCTTTAGAGCAGGGAAGAGAAGTTTTTGTTTTACCTGGAAGGATTGACGCCAGTTCATCGCTTGGGTCAAATGAGTTACTTAAACAGGGGGCAAAATTAGTTACCTGCAGTGAAGATATCCTTGAAGAATTAGATTTGGGTATTTCTGGAGAGAGTAATCAGGTTCAGCCGGAACTTGAAGAGAATATTTTGTGTGCAAAAGAAGAAAACCTGCTTTATAATTGCATAAGCCATTCGGCAGTGGCAATAGATGATTTGCTGGAAAAGACATCTTTGACCAGCAGCCAAATTTCAAGTTTGATTCTAAAATTACAATTTAAGAAATTAATTAAAGAATTGCCGGGTAAACAGTTTATAAGGAGCTAAATGAGTAAAAATCTGGTTATTGTTGAGTCTCCTACCAAGGCTAAAACCATAAGTAAGATATTGGGGGAAGATTACCTGGTAGTTTCTTCCATGGGGCATATTATTGACTTGCCGCAGAAAGAACTGGGGGTGGATATTGATAATAAATTCAAGCCCGAGTATGTGGTTATCCCGTCCAGGAAAAAATTAATGACTCAATTAAAAAAAGACGCCAAGGATAAAGAAAAGATTTATGTGGCTACCGATCCTGACCGTGAAGGTGAGGCAATCGGCTGGCAGATTAAAGAAAGGATCTTTAAGAAAGGCAAGAATGTTTTAAGGGTGAGTTTTCATGAAATCACTCCGCATGCGGTAGGGGAGGCGTTTAAATCCGCCCGCGAATTTGATACTAATATGATCGAAGCTCAGGTGGGCCGCAGGGTGCTTGATCGTATTGTCGGATATTTCTTGAGCCCTTTGCTTTGGAAGAAGCTCGCCCGCGGTTTAAGCGCCGGCCGCGTACAGTCTGTGGCCTTAAGGTTGATTGTGGAACGGGAGCGGCAGATCCAGGCATTTACTGCTAGTGAATATTGGGAGATTGCCGCGGAATTATTTAAGCCTAAGATTTCGGGAGAGAGTAATTTTTGCGCCAAGCTTGAGAAAATCGAGAATAAAAAAGCTGAGATCAAAACTCAAGAATCCGCGCAAAATATTGTAGATGAGTTAAAGGATAAAGAATTTAAAGTTGTTGAAGTTAAGCAGACAGAAAAGAAACGTTATGCCCCGGCGCCGTTTATTACCAGCACAATGCAACAGGAGGCGTTTAATAAGCTCAGGTTTAATGCTTCCAAGACCATGATGGTGGCGCAGCAGCTTTATGAAGGGATTGATATTGGCGGGGATAATCCGTTAGGTTTAATTACATATATGCGTACGGATTCGCCGAATACCGCTCCGGAAGCTATTACCGAGGTGCGTGAGCATATCGGCAGGATCTTTGGCAAGGATTTCCTTCCTGAGAATCAAAATGTTTTTAAGGCCAAGAAGTCTGCGCAGCAGGCGCATGAGGCGATCCGGCCGAGTTACATCTCGCGTTCTCCGGAGAGCATGAAAGATTTCCTTACACCTGAGCAGTTTCGCTTATACGAGTTGATTTATAACCGTTTCTTAGCCAGCCAGATGAAACCCGCGGAGTTTTTGGCTACATCGGTAGATATTGCCGCGGGAAAATATTTATTTGTAGCCAATGGCAGTCATTTACTTTTTGAAGGTTTCCTGGCTGCCTATAATAAGACAGAAGAAGAGGAAGAAGGTAAGGAAGGCGAGGAAGACGAAAAAGATAAGAATAAAAATGTGATCCCACCTCTGGCGCAGGGGGATGTGCTTGCTTTAAATAAGCTTACTCCTTCGCAGCATTTTACCAAGCCACCTGCCAGGTTCTCGGATAGTTCTTTAGTTAAGGCGCTGGAAGAAGAAGGGATCGGCCGGCCTTCAACTTACGCGCCGATTATTTATACGCTTATCTTACGCGACTATGTGCGCCGGATTAAGGGTTATCTGAACCCTACGGAGCTGGGTTTTAAGGTAAGCGACATGTTGGTAGAATATTTCCCAAAGATTATCGATGTCAAGTTCACCGCGCTTATGGAGGAGAAACTTGATGAAGTTGAGGAGGGTAGGCTTAAGCGTATTGAAGTATTACAAGAGTTTTATGCTCCTTTTAAAGAGAGCCTTGATTTTGCCCAGGCAAATATTAAAAAAGAGGTGATAACTACTGACCAGATTTGCGATAAATGCGGCAAGCCTTTGATTGTAAAGTGGGGCAGGCGCGGAAAATTCTTAAGCTGCTCGGATTTTCCGGCGTGCAAAAATTCAAAGTCCATTACCTCCGGAGTTAAATGCCCCATAGAAAATTGCGGCGGAGAATTAATTGAACGGCGTTCAAAGCGCGGGTTCTTCTTCGGTTGCTCGAATTTTCCCAAGTGTACCTTTACTTCTCGGACTTTGCCGCAGGATAAGGAAGAGGTTAAATGAACTTTGTAATGTTCTCGCTCAGGTCGTGCTTTCACAGAGGCGAAAGTACGACATTCGCTGCGAAATTTACCAGGTTCATTCTATGGTGTCTTTTAGCGGGTGGCGAGTCTTGGACTCGAGCGGCATCTCAAAAATTGAGCGGGCATGGTTGCCTCCCCATAGAGTTTCGGCAGAGCGAAATTTTTGCCGAAGCGTAGCGAGCCACGCTGGGGCGAGCAAGCGGTGCAGCGAGAGACAAGACTTGACAGGATCCGCTAAAACAGGATAGATGGAATATGGAAAAATATATTGAGAAGTTTATCCGTTACCTGGAGATAGAAAAAAATTATTCTCCGCATACCATTCTTAATTATAAATTGGACCTTGAGGACTTTGCCAGATTTCTTACCGGTTCGGATTTAGAAAAAATAGATTATCTTGTGCTCAGGAAATACCTGGCGGTCTTAAAAGAAAAAAATTTAGGCAACCGCACAGTTGGCCGCCGGCTTTCAGCTTTACGCAGTTTTTTCAGGTTTTTATCCCGCGAGGGTTACATCAAGACAAATCCCATCTTGATGCTTTCCAGCCCCAAGTTGGATAAGCATCTGCCTTCATTTATGACAGAAGAGGAGGTCAGGAAACTTATTGAATCAGCTTTTGCTAAGAATGAGGCAGATATTCTGGGCCTGCGCGACCGGGCGATTTTAGAGGCATTTTATTCCAGCGGCCTGCGTATTTCAGAATTGGTGGGGCTAAACCTGGATGATATTGATTTTATCAGCGGAATTCTAAAGATCCGGGGTAAAGGAAAGAAAGAAAGGATTGTCCCGATAGGCGAGGCGGCGCTTTCATCTATCAGAAAATATCTGGATAAAAGGAAAAAAGAAACATCCGCTATATTCTTAAATAATAATTCCCGGCGGATTACTACGCGCGGTGTGCGTTATGCTTTGGTGAAATACCTGCGTTTGGCTGAGATAAAACCCGGGGTTTCCGCGCATACCTTCAGGCATTCTTTTGCCACGCATCTTTTGAACCGCGGGGCAGACCTGCGCACGGTGCAGGAGCTTCTGGGCCACGCTAATTTATCTACCACGCAGATTTACACGCATTTAACAACTGAAAAACTCAAGAGTGTTTATGATAAGGCGCATCCGCATGCGTAGGAGAAGGGAAAAACCAACACAATGTTTTTACTTTATGATTTAATAATTTTAATTTTCGTATTAATCTATCTGCCGGTATATTTACTTAAAGGTAAATTCCATCATGGGTTCTTCAGGCGTTTCGGGTTTTTGCCAGATAATTTAAATCTGGATCAGCCCATTTGGATCCATGCGGTGAGTGTGGGCGAAGCTGTTTCTATTAAGGGATTGATCAGCGAATTACGCAAAACCTATCCGCATAAAAGATTAGTTATCTCCACCGTAACCGCTACCGGTAATAAGATCGCCCGGGGTTTGATTAATGACGGAGATTTTCTAACTTATCTTCCCCTGGATTTTAGTTTTATTGTTAAAAAGGTAATAAAAAAGATCAATCCCTGTTTGTTTATTATTGCTGAAACAGAAATCTGGCCAAACCTGATTAACTGCTTATATAAACAGAGGATACCGATAGTTACGGTTAATGGCAGGATATCCGATAACTCTTATTCAGGATACCGCGCGATAAAATTTCTGATCCGACCGATTTTAAGAAGGGTTAGTAAGTTCTGCGTGCAATCAAATACTGATGCTGCGCGTTTAAATAACCTTGGCGTAGATAAGAGGAATATCCTGGTTAGCGGGAATGTGAAGTTTGATATTAATTTGGACTTAAGCGGGCAGCCGACAGATAAGGCTTTAGGAATTCGTCAGAAGCTGATGTTGGGCCCGGATGATAAATTATGGGTTTGCGGCAGCACCCATCCCGGGGAGGAAGAGATAATCACTAAAGCTTACAAGGAGCTTTTATTTAGTTTCCCGAAATTAAAATTACTTATTGCCCCTCGGCATCCGGAACGCAGCAAGGATGTTGCTAAATTGGTTTCTGATGGTTCTTTTATGCCGGTTTTTATTTCCAGTATATCCAGCGCCTGCCCAACCTGTGTTAATAATCCGGTATTTATTCTTGATGTTATGGGGGAGCTACTGAGTTATTATTCTGCCGCGGATATTGTCTTTGTCGGTGGCAGCCTGGTTAAAACCGGCGGGCACAATATACTTGAGCCGGCGAGTCAAAAAAAGCCGGTAATCTTCGGGCCGCAGATGTTTAATTTCAGGGATATTGCTAAATTGTTCCTGGAAAATAAGGCTGCTATTATGGTAACTGATTCTGGCGGGTTGGTAGGCAAAGTAAAAGAAATATTGGCCAGTAATCTGCTGGCTCAACAATTGGTTGAACGCGCCTATGGATTGATTATCAGCAATAGGGGTGCGACCAAAAAGAATA
>JALNZI010000089.1 GCA_023229385.1 Candidatus Omnitrophota bacterium | reverse complement strand
AGCCAGTCCGCCCTAAATTTCGGGACAATATAGATGATAACGCTAAGCATGAGGAAGCTTAGCGCTGCAAACATAAGCTTTACCGTCATAACCGAAGAAAACACTGCGCTTATCTTTTGCTTATGCTCGCCGATAAGTGAAATTGTTTTTGTTGCTGAGATACTGAATCCGTAATCCGTTAAAATCATAAAATATTGCACAAGGCTGGAAGCAAAAGCAATCAGGCCGAATTTTTCCATCCCGATTGCCCTAATCAGATAAGGAAGTACAACTAAAGGCAGGATATAACTGATACTTTGCAGAGTGGTAAGGGAGATAAAATTCCCCAGGACTATTTTTCTTTCTCTATGAGTCACAATCCGTTTTCGGTTCATTATGTTTAATTTACACTTTCACGGGTGTAAAGTCAATTTAAATCCTTAAAATCAGGCTATAAATTTCATATTTATTGTGATAAAATAAACTCATAATGAAGAAAATCAACGAAACGATTAAAAAATATAGGTTAATCCAAAGGGGAGATAAAATCCTGGTTGGTGTTTCCGGAGGACCGGATTCGTTAGCTTTGCTTTTACAACTTTTTAATTTAAAGATCCCGCTAGGTTTAAGTTTGCATATCGCCCATGTAGATCATGGTTTGCGTAAAGATTCTCGGGAAGATGCGCTTTTTGTTGAAGCTTGGGCTAAAAAGCTCAACATTCCGATAAGCACTATAAAGTTTAATCCGCAGCTTCAGGAAAAGAAGGGTTCTCTTGAAGAAATATACAGACAGGCGAGATTAGATTTTTTTATTCAAACCGCCAGGAAAATCAAGGCAAATAAAATTGCCCTAGGCCACAATCTCGATGACCAGGCAGAAACCGTGTTTATGCGCCTGCTGCGGGGGACGGGATTATCCGGGTTATCCGGAATATCCGTAAAACGTAAGATCCAGGGGGTAATTTTCATCCGGCCGTTTTTAGAAACCCGACGTAAAGAGATTGAGTATTTTCTAAAACAGGAGGGAGTAGAACCACGCATTGATTCAACCAACAAAGAAGATATTTTTTTCCGCAATAAAATCCGGAATAAACTTATGCCTTTACTTAAAAAAGAATATAATCAAAATATCGTTGAAGTCCTGGCTAATTTGGCGGAAAGTATTTCCTATGATTATGAATACCTTGATCGGGCTGCGAAAAAGGCGATTAAGGGTTCCGGCTTACGCTTAAACCTGCTAAAACTTTTACGGCTACATCCGGCAATCCTAAGGTTAAAGATCAGACAGTCTATAGCATATATTCAGGGAGATATGCGCAGGATAAATTTCCAGCATATTAAAGAATTGGAAGACTTGCTGGTTAATCGGCCTACTGGTTCGATTGTTGATCTGCCCAAAGGCGTGGCAGTGCAAAAAACCCGCAATACGCTCAAGTTTTACAAGCGCTAAATCCATAAAATACTTGATTTTACATCATTATAAGTATATAATAAAAAATCTGTATTGTACTGGTTACAAAATTTTTATCGATAGTAAACCGATTAAAATGGAGAATTAGATACTTATGCAAAACAAACCTAAATCAAATAAAAACAATATATTCAAACGTTCCCCTCTGGGCTGGCTGCTAATAATTTTCCTGTTTATTATGCTGGTCAATAGCATCAGCAATATACCTATAACCGGGATTCCCAAAGAGATTACTTATAGCCAGTTTTTTCGGACTTTAAGAGATAAACCTGAAACCATAAAACAGGCCACTAAGACTGAAACTATTTTACAGGGAGAATTCACGGATAATTCGAAATTCTTTGTTAATCTTGCGGAAAATGATCCGGAATTGCTTTCCTTGATGCGTCAAAACCTGAAGAATTTTGAAGTCAAACCTGCGCGCACATTCTGGGTTTCCCTGCTTTTTAATTTAGGGCCGATACTTTTGCTGATTTTCTTCTGGTGGATGATGGCTGCCAGGGGAGAGCAGTTAGGGAGCAGGATTATGAGCTTTGGCAAGGTTAAATCTAAGATTCAAAGCGAGACTGAAAAAGCAACCTTCAATGATGTTGCCGGGGTGGATGAAGCAAAAGAAGAATTAAAAGAAGTAATTGAATTTCTTAAAGACCCTAAAAAGTTTCAGAGATTAGGGGGAAAAATTCCCAAGGGAGTGCTTTTAATCGGGCCTCCGGGATGCGGCAAGACGCTGATTGCCCGGGCGGTTGCTGGTGAAGCCGGCGTGCCTTTTTTTAGTATTTCCGGATCCGATTTTGTGGAAATGTTCGTCGGCGTCGGAGCAAGCAGGGTAAGGGATTTATTTGAGCAAGGCCGTAAAGCCGGAAAGGTTGAAGGCAAGGGAGCGATAATCTTTATTGATGAAATTGATGCTGTAGGCCGCCTGCGTTTTTCCGGTATTGGCGGAGGCAATGATGAACGGGAACAGACTCTTAATCAGCTGTTAGTTGAGATGGATGGTTTTGACGCTCAGCAAGGTTTAATACTTATCGCTGCGACTAACCGGCCGGATACATTAGATCCTGCTCTTATGCGGCCGGGAAGATTTGACCGCACGATTATCGTTAACCTTCCGGATATCCAGGGCCGCGAAGAAATACTTAAGGTGCATACTCGCAAAATTAAGCTTGCCGCATCAGTTGATTTAAAATCTGTAGCCAGCCAGACTCCCGGATTTTCCGGAGCTGACCTGGCCAACCTTTGTAATGAAGCGGCACTTATGGCAGCACGGAATAATAAA
The DNA here is from genome assembly GCA_023229385.1 of Candidatus Omnitrophota bacterium. GTDB lineage: Bacteria > Omnitrophota > Gorgyraeia > Gygaellales > Profunditerraquicolaceae > UBA6249. The sequence goes on along the minus strand of JALNZI010000089.1, from coordinate 3,058 downwards.
GAAGCTGTCGAAGAGATCGATTTGGATAAATCTGTAGAGAGGGTTTTGATGGGCCCGGAAAAGAAAAGCCATATTATTTCCAAGAAAGAAAAGGAAATTACTGCTTTACACGAATCCGGCCATGCTTTACTTTCTTTACTTTTGCCTGAAGTTAATCCTTTAAAAAAGGTTTCAATTATACCTAGGGGGCTTGCCGGAGGCTACACCTTTACCCCGCCTTTAGAAGACAGGCATTATTGGACTAAGAAAGAATTATTAGCGGAAATTACCATGATGCTGGGAGGCAGGGCTTCAGAAGAGATTAACCTGAACGAGGTAACTACCGGCGCTCAAAATGATTTGGAAGTAGCTACAGCTATGGCCAGGCGCATGGTGACCCAATTCGGTATGTCTGAAAAACTAGGCAATATGACTTTAGGAAAAAGGGAAGGACTGGTATTCCTTGGCCGGGACCTTATGGAAGAAAGAAATTACAGCGAACAGACCGCCAGGATCATTGATGAAGAGGTAAAGAAAATTACCGATGACGCTTATGACAAAGCCTTGAATTTGTTGAAAAACAGCAAAGACAAGCTCAGGCTTCTTGCCGATACCCTGCTGGAAAAAGAGGTTTTAAGCGGGGATGAGGTTAAGCGGATTTTAGGAATAGAAAAAAGCGATCTGGCATAAAAAGTTAATGCGTATCTTCAGTTTCGGTGATAATGATGAAGTAAAGAAGGTTATGTGCGATATCGGGGTTGATCCTTACGGGATCAGGATTATGCTGCCGAAGACCGCTACCTTTTTAATACACCTGAGCGCTGTTTCTAATATTACCGCCAATATTTTAAAACAAGAAATGCTTTCCCTGGGAGGCGATGTTGCGGTTGCCAGAGGGGCGCTTACCGGTAAAATCAAAAAAGGCGACTGCCTTATTATCGGCCAATTGAATCAGCTTTGTTCTCTTGTCCGCAAATTAAAGCTTCAGCCGTTCGGGCTAAACAAGCTGGCGAATGAATTAGAAGAGAATCTCGATAAATACACCGGTAGGAACCTTGTTCTTCCTTTGAAAAAGAGAGTTTTAAATTTCAACGCTAAAACCTATATTATGGGGGTAATTAATTTAACCCCGGATTCATTCAGCGGAGATGGTTTATACAGTATCAAAACCAGTGATTACCCGGAACTGGCTTTATTAAAAGCAAGGCAAATGTTAAAAGACGGGGCGGATATTATCGACTTGGGCGGTGAGTCCAGCCGGCCAGGGGCAAAGAGTATTAGTCTTAAAGAAGAATTGCAGCGTGTCTTACCGGTGCTTAGAAAATTGGCAAAAAATATCTCCGCGCCTATTTCTATAGATACAACAAAGGCAGAGGTAGCTAAAGCCAGCCTTGATTCCGGAGCCCGGATAATTAACGATATTTCCGGTTTAAGAGATAGGCAGATGGTAAAAATAGCCGCAAAATATAAAGCTGCAGTTGTTATTATGCATATGCTGGGCAACCCTTTAGATATGCAGAAAAGAATTGTCTATAAATCCCTGATTGAAGATATTACCTCCTGGCTTAAAAATGCTATTGATACTGCTGAATACGCAGGCATAAACCCCGACAAAATAATCGTGGATCCCGGGCTGGGATTCGGCAAGAAACCCGGGCAAAACCTTGAGATCATAAAAAGACTTGCGGAACTTAAGATTTTAGGCAAACCAATATTGGTCGGCCCATGCAGAAAATCTTTTATCGGTAAAGTTTTGAACGTAAATCCTGCTGAAAGATCTATCGGCACGGCAACCGCTTGCGTAATGGCTGTTGAGCGCGGAGCAAATATAGTCCGCGTTCATGATGTAAAACAGGTAAACCAGGCCTTAAAAATGGCTGCTGCCATAAGGAGTAATAATGCCTAACCTATTTTTATATTGGAAACCGGCAACTGAAGTACTCATCCTCTGGTTTTTCATTTACCAGATTATACTTTTTTTCGAAGGGACCAGGAGTCTGCAGGTGCTGCGCGGGATAATTATGCTCCTATTGGTTTTCTTTATTTCCCAGAAATTTGACTTTATTGTTTTAGATTGGCTGCTGAAGAAACTTTTCGGCATATCGGTTATCGCGATATTAATTATTTTCCACCCGGAAATCAGGCAGGGATTAGCCCAATTGGGCAAACGTAATATATTCAAGAATATGCTTAAGGAAGAAGACCCGCATTTATTTGTAAAACAAATCGTCGAGGCCTGCGAAAGCCTGACGGCAAATAAGCTCGGCGGATTAATCGCCATTGAAAAGAATGATTCCCTGGCAGCATATATTCAAAGCGGCGAAATTATTGACTCACGTGTTTCGGGGGATTTAATCCAGGCCATCTTTACGCCCAATAACCCTTTGCATGACGGCGGTTTGATTATCCAGCACGGAAAGATCGCCGCTGCCGGATGCATCTTCCCACTGGCCATAAATCAGGATTTAAACCGTGTCTTTGGCACGCGCCATCGCGCGGCTTTAAGCCTGAGCGAGGAAACAGATGCCATACTGATTGTTATTTCAGAAGAAAGACATGATGTATCGGTCATCTACCGTAAGAAATTTTACCGGGATTTAGGCGCGGTGGAATTAGAATCGAAAATTAAAGAATTGCTAAAAACGAGGAAAGATGAATAAAAACAAAATAAATATTTTTTTGCGTTTTAAGCTTTTGTTCACCGTACATCCCTGGTTAAAGCTTATCGCCTTGGCCCTGGCAATTGTGCTTTGGTTTTATGTGAAAGGTGAGAAGGTTTAAATATGCCTAAGCTAGGAGTGAATATTGACCACGTAGCGACATTGCGTCAGCAGCGTAAAGGAAACCTGCCTGATCCTGTTTATGCGGCATTCTTATGCGAAGAGGCAGGGGCAGAAAGCATAGTGGCGCACTTAAGGGAAGACCGCAGGCATATTCAAGACGCAGATATTAAACTCTTGCGTAAGCATATAAAAACCAGACTTAACCTGGAGATGTCTGTTTCTCCTGAGATTATAAAAATCGCCTGTGAAATTAAACCTTATCAATCTACCCTGGTGCCTGAACGCAGGCAGGAACT
>JALNZI010000088.1 GCA_023229385.1 Candidatus Omnitrophota bacterium | reverse complement strand
CGGCAAGGCGCCAACCACGTCGGCAAGGCCGCCGGTCTTGGCAAAAGGCACAACCTCAGAAGCAATCATCGCTATTTTCATCAAACAGCCTCCCTGCCTGCCGGGTAGGCAAGCATATCCAGCCAGTTTTTTCCTTTTTTCATATCTATTTTTATCGGCACATCCAGTTTTTTCACTTGTTCCATTTCCTCTTTTACCATTCTGGACAAAACATCAAGCTCCTCAATCGGCAAATCAAAAACCAGTTCGTCATGAATCTGCAGGATCATTTTACTTTTCAGGCCGCTTTTCTTAATCTGTTCAGCTATCTTGACCATTGCCATCTTGATCAAATCACTGGCAGTGCCTTGTATAGGGGTATTTACCGCCTGACGTTCCGCAAACTGGCGAATACCCATATTTTTGCTGTTAATTTCCGGGATATATCTTCTCCTGCCCATGAGCGTAGTTACGAAACCCTCGCTCCTAGCCTTATGGATCTGGGCGTCAATAAACTCCCTTACTTTCGGGTAACGCAAGAAGTAAGCGTCAATAAAATCCTGCGCCTGCATAACCGATATCCCTAAATCTTTACTTAAACCATAAGAGCTCTGGCCATAAACAATACCAAAATTAACTCTTTTGGCCACCTCTCGCATATTATCAACAACCTCTGACTCGCTAATGTTATAAATCAATGAAGCGGTCAGCCGATGTATATCCTGGTTACTGTGAAATGCCTCAACTAAAGTCTTATCCCCGCAAAGATGCGCTAGCACTCTTAACTCAATCTGCGAATAATCACATGACAAGAGACAGTTGTCTTTCCCTGAAGCAATGATTGCCTGGCGGATCCTGGACCCGATATCTGTCTTGATCGGGATATTCTGCAGGTTGGGATTACTTGAGCTAAGTCTGCCGGTTTCTGTCCCGGTCTGATTAAAAGACGTATGCACCCTGCCGGTTTCGGGGCTGACCAGCTTAGGGAGAGCATCAACATAAGTATTCTTTAACTTAGTCAGCTGCCGATACTCCAACAACAACGCCGGAAGCGCATGTTTTTGGCTCAATCTCCTGAGTACTTCCTCATCGGTAGAAGGCCCGGTCTTGGTTTTCTTGATTACCGGAAGGCTAAGCTTTTCAAACAAAACCTGGCCCAGCTGTTTCGGAGAATTAATATTAAACTGTGTTCCGCTTGACTCATAAATATCCGCGATTAATTTTATCAGTTTTTTTTCAATATCACGCGATAACTCTTTAAGTAACTGCAAATCCAGTTTTATCCCCTCCTGCTCCATCTCTGCCAGGACACTCACCAGGGGCATCTCAAGATCAGTAAACAGCCCGAATAACCCTTTTTCTTCTAAGGCCTTCTTCAGTACCGGTTTTAATTTAACTACCAGACTCAGGGCATTTTTCTCTTCCAGTTTCTCTTCGCGGAAAAACTCCCCCAGGTTTTCTAAGGCTAAATCAATAAGCGCATAGCTTGAACGCGACGGGTTCAACAAGTAGGCGGCAATCATAACATCAAAATCCAAACCATTTAAAACTAAACCCTGTTTAAAAAGAGCGACTTTAAGCTTTTTAAGATCAAAACCTGTTTTCTTTATCCGGTTATCGCTGATTAACGCATCCAGTTCCCCTGCGGCAGACTCAGCGTTGAATATTTTATCCCCTATAGAAAAGAACAGTCCTTCTTTATTATCACCATAAAGCGCAAGCTCTGGCGAACCTTTCAACAAACCCTTTAATTCCCCGGAATTTAAATTATCTAATTTAACCTCGAAAGCATCTTCCCCTGTGTCAGGCAGCTCTTTAAGCAGGCTCTTAAACTCTAATCTTTTAAAAATTCCGCTCAACCGCTTATAATCGGGATTGTCAAACTTGACCTTCTTTAAATTCAAAACTATGCCTACTTTTTCGTTCAGGGTTATCAGCTCTTTATTCAATTTTATACGCTCAATGTTCTCGGAGATCGCGTTTTTAATCTTTTCAGGATTAACCTTGGCGATATTCTTAAGCAGTTTTTCCAGAGAACCAAACTCCAAAATAAGTTTTTCTGCGGTCTTCTCACCGATCCCCGGCACACCCGGAATATTATCCGCATCATCGCCCATAAGCGCGATAACATCCGCCGTCATCTCCGGGCTGACCCCAAAAACCTCTGCAACCTTCTTTTCATCATAAAGCACGCCGCTGTCTTTATAGGGGTTAAACACCGAAACGCGGCTATTCACCAACTGTAGGATATCCTTATCGCTGCTTACGATTGTAACGCGCAGTTTTTTTGCCGCGGCCTTTCGGGCAAGCTCAGCTATAATATCATCCGCTTCAAAACCTTTTTTCTCAAAAATAGAGATGCCGTAAGCAGCAACAATCTCTTTAATTATGGGTATCTGACTGCTTAGGCCGTCGGGCATTGGCGGCCTCTGCATTTTATACTGCGCGAACTTCTGCAAGCGGAATGTATCCCGGGATATATCGAAGCAGCATACCAGGTAATCCGGTTTCTGCTCTTTCAATATTTTGTTCAGGATATTTAAAAATCCGTAAACCGCATTAGTAGGCTGACCCGATACGGTGCTCATACCGCTCAAGGCATAATAAGCCCGATAGCAAAATGCAGTCGCGTCAATCAAGAATAAGTTTTTATCAGCCATCAACTAAATATAAAAGGAATTCAATATAGGGAAAGAGTTTTTGCAGTTGCGCGATCCTAGCGCGACAGAGCTCTTAACTCTGCCTTTTCAATAAATGCTTCAATCTCTGGGTTATCCTGGTCTAAATACTGAGCATCCAAAGCTTCTTTGATTGCCGTAGCCAAATCTCCTTTATTAAAGCTCTGTTTGGCTTTATCGAAGTGGTCCTGAGCAAGAGCCTGATCGTTTCTATTGACCGCGGATTTGTACTTGGCGACGTCCTTAATTAAACCCAAAACCTCAGCTTCCCGAGCATCGGCAACCGGACTGCTGGATAAAACCGTACGGATATCCTTAACCCGGTTAGCCGCCTTCTGCTTCCAGGGGTTTTCCGCCGAACCTAACTCCGCGCGCTTAGCCCAATAAAATTCCGCCTTCTCCAAATCGCGCTTTTTCTCATAAAAAAGCGCGATATTAACATAGGCGCTCAATAACGTGGGATCAAATCTGATTGCCTTTAAATAACATTCTTCCGCCCGTTCAGGAGCGCTGGCTGCTTCGTAAATAATCCCTAAATCATTATAAGCCGCGGCACTTGCCGGATCAGCGTCAATTCTTTGAATAAAATCCTTGATTTCCTGGCTGGCCTGGTCTAAATCCTGGGCCTCATATGCCTCTTTAATTGCCGCGGTCATTTTTCCTTTACTATAATACTGGCCGGCCTTGCGCAAATGATTCCGGGCCTGCACCCGGTCAGCTTTTGTAAATGCGGATTTATAAGTTGAAACGTCTTTGATTAAACCTAATACATCTTCTTCCCGCGCATCAGCCTCAGGCCGCTTTGATAAAACCGCGCGGATATCCTTAAACCGCTTAGCTGCTTTCTGAGTCCAGGGATCCTCCACGGGGCCTAACTCTGCCCTTTTAGCCCAATAGAACGCAGCCCGATCCAAATCTCGCTGGTCTTCATAAAAAAGCGCGATATTGCTATAAGAACTTAAATAGGAAGGGTCAACCTTGATTGCCCTGAAATAACTCTCTTTCGCCCGGTCAGGAAAACCAGCAGCTTCATAAATAACCCCTAAATCATTATAAGCAACCGCATAGGTCGGATCCAGCGCAATCGCCTTCTGGTATAAAGACATTGCCATTGGAATATTACCCATGCGCTGATTTTCTAAACCCTCTTCACGATATTTTCTGGCCTGCTCCGGTAATGCCCCTTTAACTTCAGTAGGCGCAGTATCCTCCGCATCATCCTGGGCAAAAAGCGATCCACCAAAGCAAAAAACGCATATCGCGATAATCAGGGTAAATAAGAATTTAGGCAGGAAGTGAATTTTCATTTTAGTTTGATTAATTATATACATTTAATACACTTACGTCAAGAGGAAAGTTAAATAATCGGCTCCATGCTTAATACCGGATGCGCCACCTTTTGTAAAAAAACTAGAAGCTCTTCGGAACTTACCGCGACAGTTTCATCGGCAATCTTATCCAATAAATCAGGTTCCCCGATCTCTTCAGCCCGCTTCTTCAGTTTATCCGCTAACACCTCTTTTAACTCTTTAGGCATCCAGACCACCCGCTTTAACCCGCCTTCGGCTGAGATAAATTTTTTGCTTGTTATATATAACTTACCCACACCCAGGAAACCCGGGGTTTGCACTCCCCCGCCGACCGAACCGGCTAAGGTAGTAAAACTCATCCCGGAAGGAGTAAGCCCGGAGTAATCACGATTAACAATCATTACCCCGTTTGCCTCAGGGACAATTGCCACGATACATTCAAAACACCCGCAGGACGACTGCGGTCCGTCCATCAAAGAATACATACTCACTGTATCAACGGTTTTATTGGATTTCTCCCGCACGAACTGATTAATATTATCCCATTGGCCAAGCCGGGCATCTAAAAGATTCCCCTTTTCAACCGGCTGGTTAGGCCCGGTAGGAATTATCTCGAACGAAGCCTTGGCATCAAGCCAGGAGTACGCCCCACATAAACCCAAACGCTCAGGGGTAACAATACAAACATGGTTAGGGGCAAAAGACTGGCACAACAAACAGGAATAGAATGTATCCACGCTCTCATCAGTCATCCCGGCCAGACGCTCATCGCGTTGATTAAAAACTTCCTGCGCGCCGGTAATTAAATTATCCACGTCTGACTGGTTAGTATAAATCCTTACCTGCACCTTATCCACTATAGCGCTATACTCCTGATGCAGCATAGCGTGCAAAATAACCCCCAGGTGCTTAAGCCGGAAACCCTTATTAAAGGCATCGTTAGAAATCCTTATCCAGACCATATCCCGCTGCCCCATATGCATCAATCCCATGGCATAATTTACAAAACGGTGTATCTGACGCTCCAGGATCGGCTCAAAATCTTTTTGCATTTTACGGCCAAAAACATCGACGACAATCGCCAAAGGCAGGGATTTTATTCCTGAGCCAAGCTGATCAATATCCGGGCCAATCAATTCTACCTTGCCGTCTGCAACCCCGGCTTCATTTTTAATGCTTAAAAATTCCAGGGCTGCACCAGCCTTGCCTCCGAACTCAACCGCTAGCTGTTCCTTGCGCACGCGCTCGCCTTCAAAGGCAGCGGCATACGGCACAGGCACGGCAACTTCAGACATCTTTACTTTTATGCCGCGGGTCAATATACATTTCGATGGCAGTTTTTGATAATCCTTCTCGGTAACTAAGGCCTCAAATAAAGTTGTATCAATTTTAGGCAGCTGCGGAACCTCTAAATCAGTAATTATAGGCAAACCAAAGGCCAAAGCCCCTAAACCAGTAGCCACTAAAACCTCATCAACATGGCTAAGTAATAAAACAAATGCCGGCACGCGGTTACGTATATAATCCGCAACCTCCTGCCACTGGCCGGGTTTATTGCCTCCGTAGATCAAAGGCGCACGGGATGCGAAATTTACCGCATAGATCGCGGATAAGTAATCTTCACCCAATTCAACAATATAATTCTCAAGGCCCAGCTCAACCCCTTTTTTCTCAAGCTGTTGTTTAAAAGTCAAACCGTTAACATTTCCCGCAAGCAGAGAAACAATACTCTTGGATTGAAATTCACGGATTAAATCCGCAGCAGACTGTTCATCTTTAGCCGGACCCAGGATTACGGCAATCCCAGAAATCCTGCCATCC
>JALNZI010000017.1 GCA_023229385.1 Candidatus Omnitrophota bacterium | reverse complement strand
TTGAGAAACAATGTTTACTTTTGTAGTATAAATTAAAAAACCAAACAAATGAATAAATTTAAAGTAGGACAAAAAGTCTGTTTACTACCGAAGGATGTTATCATCAATAAAACATATGGAACTCCACGTGGAATAACACGAATTACTATATACGATGAAATGATTTTTTCGGGGTTTCAAACAATTGAAAAATACAATAACGGTATAGATAGTTATCAATTATCCAATGGATTTAATTATCCAGAATGTGTTTTAGTTTCAGATGATAATCCAATTGACAACAATACTCGTAATTCATTACTACATTTACTTCAATCGTATATTGGTATGACACCATCTGATGTTGGTTGCAAAAGTTGGAATGAAATGCAGGAACAATTGGCAGACAAAATATTGTCAATGAATCTTGATGTAGAAGAATGTCCATTTAATGCAAATAATGAGTCGGATAAACCGACCTTCCGTAACTGTAAAAAATGGAAAAAGAATGATCACGGATGTGATGATTGCAATTTATTTAAAGGATAATGAAATGAAATACAAAATTAAAACGATTGATTTAGACATTACCAAATTAATACCAAAAAATTGTGTTGGTTTGATATTTAAAAACGAAAACGGAGTATATAACATCCCAACCACAATTGAAGATGTACAAAAATCACATCAGTGGTTTGGCAATACACCACAACAAATACTGTTGTTGTCAGAAGATGAACTGATAAATACGGGGGATTATTATTTAAATGTGCACACGAATCATATCATTGAATCATATTTTGATGGATGGGGTGGTGGTTTTGATTGTATAAAAATCATTGCTGCATATGCAGCAATGCATTGCTGCATTTCCAAAATTACATAATCTTAATAGTGTCAATTTTGAATCATTGAAATATTGGGTATATCATCCAACAGAAGAAATCGAAATAGAAACAATTACCACAACAACGTGGAAGTCCGATCCAGATAACATTGAATCCGAATATTTTATCAAGGATCAATCTCTGAGAAATAAATATTTACAAGAACGTCGTGAAAAGGTTGATCCAGAAATTAAAAAAGAAGTAGATATATCATATGATTTAATTGAAAAAATACATAGTGCTGCAAAGGATTATGTTGATAATATCAATTTACATCGGTTCAATTTTTCAGAAGCACTCATAAAGACATTTGAAGATGGAGTAAAATCCGATGTGGCAAAAGAATATTGGTTCAACCAATTTAAAAATTTGTTTGAATATATGTATCGGAACGGTATTAATGATCAATTGACGTCAGAATATCGTGCAAAATCTGAAATAAATGATAATTTCGATAGATATTTCAACGTTTTAAAATCCGTAATTTGTGATGGAATGGATTAATTCAAAGGATTGCGATCCACCAATGGGTATGCCGATTCAATTCAGTCCAGGTATCGACATGTGTTGTTCAGATTATGTTGTTTTAAAATTAATTAAAATTGATTTTTATACACACGAGAGGAAATCATTTTATGATATTGGTTATGTTGATGAAGACGGATCATACTATCATAAAATTGGAGGAGAAATCGACGCAGAATTTATTGATATATTTTGGTTAAAAGAATGAAATGAAAAAACAAACATTAGAAATAACAATTACAGGAATGTGTGGATCAGGAAAATCCCGTTTATTATTTATCATAAAAAATTTTCTAAAAAATAAAGGTTTCGATGTAGAATATGGTGGCGATTTTGATTATCCGACCGAATTTGAATTTGACAAGTGTATGGTTGAACACAATGATGAAGTCATTGATTTTTTGATCAAAAACAGGACAATAGTTATAAACGAAAAACAAATAAAATCATGATTTTAAATTGGATTGCATATTTTATTGGTATATATTTAATTTTTGTAGCTGTTGGTATAGGACGGTCAGGAAAAAGTATAATCAATTTGTTTGGTAAAAATTGGTGGGAAATAGTGTTTCTGGTAATATTGGCGGTAATATTAATCGGTGAATCACATATTATAAAGTAGATAATGAAAACCACTGAAACATCAAATGAATATTTATTAGAAAAACTTAGACTGGAACATCCATTGCAAGTCATCAATAAAATAATTTCTGTTAAAGAAAATACTTTTGGATTTTACGATGTGGGAGTTGACATGGAAAGTATGTTTTTTGATACCAAAATATTACATACTATAGTCTATTTACCGTATCCAATCACCGAATATGAAAAATTATCTCAACATGAACAAACTGAATGGAGACTAAATTACATGGTATGAAAATCACTGGAATATTAAAATACGTTGGATTATTCAGTAAAGACATCAATCAAAAATTTAAGAACAACCAAATTATTTTAAATGGTGAAATATTGTCAATGAAGATATTGATCTAAATGTTTCTGAAATAATTGATGCAGGTGAATGGTTAGCTAAATATATGTGTAGTATGTCATCAACTACTTTAAGTACATTTAAAATTTTGTGTCATATAGTTGAAATCGATAACATATTTGCAGATGATTGTACATTCAATGATATACCAATTCACAAATTATATCCAGAACCAAATGAATATTTATTTTTACGAATATCAAAGAAACAGTCATACGTTTTGAAAAAATTAACTATTTAATTTAAGATGAAGTTAACGGAAATAGATTTGGATAATATTATAAATCAGGGTAAAGAATTATCAGAATTCATAACCGCTTTACAAAACCAAATCATAAAACACGATGAACCAATGAGTTTGTATAGTTCACATATTTTATTTCTATTGTATAAAAATCAGAAGATGCAAGAAGAAATTAATTTGTTGAAACTACAAATGAAGCATCTTAAAACAAAGTAAATATAATCGAATTTCAGAAAGACCAGTATCCCTGTATATAGAAATATAGAAACTCGGATGAGCTCAGCTGGTTGGTAGTACATATAAAGGGATATTGGAATAACTACCGATATTCGATTATTATAATTTTTTTTAAAAAATGAAATGTATATAATTGATAGAATTTTTACCTTTAAAGATGGAATTACAACAACATTATATTATTCACAATCAAAACCAAAATATAAACCAATCGGAATAATTCAAACAATTGAAGGTTTAGATTATTTGAAAAGTGAAATAGCATTACGATTTAATATAGAAAAAGAAATAATATTTTTTTGCTACAAAAAACCACCAACAAAGAAAAAAATAAAATGATGAAATTGATTTATATGTTCATGATACAATAAACCACTTTTATATGTTGTACAACCTATAATGAAAAATAAAAAAAATACACACATTGACTATAAGAGAACTAACAACATCAATTGAATTAAATGAAGAGGTTAGAACATTGATGATTCACTTTTGGGAATCGTATGATAAACTTTGGATTGATATGGATAATCTCACTGCCGGTGAATTTCGTATACGACAACATGATATGTGGGAATTCAGAAATAAAGCAATGTGTATTAGTGGTGATATATTTTTAATATCATTATATGGATTGGAAAAAAAGGCAGAAATATTATATGGTAGAGATATTAATAATTTATTTTTTTAAAAAACAAAGATGATGAAAAAAACATTTATGATGCAACCGAGACAGACTGGTAAAACAACTATTGCTGTTTATGAATTTTTAAAAGACCCAGAACATACATTATTGGTAGTACCAAATCAACGGATGGTCGATCATATCATACATGACATCCTCCGAGGAGACGGAAAATATAAATGGAAAACAAACATATTCTCATCTTTTCGATTTGAACAATTGCCACATATATATTCCAACACCCATCGAATAATTTTGGACGAATATATGTTTTTTGATAATAAAGAATTAATTTACAAACAAATACAGAGTTTATCCAATGCACTTGATGAATTACTTATATTTTCTACTTCCAACAAACAGTATAAAAAAACATTGTATGAGTTTTGCAAAAATGCAAAATATCATGATTTTTCCTTTAATTATTTATTGCCGACTGCATCCAAATATTGTTTTGAAGAAGACTTCAACGAATTATATTATAATTTTTTAACTGATCCTGATACAACAGTAATTGATACTATATTAATACACAATCAACGACGTGAAAATGAGTCAAAATCAATGTTGTCTCGGAAGGAGTATGAACTTGAAGTTGAGAACATATGGTTGGTAGATTCATCATATCCTACACTTCAATCCGGTTGGATTGAAATAAATTTGGAAATCTGAGAAATTGTTTTTATCTTTACAACATCAAATTGAGACAAAAATGGAAGACTTAACGTACGAACAAACAATCGAATTAGAAAAAAATATTAAACTTAAAAACAAAGCTGATTCTATATATCAAAATTTTTTAACAAATGGAAATTAAATGTTAGTGAGTACAAAGAAGATGGTAAATTCAGACACACATACGATTCATATAATTCAACTTATTTCCAATTAAAAGGAAATACATTTTATTATATTTGTGATTTTTTACACGAAAATTATATTGTTACAGTAACACCATCAGGAATATTTGCTGCATTACAACAAAAAAATCGTGGTGTTGAACACCTATCTCATGAAGTTATGTGTTGTGATTAATTTCCAACTGATTTAAAACCAATTTTTATGAATTATAAATTTCATCTTTCACACTCATATCATGATGAATTAGGAAGTTATATCGTTGTAACAATTCAATTAAGAAAACACAACATACTTATAATTTGGACAAATGAAAATGATTTATACCAATTCGGTGATACTCCTTCATATATAGTCAAATTAGAAAATCAATTATCAAAAAAAGGAATTATAACTGATTTAAAATTTGGTAGACAGATCATTGTAAATGAAGAGAATGATGTTTTAACAGAAATAACTAACGATAATTTAAAATAAAAAAATGACAAACACACCTTACGTAAAGAAATATGACAAAGATGGTCAATTGACCAATCCAATTGAAGGAAATTTCATTAACGAATTTCCGAATCGTCGATCCAGACATGAGTTAAAACAGACATATCGGTTTTATGGTGAAAGTAAAAATTATCATTTGACCGTTAAAGGAATTTTAAAATATCATCGGGTAAAACAAATAGTCGTTGATAAAAAAATTGGAGATAAAAAAATAATTGAGCATTATATTCTATCATGATTTGTCAAATGAAAGAAATTAAAGAGAGTTGCTATAAAGGAACAAGAATATTACTCGGTGATGAAAAACGATTGTTACTAAACAATTGCATTACTTTGTTAACACAAAATCATTTTCAGGAAATATCAATTCCAATCATACAACCACAGGAATTATTTGCTAACAAAATCGGTGAAGAAAATAACAATCTGATGTACAACTTCACAGACAGAGGAAACAGAAATATTTGTCTTGCACCGGAATATACTTCGATAATTCAAAACTTAACTAAGACATATTTCAAACACCAAAAAGATGTAAAACTGTTTTATATACAAGAATGTTTTCGTGGAGAAAAACCACAATGTGGTAGATTTCGTCAATTCACTCAATTGGGGGTAGAAATCATAAATCCTACCAAGGATTATATTGAAGAATTGATAAACATTGCAAGTTGGTTAATTTATTTTTTTAATAATCCAACAGTTGAAATCAATCGAAATGTAACACGGGGATTGGACTACTATAAAGACGGTAAAGGTTTTGAAATTAGTTGTGAATCGTTGGGTAGTTCAAAACAGGTGTGTGGTGGCGGAGAATACGATGGTGGAGTTGGATTTGCTATTGGAATTGATAGACTTTTACAAGTTGTAAAATAAATTTGGAAAACTGAGAAATTTTATTTATTTTTGTAGACAGAATTTGAAAAACAAACAAATGAAACTGAAACTCGTTGACGTCAAATTGGCTAAGAAATTAAAAGAAATTGGTTTTAAAGTAAATACTGAGTACTTTTATTCATTAAACGAAAGTACTGGTAAATATGATGTACTTCCCAGAATGTATCAAGAAGGAAAAACAACCGGTACATTGGAATCAAATTACAAAACTGGATTACTTCATGATACATTTCCTGCACCAGAAATTTATTTGGTTGCAAAATGGTTAGAAGAGAAATATAAAATTTATGTTATACCAAATTACACTGATATAGTTGAAAATAAATGGTATAGTATGATATGCAACAAAACAACCGGTGAAAGATACGAAGGTAATGCAGAGTTTAAAACACCAGAAATAGCAGTATTGGATGGCATCACCGAAATAATTAACGGTGATTATTGGTTAAAATAAATTTGGAAATGTCAGAAATTAACCTTATCTTTACATTGTAATTAATAAAATCAAAGTTATGGAAGTTTATAAATTAAAGGGAGTTGATTATTATATTGGCAATGTTTTTTCAAAAAAAGAAGCTCATTATATTGCTATAATTAATAAATGGTTAATTAGTGTTGATGATTTAGAATTAACTACTATTCAATTGGACAGAGGCCAAATGGGTAATGTGTATCGTTCCTATGAAGAAATTGAGCCTTATATTGAAAATTAAATTTGGTTTTCTCATTATTTTATCTTAATTTTGTATTATCAATTTAATTCGTTCTTTGATTCATTAAAAAATAAATTGTTCTGCTTGAAGTAGACAACTAACTATCCCTTAGAGCCATATGTATGCTCAGAACCCGATGTGTATAATAAATATCAGTGGACATCATTGATTCCTCTTTTTGAAAAGCACATCATATTATTCCGGTTAGTGTATATACAGATACAAGTCGAGGTAAAGATAATTTATGTATAGTATTTTCAAACCTGTTAAGTTTGGTATTTATATAAGTTATTCCACTGTAATTGGACAGAACAGTTTTTAAAATAAATAGATAAAGTTTTTGGTTGTATTATTTTATACTGCCGTTTAAAAAGATATTAGTTATTCTTTATCTATTTTAATATCTACACCCAAAAGAGTTAATACAATTGGGTGGGAAATGATAAAGGAGGATTTACTCAAAATGTAATTGATTTGAATTTTTATGAATTGGTTTTAAATGAAATAGAAAAAGAATTATCACCGATGACATTATAGTTATGGAATGCACTACTATTTTAAACAAACCCAAAAAGAAATTTGATACTCTCGAAGAAGCAATCGTAATGGCTAAGAAATTAAATTTACAACCACAACGAATACACAAATTGGTTGCATATAAATGTAGTAAGTGTTTCAAATATCATATCGGAAGTAATGGAAAATTATTAGAAAAAAATATAAATATATATAACACAACATATTAAAAAAAACAAAACAATGGACAAAAACAAACGAAATTATGAACAGAATGAATTGCAACAAATTGAAGAAAGTAAACCAAAAAGAAGTATACTTAGTTCAATTTTTAATTTACAATCGGGGATGAATCGTTTGCTCCAAATTGAACGTAAATGTGATGAAATCGAAAGTAAATTGAGCAGACAACTTGAAAACGCAAAAGAAGAACCATGTATTAAAGGAAAGGGATCAGATCGCCCTGTTTTGGATATAATTGATTTAATTGACGATGTCAACCAAAGTATCTATATTATAGCCGATAGGATTGATAATTCCTTGTGTCGCATTGGTGATACAATTGAATAACTGGTTGTAATTTCAACCCAGACTTGCACAACTGAGTTATACCGAATGATATTGGATTTTATATGTAATGTATCAAATAAAAAAAACATTCGTTAGAACGAAGGAAAATACGAAATAAACACATTTTAAAAAATAAAAGTTATGAATACAACATTAACGTATCACAGTCCAGAGTATTTGGCAGATACACGAGTTACAATAGTAGGTAACGTTACCGAAGAAAATGAAAAAATAAAATTGTCATTTGGAGCATCCCGTTGTTCTGAAAAGGATCAATTCAACAAAAAGAAGGGACGTTCAATTGCTTCTTTACGAGCAGAAGATGAATCAAAAAGAATAATGGAATTGACAATTAATAATAACAATTATCATTTCAAACAACTCGTTGATTTGTTTCGTACCACAAGTTCTGCTTTATCAATTATAATAATTGAAGATTCAAGAAAAGTAAAAAAATAAATTTGGTTTTTTGAGAAACATTGTTTACTTTTGTGGTGTAATCAAAAAATATCAATTTAATTTTACGTTAAATAAAAAAACAAAAATGATTAATTTCACAACATTAATCCAGTTGCAATTCAATAAAATGTGTGGAACTGGTAAACTGTTCAGAAGCTCTCTCACGGGACAACAAATTTGGGATTTATATATCAGTGGATTTAACAAAGAACAAAATCCAATATTCCGGGATCCCAATAGTTCTACACACAATTGCAATTTGTGCAAAAATTTTATCAGAAGATACGGGAATATTGTAGCCGTTGATGAAAATTATGATATACTTACAATGTTTGATGTAACAGAATGTGGAGATTATACTAATGTCGCAAAAACATTATCTGATACAATTAAAAGATCTGCAATTGCAAATGTATTTTTTGAAACATTTGATGAATTAAATTCATTACCTTATGAAAGTTGTAATAAAAATGCAACAAATTTTAAATTGGGAATTGATAAGAATGTTAAAAGATACACAAAAGAAGAAGCTGAGAAGTACGGAGTTGTCAAACCAAATGAAATAAGAACATTTAATCATTTACATTTATATCTTCCAAAGCAATTTGTAAGTATGAGTAATAAATCCATTGAATCTATTATGTCAGATTATAGAGATGCTAAGAATGTATTTCAAAGAACAATGAAAGAAATACCTTTAGACACACTTAATCTTGTAAAAGATTTAATTCAACAAGGTAGTTTATTAGATGGACAAACCCATTTATATAAAATTGAACAAATTATTCCATTTAAACAACAATATGATAATATGGATGTTTATAAACGAGATAATTGGTGTTGGATGGTATCTTCTAATTTACCGTATGCTAAATTTAAAAATGAACTAATTGGTGTATTATGCACCGAACTTGCAGAAGGCAAAGAATTAAATGCTGCTTGTCAAGCGTGGAACAAACGTGTTGATCCCGTTAATTATATGAAAGCAGTTGCCTCAATCACAAAAAAACAGATTGAAGAGGCTCGGAAATTTGTTGAGGAAAACGGATATGAAGAATCTTTTAATAGAAGATTTGCAACCATAGATGATATTAAAGCATCTGAAATACTTCATATTAATATCGGTAAAGGCGATATAAAAAATATATCAATTTTTGATGAAGTCAAACCAACTTCTACGAAACACAAAAGAAGTGAATTTTACGGAATAGAAGAAGTATCTATTGATAAATTTATGACTGATATTCTTCCCAATTGTACTTCTGTTGAAGCATTTTTATCTAATAAACACGAAGGGAATATGGTGTCTTTGACTACTACTAATATCAAAGAAAGTAAACCCATTTTTAAATGGTCAAATAATTATTCATGGACATTCAATGGCAATTTAGCAGGTAAATCTCAAATTAAAGAAGCTGTAAAAGTTGCAGGTGGTAAAGTAGATGGAGTATTGAGATTTTCGATAATGTGGTCAGGCATTAATCTTGACAATTCAGATTTAGATGCACATTGCATTGAACCACATCACAACGAAATTTATTTTGGTAGGAAATTTAGTCATGAAACAACTGGAGAACTTGACATAGATATTATGCAACCTTTATCTCAAATGCCAAATGGAGCTGTGGAAAATATTGTCTATCCACAATTAATTAAAATGGTTGATGGTACATATAAATTCTTTGTCAGACAATATAATGCAAGAAATTCACAAGGATTTAAAGCTGAAATTGAATTTAACGGAGAAAGTTATTATTATGAATATAATCAACCTGTAAGAGGGGACATTATGGTAGCAAATGTAACTCTTAATGATGGTCAATTTAGTATTGAACATTTACTTCCTACAACCAGATTAACCAAAGAATTATATGGACTGCAAACAGGAGAATTTCATAAAGTCAATTTAGTGTGTTTATCTCCAAATCATTGGGGAAACAACAATATCGGTAATAAACATTATTTTTTCATGTTAAATGATTGTATATGTCCTACTTCTATTCGATCTTTCCACAACGAGAATCTTATTCCTGAATTGGCACAACATCGGAAAGTTCTTGAAGTATTAGGTAATACCACAATGATCGGATCTACAAATAAACAGTTATCCGGTTTGGGTTTTAATGCAACAGTGAGAGATGAACTCATTGTAAAATTATCGGGAAGTTTTAAACGTTTAATCAAAATAAAGTTTTAACAAATTTAAATTAAAAACAATGTACAAACAAGCAAGTAAATTAAAATTAAGATTTTTCACTGGAATAGGTCAATTATCAACCGAACAACTGTGGGAATTATCACAAACACAATTATCAAATGCTATTAAAGCAGTTAAAAAAGTATTAAAAAAGAATGATGATGATGAATTATCATTTTTGGAAGATACTAAAACGGTTGATATTGAAAATCAACTTAGATTCGATATTTTAAAAGACGTGTACCTTTCTAAGAAAAAAGAAGCAGACGAACTTAGAACTGCTTCAGATATTAAAGCACACAATCAAAAAATTCTGATGTTAATAGCTGACAAAAGGGATGATTCTTTAAAAAATATGACAATCGAAGAATTGGAACAACAATTAAAATAAAACACATAAGTAAAAATACTTAATAAAGAATTGACCTATGGTGTAATGGTAGCATCGCAGATTTTGGTTCTGTTGGTTGAGGTTCAAATCCTTATAGGTCTACTAATTTAAATTATATTGGAATATATACCAAAAAAAATAAATGATTTACTAAAATAGCAATAAATGGAAGACACAATTACAATCACAATGGATGAATATGACCAATTGGTAACAAATCAAAAATTATTGTATGCACTACAAACATATGGGGTTGACAACTGGTGTGGTTATGACGATGCAGTTAAACGTCATAATGTAGAAACTAAAACCACCGAGTCATGATAAAATTAGAAGCAGAAGAATTACAAAGTAATTACGAGACATTCATTCAATTAATCAATGATAATTTCACTGGTGATAGAAAAACCAATTTATTGAAATTATATGATGATTTAAAAGATAATATTATTTTTGCACCAGCAAGTAGTTATAAACAATTTCATGGTGCTTATACGGGTGGATATTTGATACACATTTTAAATGTAGTTAATTATTCTAAAATAATTTCAAAGTTATGGGGTAAATTGGGTGGAACGATTAACTATACAGAAGAGGAATTATTGTTTGCAGCACTGAATCATGATCTCGGTAAATTGGGTGATATTGATACTAATTATTACCAAATCAACAATTCAAAATGGCACATCGAAAATCAAGGAAAATATTTTACCAAAAATTCTAAATTGATACACATGGAAGTACCAGACAAAGGCTTATTCATGTTGCAACAATATGGATTGATTCTGACAGAAAATGAATATCTTGGTATTAAATTACACGATGGTATGTTTCTTCCCGGTAATGAATTGTACTGGAATAAATTTATTGAAGAAGACAGAATAAGAAACAATATCATATACATACTGCATCAAGCTGATTTTATGGCTACTCAAATTGAAAGAGACAAAGAAAAAATAATAGAAATGGACGATTTACCATTTTAAAAAAAATAAATTTGGAAACAAATAGATATTTATTGACTGATTTTAATACCGACAGATGGAAAGGAATTGATATGACATCGGTAATTGATCAAGTAAAAACATTGAATTTAAAGGATGATGGACCATTGTTTGGTGAAATTGAGCCCATTGGTGTATATGAATTCCATCCACCCGAAATGCATTTCGATCACATTGTATCTTTAACAAATGCATCACACATAATTAAAAATTTAACAATTGAAGAAGGTAAAGTTTATGGCGACATTCAATTTTTAAATAATAATCAAGGTAGACTTGCAAAAATTTGTATTGATGACATCAAGGAGGAATATAGATTTGGTATAAGATGTATGGGTGTAACAAAATCTGAGAGAATAACGATTGATGAAATCATTACGTGGGATGTAATCCACATATCACAAAATAAATTTGGAAATGTCAGAAATTGATTGTATTTTTGTAGTATAATTTAAAACAAACAAAAATGAAAACAATTATTATTTGGAATGAAAAACCAATTTATGTCGCAGAAAAAGACAATATAATAGACTATTATTTGGTCGTAGTTACATTATTTAAAATACTTGGACTAAATAAACCTGATATTGATGAGTGGAGATCAAACTGTACCGTTCTGGGTGCTACCATTCCTCAAATATTTAAAGAATATGGTATTGAAGAATGGAAGTGGAATGAACTCGAGAATGATTGGGTGTTACAAACAAAATAAGCTATGAAAGAAGCGTTTTATTTAATCTTGTTAGTATCAATATTTTTTGGATATATGTTATATTTTATATCCAGTATCAAAAGTGTTTATAAATACTGGTTCATAAATAAGTACAATGGTATTTCATATAAAGACATTGCGTTTACAGTGTTATTAAGTTTACTACTTTATTTTATGATTTTACATCACACTTATTTTCTAAAATGATATTCCCAATTGTTGTCAGGCAAATGGAAATACAAAAAAAAGACTGGTTGGGTTTTATATTTAGAATGTGTTTTTTCTCAACCAGTTCTTTTTTTAAAATCAATAAATTATGTTTAAATTAGAAGTTACAAAAATTATCAAACAACCATACAAACATATTGACAACGAATTTTGTTGTTGGGAAGTAGAAGTAGAATACATTGATTTGTTTGATGATACAAAAGATAAAATCATTTTAAGAAGAATGACAAAGACAGAAATATTTCAAATCCAAATTGGTTACAAATTTAAAGTATAATGAAAACATTATCTGATTATATTAATCAAATATTTGGTAGAGACATCAAAGTAGATGAATTATCATATTCACAAATGCTTTGTGTTTTAATTAAAATTGTTGATGATGTTACACTCAAAAATCCAATTCTAAAAAAAGATGACATTGTACATTCAATTAAATATGATAGAGCTATAAATGATGTACTTATTGGAGTTGGATATGCACACCAATGGTGGCATTTACAATTGGGTCATGATGATATTGGAGAAATAATATTTAAATCACCTCTTTGTGGATTTAGTACATATGATGAAACATTGGCAGTTATAACAATTTGTGGAAAACCGTTTATCAAAAAAATATATTTAAACACTTTATATTTTCCAATGAAAGCAAAATCAAATATTATGTTCGTATGAAAAAATATTGTTTATATTTAGACGACGTAAGAATACCACCATTATATTATTTCAATCAAGAAATAGTAGATTGGATTGTTGTCCGGGATTATAAACAATTCGTAGAAATGATTGAATCTAAATTTCAATTTGAAGATTCTTTTCCTTCTTTAATTTCGTTTGACCACGATTTAACAGATGCTCATTATGTTCCCGAAATGTATGATTCAATTGAACAATATAATAAAGTAGCTGTTAATTTTATAGAAAAAACTGGATTGGATTGTGCAAAATGGTTAATTGAATTTGTATTGGAACATAATGTAGAAATGCCGAAAATAACAATACACTCTATGAATCCGGTTGGAAGACAACGAATACAAAATATATTTGATGACTACTATAAATTAATTCAAAAATGAAAAAAGTAAAACACATAGACAAAAATACTAAAATTGTATACAAAAAACAAACCCACTATGATGGGGAATGGTGTGCTGATCGACACTTGTGCATATAAATTATATAGAAAAAGAACATTTTTTGGTATATCATACTGGAAATATATTGTAGGTACTTTCGCACGACCAGGTATTGACAATGATATATCAAATGATGAACGAAATCCGATAGTACGATTATATAACTGGGAAAAAGAAATAATTCAAAACGGTATATTTTAAAACAAACAAAATTATGAAACTATACAAAGCATTAAAATTAAAAAAGAAATTAACAGGAGAGATTGCATTTCTTGAACAACAAATTTCAAGTAAGAATTCATTTCAAGTAGATCAAGTTGAACTTCCAATGAAATTCAATGTTGAAAAATTGAATGAAGAATTGATGACCAAAGTATATGAGTTGATTCAACTGAAATTAAAAATCAACGTTGCAAACAACACGATACAAGAAAAAATATTCTGGTTATCTGAATACAAATCACTAATATCATTTTGGAAAAACAATGTAAGTGGAACAAGTGGTATGGTTCAATCCGGTTATTCAAATCCATGTTTAATCAAGTATGATGTTCAATTTGATGAAACCAAAAGAAATGAATTAATTGATTTCTACCAAAACAAACTCGATGAAATTCAAGAAGAAATTGATACATTTAATTATAATACAGAAATTTAAGAAGTGTCGAATTGAGTAAAGTAGAATTGATAAATAACATATACATGATTCAGCTGAAAATTGATATTGATATAGTAATTTAAATTTCATTTCTCATACTTGTCAAACTTTATGAAACTCAAATATCAAAATTAAGTTTACATTTATCTTCTATTCAGAAAGATTCACACTTCTTTTTTTAAAAAAATAAGTTTGGAAATCTCATAAATAAACATTACTTTTGTAAAATAAATCAATAACATGAAAACAAAAATCGAAGAATTAGAACAAACAATTAAAACTGCTCAATCTCAGATTGAACAAATAAAACAAGAACAACAATCAAAAAATTTAAATTGGTATATTGAAGAATACATCAAATTAAATGAAGATGATTTCTCAAATAGTAAAATCGAAAAATTAAAAAATCATAATTTCAACCACGTTGATGTAGTCGGAATATTTGAATCAATTGTAGCAGATTTAAATCAAGGATGGAAACCAAACTTTACATCATCAAATTGGAGAGATTGGGGATACTGTATATATCATTCTATCAGAAATGGCGGTCATTCGTATTATGGCGTGGCTGCCGGTGGTTTCTCTTGGAATTTGTATAATGCTGCTGGCAATGCTGCTCAGTATATCGGGGCGCGCTCGTTGTTTAAATCTAAAGAACTTGCTGAAAAAGCTATTGAAATAATGGGAACTGATTTTCTGAATCTTTTATTTGAATAAAATATATGATAACAATACCGTTAGAAAAAATAAACAAAATTTCACTTGAATCCGAATGTGAAATAGCAGATGATTATTATGAAATAATTTCATTAGTGGAAGACAAAATATTATTATTACATTATCCAAAACTACCGTTTTTAAAAGGAAAGTTGATAGATTATCTTGAAGAAGCAGTAAACACTCTTTGTGTGATGCATCGAAAAGATAATACAACAGAAAGGGAAAGCATTAGTACTGGTTATATTTTAGTAGAATCAACTTTAATTGAAGACGAAATTGAAATTAATTTTTATTTAGAACTATAAAAACAATTGTTAATACCTTCCGGTGTATAGGAAACCGGATTAAGTTATGACAGAAAATGAAAATAACACTATGTTATCTGATTCATTGGATAGTATGAAAGGAGCATTTGTTGGTTCCTTGATTAGAAACAACAAGAAAATTCGTGAAGACAGAGCGATTGCAATTGCAGAAGCAGCTCAAATGCTTTACAAAAGGGAAGTAGAAGATACTGAACTTAAAATTAAACAATTAAAACGAGAAAGAGAAGCAATGTTAGATTTATCTCCGACAACTGCTGATTCTTTGGTACTTGCATCGGATTTCGACGCTAAGAAATTTGTTGAGAAAGACATTCAATTGGGTGTTTCTATTAGAAATTTAGAAATAACTCTTGAAATTGCAAAAACACGTTATATTCATCTTTTTGAAAACTAAAAATGGGATATTCAAGTTACTCAACTTCCAATAGGAAATTACGTTCAACCACAGATGGTTACACGACCAAAGGTATAAATGAAATTTTTACCCAAAATGTCGAAAGAAAAATTCACAAATTGATGGATCCAAGTGGTATCAGTAAACGTGAATGTTGTGATTCTGATGCTCATCCTTTCACTATTCCAGTACAACTGTATTTAGATGTAACTGGTAGTATGGGAATGATTCCACACGAATTGATTAAAGAAGGTCTACCCAAATTAATTGGTTCATTGATACAAAACGGATTGAAGGATATTGCATTGTTATTTGGTGCAATTGGTGATCATGAGTGTGATAATTATCCACTGCAAATTGCTCAATTTGAATCCGGTGATGCAGAATTGGATATGTGGCTCACCAGAACTTATCTTGAAGGTGGTGGTGGTGGAAATGTCGGTGAAAGTTATTTATTAGCATGGTATTTTGCTTCCAATCATATTAAAATTGATTCATTTGATAAAAGAAAACAAAAAGGTTTTATTTTTACTGTAGGTGATGAACCTTGTTTAAATCATTTACCGATGTCTGCCGTTAAAGAAATAATGGGAGATACAGCAGTTGGTCAAGCAACATATAGTAAAGAAGAATTACTTGCAGCAGCTCAAATACAGAACAATGTATATCATATACACATAAATCATTCGGGTTGCAGATATGATAAATGTATTGACTCTTGGAAACAATTACTTGGACAGAATTTAATCGTAATAGATGATTATCATTCATTGAGTAAAGTAATTTCCGATATTATCATTTCACATTCGATTGTTGATAGTGATGTTACAAATACAACATCAAATTTAAATAATAATCCACAACAGACAATAATTTTATAATGAGTATTGTTCTTGGTTTAGGATTCGGTGATGAGGGGAAGGGGTTAACTACCTCTTTCCTTTGTTCACATACAACAAATCCACTGGTAGTTAGATTTAATGGTGGTCATCAAGTTGGGCACACTGTTGTATATAATAATAACAGACACGTTTTTTCTTCATTTGGGTCGGGTACATTGCAGGGTGTTCCTACTTATTGGAGTAAATTTTGTACTGTTTATCCAACTGCTTTTTTGAATGAGTACAAATTGTTAACTAAAACAACTCCGTTAATATGTGTAAATCCACTTTGTCCGGTAACAACTCCTTATGATATTATAATCAATGATAGAAATGAATCATTTAATCAACATGGTTCAATTGGAGTTGGTTTTGGACAAACAATCGAGCGTCATGAAAATAATTTTTTTAAATTATTTGTACAGGATTTATTTTTTGAAAATGTATTAGTAGCTAAATTAAAAAACATTGCTACTTGGTATAAATTAGAATCAGTTGATATTTCAAATTTCATGTCTGATTGTATAACAATGTCCCATTTAATCCGATTGAGTGATGATAATATCATACATAACTACAATCCAATATTTGAGGGTGGACAGGGTATATTGTTAGATCAATCATTTGGGTTTTTTCCAAATGTAACAAGATCGAACACTACTTCGGAAAACGCTTTAAAATTATTCAATGACACAGAAGTTTTTTATGTAACGAGAACATATCAAACAAGACACGGTAATGGAGTTATGAGTAATGAAAATGATAAATTGTTGATTACAAACAATGAATTCGAGACAAATCAATATAACAAATATCAAGGAAAATTCAGGGTGGGAGAATTGGATACATCATTAATGAATTATTCATTGGGTTGTGATAATAACTTTTCAATTGGTTTAGTTAAGAATTTAATGATAACCTGTTGTGATCAATATCACATTGATGTTGACGAATTGTTATCCAAATTGGGTGTTACATTCAACAAAGTCTTTTTGTCATATGGAAATTCGTTGGATGATGTCATACAATATATCTAATGAAATTATTTTATAATTCAACCAAATAGTAATGCACATTTTAACTGTTAAAGAAAGAATCAACTGGTTAAAATCAAATCCCACCAAATATGGGATCGGAGTATGTTCTATAAACGAAGATTGGAATGAATACATATCAAAGACGATAGAAGTTGATTTATATTCATATGCTTTTAATCACCCATTTTATTGTGGAAGAAAGGACGATAATATAATCACCGATGATGAAATGAGACATCTGATTCTGGATGATTTAGAAGTACCAAGAATTTTTTAAAAAAATGAAATTATTTTATAATTCAAACGAAAAATCCTACCATCAAATTACTGATGATGGTAGGATCTTTTTTATTGTTTTAAATGAAAATGTTGTTTCTAAATTGATCGGAAAAGGAAAATATTTTACATTTCAAGGTATTCTTCTTAAATCAATTCCGAACAAATTAAAATCGATTGTGTTTGCAAACAACAAACACGTTTAAGTTCCTTCATACATAAGTTTGATGTCTTCAAATTTGTCATCATAATGTTCGAGTTTACCGGTAATAAATGATTTCACGTGTCTAACCAATCTGATTATATAAGATTTCATTTGCATGATAAAATGATTTACACCTTCATCAATTCCTTCTTTCGTTGTTACTTTTACAGAAGGACTTTTTCCTTGTTTAGCAGCTATTGTTTGTGTTTCAATTCTGGTATATTGATTTGTAATAGTTTTAATAGATTCCGTTAAATCGGGAAATATGTTTGCTATTTCTGAAAGTATTTTATCATAATCAACTACTGTATTACTAATAGTAGTTTCGGGAGTATCTTTTGGTTTTTTACTCATTGTAAGAATAAAGGATGAAGTATCAAGTACTCTTGTATATATTTCATCTTCTATATCAAAAAATTCATTGATATATTCTTTTAGTTCTGGGTTCAGAGATTCTCGTTCTTTAGCTAATTTATCTATTTGATTTTCTAATTCCAGATATCGTTTTGCCACTCTTGAAGCACCCGATCCTTTTTGCATTGTTAACTTAGCTGTTACTCGATCTATTTCACCCTTTACCTTTTTTTCTTGGTATTCAATATCAGATGAACGAACCTCGGTAAGATATACTTGGATTGATTCTTTAATCAATTGTTTTAATTCACTTTTTCTCATTTTACTAATGATCTTAATTTAATAAATTCGGTGGATATGTTAGATTTAATTCTGGATAATGGTTTGGGATTTCCGATATTATCTGAGATATTATCAATTATATCATCCAGTTTATTTTGTAATGTGTCTAAATCTTTTTTAATTTTCATTTCAAATTTAGCATCTTCTTGTATCACTTCTTTGATTAATTGTTTTAATTCAAGTTTGTTCATTATTTTATATGTTTTAAGTTTTTAGCTGCAATTAACTGATGTAAAAATTTACTGTCATCTGCATTTAATTTTTTATCTCCTTTTGCTCGTTTTTGCAACATTTTTATTTTTTCATCTATCAATGCCAACGGAATGTCTTTATCTTCTGGAATTCCAAGTCTTTTATGTAATTCTCCCCTTTTCATATCTTTTGGAATCCATTTTTTGACTTCTTCTTTCATTTCCCCAAATTCAATTGGAGTAATATCTTGAATAGAAGCTTTGTTATCAAATTTTCTGTTGAGTAATTCAATAATTTTTTCTGCTTCAAGCTTTGCTAAATCTTTATCTTTTGCATATACAAAGAAATCAATTGTTACAGCAAATCGTTTTTCTTCATCAATGACTTCTTTGATTAATGTTTTTAATTCCCGTTTGTTCATTCTCCACAAATTATTTGAGTTATTAATCTATTTAATTTTGCATATTTATTGAATGCAACCAATGTCGGATTATAATTTTCAGTTACTATTTCCAGAAAAGCTCCTTGTGTACTTGGGTTACTGACAAAATCAAAGCATATGATATTAAAGTCATCTTGCACTTCAACAGTATTTTCAATCTCATCCATCCTCGATTGAACTGATCCCATTCCTCTTGAAGAAATTCCAACACGAATTCCACTCTCAAATAATTTTTGAAGAATAAGACCAGATGGAGTACTCAGTATTTCTATTTTAGCTAATATATCATTACCCTGCCACCATATGTCGAGTACATTATGTGATGTGTTTTTTAAATTAATAATAGCAGTATCTGGATGATCTAATTCACCAACAGCACGATGTTCCTTTATTTCATTGGTTTTGTATCGAGACATCTCTCGTTCCATGAGTGGTCGGGGGTATACCCGTCCGTTTTGATTCCGAAAATCACAGCGTTGTATAGTCCCACTTACAATTAATTTCCCGTTATTTTCCATCAATGATTCTTTAATCATTTGTGGACTAATTACAAAAGGAATATACTCAGTTAATAATTGTTTCATTAGAATTCAATGTCAAATTTATCAGCAAGTTTTTCTCCTATGTATTCATTTAAATCATATTGATCATCCTCTGACAATTTATCATAATAATCAGAAAATGTCTTATCTCTTCCTACGAATTCACCCAATGTGAAATAAAAATCAGAATCATTGCTTACCCACACACCTTCATATTTTTTGGTGTCTCCTTTACTTACTAATGATTTTAGGAATTTGATTTTATCAATATTATTAACGAATTGATCAGCTTCAGTAGACCCGGTTTGTGATAAATCTTCTTTTATCAATTCTTTATAACATTCTTTAATTAAGTCCTTTAGTTCTGTTTTTTTCATATATTTTTTTTTAAATATCTTTTCCTATTTCTCCTATTATATCCACATCCCAACATTTTTCTCCTTTATATACTTTTTTTAATGGAAACAATTTAATTGTTATCTTTGTATATTGTTTATCTGCACCAGCATATTTACTACTTAATCCATTATCCTTAAACCATGATCTTAAATCTTGTTCACTTGATAAACCATCAATTGGTACATATAATTTATATTTGAATTTTTGTACTTCATCAAATTGTTTTAATCTAAATGAATCGGGAACTAAATAATCTAAAAAATATTCAGGTATAAAATCAGATTGATTTGCATTTGTTATATTCAATTCTTTTATGAGTTCAGTATAACACTCCTTAATCATTTGTTTTAATTCCAATTTATTCATATGAATACATTTTTATTTATATAAATAGTATCAATCTCAGTTTTTTCTTGATTGAAAATTAAAATAAATTTGGAATTCTCATTATTTTGTTTTACTTTTGTATTGTAATTGAAAAAACAAACACAATGAGAACACTTAATAGGAATTTTAGTCCAAATGTACTACATCTTGAGCTCCCAGAAAAATGTTGTGTGTGTGGGCATAATATTGATTATTCAAGTAAAACGTATTTTAAAGAAACGGGTTTATATATCGGATTAGATTGTTGGGAAAAAGAAAAACAATTACGTAAACTTGAATATACAAAACAGATCGAAATTGAGAAGCAACAACAACACGAAATTGATCTCAACAGTATACATTTCGGAAATGTTGGGGAGAAAATTAAAGTGAGAGTTAAACTGGAGCGTTCGATTTGGATTTATGATTCAGTATTTGGGTATTCGACACAAAGTGTATATCTGAATATATTCAGAACAGATGGTGGTAATATTGTTGTATATAAAGGTAATTGTTTATTAGAAAAATATGTTGAATCATGTTTTCCTACAACAATGTGTCTGTCTAAAAAATATATGGATTATGTATCATTATATTCAATACTCGACGAGTGTCATCAAAATAACGAGTTTAGTAGTAATATTGATGTTAAGCAAATGATTGATTTTTTTGAACAAAATGTAAAATATATTTCTAATTCTGAAGATGATGAAAATCGTGGATACAAAAAAGACGTACGTATAATCATCGACGGTATCTATGTTACATTGACTGGAACAATAAAAGAAAACCAAATCTATAACGACATCAAACAAACATTGATACAACGACCAAAATTGACATGATTTAAAATAAATTTGGAAAATTGAGAATTTTATTTTACCTTTGTGGTATAAATTAAATTAAACACACATGATAACAAGAGAAAAATTAGAAGAGATTTTAAATTCTAGAGAACCGTTCCAACAAACAAAAGGAATTGACCATAAATTTTATGCACTTGAAGTATTACGACGTTGTATTCCGTATGAGGTTTGTAATAGTATAATCGGATGTGCAGAACATGACACATTATATCTTTGTGATGTAGAACAAGTACTTCCATATATAGATGAAGAAGAAGCATATATATTAGCGGATTGCAATCTTTTCATTGAGGAAGATTGTTTGGTTATGTTTACCTAAAAATATAAATGAAATTATGAAAAACGAAATAAAAGAACTGGATTATTTTACATTCAAATATAACCAAGATTATTTAACAAATCCCTTTCCATATCATTGGTTTGATGGAAAATTGATTGCAAGAAAAACAACGAGTGGTGAAATATTTCTTGAAGATACTTATTGGGACTATGGAGATAACAAAACGTTTACGATTGAAGAAGCATTGGAAAAAGGTGTATTGACTTTTGTGTGTAATTTAAATGATGTCAAAGAAATATCCGAATATGATATTGTTTATTATGCAGATGTAGATATAATCAATTTATCACACCAACACGGTCATTACATTAAATATGCAATACGAAACAATGTTACCCGTTCAAAAGAAAAAATGACTACAGTCATTATAGATCGGATACGTACTGCCGAACAAAAAATCGAGTCGTGTAAACGTAATATAGAAAATTGGAATTCAAAATTAAAAGAAATTGATAATGGTGTTGATTTAAATAAAATTTATATATAATGTTTTTGTCTACTATTATAAATGGAAAATCGCATTACTATAATTCATTATGCTGTATGTCAAAAATAACAACAGATAATGTTTGTAGTAAATGTAGTCGAAAAACAATTGCATCACAATATATAGGTGATCCTGCAATATATCCGGGTATCAATGACGAAGGTTGGGGCAAAGAAAAATTAATTCAATTTATGATTGATTATAATAATGGAATCGAATATGATGTTGCAATAATGAATAAAAATAAATAAAATGTCAAAACAAGAATTTACACCTCGATATTATGATCTAACTTTTGATAATATTAAAGATTTTAATAAATGGTTAGGAGACACAACAAAAATGAAAATACATTTTGTTGACCAACATCAGGATTTATTGAAAATTTGGACTGATGAATTTGGTGAGATTTTACATTGCAACTTACAGGCAAGTATTTGGAATGGAATGTTTGTAAATCTGAAAAAACTAAAAGTAGGTCAATATATCCAGTTTAGAAATTTAGAAAATACCGGGTGGGATGAAATGGATTTTTTGGTTGATAATATAATTGATTTAAAATGAATGATCCAGATAAATTAAACAAAGAATATATAAGAACATTGGATATTAAAATTTAACAATAATTTAATATAAAAAACATAAAAAAACTAATTTTCTTACTATATATAATTGAAAGAAATTTAATTTATGTGGGTAAAATCAAAAGAATTCAAAAAAATACTTGGTTTATCAAATCAAGCATTATATGAAAGACGTAAAAAAGGTTCATTGAAATTTAAAATTGTAAACAATGTTTATTTCTATTGGTTAGAAGAAACAATTGAGACTGACACAAATAGATTCAATATCATATATTGTAGGGTATCAAATACAAAACAAAAAGATGATTTGGACAAACAGGAACAAATATTAAAAGAATATGTTGTGTCCAATGGATATAAAATAGATTTTGTTTTTAGGGATATTGCTTCTGGAATGAATGAAAACAGAAATGATTTAAATGAATTGATTAAATTGGTTATTGAAAATAAAGTAAATAAAATATTCATTTCGTATAAAGATAGATTAACGAGATTTGGATATAATTATTTTGAAAATATATTTAGAAAATTCGGTACAGAAATAGAAGTTGTTAATTTAACCAAAGAAGAAGATTTTCAAACAGAATTGACTCAAGATTTAATTTCAATCATCCATCATTTTAGTATGAAAATGTATTCCAATAGAAGAAAAGAATTGAATAACCTGAAAAAATCATTAGAACAGATTGAAAACGATTAAATTACCATATAAAACAACTGAAGATTTAACGAAAGTCATTAAACAATATTCATCTGTTGTTAGATGGTCATATAATAGATTTCTTGAAGAATTAAAAGAAAAGGATATTAGAAAATTAAGTAAATCATTAAACAACGTTGATTTACTCAATTCTTGGTTAATTCAATGTGCAATTCTTGATGGAAAATCAATTCAGAAACGATTTGGTTCTAAAAAGGTTATATTTGGTGGTAAGCACAATTTCGTTGATCGTTTAAAAAATAAAATATCTAATGAGGAATTTGTATTAAGACGATTGATTCCATTGAATATCCAAGGTGAAGTTTCAAAAAAAGGAAATCGTACATTTAAATTAGATATAATTGAAAACAACCAATTGATATTCAAATTAAATAAAAATAAACATTTTGAATTCAAATTACCTAATTTAAGAAATAACATCAAAGAGGAATTATTTAAACTTCAACAATTAAATGAAATCAATTGTGGTGGTTTAGGTTATACATATTCTATTAGGTTTGATTTAAATTATCTTTATATTTCATTTGAAGAATTTAAGGAATGTGAATCAGAGTTAAATGAAAGTGTATATATGGGTATAGATTTAAATCCAGATACAATTGGAATTTCTGTTTTTAGAAATGAAAAAATTATTCATGTACAGGAATTTAGTCTC
>JALNZI010000087.1 GCA_023229385.1 Candidatus Omnitrophota bacterium | reverse complement strand
GAAAAGTGCATTGACCTTATTGCCCTTTATCAGCCAATGGCCGGGGATTTAAGGTATATTGCTACCGGTATGAAGATTAATGCGGAGCTTGAACGTATTGCTGACATAGCTGTGGATATTGCGCAAAGATCGTTAGAATTGATGGAAAAGCCGCTTCTTAAACCATTAGTGGATATCCCTAAGCTTTCCCAGGTCTCCCAGGATATGGTGCGTGATGCCATCGACGCGTTTATCAAAAGAGATGCCCAGCTGGCCAGAAAAGTAGTTTTGGCAGATGCTCAGGCAGACAGGCTGCGTAACCTGGTGCAGGATGAGCTGATTAATGAATATCTGGCGCGCGACCCTAAGACCGCAGAGCGGGCTGTGGCATTATTACTTATTGCCAGATACCTGGAGCGTATCTGTGACCATACTACCAATATCGCAGAAGATGTAATTTATATGGTTGAAGCTAAGGTAGTTAAACATCATCCTGAAGAATTAGAATAGCCAGCTAATATATATCCTTGACCCTCGCTGTTTAGTGGTATATAATCTCTTCATTACCCTCAGATTAGGCAAAAAAGTGTTTTAAATACATGAAAAATAAGATTGTTTCCTGGATTAAAGGTCAGGTTAAGCTCTCTGGAGCTAAAGGTATTGTTTTAGGGCTTTCCGGAGGAATAGATTCCGCAGTAGTTGCCGCTTTATGTAAAAAGGCTGTAGGAAAAAATAAGCTGCTTGTGCTTTTTATGCCCTGTAACAGTAATCCTCAGGATTTAAGAGATGCTAAGCTGGTAGCTGTCAAGCTTGGACTTAAGTCAAAGTTGGTTGATCTCTCCAGTGTATATAATAGTTTCTTGAAAATCTTACCATCTGCCGGAGGACTGGCCTTAGGCAACCTTAAACCCCGCCTGCGTATGAGTACGCTCTATTATTTTGCCAATAAGCTGAATTATCTGGTCTGCGGCACAGGGAATAAATCCGAACTTATGGTAGGTTATTTTACTAAATACGGGGATGGCGGAGTGGATATATTGCCGATTGCGGATTTATTCAAACGCCAGGTGCGCAAACTTGCTCAAGAATTAGAAATACCGCAGGGGATTATTATTAAGCCTCCTACAGCCGGGCTTTGGCAGGGTCAGACTGATGAAGGGGAGATGGGTATAACTTATAATGAACTGGATGATATTTTAGATAAATTTTGCAATAAAAAAAAGCAGGCATCTGCCAGTGCTAAGGTTATTAAAATAAAGAAAATGTATAAGAGTTCAGAGCATAAAAGAAAAGGCGCCGAAATTTGCCGCATTCAATAAAGGGGGAAAAATGGATGAGATATTGGAAATTTTAGAGAAAGACGGCCGGGCAAGCGTAGAAGATATCGCAAAAATGATCCGCAAGAAGCCGGATGAGGTAAAAAAATTAATCCGGAAATATGAAAAAGAAGGCGCGATCTTAAAATATAAAGCAGTAATCAACAAAGATTTGATTAAGGATAATGAGTCTGAGGTCAGGGCTTTAATTGAGGTAAACATTGTTCCCCAGAAAGACCTGGGTTTTGATAAAATTGCCGAGCGCATTTATTCATTCCCTGAGGTAACCAGCTGTTATTTAATCAGCGGGACATACGATTTACTGGTGGTTGTGGAAGGAAAGAACCTGCATACGGTTTCTAATTTTGTAGCCGAGAAGCTTTCTTGTATGGAGCATGTGCGTGGTACCGCGACGCATTTCTTGTTGAAGAAATACAAAGAGGACGGGGTGATTTTAAAACACAAGTCAGACGAGAATAAAAGGATCGCAATATCATATTAAGCTAAAATGGAAATATCGAAAGTTGTAGAAAAAATGCAGCCATCCGGAATCCGGGCATTCTTTGATTTAGTGCTGGGGATGAAGGATGTTATATCGTTAGGGGTAGGGGAGCCGGATTTTGTTACCCCTTGGCAGATCCGTGAGGCGGGGATTTATTCCCTGGAGCAGGGATTTACCAGTTATACTTCTAATAAAGGGCTTTATAAATTGCGCTTAGGGCTGCATCGGTATCTAAAAAATAAATTCGGTCTGGATTATTGTCCTGATGAGGAAATACTGATTACCGTGGGGGTAAGCGAGGGAATTGATTTAGTGCTCAGGGCGCTTATTAATCCCGGGGATAAGGTATTGGTTCCAGTGCCGAGTTATGTTTCATATGGCCCGGTTACCGAATTGGCAGGAGGAGTACCGGTTTATATCGATACTTCAAAAGACGGTTTTAAGGTTACGCCTGAACTTATAAAAAAGCATATAGATAAGAAAGTCAAGGCGATTGTGCTTAACTATCCGACTAATCCTACAGGTGTTTCTTACCGGCGCAGGGAACTTGAGGAAATCAATAAGGTTTTATTAAAACATAAAATACTTTGTATTAGCGATGAAGTTTACGGCGACCTGACTTATGATTTTGGGCACACTGCTTTTCCCTCGTTGCCGGGCGCTAAGAAAAATACGGTTTATTTTAACGGTTTTTCTAAATCTTTTGCTATGACCGGCTGGCGCGTGGGTTATGTCTGTGGTCCGAAAGAAATTATCGCGGCAATGACTAAAATCCATCAGTATACGATTATGTGCGTGCCGATTACCAGCCAGATGGCGGCTGCGGAGGCTTTGGCCAGCGGTAAGCGTTCAGTTGAACAGATGAAGCGTGAATATGACCGCAGGCGGCAACTTATGACTACAGAATTGAATTCCTTAGGGCTAAAATGTTCGCGGCCGCAGGGAGCTTTTTATATTTTCCCTTCAATAAAATGCACAGGATTGTCGTCTATGGATTTCTCGCGTAAATTACTGGAAGAAGAAAAAGTGGCGGTTGTTCCGGGTACGGCTTTCGGTTCATGCTCTGAAGGTTATATCAGGATATCTTATGCCTCCAGCTTTGAGAATTTAAAAGAAGCCTTATCCCGGATTAAAAGTTTTTTGGAGAAAAGGACACCCCGCGCTTAGCGAGAATAGCGCGGTTGTTGTCTTTGTAGACAAAATAATGCCAGCTAAGAAAAAAGATAACTTTCAGGTTTATGTAAAACAGATTGAGGCAATCTCTAAAGTTGCTAATCTGATTACTTCAGGTATGTATCTGGAGGAGCTGTTGCGGCTGGTGGTTCAGGTTACTGCTGAAGTGATGAATTCCAAGATTTCTTCTTTAATGCTGCTTGATCCTGATAAAAAAGAATTGGTGGTTAAGGCTACCCAGTCAATATCCGAAGCCTACAATAAAAAGCCGAATATACTCTTAGGCGGAGGAATAGCCGGTGTAGTCGCTAAAGACAATAAGCCGATTTGTGTCCTTGATGTTAAAGGGGATAGCCGGTACTTAAATCAGGATGTAGCTAAAAAGGAAGGGTTGTGCTCTTTGGCCTGTGTGCCGCTGGCAGTAAAGGGAAGGGTTATCGGAGTACTGAACTGTTATACTTCTAAGAAACATAAGTTTTCCAAGAGCGAATTAGATCTTTTAGCTGCCCTGGCTAATCAGGCGGCAATTGCCATTGAAAACGCGGAGTTGGACCTGCGCGCGCGTTCTGCCGAAGAGGCATTGACGACGCGTAAATTGGTTGAGCGGGCAAAAGATATCCTTTCTCAGGATGCAAATATTGCGCCTTCAGAGGCCTATCGTTTAATTCAAAAGCAGAGTATGAATATGCGTAAATCTATGCGCGAAGTGGCAGAGGCGATTATCCTGGCAAAAGATATCAAGGCCAGGAAAGATTAAGTTCGGTATTTCATAATACGCAAGGGGGTATGGGATGAGTATAAGACAAAAAGTTTTATTTAAAATTAAGAGTATAGAATTAGATAAAGTTACTGCGCCGAAAAAGGTTTCTACCTACTTTGGGGAGAATACCTTTAAATTAGAGACTATGCAAAAGCATATCTCAAAGGCTACTTTTGAGGCATTTAAGCTCTGGATGTCTGAAGGCAAGACCATAACTTTATCTCAGGCCAATGAGATTGCCGATGCAATGAAGAATTGGGCCATGTCTAAAGGCGCCACATACTATACGCATTGGTTTCAGCCAATGACCGGACTTACTGCTGAGAAGCATGATAGTTTCATCAATATCATCGCTCCCGGCAAAGTAATCGAGAAGTTCTCCGGCAACAAGCTTATCCAGGGTGAACCGGATGCCTCAAGTTTTCCTTCAGGTGGAATCCGCGCTACATTTGAAGCCCGCGGTTACACTGCCTGGGATCCTTCCAGCCCGGCTTTTATCGTTGAAAGCAAACTCGGCAAAACCTTATGTATCCCCAGTATATTTATTTCTTATCATGGCGAGGCCTTAGACAAAAAGCTTCCTCTTTTGCGTTCCGAAGAAGCATTGAATAAAGCTGCTGTGGGCCTACTTAAACTCTTTGGCCACAAAGACGTCAAGAAGGTATTCTCCACCTGTGGTCCGGAGCAGGAGTATTTTCTAATTGATAAAAATTATTATAATTTACGCCAGGATTTAGTTATGGCCGGCCGTACTTTAATCGGTGCTCCGTCATCCAAGGGGCAGCAGCTGGAAGATCAATACTTCGGTACTATTAAGGAGCGGGTAGTTAACTTTATGTTTGAAGTAGCGCAAGAGGCATATAAGCTGGGTATTCCTCTTATGACCCGGCATAATGAAGTCGCTCCGCATCAGTATGAATTTGCCACTATT
Source organism: Candidatus Omnitrophota bacterium (assembly GCA_023229385.1). GTDB lineage: Bacteria > Omnitrophota > Gorgyraeia > Gygaellales > Profunditerraquicolaceae > UBA6249. Next base: position 1,209 of record JALNZI010000087.1, on the reverse strand, counting down.
TTCGAAGACTCCAACTTAGCCGCAGATCATAACCAGCTGCTTATGGAGTTAATGAAGAAGATAGCCTTACGCCATAATCTAGTATGTCTTTTGCATGAAAAACCTTTTGCTGGAATCAACGGAAGCGGGAAACATCTAAACTGGTCTTTGGCTGATGATTTAGGCAATAACTTGCTTAATCCGGGAGAAACCCCTGAAGATAATCTTCAATTCTTAGCTGTACTGGCTGCGGTTTTGCGGGCTGTGTACCTTCATGGGGATTTATTACGTGCCTCTGTCGCCCTAGCCGGTAATGAACACCGCTTAGGCGCTAACGAAGCTCCTCCGGCGATTATCAGTGTATTTTTAGGAGAACAATTGACTCAGGTGTTGGATATGTTGGAGAAAGGAATAAAGGCTAAAGTCTCCAAGCGCGATATTATTGATTTAGGTATTGCTCGTCTGCCGAAATTCAACAAGGATGCTACCGATAGGAATCGCACTTCGCCTTTTGCCTTTACCGGAGCAAAGTTTGAATTTCGCGCTGTCGGTTCATCACAAAATATATCTACATCAATTGCCGTAATCAACGCGATTATCGCAGAGAGCCTGGATTATGTCTCTGCCGAGATCAAGAAGGTTACCTCGACAGGAAAAGACTTTAATTCTGCTGTCCTAAAGGTGATCAGCGCTATTGTTAAGCAAACTAAGAATATCCGCTTTGAAGGTAACAACTACTCAGAGGAGTGGGTAAAAGAAGCAAAGAAAAGGGGGCTGCCGAATATCTCTTCAACCTATGAATCGCTTGAGGTCTTGACCAAGAAAGAAAACATTTCTCTCTTTGAGAAATATAAAGTTTTCTCCAAAGAGGAGCTGCTTGCTCGCTATCACATATGGATACATATGTATAACCTGACCTTGGAGATAGAAGCAAATACCTTAAATGAAATGGTAAATGCTTCGGTAGTTCCGGCGGGTTATAAATATGAAAAGCTTCTTGCCCGTACGCTTAATGAGCTGGTGAGCTTAAAAAAGACAGCTGGGCTTAAAGTGGATACCGCTGCTCTACAGGACAAGAAAATACATTTAAGCGAAATTGTCTCCAAGATTTATTATGTCCGGCGCAATACCGCTGAAATGGTTAAGTTGCTGGAAAAAGCGAAGAAAGTAAGCGATGAAAAACGGGCTGAGCTTTATTTCAACGAGCTTAAGCCGTTGATGGAGCATATT
>JALNZI010000086.1 GCA_023229385.1 Candidatus Omnitrophota bacterium | reverse complement strand
AAAGAAAACTATAGCGGTCCGGTGTTTATCCAGGGTGATCATTTCCAGGCGAATTTAAAAAAGTATCAGGATAATCCGGATAAGGAGATTGAAGCGCTGCAGGCTTTAATTACCGAGGCAGTAGGCGCGGGTTTTTACAATATCGATATTGATTCTTCGACTTTGGTCGATTTGAGCAAACCAAAGGTTAAGGATCAGCAATATTTAAATTATGAGGTATGCGCCAAACTTACCCAGTTTATCCGGCGCATTGAGCCAAAGGGGATAACTGTTTCTGTCGGCGGCGAGTTCGGCGAGGTCGGGCATCAGAATTCTACGCCGGAAGACCTGCGTGCGTTTATGGAGGGTTTTAAAAGCCGCTTGCGTAAAGGACTTACCGGAATCAGCAAGATCTCTATCCAGACCGGGACAAGCCACGGTGGAGTAGTTCTGCCTGATGGTTCCATTGCCCAGGTAAAACTTGATTTTGAAACATTAAAGAATCTTTCTGCCCTTGCGCGCAAAGAGTTTGGTTTAGGCGGCGCTGTGCAGCATGGAGCGTCAACTTTACCCGAAGAGGCATTCCATAAATTCCCGGAATGCGAGACTTGCGAAGTGCATTTAGCTACGCAGTTTCAGAATATGATTTTTGATTCCAAACATTTTCCCGCGGATTTAAAGAAGACGATTTACGAATGGCTTAAGGTTAATGCTGCCAATGAAGCTAAGGCAGGAGAGACCGAAGAGCAGTTCTTCTATAAAACCAGGAAAAAGGCATTAGGCGCTTTCAAGAAAGAAATTATGACTTTACCTCAAGCTACGCGTGACGCAATTGCCGGAGAGATTGAAAACAAATTCGATTTTCTTTTCAAGCAATTGAATGCCGTGAATAACGCCAGCCGGGTTGATAAATATGTTACTTTGAAAAGAGTGATTGTGCGTAAGCGCCAGGATGTCTCAGGCGTGGTGCATGACGGAGAAGGCGCGGACTAGTAAGTTGTGAGTAGGGATAAAGGAAAGGATAAACTTATGCGTTCAGATCAAATCAAAAAAGGTTTGGAAAGAGTGCCGCACCGCGCGCTTTTACACGCTACTGGGCTGTCGCGTAATGATTTAAAACGCCCGTTTATCGGAGTAGCCACATCTTTTACTGATCTTATTCCCGGCCATGTAGGGATGCGCGATCTGGAAAGGTTTATTGAACGCGGGGTTTGTTATGGCGGAGGCGTGCCATTTTTATTCGGCGTGCCTGGTATCTGTGATGGTATAGCTATGGGCCATTTGGGAATGTGTTATCCCCTGGCTTTAAGGGAACTTGTCGCGGATATGATTGAGACGGTTTGTAACGCTCATCAATTGGACGGAATAGTCTGCCTTACTAACTGTGATAAAATTACTCCTGGGATGCTTATGGGGGTGGCGCGGTTAAATATACCGGCGGTAATTATTACCGCCGGGCCGATGATTTCCGGCCATTATAATAAACGAAAATTAGCTTTTGTCCATGATACTTATGAAGGAATGGGCCGGGCTAAAAAAGGTGATATTTCGGAAGAGGAGTTGACTTGTTTAGAGATGGAGGCTTGTCCCGGGCAAGGTTCATGCCAGGGACTGTACACGGCAAATACCATGGCTTGTCTTACTGAAACCATGGGTATGTCTATTCCCGGCTGCGGCACAGCTCTGGCAGGTTCTGCCAAGAAACGCCGGATTGCCCAGGCAAGCGGCGAGCGGATTGTGGAATTGGTGAGAAAAGATATTAAGCCGCGCGATATTATTACTCAGGAGTCTTTGGAGAATGCGATTGTTGTAGATATGGCTTTAGGCGGATCAAGCAATACGGTTTTGCATCTTATGGCGATCGCCCACGAAGCGGGGATAAAGCTTGACCTTAAGACTTTTGATAAGATCAGTAAAAGCGTGCCGCATATTACGAATATTGAACCGGCGGGCGAGCATTTTATGGAAGATGTTGAATATGCCGGCGGGATCCCCGCGGTATTAAAAAGATTAAAATCCAAATTGAACAATACGCTTAATGTCAGCGGAGAAAAAACATTTGAGATTGCCGATAAAGCGAAGATTTTCGATATCGAGGTGATCCGTCCGTTTGAACAGGCCTACCATAAACAGGGCGGGATAGCTGTGCTTTACGGTAATTTGGCCCCTGACGGAGCCGTAGTGAAACAATCCGGCGTCAGCGATAAAATGATGAAGTTTACCGGTAAAGCTAAAGTATTTAATCGCGAAGAAGAAGCAATGCAGGCGATTATGGGCAATAAAATTAAAAAAGGCGATTGTGTGGTTATCCGTTATGAAGGCCCTGCCGGCGGGCCGGGGATGCGCGAAATGCTTGCGCCTACTGCCGCCATTGTCGGTTTAGGTTTAAGCGATTCTGTAGCCTTGATTACCGACGGACGTTTTTCCGGAGGGACCAAAGGTCCTTGCATTGGGCATATTTCACCCGAGGCTTCCGCAGGCGGACCGATTGCAATAATCCGTGACGGTGATACAATAAATATTGATATTCCGGCTCGTAAGATTGAGGTAAAATTAAGCCAGGCTGAAATTGATAAGAGATTTAAGAATTGGAAGTCCGTTGAGCCAAAGATTAAAACGGGTTATTTATCGCGTTATTCACGTATGGTTAAATCCGCAGATAAAGGGGCGGTGTTAAAGTAAATGAAAATGACAGGTTCACAAATACTTTTGGAGTGTTTAAAGCGTGAGGGGGTAGAGGTTGTTTTTGGCTACCCCGGTGGACAAATTTTGCCTACGTTTGATGCGCTCTATGAGTATAAGGGTTTTAAATTTATTCTTACCCGCCACGAGCAGGGTGCGGCGCATGCGGCAGACGGTTATGCGCGTGTGACGGGCAAGGTTGGGGTTTGTCTTGCTACCAGCGGCCCGGGAGCGACTAATCTGGTAACTGGGATTGCCAACGCGTTTATGGATTCTATTCCGATGGTTGCGATTACCGGCCAGGTTCCTACTGCGTTGATTGGCAATGACGCGTTTCAGGAAGCAGATATTACCGGGATTACCCGTCCGATCACCAAACACAACTATTTAGTTAAAGATATTAAAGATTTGGCCCGTATTGTGCGCGAGGCTTTTTACATTGCCTCAAGCGGCCGTCCCGGTCCGGTGCTTATTGATTTACCTAAAGATGTACAGGTCGCTCAAACAGAGTTTATCTGGCCGGATGAGCCAAAGCTTAGAAGTTATAATCCAAAATATATCGGTCATCCTGGGCAGATCAAGCGTGCGGCGAAACTGATCATGGAATCTAAGAAGCCGATACTCTATGTTGGCGGAGGCATTATTACTTCCGGGGCCTCGGCTGAATTATTGGAATTAGCGGAAAAAATCGGCGCTCCTGTAACCTGGACATTAATGGGCATAGGGGGATTTCCCTCTTCGCATAAACAATCTTTAGGCATGCTGGGTATGCATGGGACAGCTTATGCCAACCATAGCATTATGGATTCCGACCTTATCATTGCCTTAGGCGCGCGTTTTGATGACCGGGTTACCGGAAGGCTGGATATGTTTGCTCCAAATGCTAAGGTGATCCATGTTGATATTGATCCCTCGTCGATTAGCAAGAATGTGAAGGTGCATGTTCCTATTGTCGGGGATGCCAAGCAGGTAATTGTGGAATTTCTCAAGGAGATAAAATATAAACCCGCTGTAGAAGATTGGCTCAAACACGTAGAAGCTTTAAAGAAAAAATATCCTATGGGATATAAAGATAAAAATAAGATCCTGCCGCAATATGTTATCCAGCAGATAGATGAAGTTACCGGCGGGGATGCGATTATCTGTACTGAGGTGGGCCAACATCAGATGTGGGCGGCGCAATGGTATAATTATGCCCGGCCGCGGACATTTATTTCATCGGGAGGCCTGGGTACAATGGGTTTTGGTTTTCCGGCCGCAATTGGGGCTAAACTTGGTTCTCCGGAAAAAACAGTTTTTAATATCGCCGGAGACGGTTCCATACAAATGAATATTCAGGAGCTGGCTACCTGTGTTGAAAATAAGATCAATGTGAAGGTGGCCATACTTAATAACGGTTATCTCGGAATGGTGCGGCAGTGGCAGGAACTTTTTTACAAGCGCCGCTATTCTTATACACCGATTACCAGCCCGGATTTTGTCAGGCTGGCGGAAAGCTATGGAGCTGTAGGTATACGCGTTACCAAAAAAGAAGAAGTTAAATCCGCGCTGCAGCGTGCGATCGAAACGGATAATACGGTTTTTATTGATTTTCATGTTGAGGAAGAGGAGAATGTCTATCCGATGGTTCCTGCGGGTGAGGCGATTAACAATATCCTCGGAGGCTTGGCTTAATGAAGCATACAATATCGGTATTAGTTGAGAATAAGTTTGGAGTCCTGGCGCGGGTTGCCGGGCTTTTCAGCGCCAGAGGCTATAATATCGCTTCTTTGGCGGTAAGTGAAACCCTGGACCCGGAAGTTTCTTATATGACCATTGTGGTGGAGGCTAAAGACGAAAAAGTCCTGGAGCAGGTCAATAAACAATTGAATAAATTGATTGACGTGATTACCGTAACGGATTTTACCAAGAAAGAGCATATTGACCGTGAGCTGGTTTTGGCAAAAGTTAATTATTCTTCCAGGGATAAAGCTAAGCTTGAAGCTATCTTTGGAAAGTTTGTGGGCAAGATTATCCATCATAAGGCTGATACGGCGATTATCGAAGCAGTGGGGGATCAGGATCAGATAAAAGCGCTTTTGGAGGAGTTGGATAAATTTGGGGTAAAAGAATTAGTTAGGACAGGGAAACTGGCAATTAGTAATTAATCATTAGAAAGGGAGGAGTAGTTAGATGGCTAAGATTTATTACGACAAGGATGCGGATTTGAATTTATTAAAAGACAAAACAATCGCTATTATCGGCTATGGTATCCAGGGAAGGGGTCAGTCTTTATGTCTGCGTGATTCAGGGGTAAGAGTAGTGGTTTCTGAAATGGAAGGCACTCCTAATTTTGAGCAGGCAAAGAAAGACGGGTTTACTCCGGTCAGCGCCGCTGAAGCAGCCAAGGCCGCTGATATCATCCAGATTCTTACTCAGGATCATGTACAGGCTAAAGTTTACCAGGAATCAATTAAGCCGAATTTAAAAAAGGGCAAGGCGCTTTGTTTTTCCCATGGATTTAATATCCGTTTTAAACAGATCAAGCCTCCGAAGAATGTGGATGTATTCATGGTTGCACCGAAAGGCCCGGGTGCGTTAGTCAGAAAGATGTACGAAGAGGGTAAAGGTGTGCCTTCATTGATTGCGATTTACCAGGATGCAACCGGCCAGGCAAAAGATTTAGCGCTTGCTTATGCTAAGGCAATCAAGGCTACTACCGCAGGTGTCATCGAAACAACCTTTGATGAAGAGACGGAAACCGATCTCTTTGGAGAACAGGCAGTACTTTGCGGCGGAGTAAGCGAGTTGATCAAGGCGGGTTTTGATACTTTGATCGACGCTGGATATCAGCCGGAGATTGCTTATTTTGAGGTCTTGCACGAATTGAAGTTAATCACCGATCTTATTCAGGAGCGGGGTATTTCCGGTATGCGCCGGGGAGTATCAAATACTGCTTGTTACGGTGATTTAACCCGTGGCCCGAGAATTATTACTCAGAGGACACGCAAAGAAATGCAGAAGATACTTAAAGAAATTAAATCCGGGAAATTTGCCAGGGAGTGGATTGGGGAGAATGAAACCGGCCGAAAGAATTTTGACAGTTTAATCAAAGCCGGGGATGAACACTTAATTGAGAAGGTGGGCAGGCAGTTAAGAGAGATGATGCCCTGGATGAAGAAGTAAATAAATTGCGGATAGTTTCCGCGGGTCCTGACTTGGATTGTTTCTCGCCGCACGCCGCGGCTCTAATCCAATCCAAGT
>JALNZI010000085.1 GCA_023229385.1 Candidatus Omnitrophota bacterium | reverse complement strand
ACGGGCTGAGCTTTATTTCAACGAGCTTAAGCCGTTGATGGAGCATATTCGCAGGCATGCAGATGCATTAGAGTGCGTTGTTCCCGATGATACCTGGGATCTGCCGAAGTATAGGGAAATGTTGTTTATAAAATAAAGAAACTTTAGGCGCGCCTTTAAATAGGCGCGCTTTTATAAACGAAGTTGCTTAATAACTATACAGAAAATGATTGATGACGAGGCAAGAGAAATAGAAAAAGCGCTTTTGGAGTTAGACCGGATGTTCCTGAAAGGTAAAGAAGGTCAAATTTATCATATTATGTTAGATGCACTGGATAAATCATTGATTACGAATACCCTGATGATAACTTTTGGCAATCAGATAAAAGCTGCCAGATTATTGGGAATAAACAGAAATACCTTGCGCGCTAAAATTAAGAAGCTGGGGATTTCTTTGCATGAGGTAAAGATATGAAAGCTCAAGGTTTATATGATCCTGCTTTTGAACACGATGCCTGCGGGGTGGGGTTTGTTTGCGATATAAAAGGCCGGCAATCAAATGCTATAGTCAGGCAGGGTATTGAGGTTTTGCATCGCCTGTCGCACCGCGGGGCAGTCGGGGCTGATCCTAAGACTGGAGACGGGGCTGGGATTTTAATCCAGATCCCGCACAGCTTTTTTAGAAAAGTCAGCCAGGATATTAAAATTAATTTACCTGATTTTGGCGCATATGGGGTAGGGTTAATCTTTTTGCCTCAGGACTCTGGTGAGCGTAGTTTTTGCAAGGAGAGTTTTGAAAAAATAGTTAAGCAGGAGGGCCAGGTACTTTTAGGCTGGCGAGGCGTTCCCATAGATGATTCTGGTATAGGTGAAGGCGCCAAGAAGACGCAACCTGTTTTTGAGCAGGTTTTTATCGGCAGGAATAAAGATATTGATAGCGAGGCGGGTTTTGAAAGAAAACTTTATATTATTAGAAAGCGGGTTGAGAACGCCATATTTGAGTCTGAGTTAAAACAAAAGGATTCATTTTATATAACTAATATCTCCTGCCGGACCTTATCTTATAAAGGCCTGCTTATGCCTGAACAAATCGATAGCTTTTTTCTGGATTTAAAGAATGAAGAGATAAAAAGCGCTTTGTGCCTGGTGCATTCGCGTTATTCAACAAACACATTCCCTACCTGGAACCTGGCGCAGCCGTTCCGCTTTTTGGCGCATAATGGAGAGATTAATACCTTGCGCGGTAATGTTAATGGAGTCAGAGCCAGAGAGAGGCTGCTGGCAAGCGAATTATTCGGTATGGACATAGAGAAGTTGAAGCCAGTTATTGTTGAAGGAGGAAGCGATTCTGCCGCAATTGATAACTTATTTGAACTTTTGGTTTTATCCGGTAGGTCGCTTGAGCATGTTATGATGATGCTTATTCCCGCGGCCTGGGAGCACGACAGGTTTATGAATAAAGAACTAAGAGATTTTTATAAATACCATGCCTGTTTTATGGAGCCCTGGGATGGCCCGGCTGCCATTGCTTTCACAGATGGTAAGAATATTGGGGCGGTTTTGGACAGGAATGGACTGCGTCCGGCGCGTTATATTGTGACCAAAAACGATTTTGTAGTAATGGCATCTGAAGTCGGGGTTTTAGATATAGACCCCGGCCAAATCAAGGTTTCCGGCAGGCTTGAACCAGGTAAGATATTTTTTATTGATACTAAATCCGGCCGCATAATTGGGGATTCTGAGATTAAACAGGCTGTATCCGGACGCTCTGCGTATGGAAAATGGAACGCCGAGGCGATGGTGGATTTGGATAAGCTTGTCGACAGTGGCCAGGGTGGCAAGCGGCCGCAGGACTTAATAGAAAATTTCAAGGCCTTTGGTTATTCAAGAGAAGATTTAAAGATGGTTATCAAGCCTATGGCTGCGGAGGCTAAGGAGCCGGTCGGCTCTATGGGCAGCGATATACCCCACGCCTTTTTATCTTCCAAGCCGCAGCTGCTTTATACGTATTTCAAGCAATTGTTCGCTCAGGTAACCAATCCTCCGATAGACTCAATCAGGGAGAAGTTGGTGATGAGCCTGGAGAGTTTTATCGGCCCGGAAAGAAATATACTCGAGGAGTCCGCCAGGCACAGCCATAAGTTAAGGGTGAGAAACCCTATCCTTACGAATGCCGAGCTTGAGAAAGTGCGCGACATCAGCATAAATAGTTTTAAGGCTAAGACCATCTATACTTTTTTTGATGCCACAGCTGCAAAAGACGCCTTTGTGCGGAGTTTAGAGAGAATCTGTTTTGAGGCAGAATACGCCATTGAGCAGGGTTATGCATTCATTATTTTGAGCGACCGCGGTTCGGACAAGGATAATATTGCCCTTCCGGCGCTTTTAGCGACCAGCACCATCCACCAATACCTGGTAAAAAAGACCATCCGTTCACAGGTAGCTTTAATTGTAGAGAGCGCAGAACCTAAAGAGGTGCATCATTTTGCTCTGCTTTTCGGTTTTGGCGCGGATTGTGTTAATCCTTACCTTGCTTATGAAGCAGTGCATCACCTTATTGAAGAAAAAGAGATTAAGCTCGATCTGGACACTGCGCTTAAAAATTACAATAAGGCATTGACCGACGGAATCTTAAAAATTCTTTCTAAAATGGGGATATCTACACTCAGGAGTTACCGCGGCGCACAGATATTCGAGGCATTAGGCTTGAACAGTGAATTTGTTGAAAAATATTTTACCGGAACTGTATCGCGTATCGGCGGAGTAGGGCTTGAGGGGATAATTGAAGAAACTATACAAAGGCATAAAGAGGCATATGCCGATAGGGTTACTGGTGAAGTTTTCCTGGCAAGCGGAGGGGTTTACCAGTGGAAAAAAGACGGAGAATTTCATCTTTGGAACCCCGAGAGCATAGCTGCCTTGCAGGATGCTACGCGTAACTTGGATTATAAGAAATACCTGGAGTTTGCGCAGTTAATTAATAATCAGGCAGAGAATCCGACTACTTTAAGAAGCCTGCTGAAATTTAAAAAGACAAATCCTGTTTCTATCGAAGAAGTAGAGCCGGCGGAGAAGATTTTTAAGCGTTTTGTTACCGGGGCGATGAGCTTTGGTTCGATAAGCGGCGCAGCGCATGAAACAATCGCCATTGCCATGAACCGCATAGGAGGTAAATCCAATACCGGCGAGGGAGGAGAAGATCCCAATCGGTTTATCACCTTGCCTAACGGCGACTCCAGGAGAAGCGCGATAAAACAAGTTGCCTCCGGCAGGTTCGGTGTAACCATAAATTATTTAGTCAATGCCGATGAAATACAGATCAAGATTGCCCAGGGCGCTAAACCCGGAGAAGGCGGCCAGCTTCCCGGGCATAAGGTAAGCGGAATAATCGCCCGCACAAGATATACTACTCCCGGGGTAACCTTGATTTCTCCGCCTCCGCATCATGACATATATTCTATTGAAGATCTCGCGCAGTTAATCTTTGATTTAAAAAACGCAAATCCGCTGGCCAGGGTGAGTGTAAAGCTTGTCTCGGAAGTCGGGGTAGGTACTGTTGCCGCCGGCGTAGCAAAAGGGCATGCGGACATGATTCTTATTTCCGGAGGCGATGGCGGAACAGGCGCCTCTCCCAGAAGCTCGATAAGATATGCGGGGCTTCCCTGGGAATTGGGAATTTCTGAAACGCATCAGACGCTCCTGTTGAATAATCTGCGTTCCAGGGTGCGCCTGCAGGCTGACGGACAGATGCGTACTGGCAGGGATGTGGCGATTGCGGCTCTATTAGGGGCGGAAGAATATGGTTTTTGTTCGGCAGTGCTGGTAGTAATCGGTTGCGTTATGCTGCGGCATTGCCATCTTAATAATTGTTCGGTGGGAGTGGCTACACAGGATGATATACTGCAGAAAAGATTCAGCGGTCGACCGGAGTATATCGTAAATTACTTCAATTTCATCGTGACTGAACTGCGCGAAATTATGGCCAGCCTGGGATTAAGGACAATAGATGAAATGATCGGCAGGACTGATCTTCTGGAGTTGAATCAGGAAATTGTCCCTCCCAAGGCAAGTCATATAGATTATTCACGTCTTCTTTACAAACCAAATCTTTCCGAAGATGTCGGTCGTTTCTGCAAAACCAAACAAGACGGCGGACTTGATTCCGTACTGGATAGAAAACTGATCGGGATGTGGGAGGATTGCGTTCAGAGGAATGTTCCGGTAAAGATTTCGCTGGGGATTAATAATACCGACAGGGCAGTGGGCGCGATGTTAAGCGGAGAGATTTGTAAAAGATGCGGTGAAGGGGTGTTGTTAGAAGATTCTTTAATCTTTAAATTTTCCGGTATTGCCGGACAGAGCTTTGGTGCATTCCTGGCAAAAGGCGTTACCCTGGAATTAGAAGGTATGGCCAATGATTACGTAGGAAAAGGGATCTCCGGAGGCAAGATTATCGTCTATCCGGATAGAAGGGCTGATTACAAAGCGGACGAGAATATTATTGCGGGCAATACTTCTTTTTACGGCGCGATATCAGGAGAGGCATATATCAGCGGCGTAGCCGGCGAAAGGTTTTGCGTGAGAAATTCCGGATTGTATGCGGTTGTCGAGGGGGTAGGAGACCATGGTTGCGAGTATATGACCGGAGGCAGGGTGATTGTTTTAGGTAAAACAGGAAATAATTTCGGCGCCGGCATGTCCGGAGGCATAGCTTATGTGTATGATGAAGATGCTGCATTTAAGCAAAGATGCAATCTGGATATGGTGGAATTAGAAAGGATCAAGGAGCCGGATAAAGATACGATATACCATTTACTGAGCAACCACTTTAAATACACAAAAAGCAGTAAGGCCAAAATGATTTTGGATAATCTCCACAGTTATCTTAAGAAATTTGTCAGGGTTATGCCGATAGAATATAAGCGTATTTTGGAAGGGGTTAAGATCGAAGAGAAACTTGATCTTGCGGAGGATCTCGATGGGTGAAGAAAGGGGATTTCTTAAAATTGGCAGGCAGTCCGGTTCTTTCCGGCAGGTTTGCGAGCGGGTTAAGGATTTCAAGGATGTTTATAAAATGCGTCCGGAAAACCAAGCGCAGGAACAGGCAAGCCGCTGTATGGATTGCTCGACTCCTTTTTGCCATTGGGCTTGTCCGATAGGAAACTATATCCCGGAGTGGAATGATTTTATGTTCCAGGGCAATTGGAAACAAGCGCTTGCTTTATTGAATGCCACAAATAATCTTCCTGAAATAACCGGCAGGGTTTGTCCGGCTCTTTGTGAATACTCCTGCGTCCTGGGTTTGAATGATCAGGCGGTAACTATTAAGGAAAATGAGTTGGCGATTATCGAGGCAGGGTTTAAGAACGGCTTAATTAAACCTCATCTTGTAAAGCAAAGGACCGGCAAGAAGATCGCGGTTATTGGTTCAGGCCCGGCGGGTTTATCCTGCGCCTCCCAGCTTAACCGTGCAGGCCATAATGTAACTGTTTTTGAGCGGGATAATAAACCGGGCGGTATATTACGTTATGGCATCCCGGATTTTAAATTAGAGAAACATATTCTGGATAGACGTATCGATATCTGGAGAGAAGAGGGTGTAGTTTTTAAAACAGGCGTCGATGCAGGCATAGATTATCCGGCGGATAAACTTTTAGCCGATTTTGACGCGATGTGTCTGGCAGGAGGATGTCGTGTTCCAAGAGATCTGAAGATCAAGGGGAGGCAGTTAAAAGGCATATATTTTGCCATGGATTATCTTACTCAGTCTAACCGCAGGGCTTGCGGAGAAAAGATTTTGGAGGGGCAATTAATTGACGCCAAAGGCAAGAAGGTAGTAGTTATCGGCGGAGGGGACAGCGGAGCTGATTGCGTAGGCACAGCGCATCGTCAGGGAGCAAGCTGTGTAGTGCAGATCGAAGTCATGCCTCGTCCTGATGAATGCCGGAGCCCGTCCCAGCCCTGGCCAAAATACCCGTTGATTTTAAAGGTA
>JALNZI010000084.1 GCA_023229385.1 Candidatus Omnitrophota bacterium | reverse complement strand
GAATACTGGCTTCCAGCGGGCAAATTAACGCAGAACTTCTTAAAAATTACGTTTTCCTGGGAGAACTATCTCTGGATGGACAAATCAAGCCAGTGCGTGGAGTCCTGGCAATTAGTTTAGCCATGGTCAGTTTCAACGCGAAAAACCTTGTGCTTGCGGAAGAAAACGCCAGAGAATCCGCAATAGTGCAGAATCTATCCAGTTGGCCGCAAAATAGTTTAAAAACTGCAGTACAGTTTTTAGCCGACCCACTGCTTAAGCAACCTTTTAAGTTATCCCCTGAACAAACACTTAAGCCTAATTCAAATTATGACCTGGATTTCTCCGAAGTCAAAGGCCAGTATTTTGCCAAAAGGGCACTGGAGGTGGCTGTTGCAGGAGGGCATAACATTGTTTTGATCGGGCCCCCGGGCAGCGGCAAGACTATGCTCGCCAAACGAATACCAACAATTATGCCTGGATTAAGTTTAGAGGAAGCATTGGAAATAACCAAAATACACTCTGTGGCAGGAACACTATTAAATAAGGGGCCTTTGGTGGGAACCAGGCCATTCCGCTCTCCACATCACAGTATTTCAGACATTGCTTTAATCGGCGGAGGAAACATACCTAAACCCGGAGAAATAAGCCTGGCCCATTATGGGGTTTTATTCCTGGATGAATTACCAGAGTTCAGCCGTAAGGCTCTTGAGGCACTAAGGCAGCCATTGGAAGAAAACCTAATCTGCATCAGCCGGATAAAACGCACAATAATCTTCCCCTCTTGCTTTATTTTAGTTGCAGCGCTTAACCCTTGTCCCTGCGGTAATTACTTTAATCCGCAAAAAACCTGCCATTGCCATACCACTGAGATTAAAAATTATCTGGGTAAAATCTCCGGCCCCCTATTAGACAGGATTGATATACATATTGATGTCCCTCAGGTAAAATATCAGGAGTTATCGAATACTAAAGAAGGGGAATCATCAAAAGCAATCAGGCAACGCGTAGAAAGTTGCCGGCTGATACAACAGAAAAGATTTAATTCTGCTGGGATATTTTGCAATGCCCAGATGAATAACAAGCTGATTAGGAAATACTGTATACTGGATAAAGAGGCGCAAGAATTACTGAATATGGCCATTTCGGAGTTAGCTTTTTCAGCAAGGGCTTATGATAAAATATTAAAGGTGGGCCGGACAATAAGTGACTTGACTGGAAATGAATCTATCCTTGCCGAACATGTTGCCGAAGCAATTCAATACCGCTCCCTCGACCGTGGTCTATGGCAATAAATTGTTTTTTAATGCGCCTGGTTAATCAACCAATCATGATAACGCCCGGCTATGGAATTTCCCGGATTATGCAGTAATACCTCTTCGCATACCTCAAACGCTTCTTTACTTCTGCCTTTTTTTAAATACCAATTTATTATAGGAGAAACGATAGTATTATTATCCAGATAGCCGGAGGCAAGTAATGCCTTCGTATAACAATCTCTTGCAACTTCTTCCCGGCCAATTTCCATATAAATATGCCCTAAGTGGACAAGCTCAAAAGGATAATCGAATGAACCCCGGCTATGCCCTATCCTCTCTTCTTGAAGTGCGATCATCTGCTTAACCTCATTTTCGTTTGAATAAAAATCCGCCGGGTTAATTTCTTCTAAAAGAGGATTAATCTGAAAACCCAAATAAGCTTGTTTAAGGAAAAGGTCTCCGTACAATTGCTCGGCGAAGAATTTATACCCCAGCCTGTTCAAGTGAGACATATCAGGAGAAATATATTTTGAACTATCCGCAGTTTTAAACAACGATTCGAAATCAGGCGTAAAGTCTAAATACGGAATATTATACTTGTAAGAAAAATCTTTAATCAGATTATCCGAACTATTATAGTAAGAAAGCAGGATTAATTTTGCGCCCTTATCTTGGCAAATCTCTCTTATTTCCTCCAGGTAAAAGTTGAGATACCCGGAGTATCTTTGCTCATAAACACGGTTATGCTGGCTATCCCGATATATATTTTTCTTCCTAAAATAACCTGATATTGCTTTTATAAACCTGTAGCTTCTCAAATCTTCCGCGTGATATTGGCTGATACGGGAAGGCTGATTATTCATCCACCCCTTTAATTCACTATCGTTATTTCTTCCTGTAAGCAAAATAACAGCTTCTGCGCCATGCTCTTTAAAAAACAATTTCAGTTCCTGGGCCTGCCGTTTTGTGCTGGCCCCCGGAATGCCTAAATTAAAAACAGAGAATTTTTGTTCATAATTATTAAGCGCCAATAATTTCTCCAACTGCGCGGGGTAACTATGGCGCATTGAAGTTCCTACGCCAAAGGTATGCGAATCTCCTACGCAAACTATGCGTATTGTCCCAGGCATATCTCTCTTTATCCTCCTTTGCCATAATAAATACCGCCCGGAGAGAAACAATGCCAACTCCAGCACAACCAAGCTGGCGATAATAACAAAAATAACCGACTTAATGTAAGTCTTAAATTTTATCTTCATAAAAATTATTCGAACGATCGCGGATTTAAAACAAAGGGAGATTATTTAACAAGGTTTAATTTGTTAAAACTTCGATATTTATGCTCGTACTGGCAGTCTGTCCTTTGTCGTCTTTTACCGTAAGCGTGGCGGTAAAAATACGGCTGCCATAAGTAGTACTCCAGTAGGTATTAATCGGATTCTTTTTTGTAGATGTATCGCCATCGCCAAAATCCCAGGAATAAGAAACTATTTTCCCGGCTGGGGAATGAGATTTAAGACCATTAAAATTCACCTGGAGCGGAGAAAGACCCTTAGTCGGCTTGGCGATAATCACGGCAAGCGGAGGTTCAAGCTTTACAGATTCAACAATAGGCGCAACTTTTTCCTCTTCTTTAGGCATAACCGGACCTATCTCCTGAGGAGGAGCAACAACCGGGGCAGAAACAGGCGGGACATCCGGCTTAACTTCTTCCATAACATTTATTTTCTTTTCCGGTTCAGGGGCTATTGGTTGAATCTTTTCAGGTTCAACCGGCGCTGCGGAAGGCTGCGCAACAACGGGCGCCTCGGCAACAGACGTTGTACTAACCTGCGCAGGCTGGATCTTTTCAGGCTCAACCGGAACTACCGGAATTTCTACAACCGGAGCTACTGAGGACTCTTTAACAACAGGCGCTGCCAAAGTTTCTATAACAGGGGATTCTTTTTGCGCAGGTTCTTTTGCCAAATCTTCGTCTATATAAGCCTTAAGCTTAGCCTTTAAATCATTTACCCTGGCCTTCTCCAACTCATCCTTCTGTTCATCAAGACGGTCAACCTTCTCCTTGTACTGAGGATTACGATTATACTTGTAATCTGCAACAGCAACAAACGGCCAACGAAAAATACCGCCTATAAAATCTACAACCATTGCCGGAGGATCCCAAAAAAGCTCTTTAAAACGGGCCTCTATCTGGCCCATTTTCTTATAATAAGACTCAACCGTAGCGCGCCTTCGATTAAAACGTTCTTTTGCCAGAATCAGGTCAGGTACAGAGTTGGCTTGTCCAAGCGTATATTCCGGGATCAGTTTGCCATCATAGGATGCAACATATCCCTTATCATAAGGAGCAGGCCCTTTCTGAAATTTATAAGTAGCGCAACCGGATAATAAAAAAGATAAAACCAATAACCATCCTATTCTTCTCACCTTATTTGCTCCTTTTATCTAATCCCGTTTCATTAAAGCTAATGCCTCAGAGCGGGTCTTTTGGTTCTCTTTAAAGATACCCCGTACAGCGCTGGTCACTGTCATTACTCCGGGTTTTCTTACACCGCGCATAGACATACAAAGATGCTCAGCCTCAATTACCACCATTACCCCTAAAGGGTTTAATTTTCCCATAATAATCTCGGCAATCTGGGTAGTCAGACGTTCCTGAACCTGCGGCCGGCGGCTCAATATATCAACCACCCGGGCAAGCTTGCTTAAACCCGTAACCCTGCCGTTCTTAGGGATATATGCAATATTTACCCTACCAGTAAAAGGCAAAAGATGGTGTTCGCAGACAGAATATAGAGGGATCCCGCGTAATAATATAATTTCATGGTGCTTTTGATCAAGAATAACCTCCAGCTCTTTTTCCGGATCCTGTTTTATGCCGGAAAATATCTCTTCATACATATCAGCAACCCGGCGCGGAGTTTCGAGCAGGTCTTTTCTTTTAGGATTCTCGCCAATGGCCTCCAATATCTGGCGGACTGCTTTTTCAATTTTAATTTTATTCATTTTTTTCTAATCCTTATTTTTACAAACAAGCTATAGGGGTTATTATCTAATGAAAACTGACTTTCCGCAACAGATTTCTCGAAAGTCACTTTCTGCAATAGGTTTTATTTACCAATGCAGAAATCAGAAAAAATCCTGTCCAGAAGATCCTCTGTTAAATCCCTTCCCAGGATTTTATCTAAATTAAGGCTGGCATCCTTTAAATCCTGCGTAAGAAATTCTAGCGGAAGTTTATCGGTTAAGGCGGATACGGCATTATTGAGCAGCTTCTGCGCTTCTTTGAGCGCGCTGATATGCCTTAAATTGCTCACCAGCATAAGTTCAGGACCAGGCAGCCTACCCTGATAAACAAATTCACAAAGCGCATCTTCAAGCAAGTTGATATTTTTTCCCTTCTTGGCGGAAAGTTCAACTACTGCCTGAAACGCCTTGAAAATCTCCTCTTTCTTGAGTTTCGCTTTTAAATCAATTTTATTGATTACCGCGATCACCTGCTTATTTTTTATTTCTTTAATCAGTTTCCGGTCGCTATCTTCTAACTTCCTACTTGCGTCAAATAAAATAATTACCAGGTCTGCCGAGCGTATATGTGTCTTTGCCCGGCCAACAGCTTTTTTCTCAACAATATCGCGGGGTTTTAAAATCCCCGCAGTATCCACAATCCTCACCGGAATACCCTTTATATCAATTACTTCTTCAATTGAATCACGGGTAGTTCCGGCAATAGGAGTTACTATGGAGCGTTCTTTTTTGATTAGGGCATTTAAAAGGGAGGATTTACCCACATTTGGTTTTCCGCAGATAACCACGTGTATCCCATCACGCAATATCCTGCCGGCCCTGGCGCTATCCAACAACTTGTTTAACTGAAGCCTGACCACATTAAGATCTTGAGATATTTTTACCATATCCTGCTTTTTAAGGTCTTCTTCGGGAAAATCAATATTCGCCTCTAAGATTACCAGCATATTCAACAGGGACTGGCGTATCTTAGCTATTTCTTTTGACAAGCCTCCTTTTAATTGTTCCAGGCCTACTTTCAGGCTAGAATCAGTCTTTGCGCGGATAATATCAATAACTGCCTCTGCCTGAGCCAGGTCAATCCGACCATTTAAAAATGCCCGCCTGGTAAATTCACCCGGAGAAGCCAGGCGGCAGCCATTCTCTAACACTAAATCCAGGACTTGGCGCAAGGCCACAACTCCTCCATGGCAATTTATCTCTACCACATCCTCCCTGGTATAAGAATGTGGAGAACGCATTATCGTAAGGATAACCTCATCAAGTACCTGGCCACCATGGATTACCTTGCCATAATGCATGGTATAGGTTTTAAACCCCGATGGCTTTGCCCCATTTTTACCGATGAATACACTATCGACAATAGCCAATGCCCTTGGCCCGCTTAAACGCACAATCCCTACCGCGCCTTCTCCGGCAGCAGTAGAAATTGCGGCAATTGTATCATCAAGATTATCTATAAGCATCTCTAAATTCACCCACAACAAATAAAGATCCTGTAACTAATATTAAATCCTCTTTGCCGGAAATTCTCAAGGCAAGTGTTTTTGCCTCTTTTACTCCGGAGGTTAAAAATACCTCTTTTCTTTTATCTGTAAGGAATCTTTGTAAGTATTCAGGCTTAGCTGCCCGGGGATTATCAGCGGCGGTTAAGATAATTTTATGCGCCAGGCCGCAAAGCTGGCTAAGTATACCTTTAATATCTTTATCCTGCGAAACTCCAAACACCAATATCAGTTTTCTGTATTTAAAAAGACTTTTGATTGCTGATTTT
>JALNZI010000083.1 GCA_023229385.1 Candidatus Omnitrophota bacterium | reverse complement strand
AATACGATGATAAGCGTACAATCGAGGCTGCGCGTATTGTTGAGCCGGAGAAAATAGCTAAACCCTTGGTTCTGACTCCGGATGTGATTGATAAAAATATCTTGGATAGTTATATCGGCGAGTATTATCAATTATACCAATCCAAGGATATTGATTTGGACACGGTAAAGAAACTTTTTTCCGATAATCTTTATTATGCGGCGATGATGACCCGTCAGGGAAAAGCTGACGGCCTGGTCGCCGGGGCAAATCATACTACTGCCGACGTGGCCCGCGCCTGTATACGCTGTATTGGCCTGGATGAGCGCTTTACCATAGCCTCAAGTTGTTTCATTATGGATCTGCCGGGCAATCAGTATGGGGCTAACGGAACTTTTGTCTACGCAGATTGCGGGGTTATCCCTGATCCGAATGCCCGTCAGTTATACTGTATTGCTGTAACTGCCGCAGAGCTGGCGGCTAAGGTTCTGGATATTACTCCGCGTATAGCATTCTTAAGTTATTCCACAAAAGGATCGGCAAAAACAAAATCCGCTCAGAAAATAGCCGAGGCATTAGATTTGCTGAAACAACAGGCTCCGGAATTACTGGCTGATGGAGAATTGCAGGCGGATGCGGCAATAGTTCCTGAAGTAGCCAAAATAAAATGCCCAAATAGTCCGATCGAAGGAAAGGCGAATGTTTTGATTTTTCCTAATCTGGAAGCCGGAAATATCAGTTATAAACTTTCCCAGCGCTTAAGCGGCTGCCGGGCGATTGGCCCGCTGTTTCTAGGCCTAAATAAACCGGCAAGTGACTTATCCCGCGGGTGTTTTGCGCAGGATATCGTAGATAGTGTGGCAGTTTCAGCAACCCGGGCTCAATAATGAAAATACTGGTAATTAATAGCGGTAGTTCATCGATTAAATATAAACTTTTTGATATGCCGAAGGAGTTTTTGATTTCAAAAGGCACTATCGAGCATATAGGGGAGAAGGGCTCAAAATTCAGTGATCATTATTCCGGCTTAAAAACCATACTCGAAGAATTTGATTCGGTTAAGGCCGTGGGGCACCGCGTAGTGCATGGCGCGGAGAAATTCAAGAAACCGGCAATAGTCGATTCTAAGGTTATTAAAGGCATCAAGGAATGCTGTGCTATTGCCCCTTTGCACAATCCGGCGAATTTATCCGGAATACTTGCCTGTCAAAAGCTTTTACCGGGAGTAAAACAGGTAGTTGTTTTTGATACGGCGTTTCATCAAACCATTCCTGCTCATGCCTATATATATGGTCTGCCATATGAGTATTACCAGAAACTGAAAGTGAGAAAATATGGTTTTCACGGTACCAGCCATGAATTTGTTACCGCAGAGGCCAGCCGCATACTTAAGAAGCCGTTAAATAAACTAAAGCTGATTAGCTGCCACTTAGGTAATGGTTGTAGTATTACTGCGGTTGATAAGGGAAAATCCGTAGATACAAGCATGGGTTTTACTCCTTTGGAAGGCTTAGTAATGGGAACCCGCTGCGGCGATGTTGATCCGGCGCTGGTTACCCATATCATGTATAAGAAAAATATCAGTGCCCAGGAGATGGAACGTATCCTGAATAAGGAGAGTGGCCTGAAAGGGATATCCGGGATTAGTAATGATATGCGTTCCCTTGAGCAAGAAGCCAGGAAGGGAAATAAGCGCGCCAGGCTGGCGATAGATATATTTATTTACCGCATCAGGAAGTATATTGGTTCTTACTTGTCGGTTTTAGGCGGCTTGGATGCTTTGATATTTACCGCAGGAATCGGAGAGAATCAGGCGGATGTCAGGGATGATATCTGCCGCGGATTATTCCAATATCTTGGGAAAAAACCCAGAATATTAGTAATTCCTACAAATGAAGAGCTGATGATTGCTCGTCAGGCTTATAAATTAATTGTGCCCCGTGCTTAAGGCACTTAATGCCAATAAGGAAGCGGGCCGGTACCTTGTTTTACTTGAGGAACAAGTACGACGCCTCTGCGTCGTGTACCCTTTCTAGGTAAGGAGAAAATAAAATGTTAAGGACTATGTTAAAATCAAAGATTCACCGGGCAACAGTGACCGAGGCTAATCTTTATTATGAGGGTAGTATTACCATTGATGCGGATCTAATTAAAGCTGCGGATATGCTGGAGTATGAGAAGGTGGAAGTTCTTAACCTAAGCAGCGGTCAGCGTATTGAAACATATGTGATTAAAGGCAAGCCGGGAAGCGGAGTGATTTGTTTGAATGGCCCGGCGGCCCGGGGTGCTTGCCCGGGGGATCAGGTAATTATTGTTTCATATGTTTTGATTGAGGATGAACTGACAAAGAAAATCAAACCAAAGGTTATAAAAGTAAATGCCCGAAACCAAATTAAAGATTAATATATTCGGTGATTCCGTATTAAGGAAAAAGGCAAAGCCGGTTAAAGAGGTTACTGCTGAGCACCAGAAGGTTTTGAGCTTAATGTCTCAATCTATGTATGAGCATTCCGGGATTGGGCTTGCTGCTCCGCAAATTGGAATGAGCGTGCGTTTAATCGTGGTGGATATCGGCGAAGGGCTTTATAAGTTAGTTAATCCTAAAATTGTCAAGCGCCAGGGTTCTCAAGCTATACAGGAAGGTTGTCTTAGCGTCCCGGGAGCTTCTGTCAAGGTTAAGCGTTCAAGACAGGTTTGGGTTGAAGCATTGGATGAAAATAACCGTCCACTGAAATTAGAAGCTAAAGACCTTTTCGCCTGTGTTTTGCAACATGAGATCGACCATTTGGAAGGTAAGCTTATAGTTGATTACGCATCTTTTTTGCAGAAATTAAAGATTAGAAAGAAGATGAGGGAATTGAAAAAAGAGTTCAAAACCCGTAAATTGTAATTTTATGAGGTTATTAAATGACGCATGATTTGATTATTATTGGTGCCGGGCCTGCGGGGCTTACTGCCGCTCTTTATGCCGGCCGCAGCAGGTTGAATACGCTGATGATTGAGAAAATGGCTCCCGGCGGCAGGATCTTGATGAGCGAAAGCATTGAAAATTATCCCGGTTTTCCTGGCGGGGTAACTACCGTTGAATTGATTGATCGTATGGAGAAACAGGTCAGGGAGTTAGGGGTAAAATTTGAAAGCGATGAAGTGTTGGACTTAGATTGTCTAAAGAAGACAGTTATAACCTCAAGTGCTACATTTGCGGCTAAGGCACTTATTATTGCCAGTGGCGCGCATCCGCGTAAATTAAATATACCCGGAGAGAAAGAATTTACCGGAAGAGGGGTTTCTTATTGCGCTACCTGTGATGCCCCTTTTTATAAGGGCAAAAATGTAGTGCTGGTGGGCGGCGGGGATGCGGTTGCCGAAGAGGCTATATACCTTAGCCGTTTTGCCAGTTCGGTCAGTGTAATCCATCGCCGCCAGGACTTGCGCGCTTCGGCGATATTGCAGGAAAAGATGCAGCAGGATAAGAAAATAAATTTTATTTTAAGCAGCCTGGTTACCGAGATTAAGGGAACCAAAAAAGTCGAGGCAATAAAAATCAAGGATTTATTAACCGGTAAGGAAGATGATTTTTGTTGCGATGGTGTTTTTATCTATATTGGTTATGAGCCGGAGACAGTATTTTTAAAAGGTAAAATCCAAATGGATGAAGCAGGTTTCATTATTGCGGATGATTCTATGTCTACTTCAGTTGAGGGTGTATTTGCCTGTGGCGATTGCCGTAAGAAAAGTTTATATCAGGTGATCAATGCTTGTGGCGATGGGGCAGTGGCAGCTGATTCTGCATACAAATTTATTGCGAATAGGAGCAATTAGATGGAAAACTTTCCCACAAATAACAAGGGGTTAATTGATTGGGTAAATAAAATGAGTAAGCTTTGCGGGCCTAAAACTATCGTTTGGATTGACGGGTCTGAGGAGCAGAGGTTAACCCTGGAAAAAGAATCCGTAGCTTCCGGGGATTTGCTGCGTTTAAATAAAGAAAAGTTGCCGGGTTGCTTCCTGCACCGCACTGCCCATGACGATGTCTCGCGCACAGAGCATTTAACTTTTATCTGTACTAAGAAAAAGAAGGATGCCGGGCCAAATAATAATTGGATGTCACCGGCTAAGGCCTATCAGAAGGCAAGGTCTATATTTAAAGGCGCTATGACCGGTAGGACTATGTATGTAATCCCGTTTTCCATGGGGCCGGTGGGTTCGCCTTTTAGTAAAATCGGAGTGGAAATAACTGATTCCCGGTATGTTGTGTTGAACATGTTGATTATGGCTCGTTGCGGTGATGTTGTTTTAAAACAGCTGGAAAGAGGCGATGATTTTACTAAATGCCTGCATTCAAAAGCCCAACTGGATATTAATAAAAGATTGATTTTACATTTCCCCGAAGATAACACTATCTGGAGCGTGGGCAGCGGTTATGGCGGTAATGTGCTTCTGGGTAAAAAATGCCTTTCTTTGCGTATCGCCAGTTATGTTGCCAGGAAAGAAAAATGGATGGCCGAGCATATGTTGATTATGGGGATTGAAGAGCCTAATGGCCATGTTGAGTATATCGCCGCGGCTTTTCCCAGTGCCTGCGGTAAAACAAACCTGGCGATGATGATCCCCCCGGAAGGCCTTAAACAGAAAGGTTACCGTATTTGGACGTTAGGAGATGATATTGCCTGGATGCGTGTTGATTCTGATGGTTCGCTTTGGGCGGTAAATCCTGAGACAGGATTTTTTGGGGTTGCCCCTGGAACGAACTCTAAAACCAACCCGAATATGGTAGAGACAATCAAGAGCAATACTATTTATACTAATGTGCTTTTGAAACCAGATAATACAGTTTGGTGGGAGGGTGCTGATGGAGAGATTCCCAGCCAGGGAATAGATTGGAAAGGCAATCCCTGGAAGCCGAATGTGAAGGACGCAGAAGGCAACATAATAAAAGGTGCTCATGCAAACGCGCGTTTCACCGCGCCGATTGTGAATTGCCCTTCAGCTTCATTCAGGCTGGATCAGCATCACGGGGTGCCGATTTCCGCGATTATTTTCGGCGGCAGGCGTCAGCATGTAGCTCCGCTGGTTTATCAATCATTTAATTGGCAACATGGAGTATTTGTCGGGGCGACTATGGGTTCAGAATTGACTGCCGCCCAGGTGGGTAAAATTGGTCAGGTGCGCCGGGATCCTATGGCTATGCTGCCATTCTGTGGTTACAACATGGCAGGTTATTTCAGGCACTGGTTAAATATGGGCAAGCTTATGGCTAAGCCGCCGAAGATTTTTCATGTGAACTGGTTTAAAAAGGATGAACATGGTAAATTTCTTTGGCCGGGTTTTTGCGAAAATTTAAGGATACTCGAATGGATACTTGACCGTTGTAATAATAAAGTTAATGCTATGGAAACTCCCATAGGTTATCTACCGTATCCCTTTGATATAGATATGACCGGGTTGAGTCTTTCTCCCGGGGCATTAGAAAAATTGCTTAAGGTTGAGAAATCTGAGTGGCTGGAAGAATTAAAGGGGGTAAATAAATTTTTCGGGGATTTTAATAAAGACCTGCCTAAAGAGCTTTGGGATGAATATGCAGGGCTAATAGAAAGATTGAAGAAATATGGGAAATGAGGTTTTGTTAAAAACTGAATTTAGCGACCTTAAGCTTTTCCGCAGGGGTAAGGTAAGGGATGTATATGATTTAGGGGATAAGCTTTTGATTGTTTCTACTGACCGGATATCCTGTTTTGATGTGGTTTTGCCTTCCGGCATACCGTATAAGGGCAAGGTGCTAACCAGTATATCCGCTTTCTGGTTTGATTTTATCAAGGATGTAATTGCCCATCACCTGATAACAGCGGACGTAGAGAAATATCCTCCGGAATTAAAGAAATATAAAAAAGATTTAGCCGGCCGCTCTATGCTGGTGCTAAAAACCAAACCCTTGCCGGTTGAGTGCGTGGTAAGGGGGTATCTTTCCGGTTCAGGCTGGAAAGAATATAAACAAAAACAATCAGTCTGTTCAATAAGATTGCCCGCGGGATTAAAGGAATCAGCTAAGCTTGATCAGCCGATATTTACTCCGTCAACTAAAGCGGATGTCGGTCATGATGAGAATGTAAACCAGGAATATATCGAAAAGCTTTTAGG
>JALNZI010000082.1 GCA_023229385.1 Candidatus Omnitrophota bacterium | reverse complement strand
TCGATGATATTGACCATTTAGGAAACCGCCGCGTAAAGAGCGTCGGTGAGTTGGTGCAAAATCAGGTGCGTATCGGACTTTCTAGGGTTGAGCGTTCGATCAAAGAGAGGTTAAGTATATTAGGTGAATTCGATAATCTAAACGTGCATTATCTGATTAACTCCAAGCTTTTAAGCAACCAGATTCGTGATTTTTTCGGCCGCAGCCAGTTGTCTCAGTTCATGGACCAGATTAATCCTTTGGCAGAGATGACCCATAAGCGCCGTTTGAGTGCTTTAGGTCCAGGTGGTCTTTCACGTGAAAGAGCGGGTTTTGAAGTCAGGGATATTCATCCTTCGCATTACGGAAGGGTTTGTCCAATTGAAACGCCTGAAGGCCCAAATATCGGTTTGATCGCCTCCTTAAGCTGTTTTGCGCGGATCAACTCTTTAGGTCTGATTGAAACCCCCTACCGCAAAGTAGAAGATGGTCGCGTAACTAAGAAATTCGAATATTTAACCGCGGATATTGAAGAAGATAAGATTATCGCCCAGGCTGATGTTGCGTTAGACAGCGAAGGCAGATTTATAGATAAGTTTGTTACCTGCCGTTATAGAGAAGATTTCCCCAAGGTTTTAGCAAAAGATGTGCAATATATGGATGTTTCTGCCAAGCAGTTGGTTTCAGTGGCTGCGGCACTTATTCCTTTCTTAGAGCACGATGATGCTAACCGCGCGCTCATGGGTTCAAATATGCAACGCCAGGCTGTTCCTTTGATGATTACCGAGGCGCCTCTTGTTGGTACTGATATGGAGGCAAAAGTCGCCCAGGATTCCGGAACAGTGGTTCTTGCTGAGGAATCAGGCAAGGTAAGCAGTGTTGATGCTTCGTCAATTACCGTAGGCAAAAAGATTTACCATTTAAAGAAATTCCTGCGCACCAACGCGGATACCTCGATAAATCAGAGACCATTGGTAAAATTAGGGGATAAGATAGAGTCGGGCCAGGCAATTGCCGACGGAATTGCTACTAAAGACG
Source organism: Candidatus Omnitrophota bacterium (assembly GCA_023229385.1). GTDB lineage: Bacteria > Omnitrophota > Gorgyraeia > Gygaellales > Profunditerraquicolaceae > UBA6249. The sequence continues at coordinate 5,122 of JALNZI010000082.1, read as the reverse complement.
GCGAACTGGCCTTGGGAAAGAATATCCTGGTGGCTTTTATGCCCTGGAGAGGGTACAACTTTGAAGATGCTATCCTGGTTAGTGAGAAATTAATCAAAAGCGATACCTTTACCTCTATTCATATTGAAGAGTTTGAGATTGAAGCTGCTGAAACCAGGTTGGGTAACGAAGAGATTACTCGGGATATCCCTAATGTAAGCGAAGAAGCGCTGAGAAACCTGGATGAAGATGGGATTATCCGGGTTGGCGCAGAAGTAAGCGCCGGGGATATTTTGGTAGGTAAAATTACTCCTAAGACTGATTCTGAGCCCAGCCCTGAAGAAAGATTGTTACGCGCGATTTTCGGAGAGAAGGCCGGGGATGTGCGCGATACTTCTTTGGTTGTTCCTCCGGGAGTTGAGGGTGTGGTTATTGATGTGCATGTTTTTCAACGCAAAGACCGCGGCCGTAAGACCAAAGAAGAAAAGACCAAAGAATTAGCGAAAATCCGTGAACTCAAGGCTTATTATAAACAGGAAGTTGAGTTCTTGCAGATTGAAAAGACTGTGCGTTTAGCTCAGGTCTTAGGTATAGATAAGAAAAAAGTTGAGAAGTATGATTTCAGCGATAATGATGAAGCCAAAATTTTAGCTGCTTCTTTTGATGAACAGGTGCAGGAATTATTAGCTGAAGAAGAGCAGGAAATTGAGAAGGTGCGCCGGGGAGATGAATTACCCACGGGTATCTTAAAGAGAGTCGTGGTGTATATTGCCACAAAGCGTAAACTTTCCGAGGGAGATAAGCTTGCCGGCCGCCATGGTAATAAAGGTGTGGTCGCCAGGATCATCCCTGAAGAAAATATGCCTTATATGCCTGACGGCACACCGGTAGATATGGTTTTGAATCCGCTAGGTGTACCTTCGCGTATGAACGTAGGCCAGATTTTGGAATGTCATTTAGGCTGGGCAGTGAAAGCTTTAGGATTAAATGTGAGCTGTCCGATATTTGACAGCGCTAAAGAAAGCGAGATTAAAGAATTATTGAAGAAAGCGAATCTTCCCGAAGACGGCAAGATCACTCTTTACGATGGTTACAGCGGAGAGCCTTTTGATCAGAAAGTAACTGTTGGGTATATGTATATCCTGAAATTAATCCATCTGGTTGACGAAAAGATACACGCCCGTTCTATCGGCCCGTATTCTTTGGTTACTCAGCAGCCCTTAGGCGGTAAAGCGCAATTTGGCGGCCAGAGGTTGGGTGAAATGGAAGTTTGGGCCTTAGAGGCGTATGGTGCGGCATTTACTCTACAGGAAATGCTTACAGTTAAGAGCGACGATGTCAGCGGCAGAACGCGCATTTATGAGGCAATAGTTAAGGGTGAGCAACGCTTAACCCATGGGACTCCAGAGTCATTTAATGTTTTAATCAAAGAGTTACAAGGCTTATGCCTTGATATCAAAACAGAAAAGGCTAAATAATGGAAGAGATCGTCTCATTCGATAGTATTTCAATTAAGATCGCCAGCCCCCAGGTAATCAAGCTTTGGTCTAAAGGCGAGGTCAAGAAAGCAGAGACTATTAATTACCGCACGCTCAAGCCGGAAAAAGACGGGTTATTTTGCGAAAAGATCTTTGGCCCGGTGCGTGACTGGGAATGTAACTGCGGTAAATATAAAGGTATTAAATTTAAGGGGATTACCTGCGACCGTTGCGGCGTGACTGTGGATCGTTCCTCCGTCCGGCGTGAGCGTATGGGGCATATTGATTTAGCTACAGCAGTTACGCATATCTGGTTCTTTAAGGCTGTGCCCTCACGTATGAGTGCCTTATTGGATATTGGCCTGAGGGATTTAGAGAGGATTATTTATTATGAGGAGTATGTGGTTGTTGATCCGGGCAATACTCCTTTAAAGAAAAAAGAACTGCTTACTGATGAGCAGTACCAGGAAGCATTGAATAAATACGGCACTAATTTCAAGGCCAAGATCGGCGCTGAAGCGATAGTTGAGCTGTTAAAGGAATTGGATTTAGATGTAGTTTGCCGTAAGCTAAGAAAAGATTTAGAGAAATCCAAAGATGTTTTAAGCAACCGCAAGGCAATCAAGAGCCTGAAGATCGTTGAAGATTTTAAGAAAAGTGGCAACAAGCCGGAATGGATGATTTTAAGTATCCTGCCGGTTATTCCTCCAGATTTACGCCCCTTAGTTCCGCTTGAAGGTGGAAGGTTTGCGACCAGCGATCTGAATGATTTATACCGCAGGGTGATTAATCGTAATAACCGTTTAAGAAAGTTGATGGAATTAAGCGCCCCTGAAATTATTATACGTAATGAAAAACGTATGCTTCAGGAGGCTGTGGATGCGCTTTTGGATAACGGCCGTCACGGCAAGCCTGTTAATGGGGCTAATAACCGACCGCTAAAATCCCTTTCCGATATGCTTAAAGGAAAACAGGGCAGGTTTAGGCAGAATCTTCTTGGTAAGCGCGTAGATTATTCCGGCCGTTCAGTTATCGTTGTCGGCCCGGAATTGAAACTTCATGAATGCGGCCTTCCCAAGCAGATGGCCCTGGAGTTATTTGAACCCTTCATTATCAAAAAATTAAGAGAAAAAGGTTTTGTGCATACAATTAAAGGCGCCCGCCGTATGGTCGAACGCGGCAAGATCGAGGTTTGGGATATTCTGGATGAGGTAATCAAGGATCATCCGGTTATGCTTAACCGCGCTCCTACTTTGCACCGTTTAGGTATCCAGGCGTTCCAGCCGTTATTAATCGAAGGTAAATCAATCAAGATACACCCCTTAGTCTGTACTGCTTTTAACGCAGACTTTGACGGTGACCAGATGGCCGTGCATGTACCGTTGTCTCTGGAGTCACAGTTAGAGACCAAGGTACTGATTATGGCTATAAATAATATATTTTCTCCGGCTGATGGCCGCCCGGTAATTTCTCCGACTCAGGATATTATCCTGGGAGTTTCATATCTGAGCAAAGAGAAGCCAGGCGCATTAGGCGAAGGAAAAGTATTTTCCAGCGCTGATGAAGTAATGGTAGCTTATGATGACAAGGCTGTGGAATTGCACGCTAAAATAAAATTCCGCGTTGACGCCCTTTATGATTTTGACCAGAAGAATGTTATTAACGGAAGACAAATGATTACTACTACCGTCGGCCGTATAATATTTAACCAGGTTTTGCCCGCTGAATTCGGATTTGTTAACCGGGAATTAAATAAGGGCAGGGTTAGTGATATTGTTTTAAACTGCTATAAGAGATTTGGGCATGGAGTAACTATAAAATTATTGGATGATATTAAGCGGTTAGGTTTTGAGATGGGTACCTTAGGCGGTATTTCCATTGGTATAGATGATATGACTGTTCCGGTTGAGAAACCGGAAGTTTTAAAAGAATCAAAAGAAGAGGTAGCTAAGGTAGAAGATCAATACCGCAAAGGTATTATTACCGACAGTGAACGTAAATCCAAGGTTATTGATATCTGGACACACACAACGGATAAAATATCAGATTTGCTGTTTAAAGGAATGCATCCGTTTAATCCTATCTTTATGATGGCTGATTCTGGCGCTCGCGGTTCGCGCCTGCAGGTTAGGCAGCTTGCTGGTATGCGTGGTCTGATGGCTAAGCCTAGCGGCGAAATCATCGAGAATCCGATCACCGCCAATTTTCGCGAAGGTTTAAATGTTTTAGAGTATTTTATTTCCACTCACGGTGCGCGTAAGGGTTTGGCAGATACCGCTCTTAAAACCGCTGATGCAGGTTACTTAACCCGCAGGTTGGTTGATGTGGCTCAAGAGGTTATTGTTTGCGAGGATGATTGCGGTACGCTTAACGGTATTACGGTTGCGGCAATTGTTGAAGGTGATGAAGAAGTAGTCAGCCTTAAGGATAGGATTATCGGAAGGGTAGCCCTCGATAACGTAGTCGATATTATTACCGATGAGATTATTGTTGAACAGGGGCATGAAATTACCGAAGAGAAGGCCGAGCAGATAGAAAAATTAGGGATTGAGAAGATTCGTATCCGCAGTGTTTTAACCTGTGAATCCGGAAGAGGTGTTTGCGCAAGATGCTATGGCCGTAATCTTTCTACCGGCAGGTTAATCGAGTTGGGTGAGGCTATCGGAGTTGTCGCTGCCCAGAGTATTGGCGAGCCCGGTACCCAGCTGACCATGAGAACTTTTCATATCGGAGGTACAGCTTCCAGGACAATTGAGCAGTCATTTATTAAGTCTAAAAATGATGGTATAGTTAAATATCATAGTTTAAGGGTTACGCTTAAAAATAAAGAAAATGTTGCCTTGAACAGGAACGGCGCAATCAGTATTAATGATATTCAGGGTCGTGAACTTGAGCGCTATCCTGTTCCTCAGGGTGCTTATATTACTATCCTTGATGGTGAAGAGGTTAAGAAGAGTGTGGTTTTTGTCCGCTGGGATCCGTATACCTTGCCGGTACTTACCGAAGTCGGCGGTATTGTGCGTTTCGAGGATCTGCGTGAGAATATTACTATGCGTGATGAACTTAATCCGGTTACCAAGTTAACTGAGCGCGTAGTTGTCGAACATAAGCCGGAGTATCATCCGCAGGTGGTTATTACTGATGATAAAAAAGAAGTTTTAGGTATTTATCCTATTCCGATCGGCGCGCATATTATCGTTAAAGACGGCGAGCGGGTAGGCGGAGGAGATCTTTTGGCGAAGATCCCGCGCACAGTAGTCAAGACTCGTGATATTACCGGAGGTCTTCCGCGCGTGGCAGAACTTTTTGAAGCCAGGCGTCCTAAGGATCCGGCGGTTATCAGCGAAATTGACGGATTTGTGGAATTTGGCGAAACCAAGAAGAACCAGCGCGTAATTATTGTCAAGTCGGTTACCGGGATGTCCCGCGAGTATATTATTCCGCATGGTAAACATCCGAATGTATATAAAGGTGATAAAGTTACTGCTGGTCAGCAGCTTACTGATGGCCCGGTGGTTTTGCAGGATATTTTGAGCGTTTGCGGCGATAAAGTCTTGCAGGAGTATTTGGTGAATGAGGTTCAGGAAGTTTATCGTCTGCAGGGTGTGCGTATAAATGATAAGCACATCGAAGTAATTATTCGCCAGATGCTTAAAAAAGTTAGA
>JALNZI010000001.1 GCA_023229385.1 Candidatus Omnitrophota bacterium | reverse complement strand
GTCCACCGTAGGTGATAGTAGTCAAGCAATTGTTAGTGGAGAACAATCATTAGCAGTTGCATTTGGTCCTAATAGTAAAGCCAAAGGAGCTTTAGGTGATTTATTAACGCTAGTAGAATGGGCGGATAATAAAATTATAAATTATGAAACACGTAAAATTGATGGAAAGCATATTAAAGCCAATACCTTTTATGAAATGATTAATGGCAAATTTGTTGAGACTGAATAAAAAAGAATTATTTTCATTAGAATAATGTTTTTTACATAATTATTTAAATAAGATAATAGAAAGTGTATGTAAATCAATAAAAACTATGAAAAAACAACCATATTTAATTAATCGGTTAAAAGCTGAATATATTGAAGCAAAAGAAACTCCAGTTAATAGTAGAGCAGAATGGAAACTTAAAAAAATATTCAATGATGTTGATCGGGCAGTAGCTTTTGGCTTAAAAGATCTTACAATAAATTGGGAAGATGATGAACCTAGAAATATAATTGATGCCATTATTATTAAAATAGAAGAGTACGGATTTACTATTTACGATAACACTCAATACTATGTGATAATAGGAGGATGGGCTAATGACTAAGGCGTATTGTGACTGTCACCATTTAATAGTAGATTACACTCAGCCTTATGGTATATGCATGATGAGTGGACACGCTGCACGTTTTTCAAAAATAACCAATAAATCGTTTAAAATATATTGTAAAAACTGTAAAACAGAATCTACAATTGATGAAAATAGTACAGGATGTCCTCACTGTAATAGTTGGCTTAATTTAATTTATCTTAAACCTAATGAATCCATTAGATTTATAGCAGATCTTAAAGAATTATATGTAAAAGCACTTGCGGATGCTAAATTTGAAAAAGAAATTGAAGATATTAAGGCTACTATTTCTAAAGACATAATTGCTCATAAAATAACTAAATACACTAAATCTTACGGTACCTCATTTAATAAAGCTTATTTATTATTAATTGCTGATACATTTAAAAATGAAGGATTTAGCGTAGAAATTGAGCCGTGCGGTAATGGTACTGCTATCTCGCTGTCTGGATGGGGGCTTTCAGACAAGTAAAAAACTAAGTGCGCAGAGTAATAATCCATTGCAGCCGGTGATGGATTATATTATATTATAGATACTTATGAAAAAGCTGAATTCGGAATTTAAATTATTAGATATCTCAAAATATAAGATAAATAGTCGCATAGTAACTAACCGTATTGCGGGAAAACTTGTTAAGAGCACTCTTATTACTTTGCATGAAATTCATCGAGATTCTTGCTCCATACACAATAGCAAATATTGTGTAATCACTAAATCGGTTTCGCATGGCTTATTTGATAAAAATACTGGAAAATATTATCGCAATGATTATTGCTTTCATAATAATTTGCCAGGAGAGGACGAAGGTTTTTATAAAATTGAAATATATAATTTTGATTATCATTTGTATAATTCTTCAAAAGAGGCGTTATTGCATTTAAGAGGATTTGAAGACAGTAAAGATAATAGCTATTATATTGATGGAATTAAATTAGAATGTCAAGCTTACGTTAATAAATTGCAGACTGCTTTCAATGGTGCGAAAAATCTATTTAAAGTTTTTAATTTTTCTGAATATGAAATAGAGAATTTAGGAATTTCCCAGGTAGATAATTATTTAACTTTCAATACTCCGGGTAATTATGAGAACTTTTATAAAGAATTAGATAAAGCTGACATTAAACAAAGTAAATTAATTACATTATTTCATGGAACATCTTATTGTAATGCACATGAGATTGCTTTAAATGGAATTAAGGCATCTAGATGTGGATCATTGGGAAGAGGGGGGTATGCCGCTAAATGGGATAAAGCTAGTGCATTTGCTTATTCTAGATGTGAGCCTGGTAATATTTTATTAGCTATTCTTGAGATTGAAGTGATCTTAAATAATCCTTGGAGTGATCGCACATGGAACGGTACGCCTTTTTATATGGAAAGTAAAGAAGATAGAGGTAGTAATAGAGACATTGAATATTATGGATTTAATCGTCCAGAATGATGTATTCGAGATGCTAATAGAGTATTGTTAAAAAAAATACATTTAGCAATTAATTAGAATATACTAATACCACACTAAACATACTTAATTAAGCAAAAGGAAAACATGCTGAGAGCAATAGTAGCTTTAATAATGGGATTCAATGGTGGATTCATCGTTGGAAAACTTACTCAAATGAAAAAAGATCATTCTATTAAGAGAGTTAAAGATTGGCTATTAATAGGAGTAAATGCAATTTGCTTCGTTATTATGCTATTTGCTTTGTTAAACTCATTTTTCATCAGGGGGCTATTTTAATGCATATTTTAACTAGCGATGAATTAGCTGCTGTAAATAAATTAAGTAAAATTGTTTTTCAAAGTGATGATATGGGATTTAGCCAAATTGTCATTGACAATGGTGAAGCTGAATATTGGTGCCAAGATTTTGATTTAGGCCATACCAAAAAAGATGCAACTGGAAAATTCCTAGAATTTCTAGAAACAATTGAATCTGATTTTAAAGCTAAAGGCTGGATGTAATTAAAAAGCCCTTGTAATGAGGGCTGAGGGCTTTTTAAATAAAAATACATACTGCATATCTGTAATATGTATATGTTTATATTAAGACTCCTAGTAATGCACAATTACTTTTAGATGAATTATTTGCGCGTACACATGGGCGTAATAGTTCAATGTATTTGTAATCAAGTAGATATTTCTATATAAAGGCTTGGCTATTAGTCAAGTCTTTTTTATTGTTAGTGACTCAAAATTTAATCTAGTTTTAGCTATATTAAAATATGTTTCATCTAGTTCAATTCCCCTAAATTTTCTATCAAGATCAATACATGCAATTCCGGTACTACCAGCCCCCATAAATGGATCAAATATTAAATCACCTGGATTACTTAATCGTTCAATTAGCCATTTCATTACATAAATGGGCTTCTGAGTTGGATGTGCGCCATATATCTTCTCAGTTGAGGTAGTTAATCCTCCTTGTATTTCAGGCCGTTCATACTTATCTGAAATACGATTGAAAGTCCATTTATCCCCGCCCTTAACAGCCCAAATTGCCACTTCATAATCAGTTATAAATCGTCTATCCCTATTTCTAGGCATAGGATTAGATTTTATCCATCTAATCATATCTTTAATAATACAACCATTTTCTTCAAGAGCTTTAGCTATATCTCCTAAATTTTTCCAGTCATTGAATATAACAATATTTCCGCCCTTTTTTAATAATTTTACTGCATCAGGTATCCAACTTAATATATCAAATCCTTTATCCCAATTACCAAAATCAATACCAGCTCTACCCATTGTATCAAAATTATTATCTCTTGATATATTGTAAGGTGGATCAGTTATAATAGCATCAAATATTTCACGTACTCCATTTTCTATTTCTTTTTTGAAGTAAATTAGACTATCTTCATTAGTAATATCAATATTATCTGAAATATTCATACTAAATATTTATGAAAAAAAAGACACTATAATCCGTCTATTTTAATTATCCTTGGTGTTATATTTAAAGATTCAAAATCTAATTCACTGGATTTCATTATTCGCCTCTAGTTATTGAAAATTGATAATCATTCCAAATATCTTCAACTACTTGATTAATTGATAATTGAAGGCGTTCAAAAGTATTATCACCTAATACTAATTGGGATTTTATAGCATCTCTAAAGATTCCCTTATAATATCCTCTAAAAATATTAGCATCTTTTAAATAATCTTTATTTAATTCATCTCTACTAGTTGCAATAAGTTGATTAATCTTTTCTTTCTGCAATATTGTAAAATACTTGTTGAGTTCAATTGATAAATCATCTGCCTTAAATATTTCTGGATTAATGCCATATAAATCTCCAATAAGATAATCACCAAAGGTATATCTTAAATAATTACTCAATAAAGTAGTAGAATTAATAATTGATGAGAATTCGCAATCGCATTTCTTAGCCAAATCTCTAGTATCATATATGTAAGTTTTATAAAAATCTTTACTATACCAAATTTTTATATAATATTTACCGTTAATATCAATATTTAAATCTGCTCTAGTTGTAGCATAACTAGCGTAACAAGGGGCTTTTTTCAAGTCCAGTACTTCTATTTTTTGATGCATCAATATCTCCTTCTATACAAGTGGCAATGTTTTTCAAATAATCCTTATTGGTTGATTATTGATTCAATTGCTTCTACAATTTTATTTTTAGGTGCAAATCCCACTATGGTATTATGGGACTTTCCTTGCTTGAAAAATTTAAGGGTAGGAACATTGCGAATGCCCAAAGAGGTTACAAGCTCTTGGTTTCCCTCTCCATCTATGTCTAGCTTAACCACCTGCAAACGTCCTTCATAGGCTGTAGCAAGGCTTTCCAAGACAGGGGAAAGAGCTTTGCAAGGACCGCACCAGGGAGCAAAAAAATCGACCAAAACTGGCCCATTGGAATCAACAACTTCAGTTTGAAAATCAGAATGTGTAATGTGTTTCATAAATTAATTGTAACAAATTGCCTATTTGACTTTTTTTGAATATCTTAAATCTGGGATATTTTCTGCATCAAAGTCTTCACCTAATGTACGATAAACTAATTCACCTTTAATAGATGGCCCAATGTAAAAATATTCACCAGGATTACTAGCTTCTCTTAATAGATTAGTAGAAACTAATTTTCTGATGACAATTTGAGGTTCATCATTATAGATATGATTATTCTCAGCATGTTCTACTGCAAATTTGGGGGATAGTGTTACATAATCATTAGTATTGAATTCATCAGATTTAGCATCTCTGGCTCTAAACATTTTAACGAACCCTAATGCAGGATTCGTTTCTGATAATAATTTGCCTTTACTAGTATCTCGATTATTTTCTTCAGCTTCATATAAAGCTGAATCATATTCAATTATCATATCATTATTTATTAAACTTACTCCATAATATTGCTAGTTTAAGCTAATACTCAATAGATTTTTTGCGACTTAATTCAGAATGTTCAAAATCTAGTATTACATTAATAGCCTGTTCAACTAATTGATTCCAAGTTAATTTACTTAAATATGAATCTTTAAATTCATCTTCACTAATCATTAATGTTTACCTATCAAATATAAAACACCATCTTCAAATGGAGTTAAAGCGCATATTGTCAATAATACTACACCTATTATAAAAGTAAGCCAATACTATTTAAAATAATCGCCATCAATTGCATTATTAATATAGCATATTAAGCAAGAAAATCCAGTTATTAATAATGCTGCGCCTAAAAATCCAGTCAAGCAATGAAATCCATAAGTGATGGTATAAAAATACCTAAGAAAATCAAAATATATTTAGCTACCTTTCATTAAAATAGAAGAAATACTGGCAGCAAACGTAATCACTACCAGTATTAAGTAAAATCTAGCATTTAATCCTCCACATAAATCATATGCATATTCCCATTTGAATATACAATACAATATGTAGAAAATTATTCCTAGAATGCTTTCAATCAACAAAATACTAGCAATCATTACATTACTTAGCGTCCCAGCGCATAATTCCTCTTACTTCTGGAATCTCAAATAGATCTTCATATTCTAATACTTTAAACTTCTTAGCGATTTTTATTATATGCTGAATATTAGTTTCATTATCATCTCCAAGCTTTATCTTATGAATAAAGCGCATATTTTCTGCTGCAATTTTAGAATCATATGTATTGTCAGTTTCTATAGCAATTTTGCCACTTAATTCAACAATATAGCAAGAGCCATCATTGTTATACCAATCTTTATAGTAATATTCAATACTATCTAAGATTGCAGCATGATAGCCAAATTCGCAAACTCTAATGGCTTTCTTACGACTAGTGAGGCTATTCCAGGCTCCACTAACATCATATTTACAATTAGTAAAACAAGGTCCATTGTTATCTGAAAGTAAAAATTTAACACCTAATAGTTTATTCATTGGTTCCTTCTATCTAGTATGTGCGGATGATTTATTTACAAAAAACACGTATTCAATTTCTTCAACTAAACAAGCAAAGCAAATGGTATCATTTAATTTAATTATATTACTACAATGTTTAGCAATTTTTGAAAATACTTCAAAACTTGAATTTAGTACCAGGGATACATAACTTGCACCAATATTAGTTGCTTCAGTTTTTGATTCTTTTTCGGTAATTGTTCTTATGAATAAAGTATCTTTCATATAGAGTAAAAAATCAGAAGCAATTAAATATTTTTTAATATCATCTTCTAGATGCTCACTAGTAAAATCAAACATGAGTAGTCTTTTCAGTTAAAACAAATTGCTCCATTGATGTTATATCAAATGAACAAATATAATAAAAGTAATTTTGGTATAAACCCACAATAATAGGATCAGGATTTATTCTCTCAACTGTGCAATTCCAAGCATAAGACTCTTCAATGAGAAATAGCTGGTCTAATTGGAATCCACATTCTTTAATTATTTTACGAACTTCATCTGGAAATAATCCCTTAAATTCGTGGGTATATTTAATTACCTCATTTTCTTCACTGAAATAAGATTTGCAAATTCTTGTTAAGAGTGTTTCACCCATAATATCTGAATAATTATCTTGATTTAATTCACTAGGATATACATTAGTTTCATATACATCTTTTGAATGATGATGATCACATTGACAATTTATTATCATTCTTAATTTAGATTCACTTAACTTATATATTGCAAATCTTGGAACATATTTACCAAGTGATTTACTGAATATTCGTATCTTCTCTACATAGTCCATATCAATTCGGTCATAACGTGAATCCATTTTAGTAACATTCAAGCCGTTCCACCAAAAGTGTGCAAAACTAGGCAAGCCTGATTTTGTACTTTTGATTTCTTGCTTCAACGACCAGCACTGTTTGACTTTCACCAAACTGAAACCTCCAATCTCTGCAAGCGTCAGGCTTTGCCTAAGCAAAGCCGGATTCCGGGAGAACTTCCCGTATCCAGTACTGTTTTTCAAGTACAATTGTTGTATTTACACAACTTTTTGACTATTTCTAGTCGGATTTGTTGGTCAAAGGCCAACAGTCAGATGTTGAATCATCAAGCGTGGTTTTTGCTTGATGTGGCGGTCTTACAACCACCTCTTCATCTAATATTAAGTATAACAAAAAATTACTGCAAATATCTTATTTTTTCATTAAAATTAAAAATATGCAAATTTATATCCTTTTTACATAACTTTGCATACTTTTATTTAGAGATTAACCTGCTGCTAATAACCCTCAGCTTTAATTGAATGCTCTAATTCCTTTATATTGGCTCGAATTTGTGCTTTTTCAAACTCCAATAATTCAGGATCAGATAATTTCTTTTTAAGAATTTCTAATCTTATTTTTTTATCTTGCACTTCATAAGATTCAGCTTTAGGTAGCTTAATCCTACGTTCTTCAATATCTAGGATGTTCATGCTATTTTACCTTTCACGATATATTCTTTTCTATTTTTATTAATTCTATTATTTAAGAAACATTGAGCAAATAATTTCTGGCAAATTATTGAAGGAAGAAGGCAAACTAAAAGATTAAATAATTCCATCAGTATAATTCCAAATAATCCAGTTGCTTCTTCTTTATATATTATATTAGTATTATACCAATTAGTGGGAACATCCATATTGCCAGCCTGATTACGATTATATAGATCATTATTATCTAAATAATAGCCTTTAATAGATTTAATAACTTGTTTATTTTCATTAGTTCCATATGCAATTGAAGTTAATTGATATTGCCTAAATCCTTTATTGAAAAGATCAGCTTTAATATCAGGCCCCCACACTTGCACAAAAAAGAAATTAGTTATTAAAGCAAAAATAATAAATCCAGCCAAGAATCCTTTAGTATCTTCATCTGGTTCAATTGAGATTGCAGTAGCCATATCTTAGTAATAATTAAATTAAAAATACTCGTAAAGTTTTTTGGGCCTCAGAGTATATAAATATTAATTATGAAACTTCTATACAATGACTGTTTATATGAAGAGAGCAATAATGATATTAGATATGGATATAAGGTTGTATTATTTGATGGCAAAGATGCACTTAGCCTAGCTGATAATACTGTAAAATATCCATTAAGAAAAAATTCAATAGCAACTGGAAATATGTATTTGGCAACTAGCCCTAAATTTGCTACAGATTATTACTATTCTGAACCAGAAGATGAAAGTGATTTGCCTTCATTACTTTTAACTTATGAATATCATATAATATCTGATTTAGTTAAAGGCGATCCAAATGAACAAGATGCGGCCACTGGTGGAAGTGAAATAATTGTTAAAAAAGCTAAATTAATTTCAGCCCTTAATTTAGTTACTAATAAGAAATTATTCTAACAAAAAAGCCTCTAATTACTTAGAGGCTCAATTAAATAACTTTAATTATTTAATTACTTTTTAGCAGCTTTAACAACTTTAGCAGATTTAACGGCTTTAGTTGTATCCTTCTTGGCTACTACCTTGGAAGTATCTACCTTAGTAGTATCTGTATTAGCAGTATCCACTTTAACGCTGTCAACCTTAGTGCTATCGGTTCCAGCCACTACAGCGTTCTTCTGGCATGCACCAAGGGCGAAAGTCATGCCGAGACTAAGAGCTAAAGCTGGGACTAATTTAAACATACTCATTATATTTTTTCCTTTTTTTGTGCTACTTGCACTGTGTAAATTCTAACAAATATTATTTAGTGAACTTATAATTATTAATAAATGAATTTAACCTGTCAACATCTAGATTTATGATAGATTTTCTAGGATTGGTTTCACACACTAGTTCATTATTGATTTCAAATTTATAATCAATTAATTTGCCATTCTTAGAATTATCATCATATACATATCTATAGCATCTAAAATTATCACGTAAATTTCGTCTAAATAATTGAACCAATTCTAAATCAACATTAAGACATTTCCATATAATATTAATTTTACTAATACACTTAAAAATATTACTAAATTCAAATGATTTAGCGCTGTCATAAAAATTAAATGATTGAGTATCTAATAGTCTATCTATATATAATTTTCCATATATTTTACTAAGATATTCAATAAACTCATCATTCATATGTTTTTCTTTGCTATATTAATTTCATACTCAAAAATTTCATCCTGCATTTTTTTAATATCAACTCCATGAATTTCTAATGCAGCCTTTTCTTCTTTTGAAGGCTTCTTAAATCTAAGAGTAGAAATAATAGGTAATTTAATTTTCTTAGCTATAATTAATCCAACGCTAATTGAAGCAATAGCTATTAATATATTTGAATATTTCATGTAACAATGCCTTTATTATTTTTTAATAAGTATTTTAATTTTTCACATATTTTAGATTCATTAAAAAAATCATTAATCCCTTTAATAGGTGGATAATAATTCATTCCATAAAATTCATCTCTATTATCATTACTATTATCCCAACCTGATTTATAAGCTTCGTAAATTAGCCTACTTAAATCTTTTTTGGATATTTTAATAATATCAGTATTACCTACCATTTACCATCTCCACTAGTAGAGATATGAGGAGGATAAATGATAGTGCCTAATTTAATCTGTTTTTTAAAGATTTCATGCAATTTAGCACTACCTTCTAATCTAAATGTTTTAATACGATCTTGAATAATTTCTTCACTAACTATCGTAATTGAATTGTACATGCATTAATTATAACTAAATTAATTCTAAATCAATTGCATCAAAATACATTTCTGTTTTATCGAACTTAGTTCTTGCATCTAATTTAACATAATATCTTGAATATAGATCCCAAGGCATTATTTCATCTTCATTAATATCTTCAATATTTATAATTTCTGAAATTGTACCAGTTGCTCCACATAATTCTTTAATAAGCCAGGGCTCTATTTTTTCAGAATGTTTAATGTTTATCCTAACTTTGCTACCTAATTTAAATAGCTTATTATATTCATTAAATAGATTTTTATTAAAGACTTCATTGCACATTTTACTATGTTTAGTAATATTACTATTAATTATTTTAGCTTTATCTAATATACTTTGAATATAAGTATTAATTAACGCAACTTTAAGCATATTAATTTGTTGAACTTTGGCATCAATATTAGTAATAATTGCTAATACATAAGTATCATTATTTTCAACAAGATATGATTCAGGATTTCCAAATACATGAATAACTGTATTAATTTCATGTGGAGAATATGATATATTAAATTCTAATCCTCCATCATATAAGCAGTTATAAAATGAGCGTTGTTTAAAAGGCACATTATCAAATATTTTTATATCTATTCCATCATATTGTATTACCTTCATATGGCATTCATATGGTTGGGTGCGATCAAATGAACCTTTAGGATATTTATTGCTTAACATATTCAGCCTTTTCTACAAATTTATATTTTTTGAATAATTGTAAAATAGTTGGGGTAACATTAAAATAGCTATATTTATTGGAATTATCTCCATTTTTAGATTTAACTAATATCTCTTCTAAAAATTCATTGTATTTTTTAACATCTTTAAAAAATACAGGATATGCTCCATGCGCAATAAACATTATCCATTCATTAGCTCCGATATAGCCATTAGCTTTAGTATTATTAAAATACAATTCAATCCTGACATATAATCTATGTAATATTTCTTCATTTAATCTAAATGATTTAGCCCGAAGCTTGATTTTTTTCAATAGATCAGCATTAATTATCATATCCAAATTTAATTCACTTGGAGTAAAATAAAAATACTCTAAATCAAATTTCGCAATATAATTCCCAGTCTTAATATCTGAAAAAGTTATATGAAATTCATTTTGCCAATATTCATCACCGATTCGCCATACACTAGGCTTGATAGGACTAGGTTGTTTAGCACCATCGCAAATAAGAATTAATCTTTCAAATGGAGATACTTTACACCTAAGCGCACTAGCTTCATTAGTTTGTAAAAATGTTTTATTGTAACAAGTTAATACTTGTTTATAAGTAAAGGAGTAGTTTTTGACAACTACTCCATCAATTTTAATGAACGATTTATTATATACCATATTTTACCTAACAGGCTGATACATATCCCAACCAAAAATATACACTGGAACTACAATTGTTTCGCAGAATATAATAGCTACGATAATATCAGGAGCACTAATTTCATATACAACTCCTGGGACTTTTTCAGCTTGTTCATTGAACAATCCATAAGGAGGAATTACTTTGTTATTAATTGATTTAGATTCAGCACAGCCAACTAGAGCCAAACTTAACAGCATTAAAGCGATTAGATTTTTCATGAGTTATTATCCTCGGTATGTGGATTTGAATATTCAGGTTCATTGATAGAATCAATAGCCTTTTTATTACTTGGACCTAAGTCTTCTTTTATCATTGATTCAAATAGAATAGCAACTGAGTTAATAATATGAGCAATATCATCAAACTTATCATATTTGATGTATACCTGTTTGCAGCCATCTTTATGATAGCTAAATGAAGATAGATTTATATTGTCTTGATTTAATCTAATTGCCCAAGTATTTGTCTGATTACTAACAGAAGCATATGTGGACATGTGGTAATTATTAAATCATCATATTTTTTGCAAACATTCTCAATTGGATCTTTAAATAAATCATATCGAGTTTCCTTCTCAAAATCAACAATAATATCAATATAAAACCAAAAATCTGACAATGACTTAAATACATTAGCTGGCAATTTCTTTACAATATTATTATATATATCTAATTTTGCTATTAAATAAATGGCACCTACACCTAAGAATAACAATGCGAATAAGTCGCCTAGTTTAGCTAGCTGTTTGCCCTCAGTATTTAAGCAAGTATCAATTGGTAAGAACCATCCAAGCAATCCAAAAACTACTAATAAGAGGTAACCTTCCATACAAATTAGCCCAGGATGTATTAATGAAGTATATAAAACTTTTTTAGCATAATATCTAATAACTCTACCTAATCTAGTCAATCTTGAAGTAGTATTTGGAATAACATAATTAAAATTTTCTTCTTTTTCTTTTGGAGGATCATTAACGCCAAACAGCTCTCCAACTGCTCCCACTATTTCTTTAGCGATAAACAATAGTACTGATAAGATAAGTGCAATTACCATACCAAACCAAAGGCTGAATATTAAATTAGCTATTTCAACCGGAGCTATTCCAATTAATGAAATACTAGTATTGCTACAAGTATTTACAACTTTTGTAGCCATACGGAATTGCAGATGAATGAATGTCGCAATTGCAGTAAAGGGCAAAAAAATTAGAGTAAATATCTTAACAAAATCATCAAAATCCAAGTTAGTCCAACCTGAATAGAATGATTTAATTTTTTCTGTGAGAGTCAATTTGTTTCCTTTTGAACTGAGGTGGGCTTCTAAAACCTAAATGTAATTAAAAATTTAAGCCTTTTAAAGCACCTTAATAGCTGGGTGGAGCAGTTCTTTGGAAGCATAAAATTATCCATTCTAAAGGGCTAAAATCAAGCTCTATTCAAGAAATTCTTTGCTGGCTTCAACCGATTCCTTATCTTTCCCCATTAAAATAAATAACTTCAATAAATTATTTTTATCAATGCTATTTAAATCTTCAGATAATAATCCTAAATCAATTGCATCAAGTTGATCCTTAAAATCATCATAATCATCAAATCCACGTTCTACAATTTCAATCAATATTGTAATTAATTCACGTATATGTAAATTTCCAGGTAAATATCCTTTATCTTTAACCTTAAATAATCTCAATAATGAAGAAATTGGATATTCCGATCCCGTGTAATGTGTTACTCTAGATGTTAAGAATTCCAAATATCCAAAAGTAAAATATTCATCAGATATATTTAAAACATTAAGCCAATCAAACGATACTTCTACTCCAACTTGGCAATATGTAAAATCAAATGAATCAACTAATTCTTTTAAAGTAGGTTTATGATATAAACAGATTTGTAATATAACTGAATTATTTTTTAAAGTTACTGCATTTTTAGTGCTACTAGTAATTTTGTATCCAATTTTCTCTATTTTAACTTTAAATAATTCATTAGAGCTTAAATCATGCAAGCGAAATGAATCATCTTCTAGTAAATATATATCATAATCATTTGGGACTTCAGCATTTAATGAATTACCACAAATATATAATGATGTTACTCCTAGAATATCCATTATTTTAGCTAATTCAATGTGCTTAATTCTAGAAGTAATTCTAGCTTTAATTAATTCTTCAACATAGTTATTAATTGTATTAGTCATCATCATCCTGTTCATCAATTAAGCAAGAAGGCATTGCCATAGTAATTCGCTTTTCTTTGTCATCTATTGCCAAAGTAAACCAATCGCTATTATCTATTTTATAATTATTATCAAAAGTATAAAACCAAGTATTAACGCCTGGAATTGGATAATCAAAAAACACATTATCTTTAGTTACTAATACATATTCAACATCGTCTACAATTAATATATCATTAACATTTAAATCCCAAATATAATTACCTACTTTATGATTTAAGCAATATCTATAATCGCAAAGATGTTTTGAACTTATCTTACCTTTAAAGCTCTGAATTGCTTCAGTATCACTAGCTAATATTTGAAGAAATAATATTGCAGATGAAATAAATCCACCTAATACATATAAAGTATAGCTTATAATTAAACTATACTTATTTGGATATTCTTTGTATCCTTTATTAATTAAAATGGCAACAAGTAGCCCATTAAATATACCAAATACTCCATATATTATTGCGCTTAATTCAAATGGCATGAATCTATTTCCTCTAGATTAACTTGTTTTCTAATGGTTAATATTTCTTTAATATGACAATGGGTTTCATACATACTAACATCAGTTTTATTAATAATTTTAGAAGGTATGCGATCTCTTTTATAAGCTAAAAGAGTTGGAGTTGATAGGGCTTCAAGCTGGCTTCGGGTGAGATGCTTCATCATTAAAATATAATTAAAAAATAATTAAAATTCAACCACTAAACCTTTGCGCTCTCTTTGCCTAGCTTGAATCCTAACCCTCTATTAAGTAAGATTTTTATAAATTCATCATAAACTTGATCATGTAGTGTACTCATTATCATTCTTCTACTTCAATTAATGTAGGTAATTTTTTAGCTTGTTTAACATTTAGCACTCCATATGTTTTAGCAATAAAATAAATTTTAATTTTATTAATAAAATCAGAAATTCCTTTAAATCTTAAATATACCAAAGGAATCTCGCCAATAAATCTCATCTTTTCAGCCGCTATTTTAGCAGTCTGGTCGTTAGGTGAATCAATATCTATATCAATGCGCCCGCCTAATTCTACAATAAATGCCCTATTTTTTGAACGCCGGCTAGTATCACGATAATAATATGATAAAGATGTAATTAAACAAGCATGCAATCCATAGCGGCAACAGCAAACAGTTCTATCACTATCTGTAACATTCCAATTCCCAGATAAATCATATTCATAATAAGGGCCATTGCCATCATTAGTTAAAAATTTAATTGCATAGCATTTTTTACTCATTTTAAAACTCCTTTACTACAAATCCCAAACCTTCACAATTTGAACACTCTTTATTTATTCTATTAAGATTTTTACTCTCACCTGAAATTATATCATTTCCTTCATCTTCGTAATTTATATATCCAATGCCTTTGCATAAATTGCATTTCATAAAATCAACTTTACCTGCTAATTCTTTGGCAAGTAATTGAGGATAATTTGTGACATCAATCATTATCTATTATACCAGCAAATTGACTTAGCCCAATCTGGAAATTTAATTTTAGTATATTTTAATAGGGGGCTTATTTCAATATTGCTCATTTGAGTGGAACTACATACCATTCCAAACCCATCACTTGGTAATAGTAATCCTTCTTCAATAGCTGAAATAAAGTCATTAATTGGAATTAAATCACCATCGCTATCAATATCTTCATATTCAAAATTATCTAAATGTAATTTAACTACTCTACAAATATAATCCCATCCATTTACAAACAGATAGCCAATATAATTCAAACCATTTACATTAAAAAATTCAACTTGAGTTACTGTATGATTTTTTAATAAACTAGTTTCAATGGTAAATTTATTAATCATATCTTCATGACTAGTAAATTTATCAATACGTTCTTCATAAATTGAGCAATTATTTAAATTAATATTAGTAATAAATCCTCTACTAATTTCATCTTCGTATATCTTAATAATATTCTTAATATCTACATTATAATAAGTAGGCCCATCAAAGTATATAGCCTCCCTAACATCATAATTACTAAATCCAATTGCTACTTTATTATTCTCAATAAAGCGCACCCCATAATTACTCCAAAGAAGTGCCTCACTAATATCTATACCCGTATTAATATTAACCGAATATATATCCGAATCATATTTGAAAACTAATACATAATTAATTCTATATAAAACTTCAGCCCTAATATTTGTAAAATTTCCAACTAATATGTCATCAATATCTGCAATTATTACAAATTGGCTCTTATCTAAAATTTCAGGCTTAAAATGTTTTATATATGATTCTAATTTATCTAGAATTTCATTTTCTAATTTCTGAAGACTCATGATTTACTCCTTTGACATTTTACTTAATGGTAATATTTTGTGGCTTACTATATATTTTAATCCATCAACTGTTTTACTTACCATCCACCTATCGGTTAATGGCTGATTAACTAGTTTTCCATTAATATATCTAAAACCCTTATCTTTAATTATGCACATTGGAGTTTCTTTAGCATCTGCATAATAAAACCATTCATATTCAGATACTTCAATAGAAAAAGATAGACCCGATTCAGTAGCCCATTTGCTAATCAATTCTATTCTTAATTTTTGCAGATCATCAATAGCTTTATTGAATTTTTCACTTATTTCTGGAAGTCTAGTTTCCAAATATTCCTTAGAATTATTAGTGATATTTAACCAATTAATATCACTAATCAATCCTCTAATTGAGCGATTAATGTCATATTTTTCCAAAAAAGCATCGGCTTCAGTCATATTATTATTCATTTGATTAGATATGTATTATTAAGTCTATTAGTAAAAACATATTTGTCAAAATCTTCATGATAAATTGTACGATATTTTTTATTCAATTTATTTACTATATTAAGAATAGCGGCCCATCTTGAACCTTCACCTTCCAATGGCAATGAAGATATATCAATCGTTATTTCTTTAATTATTTTAATTCTTTTAAATGCTATTTTGCCAGTATCTAAATGGCAATAACCATAACTTGTGTTAGATAAATATCCGCTCACTTCAACTAATGCAATTATTAAGTCATTAACTTGATAATCATTACGTTTAGCATATTCATCATACCATGAATAATTTTCTAAGAATATATCATTATAAGATGGAACATGGAATCCATTTTCACATGCTTTTACTTTGCCTTTAATAGTACACCATTTCCCAACTTTATATTCAAAATCTTTAATCGGGCCAAATAACTTACCAGTCTCTTTATTCTTATACAGATATTTTATAGCATATCTTGACAGTTTTGGATCATATTTCATATTGCGCTCCTTATTCAACAGGTATTGTTTTAGCTAGGCTAAGTAGTCCTTTAATTGACATTACAGGCCACCATTGCCACATTAATGATCCAGGGATTATTACATCATTAGTATTCTTGTCAATAACTATATCGCATTTAGGCATCTTGTTTTTTGAGTATAAGCAAGCTGATCCTGATAATACATTGAAAGTTAAATTATCGCAAGTAATATAAGGTATTCCAGATATAATAGATTTACCAGATACTTTGCAAACAATCTCATCATTAGTAATAACCAATAAATCTTTATGATGCGTTTCACTATTATTAATTAAATTAGCTATCCAAACATATACATGATATGTCGAATCTTCTGTATTTACTTTTGCATGAATATCTAAATCAGATGAATCATAATAAGTAATAATCCCATCATTATTACCCATATATGCAAAATTTGCAGGTATTTTAGGTGAGCTTGAAAATACTTGAGTAGCTAATAGAATTAAAATACTTAAAATCAGTTTCTTCATTATATTACTCCTGATTATTGCAATGTTTATATAAAATAGCCAGCATTATATATAATCCCATTCTCCACCAAGATAAAGAAATCACTCCTTTTTCTTTAGCAATATCCTGCAATATTTCAGCAGAGTCAATATGCAAAAGACAATCTCTCTCATCATTAGAATTTTGAATTTTCCACAAATAATTTGGAATTTTTGCAATGAATTGAATATTTTCAGCCGCAATTTTACTAAATCTGTGAGATCTTTTAATATCAATCACTCCACTTACTTCAACAATATATGCGCTATAGTTGGGTTCAACCCAGCCTTCAATACCATCAATAGGTACAGCATGGTATCCCCATTTACATTGTTCAATTTTTTGCGGGTCATCTATTTTATATATTTTTGAAGGTAAGTATTCATCGTTTAAATTTTCAAATTCCTTACCTGTAAATGGAGTGAAACCATCACACATAAACTTGAGTAGTTTAATTGGCTTATTTAATCGCAATTTCATTATTACTCCTACGTTCATCTGGTGATATGAAACTAGAAAACCTTGAATCATTCGGCAGTATACTAGTAGTATACATTGAATTTGCATCAAATGAAACGATATTTTCTTTATGTATTGGTTTCTTAATTCGGGGGTGATAATAATGTAGTCCTAATAAAATAGCGGCAATAACTAACTGCTCCAATATAAGCAAAGGCCATAATGGAATTAATACTAATAGACAAGGATTAGCTACACTGTAAGCAAGCCCAACATCTCTTCTAATTTCAATATATAATACCCCAATTAATACAACAACTCCAATTAGATTATATAATACTAAATGATTCCAAATTAACGAACCTATTTCAAATATTGTATTCATTGCTTCGCCAATCCTTTAACAAATTCATTATTACGATTTAATAAACAATCTGTGAAATCTTCAAATACTAATTTTCTTCCAATCCTTCTCTCTAAACATTTTAAACAAAGCATGCCATCAACACCATATTTCTTCCAAATGTTATTATTTACCATATAATAATCAGAACTACTTATAGTATTTTTGCCGCAATCTTTGCAAATAAATCGTAATATAATTGCATCATTTCGGCTAATTTCTGTAATATCTTTAGGGGCATCTTTAATTGAGGGATCCCATTGAATATTATCAACTTTATATATATCATAACTATTCAATAATGGATATCCGAATTTTTTGGGATTACCTACTGTATCTGCGCATTTAACTAACAATTCATTTTTCTTACGTAAATTGCATACAAAAAGATCTGGATATTTTGCAAATTCTTTAATCATTAAAATATATCTAACATTATGCTCATCTACAAAATTATAGCTTTTTAGCACATCGGTAATATTTGAAGATATATATGTTAAACTTAGTACACTATCAATTGGCTCAACTACTGCTTCTTTTAAGTTTAGCTTTCCACTAATAGCTCCAGATAATTTAAATTTGAAAATTAATCCCTGATTATCTTTTGCAAACAAATACTTTAAGTGGCTTATTGATTTGATTGAATCGAGGCTCCAATATAGCATCAAAAAATAGTAATAAAATTTTAACGCCTTGTAACATCAAGATTGACACCCCCCTCACTTATTATTATATTCATAGTAACCTTTGACCAGCGAGAGGAGTGCCTTATGAATGAGACGACAACTAGATTTTTAAGAGCTTGCAAAAAAGTCAAAATTAGTCGAATTGCTATTTATTGTAAAGATCCTATTCTCAATAAGTCGTATACTAGTGTTTCTCTGTCAATAGATGATCAGGTGTTTTCAGATATAGTAGAGTATGCAGGATGGCCTGCTATTTGGGCTGCATTTGAAATGAGTGATGTTCAATATGAAACAGGTGGACATAATAATTGTCAATGTTTTAACAAGAATCTAGAGAAAGGGTTAGTAGCTGCTCCAATAAATCTACGCAAAACTAGGCAAACTTGAGCAAAACTACTTGACATTTCATACAAAAAAAGAGGAATAAATAATAACAGATGAAGATGCGTGGTTATAGGCTTGAGTTAAAGCTCAATCAAAGTCAAAGAGTTCTCTGCGCTAAGAGCGCAGGAACTTCTCGCTTTGCCTATAATTGGAAATTAGATAAACTTATAAGTGAATATGAAGCTAATAAAGCCTTAGCTATTATGTATGGATTAAATAAAGTCCCGTCTACTTTCGGATCAGCTATTGATTGGCATAAAGATTGGGTTTTATTAAAAACTGAACTTCCTTGGATAAGAGAAACCTCTAAATGCTGTGGTCAAGAGGCATTAAGAGATCTAGAAGTAGCATTTAAACGATTCTTTATTAATAAGTCGGGTTATCCTAAATTCAAGAAGCGTGGACAAAGAGATTCATTCCGATTGACAGGTTCAGTCTACATTGCATCTGACTATGTTCAACTTCCAAATCTAGGAAAGATCAGACTCAAGGAAAGGAACTACCCAATTCTCGAAGGTAAGTGTTTGCTATCACAAGCTACTGTTTCAAGACAGTGTGATAGATGGTATGTCTCATTCTTATTACCAGAAACAGTTGATGTGCCTGATTTAGCTTCAATAGAATCTATAGAAGAATGTGATATTCTAGGTGTAGATTTAGGTATAAAAGAGTTAGCAATCACCAGTGAAGGTGAAACCTTCGAGAACCCTAAAGCCTACAAGAAACATTTAGTGAAACTCAAAAGGTATCAAAGAATGGTTTCTCGTAGAGTTAAAGGAAGTAAAAATAAGCAGAAAGCAATAACAAAGTTGTCACGAATTCACAAGAGAGTTGCGGACATCCGCAATGACAGTGTGCATAAGTTGACAACATCTTTGGTGAAAACCAAGCCAAAGGTCATAGTTATTGAAACATTAAAACCAAAGAATATGTCCAAGAATCACAAACTAGCAAGTGCAGTTTTGGATTCTTCCTTTGGTAAGATTAAGGATACTTTGAAGTATAAGTGTGCATGGAATGGTGTTCATTTAATTATGGCTCCAGCCTTTTATGCATCTTCAAAGTATTGTAGTGTTTGTGGACATAAACATAATGACTTAAAACTATCAGATAGAGAATGGACTTGTAGCTATTGTGGAACGCATCTTGATCGAGATGTCAATGCCGCTAAAAATCTACAATATCTAGGTCTTTGGATGATTGATAAACATTCACCTTCGGGTGAATCTACGGTGAGTTCCACCGGAAGTGACGCTTGTGGAGATGAAAGGTTACAGTTCCTAACGGAACAGTGTTCGTCTATGAAACAAGAATTCAAATCGCAAAATCATGCTCTGCATCTTGAGTGCGAGCCGTAAGGTGAGCATAGTTTTGCATAGATTTGTTAGAACGGATTTACAATCTTATTGATGGAAAATGGATTTCTGACAAATAATATCATTTAAGGAATTTAGCCATGTTTGATAATCTCATCTATAATATGGAATTAAATGTAACTGATGATAATGGGAATGAATTAACTTTAAAAGTATCTAAACATGCCTTACATAGATTCTCACTCAGATATTCAATATTATATAAAAATATCTTAAATGAGCCAATATACAAAAAGATTGAATTATTTAAAGAATTCTTTTACAATAGCACTCCATTTATTGATGAAAAACATCTGCAAATGGATATCAAAAAGAATCGGCATAATTATTATTTGAAATCTAACTATTTACTTTTCACTATTAGTAAAGAAACTTTAGTAGTTTTGACAGTTTTATGCTACGGTGAATTTGAATATTTAAACAAATTTACTATTGAGCAAATATCCAGATCCTTAGAATCTATTAGAAAATCCAACTCACAAGTAAAACTTACAAGTTCAAAATATCAGGAGACAATAAATGTGGGATGATTTTACCATTGGAAGTGGCGATACATTAAATAGCTCTATTAATATGGGTCTTCCAATTAAAAGCAGTGTTTCTCAAAATTCTAAATCATATTGGATTGTTTATACAGAATTAGGAAGTGGTTTTAGTATACTTAAAAATACTATAGAAGGTATTAAACTTAGCCGACTTATTGAAAATAAAGAATATGAAATAATTGATGATTATTTACTTGATCTTGTTATTAAGAATATTCCTTTAAATAAATTTAAAGAATTATTTGAAGAAAAAATACATGAATCATATTTAAAAGGAAGATTATCTAAAATAAAAGAATTTAAGGCTTTTCTTGCCCAATAATATCGAAATAATTCGTTGTAATCACTGTGGTCAAGATCATAGATCAGATTATTGCATAGCTAAAGGAAAAGTTCCATCTGACGATTGCCCTGAATGTGATACTGATTTAACAGATTTTGCAGATGGAACTAGAACTATAATACATTTTGGTACAAAAATAAAAAGAAAGCTTTAAGTGTGAATATTAAAAATATCTATGTGAAGAAATGGGACGAAGGGAATGAGCCTATTGATTATGTTGATACTAGAAAGATAGATCCTGTAAAAAAGCCCAATAAAGCAAAATTATTAGAAGAACTATTTCAACGATATAAGAGTAAGATGAAATATTCTGATTCCAAATCATATTCAGAATTTAAAAGAAAAATTGCTGAAGATGAATCTGCAATTCTAACTACTTCGGAGCCAAAGCAGAAATCTAGTTGGTTTAACAAAATATTTGGAGTATAAGAAATGAATGCATCGCCTTTTGGAGAATATGTAATGGATATTCTTTGGTTTGATGGCCCTTTAACTGTTCTATACCAAAAAGATGTAGATTTATTTGTAATTATTGATTGGGAAGATGATGATGAAAATAATAATTATTGGCGAGAATTCTTTATAACTAAAAAAGGTAAAACATTATTTTTATATAATAATATTACTTTTAGAGAATTATTAACCAAACATTCAGCTATACCTAATTTCAATAAAATATCTATTGGGCATGATTTGAAAATCAATAGTTCAGTAGAAGTCAATATTAACGAATATTTAACAGAACATCCAGAATATGGTAACTTTAAATATACAAAGGATAACGGAGCTACTTCTATATGACAAAAAAACTTAACCCTAAAGAAATATTAGCTGACAAATTTTATTATTCAGAATTTTGCAATATGTGGTTTCATGATACTCTTAGTGCAACAGAGTGGTTATTTTTATATGATCACTTCAAAGCTTTCTTTTCAATTATGCCTATGGCTAGTGAACAAAAAAGGATAGCAAATAGTATTAAAAAGAATAGATATGTTTATTGTAACTCTTCAATGATATCTACATTTAATCCAAATGAAATATTAAAAATTAAAGATGAATTGCTTCCCTCAGTTCCGCTTGATTATGAAGATGTTTTTGGAGATTTTGTACCATTACTTCCATCTACAGTAAATCTATGTGATTTTCTTAGTGATAAAGTTAAAAATGATGAAGGCAGATTTTTTTCAGATATTATGCGATTCAGTGATCGTAATTTAGAAAGATGCCATGATTATATTCAATGGATATTTCCACTAAGAGAAGCTAGCTTATTTAATTTCGTTGTTCCAGTCTTAACACCTGAAGTAGAAAAGCAAATTAAAGATTCCTCAGATGCAATTGCAAATTTCCTAAATGGGTTAGATAAATTATTGGATTATTATAATAGAACTAGTAAATGGGCAGTAATGCACGATCATAATCATCTAAGAATTACTCGAATTATTAAATCTACTTTTTATCTACTCGGTGAAAATAAAGCATCTAAAGTATTTGATATTATACTAACAAGATGCAAAAATTTGAATTTCCAACCTGACCCAACCACATTAAATTATTGGAAATTAGCTAGAACTGGATTAGAGCCTTTGCCTAAAATAACTATTCCTACTTTCAATAAACAGTATTTGCAGGAGTTCCGATGAAAATATATACTAGACAACCAATAAAACTTGTTAAATTTTTACATAACGGGTATGCTCCATACCAACTATGCGGTTATGATGATTTAGATTTAAATAATTTGCCTAGCCGTAAATATTCTAAATTTTTGGGATTAAAAGTTGAAAACTGCAAGTATGGATATCATGCAGTTCCAATTGAAGGTATTCAATTTTGGGGAGATCTTAAATTGGATGCTTATTTAGTTGAAGTAAGTGGAGTGCTAGACGTTAACTTTATTGATGAGTATGATGAAATTGAAGGGAATAAAATTAAACTTTCTTGCCAAAATATGAAATTCATTAGCCAACTTGAGTCTAAGTACTCTGCACTGATTACTGATAGATATATTGCTAATATTATTACGAAGGCTAAAGCTGCTGGAGTTGCTAATTATGATGATTTACTAACCTTGAAAGATCGCCCAAGTATTTTCAATTTATTTGGACTTAATAAAAGAACCATTGCAGCTAACTATTCAGCATAAAGGATTAATTGTGAAAAATATAATTGAAGAACCAATTCGATTAGTGAAATATATGCAAAACAATGCTACTCCATATACATATTATTCTTATCCTAATTTAAAGATTAATGAATTACCAATACATACTTCTCAAGAATTAAAAGATTATATTCCTAAGTTTAATAAACATTATCGTACATGCTATCATACGAATTTTACTACGGAATATGTTGATTCCAATGGTAAAAATAAATATTTAATTAAATAAGAATAGGAGATAACATGAGTGAAATTAAACTAATCATAAAATGGGAAGATAACCGTTCCACCAAAAGTGTGCAAAACTAGGCAAGCCTGATTTTGTACTTTTGATTTCTTGCTTCAACGACCCGCACTGTTTGACTTTCACCAAACTGAAACCTCCGATCTCTGCAAGCGTTAGGCTTTGCCTAGGCAAAGCCGGATTCCGGGAGAACTTCCCGTATCCAGTACTGTTTTTCAAGTACAATTGTTGTATTTACACAACTCTTTGACTATTTCTAGTCGGGGCTGTTGGCCATTGGCCAACAATCAGATGTTGAATCATCAAGCGTGGTTTTTGCTTGATGTGGCGGTCTTACAACCGCCTCTTCATCTAATATTAAGTATAACAAAAAATTACTGCAAATATCTTATTTTTTCATTAAAATTAAAAATATGCAAATTTATATCCTTTTTACATAACTTTGCATACTTTTATTTAGAGATTAATGTGCTGCTACGAACCCATTAATATAATATGGTTAATTGAATCATATGCAGCAATTACCCAAATCAATCCAACAGGTTGAGTAAAACTATCTAGCTGATCTTTGATGCCTTTAAAAGTAGAAAAAATTGGAATATGGGCTGTAGGTATAGATCCTTTAGGTGGGAATGGTAGATTGTCTATACTTTCATATTAAAAGGCATTATATACTATTTTCATTTTGATTCTTTATATTTAGAATACTCTGAGGTTGGTTCATTTTTTATTTCTTTAGGGTGGCAAGCATTAATAGATTCAATTTCCAGATCTGGGATTGTTTTTTTAAACACACCATAGCTAATATGGGGAACATTTCCTAATTTATCATGCTGCGCTATATCATCAATTATAATTCCATCGTATCCTTGTTTTTCTGTTCTTCTCAATAATTCAAGATCATTATAAAGCAAGTAATCTTCATCTGATATTCCGCTAGACATATCTAAAAATTTGAGTCTTCTTTTTGGTTTAACGATATATAATTTTCCCATATCTTGATGATCATAAGGTAGAAGATTATCATCTTCATCTAGGTATAGATTGTATATTGATCCATCATATTTATTTTGATAGTCTCCAGTATATCCATATTCTTTTAATTTATCATCTACGTATTTTATTTTACTTTGGGTTGGATCTGGATTTGAAGATTGGATTTTAGAATATTTTTTATTTAATTCCTCCAATTTAGCTGACAAGTTCATGTATTTTGAATCTAGTTCTTGCGTATTTATTTTATATGATTTATCTTTTAAGTATTTGACTATTTCGGCATTTACCTTATCTAGTTCATGTTTAGTTGTTTTTATTTCATCAGATAGTGGTTTTAGCTTTGTTTCATATGTTTTTTTGTTATTCTCATGTGATGAATTAAAGCTATCCGGTTTAACAATACTATACTTAATAGGATTTCCATTAGAATCATATGATTCAATATTAAAAATAATACCTAATTGTTTTTGGATTTTAGCTAAAGTTGTTTCTTTTTTATTTAATGGAGCTATTAATGATTTAGAATATATCATTGTTTTTAGTGAACAATGAATATATGATTGGGCAATTGCCGTATTATCAGCTAACCATAATATTTTATCAGTGTCACCAATACCTAAATTACCATTGATAGATTCTCCTGTTCCATGATATAATTCAGTTCCTGGTTCAATGTACTTAATTTTGACTTGTTGAGATTCGTAGATAAATCCCTTAAATAGCAGCTTCATATTAGGTATTTATTAATCACATGGATTAGATAAAATATAAGACTCTAGAGATTCGTAGTTAGTATATAATGAATACGTTAGCTTTATTGTATATAGGGGAGAAAAGTCTTCCTTTCTGATATTCAATTCATCAGAAATGCTTTCTATATTAATAGTTAAATCATTAGGAGCACTTATTATAGTTAATGGTTCATTAATATTTGGTGAAGTATACATTAATTTATTTGTTTCAATATCTAGTAATGTATAGTCGTTTATTCTTTTGTATTTTAAATTTAGGATAGTTGGGATGGAAGGGCTAATGACAATATCTCCTTTATGCAATAATTCATACATACGAGCTAATGCCCCGTCTGCTGTTGGATAATAATCTTTATTAAGTACATTTGCTTTTTCTTTAATGAACTTAATAAGATCACAATACACTTGATACAAAATATCATAAGTTACAGTTTCAGAAATATCCATATTAATACCATGAAAACAAGTTAAGTCTTGCAGTAGTTCCATTGATATAGTACTTGTTATCATTCTAGTTATTTGATTTTTTGGTATTTTTCCAATTTTTATTCTTTTACATATTTTAGCCTCATCTAATTTATTCATAATAATTCTAGTGGTTTTTGATAATATTTCTTCTTCTAATATATCTGGATTCATATTTTAATTATATATTATAGTAATATAAATAGTAAGCATGAAGATTGCATATAATGGTTTTTTATATGAAATGGCTATTCCAAATAGCATAATATTAAGTAAAGAATATTATCATGGAGTATATAATTATAAAGTTGCTGAATTTGTATTAACTATCCTATTCATTATGATTCCTTTATTCCGCATATTTTTCAATAACTTCTTTAACATATTCAAACTTATTATCAATATCCTCACACATACTATCTCTTACACAAGTATCATTAAATCCCCATTCACTAGCGCTTTCACAAGTACTTGAAGTAAATACATTATTAATAAGAGAATTAATAATCTTTCTCACTTTTATTGGATCTTTACAACAAGCAAATTTACTAATTAATTCATTAGCTTGAATACTAACCCAAGCAAATTCTGGTACAAGTGCGGTTACTAATCTATCCAAAATCACACTCTGGATATGCGGAATCCCTTCAATAATAGTGGCTTGAGATAAGGATTTAGGGGAAAGATCTTCATTAAATAAAATAGACAAGCCATTATCATCATAATCTTTAACAGTTCCATCTAATAATACACTAATTGAAAACATAGAAGTATCTTCAAGTAATTGAGATTTCATATTTGGGGTAGTATTGCTCTTAGGAGCTAATACGTGAATAGAATGACCTTGGGTTCCATCTGCAAAATTAACAGGCCAAAATTCACACTTAAAACCTAATGCATGTAATGCTTTTTTTAAGGCTAATAGTTTAGTATGAGGCTTTTCTGTGGTAAATTCATTCATTAGAATCTCCTTCGTAGTTAGGTAATCCAGTGTAATCATAATTAAAATTTTTAAGATCCTTTTGACATATATCAAATGAATCCCAATCAGATAATATTCTAATCATATTTTTTATAGCATCAATATTGATTCCAAAATTAGTAATTTCTAGCAATTGTTTTGGGTATATTCTAATCTTAGCATCTGATATGCGTTTAATCTTAATACATATTCGGCAGTCATGCAAACCTTTTTCTATAAAAAATGTTAAATGATTATTTCCATCATTAGGCAAATGAAAATTAATACGGTCCAGATGAGTATCATCCCATAATAAGTATGAGCATAATTTATTTAATTTTGCTATTGACATTATTAATCCTTTATTAAATAACACTGCTTTTCGGGTACTGATAATAAAGTGCTTCTAAATTTCCTATTAAAATATATTAAATCTGGATGATTATTTCTTAAGGTGCTTTTTAATTCTCTTAGAGAATTTCTTCGATCAAATGATCTAATTGTAATTGACACTTCTTCAATTAATTTCATATTTTGAACTGCAAATTTATTATAAATATCGTCTTCTATAATAGCTCCACTAATTTCAATTATCCAGCTTGTTAAATGACTAGTATAATAGTTTAATCCCCATTTTTCTATTCCAAGTAAATTGCTTGGAAAATGAAATCCATTTGCGCACATCACTAATGGTAAAGAAGTACGATATAAATTACCTGGAACATAAGCTAAACCAGTATGCGGGCTAGTAATAAATCCACCGTTATTCTTGAAAAATTTTATAGCTTTAGCCATTACATTATGCCTTTTGTTGGGAAATCTTTAGAAGAAATTACATTAAATTTATCACATATTTTATTGAAAATTGCCTTATCTAATAAACAAGATGGTTCAAATTCATATATAAATTTAATATAGCTAGTTGCCATTATTTTTAAATCGTAATCATAATCAAGAGCATCAGTCATTTCTACAATAAATGCTCGATTTTTAATTTTGCTAGAAATCTTTTTATACAAATAATAATTACTAACATCTCGGGCCATAGCATGAAATCCCCATTCTCCGCATTTAACAGTATGGCCCCAAGTTTGATATCCTAACGTATGATTAAGTAGATCAAATCCAAATTTATATTTAAATAATAAACTGGTACAACTTTCATCTAATATTTTAATTCCTCGTATCATCACTTAGCCTCTTTATAGTCAATATAGTCAAATTTGCCATACTTTGCAATACATTCGCTAATTAATTTATCACTTATTAAATTATATTCTTTGTTTAAATAATTAATAGCAGCCTTGCATAAACTAAATCCCTTTAATTCTCTAATTAATCTAATTCTTTGACAAGCTATTTTCCCACTAAATAGTGGATCAATTTCATATGAGCAAAATTCCCCTAATTGTACAATATATGCTTTAATAGGCATTTTATCTGCTTCATAATAATAATTGTTTTTCCAATATTCTATAGACTCTAATATAGGAGCGTGAAATCCTTTATCACAAGTGCATATGCCAGGATCTTCATCGTTTTTACCCATAGTATGCCATCTTCCAAACTCCCCAAAATTAGACGGTTTGGTGTATTTGTATCCTTGGCTAGGACCAGTTAAAATTCCATTTTTTAGACGGAAAAATTTAACAGAATATACGGCTTCTTTCATTCGTCATCTCCTATGCTTAATTCAAACAATGCACAAGCGAACAAATATCCTATTATAAATAAAAATGGTATTAATACTAAAATATGAAGAATGCATTCTCCTCCTAAATCATTAATATCAAATTCTTCTTTATCTATTATTTTCCAAAATATGACATAAAATAGGATATTTAATATCCAGCCACTTATTCCCAATATTAGCAAAAATGACATATTATCCTTTCAATACGAAATTTTAAAAGTTCCAGCTTAATATAATAAAAACAAAATATCATGTAAAATCAAAAGAAGGCTGAATTCACTTGCCAGCATTTCTAAAAAATATTATATTGATAGTTGGTGCATAATGTAGACCTCCTTTAGGAAGAGCTTGAATCAATGAAAGGGTTTGTGTGTCTCTTAAAATTCTGCTAGTTGATGATGATTTTGGAGAATTTGCAAATATGTTTCCTGGAGATGGAGCATTTGCCGCTCTACATTTCATTATCTTGAAGCACTGCCACTATTTTGATTCAGAAGATTATGCAAATCTTAAAAAATCAATTGCTGAAAAATCAGGCGAACTATTTTCAGATGTTGCTATGGATGGAATTACTGCATTAAATTTCATTTCTAAAAATAAATATGATATTCTATTTTTAGATGGGGGATTTGATTTTGTCCTGGATGGATTAAGTAATCTTCCAATTAATCAACTGCCAACTTACATTAGCACCATTTCAGGATCTATTGACAGAAATGTGAATATGCGAAAGAAGATTGAAGTATTACCTGGAACTGAGCTTTTAAGCCTTGATGCTAAATTTAATTTTGGTATTGAACGCATTTAATAAAGGAGCGCATCATGTTCGTATATATCACAACAAAAATGATTGGTAGTGATTTCCCTTATTATAATAAAGTGAAAACTGAGGTAATATCTGAATCCGAAGGATTTAGTGAAGCTACTAATTTAGCATTGGATATGTTAAAGAATGTTTCAATTGATTCATTGTCTACAGGTATTCCTACCAGTATGAAAATTATTTCAAAAACAACTGAACTTGGATTTGAAGTATTCGTTGAAGCTGAATGTGAAATATTTGAATTAAATAGATATGGAGTAAGCGCCCATGAGCTATGATGAATTAATTAAATATGCTCAATCAAAAGGATTGAGCAAAACTGAAGCTAGTGATTTTGCATATGATGTAATTTTACATAAAAAAGATTGCTCGAATAGTGAAGATGCAAATCTATTATTAGTCTCATTTGCAACAGCCGCAGGAATTGCTTTAGCAATTGATGATGACTTAGGAGGTATTCCTGGAGATATCTTAGCAGCAGGAGCCGGTATTGCATTAGAAGGATTAAGCATATTTGCAGATATATTTGGGCTATGAGCATATTCAATTTTATTAAGAATTTGTTTAAAAAATCACCCAATACTTTCATTGATTCTGATATGGATAGCCCTGAAGATGATTTTGATATTACTTGGAAACAAGAGTCAGATGGAGAACTTAAACCATCTTGGGAATTTGAAGATAATGATACGGAGGATTGAAATATGTCTAAAGGAATTTGGGCTAGTATTTGCTTAGGTGCGGCATTTCTAATAAGTGTTCATGGCTGTCCATCTTTAGATTCATGTAATCATGACGAATATATAGATGTTGATGAAGCATTAGTTGAATCTGATTCAGCCTATGAATATGCGTTATATATAAGTAATCAATTACATAACTATAATATTAATCAAATTAGAAATATTTCATTTGGAAGTTCTAATGTTGAAATAAATCGTGATGATGAGCCTGCAATATCTTTAGAAAAAACCGCTCTTAATCAAGCCATCAAAGATTGCGTATTTGAAAATAATCAAGCTATTTCTGCAAAAAATAGAGGAGATGCTGATGGTGTAAAAAAACATAGCGATAATGCAAAAGATGCTGCTAATAAAATTCAAGAAGAAACCTCAGAGCTTAAAAAACATAATATTAATTTATAACTTATTGTAGGAATTCAAATAATTCATTAGATCTATCAATAACTGCCAATGAGCTATTAACACCCGATTGAGTGAGCACTCCATATAGATCAATAGGTTGTTTAAGGTTTATTGCAAATATTTTATCATAGTCATCATAATTTAATATATTAGCTACTTGTGATAATACTCCAAATATGTGACTTATGTTTGTTAAGTTATCCCGCTTTATTTTAATGAATATAAGTGAATTTGAAACTTCATTAGCAATTTTGTTAATGAGTTTTTTGCTATTTAATTCATCTATTACTAGAGATGGTTCAGTTATTATTATATCATTTTTTTCATATATTGGATAAATTTGATTATTGCTAGCAATAATATGAGTTAATTTAGTATAGTGTTTATATGATTTAAATAGATTATTGTTAAATATTTGATCATAGTGATATATTGATATATTTTCTGGAAGATTTATATTAGATAAAACAGCAGTTATTCTGGTTATTAAATATTCTATTTCTGAGGCATTAAATGTTTTGAATAATTCTTGTTCTTTGTAAGGAGTTGTAAAAAGTATATTTAAATTATTTGAAGATATTAAATTAGAATTGATGGTAAACTTAGGAATAGGTAATGTAATAGTTTTAACTCTGTTAGATATAACTAAATTGAAAGGAGTTTGCGACTTTATTGAGGCAGGGAACTCATGCAAAAACATATCTATTATTTATCTAAATATGTTAATATTACAATACTGAGTTAAAATTCAGTGGGAGTTTGATGGTATAAATAAATTTTATACAAAAAAATAATGGGCAAATAATATAAAATGATTAGAATGCACAGTTATAAGATTGAATTAAAAATCAATAATAGTCAAAAAGCTTTATGTGCTAAAAGTGCTGGAATTAGTCGTTATGCATATAATTGGGAATTAGACAAACTTATTAGAGAATATGAAGCTAATAAATCTTTAGCTATAATGTATGATTTGCCTAAAATTCCCTGCACTTTAGGCAATGCTCAAGATTGGCACAAAGAATGGGTCTTGCTCAAAAATGAGTTTCCTTGGATTCGTGAAGTGTCTAAATGCTGCGGCCAGGAATCATTAAGAGACTTAGAATATGCTTTTAAACAATTTTTCACTAAAAAGTCAGATTATCCAAAATTTAAGAAAAAGGGAAATAAAGATTCATTTAGATTAACAGGTTCAATATATATTGCATCTAATTATGCTCAATTACCAATATTAGGCAAGATTAGATTAAAGGAGAAGAATTATCCAATACAAGAAGGGAAATTAAAATTAAGTCAAGCAACAGTATCACGCCAAGCAGATAGATGGTTTGTTTCATTTTTAATAAAAGAAGATATTGAAGCCCCTGAGTTGGCTCCAATTAGCGAAATAGAAACTAATGATATTCTAGGTGTAGATTTAGGAATCAAAGAGTTAGCGATTACTAGTGAAGGTGAGGCATTTAACAATCCGAAAGCATACAAGAGTCATTTAAAGAAACTTCAACGATATCAAAGAATGGTATCTAGAAGAGTTAAAGGAAGTACCAATAGAAAGAAAGCAATAACAAGATTGTCAAGAGTTCACAAGAAAGTTGCGGATATCCGCAATGATGCTGTGCATAAATTGGCAAGTTCTTTGGTAAAAGCCAAGCCAAAAGTCATTGTTATTGAAACATTAAAACCAAAAAATATGTCCAAAAATCATAAATTAGCCAGTTCTATTTTAGATTCTTCTTTTGGTAAAATTAGAGATACTTTGAAGTATAAATGTAGCTGGGCTGGAATCCATTTAATAATGGCTCCTACCTTCTATGCTTCTTCTAGGTATTGTAGTGTTTGCGGGCATAAACATAACGAATTGAAACTGTCAGATAGAGAATGGACTTGTAGCAATTGTGGAGTGCATCATGATCGCGATGTTAACGCTGCTAAAAATCTACAATATTATGCCCTATGGTTGATGGATAAACATTTGCGGGAAACTGCAACTAGGCTGAGTTCCAGCCAAAGTTATGCTTGTGGAGATGAGAGGTTACAGTTTCTTACGGAACAGTGCTCGTCTATGAAACAAGAATTTAATGCTATGTATACTATTATTTAGCATTACTAGAACTATTTGAGATTAGGCTGATCTATTAGGATTTTATATAGTCTTTTTATAAATTATTAAAATGTTTTAATTATTGTTAAATAATTATTAATGGCCCCACAAATTAGCAAAAAAGCTTTATTTAATATTCACAATCATCAAATAATAAGAGATTACTTATATCCTTATTATATAGAATATTTTAAAAATAAAGATACTCTGCTAGCCAAAGAAATATTACAATTAGTTGAGTTAAATATTGCTGAAGAAAAAGGATTTGAATACCGTCATAATAAAATTCAAAGATTGATTAAAGAAGAAACTATTGAATGGATTAAAAATACTAAATCCAAAGGAGATTAGATAATGGAATATTTTAGTTTATTAGATAGAGAATGTGGGATTGATAAACCTAATTTTATTGGGCATTTAGATAAAACAATATGCTTCATAGATTTCCAAATACAACATGGTAGTATAAAAGATGGTGGGCGTATAGTAGAATATTCTGCAATTAAGTGCTATAATGATAAGATAGAAACGTTTCATGTATTAGCTAGGCCCTGTTATAGCCCAATTAATAATAAGATGAAAGAAACTAGGAAATATTGGAGTGATTTGATTGGGTTAAATGATGAGAATATTAAAGATTGCCGTAGCACCTTTGAGGTCTTTAAAGATTTCTATTCATTTATTTCTGATTCAAATATTGTTATATTTAACAACTACAAGAGGCACTTTCCATTGATTAAATTTTATTTAATCGAATTGGAATTACCATTGCCTAGGGTCTGGTTTTGGGATACTAAAAACCTAGTGAGGCGAGATTATCCAACCTTTAAAGAAGAGCTTATAAACGAACATAGAGGTTTTATTAGAGCTTACAAAAGTCTACTTCTCTATGATGCAGCTAATGGAGCTAAACTAACAGAAAAACGTATTGATGATATTATGTATAGCTTTTGGAATCATCCAACTAAGGTTCATGAAGAAAAGATAAAATTATTCAAGAGAGATTTAGCAAAATATTATAAATGGCTTAGAACTGGCCGTAGACATATGGCGCAAGGTCTTAGAGATTACTTAGATAAATTTGGTAGTCCATTGGAACAATACAATAAAGAAAGAGCTAACAATGTTCAAAAAAGTGAGTGCGCTAAGTAATGGTGATGAGATTATCTATTACTTGCATGGTTTTTATGGAAAAGGAATAGTTGAAAAAGCTCTAAAATATAGTAATAATGAATATGTAATATATCTAGTAAACGAAGTTATGCTATATGATATTGATGAATTATGTGAATTTTATGTAACTAATTGTAATGATATTAGTGAAACAACTGAAGAATCTATTTTAAATCTTCAACTTCAAATGGACCTACATTAAATGAAAATCAAGCATTTCGATTTCTATAGAGATTGCAGTACAGGTGGAATAGAAGTTCAATTGGATGATGGTACTGAAGAATTGTATTTAGTTCATGGCACTAATTTTGGAAATGATAGAATAGATGTAACTAAAGGTGGTTGGGATATTCAGGCAATTCCAACTGTCAAAGAACTGCATGAATTAGTAAATGCATTATTTTATATTAAGTATGATGCTAGTTTAGATTATTGGAAAGATGAAAAATCATATATCAGGAATGCTTATCGCTTGATGGGCGCAATTGAAGTATATAAACATTATTTGGTAAATACCAAAGATGAAATAATACCTCATGTAGTAGAAAAGCATATAGATATTGAAAATGAAATAGTAATGAAAATGACTGAAGAATTAGAATCCTCACTTATAAGTAATTGCTTAGAAAAAATGAACAAGAAGGCTATAAATGAAATCAATAATTAATGACAAAAGTATAGCTAAAGTGTCTGAATTCCCTAAATTAATGAAATTTAAGTCGGATCATTATATCGTAGTAGTATTGATGACTGGAATTAAAGCAAATCAATCAAGCTCAGATCGGGTAATAGGAATTGGTTATGTAGTGGCAACAAATAATTCAAATATTCATCCTATTGGTGAATTTGAAGAAAATTGGTATATGGATAATTTTGCAGATTTAGATAGTAATGTTACAATTGAATTAAGCAACAATTAAAAACAAGGAAGAAACTAATGAAAGCAAGAATAAAAGATAATGCTGAGAGTCAGGCTAAAGAATTACCTTTCCCAAAATTGATGAAAGATGCAAAAAGTGATTTAATAGTGCTAATGACAGCCATTGATATTAGATCGAATCGAGATTTATCAAGAGGAATGGGCGTAGTTATTATTCCAAATAAATATCATGCAATTGGTGAAGCTGGTCAAAATTGGATAATGGAATCTTTTGAAGATTTAGCTAGTAATGTTACAATTGAATTAAACAACGATTGATGAGTAAGTATAAAATAATATTAATAACTTTGGCTGGAATTGTTACTGGCATTTCTTTGGCTAAACTATCTATACATAGCCCATTTTTTACGTCTAAGATTAGTGGGCAAAGTTCTGATATATATAGACTTCATGGAATACCTAATATTAGGTATATACAAAATGGCCATGCGTATTGTAAACATGTAATGGATGTTGTGGTATCTCCAAACGATAAGACTGTTATATATACTACAGATGATGGTACAATATTGGAATATTTTAAAGATGTGTTAACTGATATAAGGAAAAAATGATTAATGGAATGGTCAAATCAACAAGAAAAAGCTTTAGGCAAAATATCAAAATGGTTGAATACTAGAAAAAGTCCCCAACTTTTTAGATTATTTGGATATGCTGGCACTGGTAAAACTACATTAATTAGTGAAATTGCTAGTTTGGTTAAAGGTGTAGTAGTATATATGGCATATACTGGAAAAGCTGCACTTATTATGAGAAAAAAAGGTTGCGCAGATGCAACAACAATACATAGTGCAATTTATCGTCCAATTGAAGATAAATCAAATGGAAAAATAGAATTTGTATTGAACTATGATTCTATAGCTTCTAGTGCAGATCTAATTATTATTGATGAAGTTTCAATGGTTAATCCAGAAATAGGAGAAGATCTTGTTAAATTTGGAAGAAAAATATTAATTATTGGTGATCCATTCCAGCTTCCTCCCATTAAAGGGCAAGGATATTTTACATCCACTACACCGGATGTAATGCTAACTGAAATTCATAGGCAAGCTAAAGATAATCCAATTATTAGACTAGCTTCAGATATTAGAATGGGTGTAGATTTTCGTAAAGAAGATTATGATGAATGTCAAATATTATATCGTAAAAATTTAGCTAATCCTGAATTCAATGCTATGTTAATAAAAGCTGATCAGGTTATTTGTGGAATGAATAAAACTAGAACTCATCTGAATACTAGAATTAGGCTATCAAAGGGAGTTGCGAATCCTGATGACTTATTTGAGCCAAGAGTTAATGACAAATTAATATGTATTAAGAATAATCATAAAAAAGGATTATTAAATGGTAGTATGTGGAAAGTTCAATCTGTTGAGAAAATTAAAGAATATTATCTAAGAGTTGAATCATTAGATGAACTAGGAGATGAAGATTTTGATGCTAAGGTTCCTAGAGAATTCTTTATGGGAACTGAAAATACTCTTAATTGGAAATATAAAAAATCTATTGATGAGTTTACTTTTGGAGATGCTTTGACTGTTCATAAAAGTCAAGGTAGCCAATGGGATAATGTTTTAATTCTAGATGAAAGTAGCGTCTTTGGTGAAAATTCAGCTAGACATTTATATACAGCCGTTACTAGGGCGGCTGAACAAGTCACATTAATACTATAAACAAAAAGATATATAATGCTAAAATTAAAATCCTTCACAATCTGAATATGTGTTTTTATTAATATACGTTTGAGATTCATATGTGTAGCTCTTAGCTCCAGTCGCAGGTTTGCCAGATTTGTCGATTTATTGTCAAATAAAATTACTTATCAGGGCTAAATGGCTCATATCATTTATTATAGCCGATGTGGTTTTTAGTGTTGACATGACATTAGTTTTATATTATCTTGTGAATATGCGTAAAAAGAATAAATTAGTGTGCGGTGTGGGAGAAAATGATTACGATGGATCTGTAGGTACAAGTGGACACATGATTCCATCATATCATTGTTGGAATAATATGCTCAACCGTTGTTATTCCGCAAAATGCCAAGTAATTCACCCAACTTATATAGGTTGTATTGTCTGTGAGGAATGGTTATTATTTTCTAATTTTAAAAAATTTTATGATGATAATTATAAAAAAGGATTTGTGCTTGATAAGGATATTCTAAAAATAGGCAATAAAATATACTCTCCAGAATATTGTAGATTTATCCCAGTGTATTTAAATTCATTATTAGCAGATTCCGGTGCAGCTCGTGGTGATTTGCCATTAGGAGTTAGTGCATTAAAACCTTCAATTAAATCAAGTAGAATTAATATCACATATAGGGCGCAGTGTAATGATGGATATGGAGAGCTAATTAAAAAGGCATTTAAAACAATATCAGAAGCACAAACATGGTACTCAATTACTAAAAAGAGAATTGTAAAAGAACAAGTATTTCGAGCATTTGATAATAATGAAATTCTTAGCGATGTTGCATGTGCTCTGCTTGAACGAGAGTGGTAAAAATAGTTATTTCTCTTTATCTTTTAAATTACTTCCACAAATAAAATTTGCAAATAGTACATGTTGCCAATCTGCTAAACCAATACCTTTAAAGACTTTTTTAAAGCTCATTTAGTAGAAAATGTTAATAGATTGTGGATAAGTTGTTGATAGATTTATTAAATATCCCTAAAATTCAGCTAGCCACTCTGCTATAAAATTTTATATTCTACTTTGAAGCCAATCTGCTTGACTAAATTCGACAATGATCAGATTGGCATAATAATCAACAACATATAGTAAGGAATAAAAATGGGATTCATGCTCATCATCCTGGCAATCGGAATCGTGCTTGGTCTTGCAGGTGCAATTCTAAGAAATTATACAATGAATAATTTTTTGGATTGTATGTATACTTGTGCGGTAATAGCAGGTGGTGCCCTTGCTGGTAATGCTGCGCTATTTTACTTATTCACTTTAGGTGATGTAATTACTAAGGATCTTACTTTTCAAAACTACATGAACCAGCGAGCAACATACGTTAGGCTACTAAATGAAGATTATAATGCAACTAATTTGGCTAATGCCTTAAAATTTAATCAGGATCAAAAATATTATGCCTACAAAGAGCATACTTTTATGTGGAGTCATTTCAATACTAACGGCGTCTACGTTGATACAATTGCGATCCCCACTAATAAATTCATACCCAAGCAAATCATCAATTTGAATATTGATTCAAGCTCTAA
Source organism: Candidatus Omnitrophota bacterium (assembly GCA_023229385.1). Classification (GTDB taxonomy): domain Bacteria; phylum Omnitrophota; class Gorgyraeia; order Gygaellales; family Profunditerraquicolaceae; genus UBA6249. The sequence continues at coordinate 174,686 of JALNZI010000001.1, read as the reverse complement.
AAAGTAATATTGTATTCAATTTGAGCCTTTAGTGATATTCATTAAAGGCTCAAATTCTTGATGAAAGGCTATATTTTGTCTAATAAAAAAGCCGATCTAAGGATATGCGCAAGCTGTGAATTTATTTTCAGGGAATCCAAATATCCAAATGGATGCCCTTATTGTGGTTTTGGGCATTATGGAGCTAATTGGGCAATTGGAAAATCTGCTTATAGATTGGAAAAAACTCAAGAACTTTGGAAAAAGAAAATTGCAGCTAATTTAGTTGACAAAATTTTTAAAGCTACTCTTAATTGCACTAATACTCCATTGCTTGAAGCTCTAGAAACGGAAACTGTTAAGGATCTTTTAACAGATCAACATGTTTTTGATACTATGCTTAATCAAAATAAGGAAGTAAAAGAATGAATTCCCTCTATGTGTTTTGGAAATATGATCTTTATCCTTATTGTTTAGGAGATAAGGCTAAAGAGATTCTACCCAATGGAAATTTTCGTGTTTATGGTTATCAGGAAATGATTGTAAAGCCTATAATGATCCTTGAAGAATCTGAAGGCATTGCTCTTATGGAAAAGATCCAAGAACTTAAGGAGAATTATGAAAAAGAATGTAGCGAGTTGAAAACTCGTTATAAGAAAGAATTGTTCAAAATTGCTCCATTCATTCCTGAACATACTCTTTACCTGAAAGAAGCTGAATAATGAAAAAGATACTCATGTGTTTGTTTGCATTTGCTATTCTAAGTGGATGCGAGAATTATTATCATCCAATTGATGCTAAAGAAAAAGTTTATAAAATTGAAAATTATAATGGACATGGTTTATGCATATATTATACGACTGCTATTATTAAAGAAGATGTCAGTAATGTGGCTTCTTTCTTTGGAGGTGAAGGTGCTACTGATGATTATGGTATCTTAGATACTTGTGAAAAGTTTAAAATTGGTGATAATATTGGTATCAATTTTTACAAGCTAAATGATAGCACTAAAAAGATTGATACCAATGCTAATCATTTAATGAGCAAAAAATAATGCTAAAAGATTCCTACATTAAACTTAAAGAATTGTATCCCAAAACATATGAAAAAGATATCGTATGTGGATTTTGGGCACCTGATGAATGGTTTGATATTCTTAATAGATTGAGTGAGAAGATTGAGAATTACTTAATCGCTCATCCAGGTATTGAATTTCAAGTTATGCAAGTAAAGGAAAAATTTGGAGGCTTGCGATTTTATGTCAATATTGTAATTAATGAAATCAATCAATATATTGAAGAAGCTGAAATAGAAGTTTATGAACTTCAAAAAGCTAAAGCTCCGCCTAGACCTATCATTGAAAATAAACTAAAGATTGTAAAGAAATGGGAAAGCTTTCTACCTAATATTCCTTTCATAAATGAACCTCCTAAAGAAAGGTAAATAAAAATGAATACAACTAAATCTATTCAATTAGTAAGAGATCATATTATTGCCAATAAAGAACAGATCATCAAAGATCTTAAAGGTGAATTTATGCATTATCATATCCACTTTGATGATGTAGATGAAGAAGTTCAAATAGAGCCAAATCTTGCAGAAGAAGAATTAAATCCTATTGTAAAAGAGCTATTAGGATTAAATACCAAATCTGCACTATCCAATATTTTTAGCAGTGAAAGATTGGATATGGGCGGATATGATATTAAAACTTCTAGAGGTAAATGTTTAATTATTATTGATATATCTGAACCTAAGAAGCCCAAATATGAATATAATCTTACTATTTTCCCTCTTAAATTTAAACCTCAACCTCACGATGATTGATTCAAACAATAAATCTGGAAATAAATCTGGAGAAAGATGAGATTAAATTGAGTGATATTAAAAAACCGAGAACGGAAGATGAAAAAGAATTTGGTTTCAATCAAATCATATATTGCCAGGAACATCTTGCGCCACACTTTGTTGGATGGTGTACCGTGCCTAATATGGAAAAGATTCCATTAGATGCAAAAACATTAGAAGATGCGGTGAAAGAATGCAGAGCAAAAGGTTATCTATTATACGAGGACATAAAATAATGTTTAAATTAAACTATAGTCAAAACTATGATGAACAGATGGATGTTGAATGTATTCCATTATGTGATGCTCTTAATAGTTTACCAGGAATACAGACTTGTGAATCTTGTTGCGGGCATGGTAAAAAACCTTTTGCCATTTGGTTCAGATGCACTTCTGAACTTGGTTTGCGATTTTTGGGAAGATGCATTGATCGTAGATATTGGCGATATGGTAATAACTGGAGAATTGAACTAGATAATTCAGATCTTAATTATGATCATTCTGTTTTTACTATGATTAGTCATGGATATTGGGGAACTGACTTAAAAACTACTGTTGGTGAAGATGCATATGAGCAAGCCAATGATTTCATTCGTAATATGGAATGGCACCTTAATTGTAAAAAATACATTGATGCCTTCATTAAAGATCTATCTGGGTTTTGTATTATAGATGTAGATGACAAGAATTAATGTAGGAATAATTCCAGATGAATTGCCAACTAAATTACTTTTAGCTGAACATAGAGAAATTAAAAGAATTCCAAATATGGTAAAAGCAGGTCGAGTGAGTATGCAAAATATTCCACCTGCTTTTACTTTGGGAACAGGTCATGTAAAATTTTTCTATAATAAATTGGCTTATTTAAAAAATAGATATGAACTAATATATTATACATGTATTCATAGGCAGCTAAATGTGCAATATTATGGAGATTCATTTGAAAATCTTCCAGAGGAATTAATGAATGATTATTCAGAATCTATAAATGATAGAATAATACTACTTGAAAGAATTCATTCTAAAGGCTTTAAGCTACTAACTGAATGAGACTACATGCGCATTCAGTTTTGTTATATTAGTCAATACTAGCCACTGATTACTCAGAAAGGACCAACCATGTCTGAAGAAAATGAACAGCCCAAAACTTCTAAATCTTCCCATAGCACATTAAAACTAACTATTGGACTTATTATACTTGGATTCTGCATATATGTTATTCGTTCTTGCAATAAACCAGAAGATGCCGATTATTCTTCCACTCCATCAACTCCAATTACTGCACCAGCAAATACTCCTTCCGCTGCTCAAGATGCGAATATTAATGAACAGCAAAAAGAATTAATTAAAAAAGAAGCTTGCAATAATCTTGAAATTACTCACCTCAATCAAGTTAAAGCTGAAAGTCAAACTCCTTTGTATAATGATCAAGCTACCGATGATCATGTTGCTAGAGAGCAGGGCATTGAAGCTGCATATGAAGAAGCTAAACGAGAAGCTGGTTGTAACTAACTAGATTCAATTCTAAGCCTGATTTTAGCCATTTGAAAGTACTTTTATTAGTTTTGTGAAGAACTACATAGACTAATGATTGAGCTGCTTTAAACGGCCATATTTTTTCAATAACTTCACAGAAAGATTTGAGATGAAAAAGCTAATACTTGGATTACTATTTGCAACATCAATATGTTTTGCCCAAAAAAGACACATTACTCATTCTCCTTTTAGAGATGCACCTTATGTATGTATTACTACAAAAAATCGTAGTTTAGCTAGATATATTGATACTTCTGATTTAATGTATTACAGGGATTCTGTTAAAAATCTTCATGTATTTGTATTTGAAGCATTTTCTCCAAATAATAGTGATTCTGGAATTGTAATTAAAAGGGAATATGTTTATGGTCTTTCTATTTATGTTAGGCAAAAACTTCTTGTGGCTTATAATGCTAAAGGAAATCCCATTGAATTTAATAAAAATGAATTTGATTGGGATGACTTTAGTGAAATAACTCCTAATACTTTAGATAAATTGGAATCTGATCTTGTACTATTATTATTAAAAAATAAAGGGATTGAATAATGAATAAATTAATTATGTTACTATTTGCTATATTAATTGGTTGTGACTCTGAGCATTATCCTAAAAAATTAGACTCAATTGATCCGATGAAAGTTTCTAAAGGAGTTGCTTCTAGATTCATTGCAGACAATTCAACAATTCATAATATTGATAGTAGTCTAAAGCTAGGATATTCTAAAATAAAAATTAAATTTAAAAATGAAGTAATTGTATTAAATGATTATAATAAAGATACTATTAATATAAATTGGAATTCAAAAATGGGAGATATTAAAGCGATTAGTATTGAGGTAGATTCATCTAATGAATTTATTGAGATCCCTCTTACAAAAAGTAGCAATAACAATGGCTTTGTAGTAATAACGCCTGATTCTTCATTATTACCTGGAATTTTTAATGTATTAATTAGAGGTAAAGATTCTTTAGGTAATTATACTGCTGCAATTAGCAAATGTGTGGTAATAAATAGCGGGAAAATTGATTTTAATAATTTGAAGGGGCTTTGGAATTTTAAAAAATTTACCACATTAGGTAGTAATATGAAATTTAATAGATTTCATTATATAGAATTTGAAAACAGCCATAGTTATGAATGGTTTGAGGCGGATTCAATTATTAAACATAATCGAAATATAAATATACTAGGACTAATTCTTAGTGGAGTTGCTTTATCTAAAAAACAAGCAATAATGGAAGATTTCACTTATATAACCAATAACGATCATATTAGATTTATGCAAAGAAATAAAAAGCAAGCTGGTTATAAAGTATTAACATTAATTAATGATAGAATGATTGTTAAAGAAAATGCAAATGAAGAAGGTAATAGATTTGCTATCATGATGAAAATAAATTCATCCTTTATTAATAATAGGGATATAAAATGAAGAATCTAATTGCAATACTCTTACTATTCTTTGGCGTTTCTTTTGCAACTGAAAGAGTTACTTTTATATTTTCAAATAATCCAGTTACTATTAATAATAGTGAATATAAAGTAATTGCTCATTTAATATTAAGTAATGAGGATAATAAATGGCAATTACTTAATATAAATGGGTCGGATATTAGATTTCAATCTACGCCTATTTATATTTGTAAGCGTGTTAATGGATTAGATTCTTGCATATTTACAACAGATAGCACAATGCTAATGAGATTAATATATGATCCAGGATTTCCACTACCATTGTTAATAACAGGTTCACATTGGATACAAGGCACTCCAACTTCAAATGTAGAATTATGGCTAGAAAAAGGATGGCATTAATATTAAATGATATAATTTGAGCAGATGAAAGGCAATACCGTCTTTCTAATGAGGAATTAATGATGAAAAGGTATTTACCAAAATCAAAAAATTTAGCAGAAAACGCTGGAAAACATTATACTGAACCAGAATGTCAAAAAATATTAAGGGATGAAAAAAATAAAATTCCAGCGCATAATACTGCTAAAGATTTAAAAAGAACAGATGCTGCAATTAATGATAAAAGAGAAGATTTAAAAAACAAAGGAAATTAATATGTCAATATTAACAGATGAAGAAAAATATGAAATATTATCAATACGTAATGTTTCATTGCCCAATATATTTCCATTAGGTAAAGTCTGGGAAATTCTAGAAGATCAAGATGATATTAAATGGATACTTGAAAATTATAAATTTGCTCAATTTATAATTAAAATTAAAAATGCTCCAATAATTGAATATGAATTTATTGATTTATTGTGCATTGATAATAAGTCAATTGGAGGGATTGATTTACCTAAACAAGGTAAATTATCTATTGACCCTAAAATAGCGCATATTATTTCATATAGAGTAAATTTAGATAAATGGTTAGATATTACTATTAAATATTATAAATGGCCTACTATATATGCAAATAATCCAAATAGAAGTGAATCTCTTTCATCGTTTAATTTAACACCAATACCGCAATTAGGGAGTTCATCTGGTATTAATGATCCCCATGCGTTATCTTGGAATATGGATATGATTATCCCAGATTCATATAAATTTATCTTAATAAAATAATATAATCCAAAATAATAAGGTTTACAATGAAAACAATTAAATGTCCATTTTGCGGAGCCGAAGCAATAAGTTATCGGAATATGCTGGATGCTATTAGATATCCATGCGGAACTTTCAAGTATCTTAGAGCTATTAAAGATAATGTAACAAGATCTAAACAATGTATAGAAAATGAAGCTAAACAAAAAGAAATTAAATGATTGATTTCAATAAAGATCCAGACTTTCTAACAGATGGTCCAAATGGTCCTATTAAATGGTTCATTGATGAGGATACAACTCAATATGCCAAAGATAAATTAAATGGGAATGTTTCATTAAAATGTGATTGCTTTGTTACAATTCATCCAGATGGATGCAAAGAACGAGTGATTATTAAAAATGATGAAATTATATATGCTAGAACTTCTTCTTTAGAAGACATTGCATGTTTTATTGATGTTTTAAAACGCACTACTAAATTCAAAAGAAAGTAAAATATAATGCAAGTTCAAATTACTCATGATGTAGAATGTTGTCATGATTGTCCTAGAATTTATAATTCAGCTTGGGATCATGATGATCCTTTTACTTCTGCTCCAATTGGTGTTTGGGAATGTTTAGAAAAAGATGGACCTGGATTTAAAGTTGGAATTGGTGATTTTAATATGTTTAAAAATATCCACCCTAATTGCCCATTAAATACGTAAGGATACATAATGGAATTTAAAGAATATCCCCCAATTATGGGTAAATGCCCTTGCTGTAATGAATTAGAATCTCCTATGATTATGAATGATGCATATGAATATCTATGTGGAACTATTGAATATATCAGTCCAAGTGGCAATACTATAGTTCGATCTAAACAATGTATAGAAAATGAAGCTAAACAGAAAGAAAATAAAAATGTCTATGATAGATGATATTGATACCAGTATATCTAAAAGCCATGTAGTTAAAGCAATTGCATGGTATCTAGGATATGAATTTAATCTACCCAACTATATTGTCCAGAATGATAATGAATTTGATATAATTAATCCAGCCGAAGATTTATTCATCTTAACATATTCTGGTAAATTGTTTAGAAATACGTTTAAATTGAATACTACTTTCGATCCTTTTACTTATATTGTAAATAATTTCAATATATTAGAATTAAATAAAATAGGTAGTCATTTCGTAAATAAGTTAAAAAAAGATTTAGATCAAGATTACAAATATGCAAAAATTATAATATCAATAGGCCAAATTCAGATTGAATCTAAGCCAGATGTTGAGCAATTACCAACTATACTTAAAATAAAAGCCCTCAAAAGAGGCTATATAATTCATTCAGATATTCATTTTTAATTATGAATACTACTGTAAAAACAGATGTTAATTTAGCTCTCATTCTAAAATTAATGATAAAATAAAGGCTACAATATTATGAAAGAATTAAAAGGAGTAAGAATAGCAGAATTTATTCAAATGGTAATCAAATGCACTGGAATTGCATTTGCTACAATGATAAATGATGAATATCGAGGACCAAAATGGAAATGGACTACTAAAAACTTAGCAGAATTTTCATATACATTAGGAGCATTGCCTTATTTTTATAGCAATGAATATGATGAAGAAACTACTATTATTGAATATAATCTATCAAATCTTACTATTAAAGATGCTTGGATACTTATAGCTTCTGAGTATGCAACTGAATTAATGAAATGGGCTGGAATAGGTAACAAATGAAAAATGCACTAGAAATATTTACAGAATGGGTGAAAGAAAATATTAAATCTACTGGAGATTTTTATTGTGAATTATATGAACGATTAACAAATAAAGAAGAATATACTATTTTTATTAATTTGAGGCAAGTAACTCTTTGGCTTAATGAACTATATCATGAAGCAGCCGAAGCCCAATGAAATAATTTATTATTAGCTATTAATAAAATATATGATAAAATTAATGAATTATGTGTAGAATCTAAAGAAAATGCTGATTTATTAGAAGAAGTAAAAAAATTAATCAAATATATTGATTGTTATATGATTGATATTTGGTTTCCACCTAATGCACAAAATCAATATGATTTGGTTAAAAAATTAATTGAACTACAAGAAAGTCGTCCAAATGACTGAACCAACTGAATCCCAATTACATAAACATTTCACACTATAATCAAAAAGATTTAGAATAACTAATTTACACGGAGAAATAGTTTAATGAAAAAAATCTTAGCATTTGCTGTCTTAATCTTATGTTTAAATACATTACTTGGGTGTGCTGGTGCATATGGGGATTATTATCATACTATTAATATAGCTCAAATTAAAAATAAAAATAAAATGCCCAATACAATTGTTGTTGAAAATACCCCATATATTGATTATGATACTTTAGAAAAATATAATTTAAGGTTATTAGGATATTCTGCTTTCATTGGATATTATAATTCAAATACTACTAGTATAGGTTGTGCAACTGAACAAGGCTCTGAAGTAGATGCAGATTTAGTAATTGTAACTACCCCTGAATTAATTAATTCAACTACTAGGTTAGTACCAATTGATCATGAAGCTACAGTAAATACAAATAGTAATACTACTTATAATGGAACAATATATGGAAATAATTCATCTATTGGTTATTCAGGCAATGCATATAGCAATTCAAGATCTACTATTCAATATACTACTGATGAATACCGAACATTCAATACCTATAAATTTCATGCAATATACTTAGAAAGAAAATAAAGAGGTGGAGTAAACATGTCAGAAGCAAATATTAAAACAATTGTCAAGGTTACTATAAGTAATGATCCTGGATGTGACGATTGTGGAGATGATTGGGATATTGAAGGCTTTGGAAATAATCTCGTAGAAGCTATTAATGATGCCTTTGAATCTGATGAATATAGGGTCACACAATTAAACATCTATTCCGCTTATGCAACTTTGGTTGATATGGTTGAAGTAGATGGCCGTAAATTCTTTGAACGTGGAGATCGTGAATATACTAAAGATGATGTTGAAAAATTTGGATTTTTAGATATTCCCGAATCTAATCAAAATCATCATACTAAATTAGCTAGAAAGTTATTGAAATCTTCTCTAATTCTTAAAAAATATAATGATGAAATAAAGGCAGCTAAATTACTAGAAGATAAAAATAATAAAAAAATTATAGAAGAAAAAGAACGTACAGAATTATCTAGACTTATGCAAAAGTATGAAATTAAAGGCGTAGCATTACCCAAATAAAAAGGAGATAAGTAATGAAACAATTGTTGATTTTGATTCTTGCGCTCTTTGTCATTAGACTTAATGCGACTGAACGAGTCAATATGACTTGCCGATTCGATGCAGTTGCCGCAGGGTATGCTAGCAAAGCATATAGTGTGAATCTCATCCTAGATGACAATAACCTGTACAATGCTGACGGTAGTAGTGGGCATAATCGTAAAGCTATTTATGCAAATGGTGGGGCATTCTCTTTCGATATTTTTGACGGAAATGAATATCGAGGACTACGTTCAGACTATGGATTGAGATACGGAATTCCGGCAACCTGGACATTGAATACTGGAGAAGTAACTTGCACCATATCTCATGGTTGGAGCGATGATTACTATCAAGATGGATTCAAAACTAAATATCTACATGACACCATAGTTAAGGTTGACAGTATATATGTATATGGGGGTGCCAAAAAAGTATATATTCATGATACATTAATTAAGATTGACAGTGTAGTTAACAGTTTAGTTAAGGTTGACACTATATGTGCCCATGATACTGTATTTAAGATTGATACAGTAATTAAGGTTGATAAAATTTCCCCATCGTGGGTATCTTGCAATTCCGTACTCGGAGTGGATAAGATTAAGTATGATACCATAACTAAGGTTGTTCACGACACCTTTGTTAATAATGGTGTACTCGATAGTTCAAAGGCCACCCAGAGATTTTCTCTACATGGAAAGTATGCCGGGCTTGCAGCAAATGAAATTGACTGTGAATTCTATGCACATTTCTTGAAATACAATGATACTGTTTTTAATGATCAAGGCGAGTATTCAGATTCCTTTGAAATCAAGTTACTGTATACCAGTGGATCATATTACAAAACTATCAAGATAGAAAGGCATACCTTAATATCTTTGGTTGGGCATCCTGCAATATATCCAACTCGTAAGGGAAATTTCTACATCACGACTGAACGAAATTGGAATGAAGATTCGGAAAAAGATTGGAGTAAGGTTAAACCGTCAGCCGAACTCCAAAAGGAAGTGACACAACTCCGCGCAGAAATTGATAAGAAATGAGTATGTCTGCGATTATTCAAATAGTAGAATTAGAGCTATCTAAACAATGTGGGATTACTAATTTATTCAAAACTCCGCACAGCATAGATAAAGTATCCACATATATTCCAAACATATTTATTGAGAGTGATGTGAATACTTTCAATTTAACCCAAGAATGTGTAAAGTATTTTACTCGACTTAATAAAGACATGGAAGAAAATCTAAGCAAAAATACTTAAATATATAAATCAAAACTAAAAGGATACACATGAAACTCAAGCATAATATAATCACACTAATTATTGCATTATTTACTACATCATTAGTAGGGTGTGCGGGCGCATATGGTGATTTTTATCATGAAGTCAATATTGCCAAGATTCCAAATAAGCGAAAAGAACCTAAAACAATTGTAGTAAATACATTACCAACTCAAGATACTGTAAACAAATATAATTTAACATTATTAGGATATTCGGCTTTTATTGGAGGATATAGTGATAGAACCACTATAGATTGCGCTACAACCCAAGGTGAAAATGTGGGTGCTGATCTTGTAGTTGTCATGTATCCAAAAGAATTATCATCTCAGACATTATTAGTCCCAGTATATCATACTGCAAACGTAAATACTACGACTCAAACAAACAATAATGGGTCATTTAGTGGATCTTGGGATAGTAACTATTCTTATGGAACTTATAATGGCAATTACAATGGAAATAGTACTTCCTCTAGCACTTCTACAATAGAATACTATACAAATGAATACCGGACTTTCATTAAATATAGATTCCATGCACTATATTTTGAACGAAATAACCAATGAAATTTTATATAACAAAATCTACTAAACAGAAAGATTGAGCATGAGCTATTTCATTACTCCATATACCCGTAGACATTCTATCGGTAAAGTCATTTCTAATATCATTCAACCTAACCCAACTGGAAGAATACATATAGAATTTATTGATGGAACTTATCTAGCACTGTCTCCAAGCAATGGATCTATTATTGTTACTGCTTATGATAAAAATAATAATGTTATAAATTCTCAGGACGATGATACACAAAACTGTGGAGCCTTAATTAGATCTTGAGTGAGTGGCCTAAAATAATGAGCATACCTTCAATTCCCCCTTGCCAACTTCCCTAAAATTTTTATATTACTACGTGAAGAGAATATTCTCAACTCACTCAAAGGGATCTCAACTATGTACTTCATTTACTGCCCAACTGACAAAACTGTATACGCTGGATTGACTCCTACTGGAAGACCAATGTATGCTAGATTTAATGACTCTAATCTAGGTATTGCTAATTTTACTCTATTCTATAATAAAAAACAAGCATACGATACTTTACAAGAACTTGAAAAATATAGCGGGATTACTCAGGAAATTCATGATCTTTGTGACTTTGAAAAACTTGTATGCCCTGAAATAGTAAGATCTGCTATTATAGTAAATATGAATAAACTTAATATTCCTAAAGATTTAATGGATGAGCTTATTACTTATCTTGAAGTCTCTAATAATGCTTACTACTACTGGAACCCAAATAAGAATGATTTTATAAGATCCTTTGAACTTAACCAAATTCTTAGGGATAATAATATCTCGCTAACTGGCAATATACTATTGGATTTTAATTATTATCGGGTAGCCGAGTAATAAAAAAGGTCGGTCCCAACTCGTTTTTTGAGCAATAATTAAATTACTTTAATTATGATTATTAACAATTGTTAATAATATGTTGATTGATTGTTTATAGATCTTGGGAAATTTTATGCTGAATAATTGATTTGATTGATTAGGATTTTTGAGGGCGTTTTTGGTCTAAGTTGCCATCCGTTGCATATTCTTTTATTTATACATCATTGAAGAAAAAATGAAAAAGTTAATTTAGCAGTAATTGCTGAATAGTTTAATAGTAGAGAAAACCATAGCACAAAAGAAAGTAATACAATGGCTCAAGAAGTATTTGATGAAGAAATGGTAAGTGGTGGTGATCGTCCTATGATTTATGATGGTGGTAATATTCGTATTATCAAGTTTGATAAGATGAATTTTGCTACAGTAATTCATAAGGACAATGTTATTGCCAGGAGAGGGGAAGGTAAGGGAGAAAGCCGCTCCAAATGGGAAGTATTAGGCTTTCATGGAGAGCTTAAGCGGGCTTTCAATCAAGTATTCAAGCATAGCCTCACTGAAGCCCTGGTGGATACTCACAACAATACTGAAGCCATTCTAGCCAAGATCAGCGAATGTGAAGCCCACATTTTGGAGGCAGTAGACAATATTCCATTGGTAGAATTAGCTCGATGATTTTTGGGCATCTTTGAGACTAATTCTCAAGGAAATTGAAAAACCCCCTGGGAAAAATCAGAATATTGTCTCAAACTCGCACCAGATTGAGACAAACTTCTGTTCAAAATACTTGACAAGATGCCTAGAATTATTATATTCTATGCACAGGTTAGTAGGAGATTAGGCACCGAACGCGGGGAATTGTTAGTGCCAAGTCTTCTTTAACTTCGGGGAGAGTGAGCTTAGGTTCCTCTCCCCCTTTTTTATGCTCAAAAACTTTACAAGGATAAATGCTTTTATTATATTGAATACATGCCCAAAGGGAAGTGAAGCAATAGCTAAACAACTATTAAGCATATATTAGACACTAACAGCAACAAATTACATTAGCATTTTTTAGCCAATATAAATGTGTCTAGCAAATTGACATCGGGCCAGTATCCACTCACTCTTATAAGGTGCTGAAATGGTAATTGGTTACATGAGGGTTCGAGCCCCTCCTGGCCCATATAGAGTAAATAATCAATAAAATCCGAAAAGTGCTAATATACGACAAAAAGCCCCTAGTATATTTAAAAATAATAGGGTCAACCTACCCGAAAAGTACTAGGATGATTAAATCATATGACATAAAGATGATCAATTCTGCTTTAAATTATTGTAGAAATAATTTACAAAAGCATGGTAGATATACAATGGTTTCATATTTAAGTGTTAATAATAAGATAGTAAGTCGTGGCGTCAACAATTATAATAAAAGTAATAAGAATACCCCTCAGATATATTCATATCCAATTCCCACACATTCTGAGATTAATTGTATAACTAAGCATATTAGTCGGAACAATACAATTAGTAGAAAGATGACATTATATATAGTTGGAATAAGTAAGAGTGGAATAAATTTAGTTAAATCATCTAAACCTTGTCCATCTTGTGAGATATTTTTAAAATCAATAGGATTGAGTCGGATAGTATATTTTACAACTAGCAATAATAATTTTGAGATTATTGAAGAGTTAATACCATGATAGTGATATAATAAATTCAATAATAGTAAAGTAGTAATAAAAAATGAGTGAGTGAGTTGAGATTAATAATAGATAAAGATATATATTATTCTTTTATGTATATATTTGAAATTTAGTATAGAGTGGATCACTTTGCAAGGTTAAATTTTGGAAGAATTATTTTTTAGGATTTGTGTAGAAAAGGTTGCCACATAGTCAAATATTTTTATATTCAATGAGCAGTCCAAGTGATTGTATATAGTTAGGATGCAAAAAAGTTTCAAATAGGTGTTTAGCTTCATTTGGCCTATTTGAGATGGGGAATTAATTGCACCCCTCTTGTAATTTTAGCTATTAGTACCGCCTTCTAAAGGGGCGCAGATTGAAACAATACCAATACGACACACTCTTAAGGCTTCCAGCAATGGGAACCTTTTTTCGTATGTTGATAAGTTGTTGATAGATTTTTCTTCTCAAATAGGTTGCCACATGTAGTTCAATTTATTATATTCATATTGTTGGAGAGGATGAGCCAATCCCTGGTAATCCTCAGAAAACTCGGCTCATGTGGTGTAGGCTTAGTACATTGAGCTTAAATTATAACCTATCAGGCCCAGAAAATTTGTCCATTTTTCTGGAATGTTAGTCATAGATGGAATATCTAAATGCACAGTTGCGGCATTTAGTGAAAGGGATATGAACGAGCTTGAACTGAGAAACGAGCTTAATCTAGCAATTACTTTTGATAATAGGGAGGCCATCCCAATGGGATGGCAGCATTCTCTCCTGAAAGTCAAAAGTAGGAAAAAGAGTGGCATCTAATTCCAGGAAGAAGGCAGTGACGCTAATCACTGTCTTTTTCTGTATCTGAGCTAATCTTAGGTGTTAATTAGTGATGAACATTGGAATTTTGAGATCTTCAAAAAAGTCAAAATAGTAGTTGACAAAGCCGAAAATAGTTCATTTTGTAGTTGGCAAGGTTGGCTAGAATTTTATATTCCTAGTAGGGGAATATTCCCATCGACCAGGAGCATGCAATGTCATTTTCTGCTAAGGATTTTGTCATTGTCATGTGTCTTCGACCAACTGAAGAACACATAGACATTAAACAAGATTACCATCAATATCGTGACAGACAGCACATGATTTGTTCAACTGGACAGATCATTAGAGTACACCAGAAAGAATATTGTCTAGTAAAAATGGATGGATATTCTACTCCTCTTTGGTGGCATGAATTGTCACTATCCAAATGCAAGAGTAGAAAGACGGTTGAAGAACTGTACATGTAGGGCTTGCCAGAATTAAATTCATTTATTATATTGGTTGAGGTGGATCTAGGAAGCCATGCAAGTCTTGACTCAGGCCGCGAACATGAGAAGAGACTAGCTAAATCCCCTTGGGCACAGGTGACTTTGCTCCGCATATGCCTTAAATATCAAAATGCAAAAAGCTAGGGCGTAAGCTAGGTGAGACACTACCGTACACTAGTTAAAAAATGTGAAGTGTGCTATTGAGACTTGTAAGAATAAACCCTTGCAAGTCTCTTTTTTCTTTACTATGTTTGCTACACCTTATGGTAAGGCAGCAAGATAAATCAATCAGAAAGAGTATATGATGAAGGATGTTGATCTATTGTTTGAAGCGGTTGTGAATATGAGCGAGCTAAAGGCAAGCCAGAGCAACAAGGATGCTAGCTTGTTCAGTGTGTTTGAGAGCTTGCAGAATTTTAAGAAATCTTCTCCCAAAAGTTGCCAACAGTAGCCCAAATTATTATATTGAATACATGAGATTGGGGGATTAGCCCAGAGGCTTAAGGCACCTAGCAGTGAGCTACCAAGTGAACTGCTTGATATCGGTGGTTCGAATCCATCATCCCCCATTGTTCTTTGAAATCTTTGGAATAGTTGAAGCTAGGTTAGCAATAACCATTTGAAGCACTTAATGGCTACGCTCTTCGTGAATCATAGTCCTTGAGGTAAATCAAATCAAAAGAATGATAGGCTTGTGGTAAAATATCTTTTTTCAGTCATCCACATAAACTGAAATAGATTGTAGTTAGTCCAGTAGCCTAATTACAAAAACGCAAGTGTAATAAAATGATAGTAAATAAAGCCCTCACGTCAAACTGAAGATGAAACTGAACGGATCATTGTTAGTTTTTCAGGCCATTTACAATCATCGGGTTCACCTTAATCCGAGTCAATGAACAGAACCTAATATACTGCATCAAGCAGATATAAACAAGGTAATAGGCAATTCTTTTTAGCTTCATTTTTTAGCTCATGCCCTGGTGGTGGAATGGTAGACACTGAGCACTAAACCCTAGTAATAGGGTTGGGTCGCATATTTGGAAACGAATATGTAGTAAGGCGTAATCTCAAGTAGTGACATAAGAGTCCCTTGAGGGTAGTTTATCTAGATAAGCTGCTAACGGTGAACGGCCTAATAGCAATATTGACCCAATACCGTGCCAAGCCTAGTAATAGGAAGGTGTAGAGACTATAATCGCCCATCTAACTTCAAGAAATTGAATATGATGAAGGGATAGTCCAGACCACAAACAATCTAATTGATTGGTTACGAAAGTAATAGTGGTAAGTAAAATGCTTTGGCCGTAAGGCCGTGCGGGTTCAAGTCCCGCCTTGGGCACTATAAATCCTCCTAGATTAATTTCTAGGAGGTTTTTTTATTTAGGCCCAATTAATTCAAATAATTTATCTACTTCAGATTTGCGATAAATTATTGTTAAATATATATCATTAGGTAATATTTTTTTACATTTTCTTTTATTAAAGGTATATCTAATGTTTAATGACTCTAAACAATTTTGAAAAATATTATGAATATCTAATGAGCAATTGGTAAAATTATAGTGATAATTATTAGTCGCTTTTGAATAATAATATGATCCATCTGAATGAAATAGTCCTTTTAGTAAATAAATTTTATTTGATTCTAAATAATTAAGTTGCCAATCTATTAATTTAATGATTCTATTATGTTTTTTGCCCTTTCCAGTGTGAGGAAATATTTGAGGTAACGCACTGCAATATATTCCAATTGAACGACAGCCTGGACGTTTCACATCTTGTATTTTATTATATGGAAATACTATATTTAAGGATTTCTTAACTTCTTCAATTATCATAGGATGTGAATCAGCACACATTATCCGTAGTTCGTATGTTCGTTTATTTTTCATTAAGCTAATGCATCCATCTCCCAAATATTGGCCCAATAAGTAATAATATGATTTTCTATATTCTTCAAACTTTGCCATATTATTAGTAAATGATTCAAAAGTAGTTATATTATAAAATATGTTTTTAGGTGTGTATCTTTTTGATTGAGTAACCCATTCTTTAATGGCTGATCTACTAGCACAAATTTTTCTACTTATTTCGCTAATTGAGCTTCCATTTAATTTCATTTTTTTAGCTAAATTAATTACTGATTTATTATACATATTGCTATTTATGCAAATAATAAATTCCTTATTATATATATTTCCGACAACATTTAATTGAGTGATTGATTGAGTATGCAGTAATATATACTCTTTCTTTTTATGTAATAATGGATTAGTATATCTATTATTCCTTTTGTATATACTTGAAATTTAGTATAGACTGAACTGATTTGCAAGGTTAAATTTTGGAATTATTTTTGACTTCTATTCTGCTATTATATATACTCGCAACTAGGCAAGAAAATCCCTCCTAGCTAGTTCTGCAAATTATCTTTAACTTTCTTTCAGATTTAGTTGCCAAAAGTCACTAGATTTTTATATTCTATGTGTAAGAGACGACGAGAATGGTTCTCCAAGCCTCTCAACCTCAAAAGAAAGACACTACAATGGAAACCACGCTTACTTCCGCTCCTGTCTCTGCTTTCACCGAAACCGTCATCAATGAAGTTCTCACGGTCGAGAACATCACTGCCGCCAAGTTTTCGGCTCTCAGTTCCGAGGAAATGGCTGCTCTTCCCAAGGATGTCCTGAAGAAGGCTGATTCGCTTCTGAAGGCGGCTCTGGCCAGCACCTCGAAGGTTCTCGACGACCAGAAGAAGGCCAGGAAGGGTGACGATCAGAAGCTTCGTCAGACGATCTTGGATGATCTTCGCGCCCTCAAGAGCCATCCTGTGGTGGTGAAGGTCGAAGGGGAGTACGTGGAAGTGAGCTTGGAAGAGGCTCTTTTCGGCCACGAATGCACGATCATGGCTCAGGTGAAGGGCCAGCCCGAGGGAACAAAGGCCCCTCGCAAGTTCACGGCCAAGCTGGACTCCATTCGCATGACCGGAATTCAGAAGGCCATTGCCCGGCTGAATGCTCAGTTCAAGGGCGAAGTCACTCGCCATGTGAAGCCGACCGAATCCACGATGGAAGAGGGCCACGCTCCCGAAGCACCCAAGGCCGAGATTCCTGCACCTGTTCCCGCTCCCGTGGTTGATACCGTCAAGGTGCCCAAGCACAAGGGCAAGAAGGCACCCAAGGCAGTCGTAGCCTAATCAAAAATCAAGCCAAGTGATAAGATGAAAGGGAGGACCATTTTGGTTCTCCTTTTTTGTGTTTCAAAATATGTAAAATTTTCTCTTGCCCACTATGGATAGCTGCACTATATTAGAATCCAGGCAAGGGAATTTCCCCTTACTCATAATCTTAATTTTATTCATCAGATTGGAATATATTAATGGCTTAACCTCTTTGTTCCCAGAAAAGGATTCCATGCCTGAATACAGTACACATAAAGCTGAATTTTGTAGAGTATTTTGTAGACCAGATGGAAAAGTTTATCGGCAAGATTGGAATAACCTAGTAAGTTCATTATTCATTCAGTATCAACCCTTACGAATCAAAATTGCCAAGCGAGCAAGTAGCTTATCTTTTGATATTGCAATGACTGCCTGTATTAAGGGATTCATGGATGGAATCAAAAAGTATGCAGATGATAAGATGTATCTAGGTGAGATACATTTTGCCAAGCATATTGGATTCTATATGAGATCTGAATGTCAAAAGGAATATCGAAATGCTCCAATCATTCATATTCCACATAACTATTACACTCTGTTAAGTAAGGCAAAAAAGCTAAGAATCTTTGAACGGGATAATCTAACCCCTGAAGAGACTGAATTGAAAAAAGAATTGCAAGATAATATACTACCATTATTGAATACTACTCCAATTGATTCTCCCATTGTATTAGGTAATGGGAATGATACTACATTGGAAGAGATTGTGCCCGATCCTAATGCAGAGAATGCATTAACCCAAATATTGGTAAAGGCTAGGGTAGATCTAATCCATAGATATATCAATCAATTAGAAGAACGAGAAAAATTCTGTTTGATTAATTATGAAGGATTGTTTGGGAAGAAGAAAAAGACATTACGAGAATTAGGTGAAGAATTATTATTATCACATACTGCAATTGATAATATTATTACTAGAGCTAAAGTTAATCTAAATAATATAATTATTGATAATGTTCAGGTTTCTCAATATGATTTGAGATAGTTGAAGAAAAAGTTGACAGAGCTGGGTAAAATTATTATATTATTTACATGAGAGATGAGGAAGGATAGCCTTCAAGGAATCGTCCAATTAGCTTCTCACCTCTATTGGATGATAGCATAATGTGTTGAGATTTGAGACGTGCTTGTAGCTCAGTTGGTAGAGCAGCGGCCTTTTAAGTCGCGGGTCGTGGGTCCAAGCCCCACCGGGCACATATTTAATCCTCTAAGAGAAATTTTAGGGGATTTTTTATATAGTATTAATGGATTAAGATATCTATTATTCCATTCTTATATAGTTGAAATTTAGTATAGACTGGACAAATTTGCAAGGCTAAATTTTGGAATTATTTTTAGGCTAGTATTAAAGATCTTTAATGTTGTTCTGCTCATGTTGACTCACTACTACTAAAGCAAAGAATTTCAAAGTTTCTTTCCAAAAGACTTGACATGAGTCGCTAAATTTTTATATTCTATGTGTAAGGAAGGGGAGGGAATCAAAAACCTCTCACTTCAAAATCTCAAAATATCGCTTGACAAGGCAACTTGGAAAAATGATATTAGAGATACAAGAGGGTAATCAAGAATGACTCTTGAAAGCCACTCACAAACTCACCACAATCAGAAAGACAAGACAATGGAAAACACGATCAACACTCCAGCCGCTGCTCCCAAGACCGATACTCCGGTTGTCACCCTGGATGTCAATGCGATCCCCACCACGGACCTCAAGAAGATTCAGTCCATTCTGAAGCAGAAGCAGGACGAAGTGAAGCAGGCGATGGGTGTTCAGAAGAGCGCTCGTAAGGACGAGGATCAGAAGCTTCGTCAGAGCATCTTGGATTCCATCAAGACTTTGCCGGATTCCAAGGTTCTGGTGAAGGTCGAAGATGAAATGGTCGAAGTGGCTCTCAATGAGGCTCTTTTCGGCCACGAATGCACGATCAATGCCCAGGTTCGCGGCGCGGCTGAGGGCATCAAGGCTCCTCGCAAGTTCACTGCCAAGCTGGATTCCATTCGCCTGAACTCCATTTCCAAGATGATCAAGCGCTTGCAGGAGCAGTTCAAGGGCGAAGTTACCCACCGTGCCCCCAAGGGATCAAAGAACGGTGCCGCTCCGAAGGCTGATACTTCGACTCCCGCCGCTGCCTAATCTTCAATTTTCAATGTTCATCTAAAGGAGGGCTAAATTAGCTCTCCTTTTTTATTGTTCCTTATTAAATGTTACCATTAGATTACACCATAGAATAATTGGAGTAATTTAATGTCTAGCAAAAAGAATATCCCCGCAAATAAAGTAGCTGAATTATTGAATGAATTTAATGGTAAAGGTCCAATTGATTTATTCATCACTACTCGTACTAATCCTAAAGTATTGAAAGGCCATAGAATAAAATCTATTGGTAAACTTAAGGTATCTCTTACTGAATGTTACACACATCCTACCAATCTTACTATTGAGGGGGTAGTTAAAGAATCTACTAAGTTATATTCAATAGGTGATGATTATGAAGATAGAGTTAATGATACATTAGCAGAGAATGGATTTGTTCGCAACTTTGAAAGTAAACCATTACCTTGGGGAAAATGGGTAGATGGATCTAAGATACTCATTGAAAAAGATGGAGTAAAGTATTTAAGGGCTTATTCTAGCGGAAATAAATCACTTGCAGAGCTTGCCAAGGAAGCATCTGAAGTAGTATATTTCAAGGTATATTCAGATGGAACAGAGGAAGCTTTTGAAGGAGATGAATTAAAAGACCTTAAAATAGGTTTTCTTCCCACTGAAAGAGTAGTAGCTCCATTATCGGAAGGTGTATCAATTGAAGCAGCAAAGCCAATTGTTAATGCTATTCTAATAAGCAACATTTCAGGCTGGATAGTAAATGAAGATACTTACAACGTAAGAGGATAAATAATTGTGGTATGAAAGACTACAAAAGGCGAAAGCTAGAATTACCAAAAGTTCGGATTCCTTTGCCAAAGCAAAGATGCCAAGCATTCAAGGACCAAACAAAGTACAGAAGAATGGATAATAAGAGGATTGAAAAAGATCCTCTTTTTTGTTGCCAAAGCCTCAAGAATTTTTATATTACTTATAACAGAACCCCCAACTTAACCTAAGAGGTGAAAAAATGAGCGCCAAAGATCAATTGCTAGACTTTCTTAATCAACTGGATAAAGGCACTGTTGACGCATATACCAATGCGGCTATTCAATATGCTAAATTCAAGCAAGAAAAAGATGTAGCTAGATTCGAGGCTTATCGGAATATGCACAATACATTAGAATTAGTTATCGCTAATGTAAAAATTTATACTGAAAAAATGCGAGAAGAATTTTCCTGGATTACCGATATGGTTTCTCAGGCGGAGATTGAAGATGAAAGGTTTATCAAATATCTTGACAAAAAGATTCGGGATTGGAAACTCTATCATGGTTCTAATGAGGTAGAATAAAATGGAAAACAATACTGTTCCAGATGAAGAGGTAAAAAAGGTAGTTTTTACCATGATGAATCAAATCGGTGGTAGCCGGTTTCTTCAAATGATTGGAGCAAATCTTCCATATTCATATACTTACAAGGCTAGTAAGTGTGAATATGCTGCAATGATTCATTTCAAAGCCAAAGCAAATAATGGCTTGAATGGATTAATTTTGAGCTATTGTGAAGGCCGAGATACATATCGGATGGATTTTTATCGGATTTCCAAAGGTTATTGGAATTTGAAAATAACTCATGATGATGTGTATTGCGATCAATTGGAATTTCTTTTCGTTCAAACCACTGGATTAGCCACAAGAATTTAGAATAATTATCGACTGAATTGAAAAGGAAGGCTTCAATGCTTTCCTTTTTTGTTTACATATTATATTAATTTAATTATATTAGGACTACTTCACCTCCACATAAGGAATGACAATGCAATACAGCCTATATTTTTTGAATGGTAAAGCTCAAAGCACCTTTGAAATTGATTATCCAACCAAGCAGATTAAATTCATTACTCCGAAAAAAGAAACTACCCTATATGTAGATACCATGAAGGAAATGATGAATGCAGAAAATAACATTATTTTATTACAATCCTTATTCAATTATGGATATGAGAAGCAAGAGATTTACAATATGATTGGATTAGGTGAAAAGCCTTCTTTATTACAATTCCTTAATCATCCTTATAAGACAATCAAGGGAGAATTGAAAAAGTTCTTAGGCTTCCGTTCTGAATACTTGTTGGGATTAGTCTAAAATAGTAGTTGCCAAAGTTCTAGATTTTTTTATATTCTATGTGAAGGGCAATGTTGCTCTAACTCTTAAGGAGAATGAAAATGCTTCATTACGTCACTTTTCTCAAGTATAGCGACATCGAAGGGGACGACGACATCTATGCAGCCTTTCCTGTCAATTTCGACAGACAAGGAAATCTCACTTGCTATGCCCATGTTGGTCAGCATAGCTCTGTTTCAAAGGGCCACATTGAGGAAAGTGCTACTTGCCCCTGTGGAGAATATAAAGACCTTCTAAAGGAGCTGAAGGGCATTTATGAGAAAGATGGTGACACCCTTGTGGTCATCACAAAAGAAAACTTCCTGGAAATGTGTGTACTAATTCCTAATTGAGTGAGTGATTGATTGAGCATACCTATTATATGTATGCTCATTTTTATATACTAATAATGGATTCATTGCTCTATTATTTTCTTCCCAAAAAGCTTGACAGCATCTTTCAAATTATTATATTCTATGTGTAGGAAGTCCGCCTGCACTTTCGGTGGCGCTACTATTGCCCGACCTTGGGTATTGTGAGAAATAGAATTCGCACGCTCTATTTGGGCTTGCTGTCGTTGTCAGTACATCATTGGAGGTCGAATGAATTACATTCGCGGAGAGCCGTAAAACTCACGTTACAATTTGTTCTGCGTTAAGGCCCAAAAAAGCTTTCAACTCTCTAAGCTTGTGCGGTTTACAATTTGAAAGCTTTCCCATTTATTACTTTGTGATAGGTGGGTTTTTTTGTTGCCAAAGTTCCAAAAATTATTATATTCATCTTATGAGTAATGTTACTCACTAAAAGAAAGATATGAAATGGCAAGTGAGCGCAGTTTCTATGCCGATATGCACCACATCGTCAAGGCCAATTTTGGGGTTTCGGCTATTATTTGGAATAGCAATTTGGTAGGCTATCTTTTCTTTAGCCTTTACAATAGTATTCCTTCTACGTTTTTCATGCCAAGTTCATTTGATCCTTTTGATTCTGATAATTTCATTCATGATTTGATTAAAGGCTTGATTGAACAATGCGAAAAGGATATTTCCAAATGTAATACTGAATTGGAATATCCAGAGCTATTATGCAGTTGGTTAATTCATATCAAGAATATGAAAAATAGTACTATTGTATATGATTCAAATGGGCAAGGTGCTATTGCTCACAAAAATGATTTGAATGATATTTTTGAAACTCATCAATGGTTTACACCGTCCCAAAAACATAATTGATTGATTGAGTGAGTGATTGAGTATATATTATATATACTCATTTTTTAATATGGAATAATGGATTAATATATCTATTATTCCTTTTGAATATCTCTTGAAATTTAGTATAGACTGAACTGATTTGCAAGGCTAAATTTTGGAAGAATTATTTTTTCTTTATTCATGTTTTTTCTTGACATCTTAGGATTTAGAATATATACTTGTTAATAAGGAATTCTAGAAAATCTTTCAATGGAGAAAAATCATGGGCAAGCTTTTTGATCCGAGCGCAAGTGAAATGCGGGAATATCTCAATCTTCCCAAGTTCAAGATCTATGGTTTTGACGAATTCGACATTGAGGGCGCTATTTATTGGTATGCCTCAAACTACCATAGCGGGCAAGATAGCGAGCTTTACAGTGCTCTCTCTATGTCTGACTATACACCCGGACGGAATGAAAGCGCACCTAATGGTGATCTTATGGAAATGGCCTATGGTGAGCTTGAAGGTCATTTTGGAAAGGAAATCTAGAAATTAGTTGACAAACTAAAAATTTCAATGTATCTTTGTTCTAAGAACTTCAACCAAACCTTCTAAGGAGCTAAAAAATGAACTCTGTCAAAACTGAAAAGATTGGTAACTTTATCATCAAGATTTACTTGGATAACGATAATGATTCACCTCGTAGTTGGGGAAGCTCTTCTACGATTATTTCTTTGGTTCCAAGGCATTTTTCTTCTGATAAAGATGCAATTCCTTTGGAAACTAATGAAGATGGTAAGCTTATTCTAGATAGCGAAGGTTTCTACAACTACGCAACGGGCGGCAAAGCTCTTGTTTTGCCAATTTATATGTATTCGCATTCTGGCGATACCATTAGCACTAAGCCTTTTGGCGATCCTTGGGATTCTGGTTTGGTAGG
This sequence comes from Candidatus Omnitrophota bacterium, assembly GCA_023229385.1. Classification (GTDB taxonomy): domain Bacteria; phylum Omnitrophota; class Gorgyraeia; order Gygaellales; family Profunditerraquicolaceae; genus UBA6249. The sequence goes on along the minus strand of JALNZI010000001.1, from coordinate 150,208 downwards.
TTATATCTATATGAATAATCTTACCGCTATGGCCGAAAAGATTATCATTCCAGAAACCGGAAGCGTTGATTGGAAGGCGGTAGAAGAACGATTGAAGGGCGAAATAGCTATCTTTGATCAATACATTCGAGGCGATGTATATTGCTATAATACTCATGCTATCAATCCTTTTGATGAACATGGGGAAATAATTGATTCGTGTGGGGATATTTATGCTTTGGATGAAGCCTTGCAAATGGCAAAAGATAATCTCCCAAAGCTTGATACCAATTACGAATTTGATTTGGCAGAAGCAACTTAATCAAAAGGATAATAAAATGCTTCATTACAAAATAATTCATGAAGATGGAACGGAAATTTTCTTTACTAATAAATCCGGTTCAGGTACTCCCAAAGAACAATTGGATAGGTTCCTTGCCAATAATAAGAATAAGACTTATTCAGTGTTTTGGAAGGATATGAGTACCGAATACAATTGGGGATGGAAACCCTTGCATATAGCGAAAGGATACTAAAGTGGAACCGCATTCAGTATATTTTGGTGTTCAAATTTGGAAAAATACTGCAATTGGATTCGCTTTGAGATATACTGCTAGCGTAAATGGACAACATTGTTCAGGTGAAACTTTAGCAGATATTCGGGAAATGATTCGTAAATACAAGTAAGAGATAAAAAGGAAGATTAATATGTCTTCCTTTTTTTATTGGCTAATAAGAGATATCTTACTCTATTATTCCTTTATGTATATACTTGTAATTTAGTATAGACTGGACTGATTGGCAAGACTAAATTTTGGAATTATTTTCATGTTCTTCACTAATTAGCAGATCACTAATTTTTTTTCATCTTTCTTTTATCAAGCCCTTGACATGGCCAATATTTCGGGCTATATTATGTGAAGAGGTAAACGGCCTCGCACTTGAACCTTAACGATAGGACCGACAAAATGAACACTTCCAAGGAACTTAACGCGATTCAGAAGGGCTTTGCTCATGTCAAGAACTTTCACGCAACTAAGGAAGCTATTGATAAGGAAATGCAAGCCGTTTTGTCTGATCCTACCGTTTTCCGTATTTGCCATATTCAGAAGATTTCTGGTGAGCGCTTGCATGGAAAGTTTCTTCCTGCTCGTTGGATGCTCGTTTTTGACTGGACGAACGGCTTGCAGTCGGAACCTTTCAGGAGCGAAGTTGACGCCAAGCTTGCAGAGGAAGCTTACACATCGCAGATCGTCCATTCTCCCAATTACATCGCATGGAAAGCCCTGAAGATGGATAATTTGCGGTCGAAGGTTGAAGCCAATCTGAAGGCGGTCTATGGCAATTCGGTTTCTTCTCTTCAGGCTAGGCAAGCCAATGTCCAAAAATCTTTGGCCCGTCGTGAAATTTCTTCCCTCTTGAAGGGATTCAAGAGGTGCTAAAATGAATTACTCCATTCATTTGATTAAGGAAGATGGCAAAGGTTCTTATCTTTCTATCAAAGGAAAGATGGAATGGAAAACATTATCCATTGCCAAAAAGCATCTTAATGATCTTTTGGCAGCTAAAGGAAAAGGAGGAATTCTGAATTTTTCGGTTGCCCATGTTGAAAATCAATTTGGCGAAATCGTCTACTAAATAAGGAAGGAAGTATGAAATACCATCCGCATGCATCTGAATGCAATAAGAATACTGCAATAAAGCGTGCCTATATTAAGAAAAGGTTGAATCGCAAATATCGTAGGGCTTGCAAGAAAGATTTGTACAGGACTTGCAAGAAGTCACTCTTTTGGGAACTTTGGTAGATTGGAAAAAGGAAGATTAAAAATCTTCCTTTTTTTTATTAGCTAATAATGGAGTGAGATATTTATTATTCTTTTATTATATGTCTTGAAATTTAATATAGAGTGAATAAACTTGCAAGGGTAAATTTTGGAATTATTATTTTTGTTTTATTCATCAAATTAGTTGACATCTTAGAAATTAAAATATAGTTTAAGAGTATGAACAAAGCATTTCCATTCCAGCTAGAAGAATTGCCCAAGGTTCAAAAAACCCATGAAGAGTATTTTTCTATCATGTTGAGGGATGCCCAAAATATCATCTTCAGGGCCGATCTGTCTGATCTAATGACAGGTGTCAATACCTTAGAAGATTTGAGAGCAAAGATTTCCTAGAAAAAAGTTGACATCTTCAAAGTTTTATCATATCTTTATTATCAAAGAGCAGTAAACCTAACAAGGGAGCAAAAAAATGTCAGGCAATATGTCAATGATTCGAGGATATTTGACTGAACTAGAAAAGGCTACGCATATGCCTTTCACGTCTCCAAAGGTTATTTACACTACTTACAACCTTGTGACAAAGTATTATGCGATAGAGCCTAGCGATTTGCTTTCTATTATCTTCAATAGCCATGCAAAGAAAACGGGTGAACTATCCATTGATACTATGCGCCGTTTGTGGGAAGGTCGCAAAGATAAAGATTTGGGAGTGGTGGTTTATTATGTTGGCAGAAATGCCGCGAATAGCTATCTTCTGTATTTCAAAGCACAAAAGCGGCAAATGGATATCGTTTCTTTAGATGCTCCAATTGGGGGTGATGATTCGTCGGATACTTTGGAAGATATGGTAGCTGGCAATACTTCCGAAGAAAATACTAATGATTATTTGGATGCTTTCAATTACATTTTGAATAATCTGCTTTTGAATGAAAAAGAAAGGCAAATCTTTCTCATGAAAAAAGAAGAAAAGAGCTTTCGAGATATTGGAATTGCTCTTAATCTTTCGCATGAACGTATTCGGCAAATCTATGATAAGATTGAACACCGTTTGATTAATCATCGGGAATTGTTGGGAATATAATAAAATGTGCGTCCTTAATTGGATGTCAAATCATTATATTGTTCTTGCGATGCTGCTATATGGCATCTATCGTATTCGTAAAGCATCTTAATTAATCACAGAAAGATCTCACAATGAAAACCGTATTCATTTACTATACTGTAAAAGTTGGAAAACCTATATTTAATGGTGAATGCTATATTACATTAGAAATCTATAAGATTATTAATAATCATCCTATTCATATTGCACATACTACTTACAATACCGCTTCATTTTCCGGTGAAAATACTGAAGTAATGAATGCCCTTATTAATTTAGGAGAAATTGGAATAGAATATCGCAATACTTTTTATGATTCTTGTGAAGCAAGTAATAAATTTGAAATCATTAAGGTGTAATTGATAAAAGGAAGATTGATATGTCTTCCTTTTTATTGGCTAATAAGAGATATCCAACTCTATTATTCCTTTTGTATATACTTGAAATTTAGTATAGAGTGGACTGATTGGCTAGGGTAAATTTTGGAAGAATTTTCATGTTCTTCACTAATTAGAAGAACACCAAATTTTTTTCATCTTTCTTTGTTCAAGCTCTTGACATCTTCAATGTTTGACAGTATCTTTAGTATATAAGAAATTGGCAATGTTGCCGACATTAAACCGAAAGAATAGAAAATGGATACCACGACTCGCACACCTGAAGAAATTCAAAAGGAAATTGATCGTCTGCTAGCTGAAAAGGTCAATGCAGAGCGCATCAAGAATGATCCCCGCATTTCCGATCTGAAGGATGAAATCAATCGGCTAGAAACCGAAGTAGTTAATCGCCAAAATGAAGCGGATCAAAGGGAAAAGCAAATTATTGAAATTATGAATACGTATCCGCATCTCTTTAAGAATCCCGAATTCAAATTTGAGGGGGTTGACACTACTTGTAATTTACCTGAATTAGCTACGGGCTTTCTACATCACAATTATTCCAAAATAGTTGAAAATCGTATTGCCAAATTGAAGGAAGATTTGGGATACTTGGTTCGTGGTGAATATAAGCCAATGGTAATGACTTTCAAATTTGCCTATGGACATGATACTGAAACTGTTAGAATCACTTCTGAACTAGAAGAAAAGGTTGCCAAGATTCTTTCCTGCATCAATGAATCAATGGGCTATCGCCGCCGTTTGGTTGCAAACATTGCATTTAAGGGAATACTGCAAGATTGGGAATGTGACCAATCTTCCTTTCAGCATATGATTTATGTGGCAATTAATGACCTTGAAGACCACGAAATCATTTGCCCCGAATTTCTGAAAAATGTAAAGACTTGGGCTGAATCCCAAAATACTTTGAATGAAGAAATGAAAGAGCTTATTGCATCTATTTAATTCTGTTAAAAAAGGAAGATAATTAATTCTTCCTTTTTTTCATATGTAATAATAGATATAATAATCCAATACTATATTAATTTTCTTCAGCTATCCCTTGACAAAGCTTTGCCAAATAATGTATATTTTACCTAGGGCAATTTTGCCAAAGGAGTTTTAATGCTTGAACCATCTATTCCGCAAGCCAACATTTATGACGCTATAGCAAATGGCAGCGGGCACATTCAAATCAGAGCACTAGCCGGTAGTGGCAAAACTACTACACTGATTGGAGCATTAGACTATACTAAACCTACTGACAAAGTAGCTTTTGTAGCATTCGCAAAAGCTATTGTTCAAGAGATTGAATCAAGAGTCCCTACAGATAGACATATCAAAGTAGCCACCTTGCATTCAACGGGCTTCGGTGTGCTTAGAAAGGCCTATGGTAGGGTCTTTTGTGCTCATGGCTCGCATGATAAGACTAGGAAGATTCTAAATGAAACCTATAAAGATCTTCCAAGCAATTTTTTTGGCCCCGCTTACAAGGCAGTCTCATTAGCAAAAGCATATCTAGCCGAATCAATTGAGGATATTTATTCCATTTGTGAGGAATTCGACATTAATTATTCAGATAAAGATTCTGGTCTTTCTTTTGATATATTTGTCCAAATGATTCTCCGCACATTAAATATCTCAAAAGAAATGACTTCCTATATTGATTTTGATGATATGATTTATATGCCAGTTGTTCAAGATCTTTCTATTCCAAAATTTGATTGGGTCTTTGGAGATGAATCACAAGATTTTAATAAAGCCCAAATTGAATTCATTTGCCGAATGGTTAAAACAAATGGGCGTATTTGTGTAGTGGGGGATCCTGCTCAAGCTATCTATGGCTTCAGGGGAGCAGCTACGGGTGCTATGGATATCTTCAAGGAAAAGATGTCTGCTAAAGAATATCCTCTTTCTGTTTCATATAGGTGCCCTAAGTTGATTTGTGAACTAGCCTCAAAGGATGTACCTGAATTTAGTGCCGCCCCTAATGCAATAGATGGTTCTATTGTATATGAAAACTATGAATATATGAAAGAAAATGCAAGTGCTGGTAGTTTCATATTGTCAAGAAAAAATGCTCCATTAGCTTCTCTTATTTTTGGGTTCATATCTCAAGGTAAAAAAGCAATGATTCGAGGAAAGGATTACGGTGAAGGCTTATTAAATGTTGTTAATAATTTCAAAGAAGATTATTCCGAATTCATTCAATATGTTAATGATTGGGAAAATGAAGAAATAATTAGACTTAAAAAAAGAATAGCTAATCCCAAAACGGATATGATTGAAGATAAGGCACAATGTCTTAGAATAATTGGAAGTAATTGTAAATCTAAAAATGAATTAATTGATAACATTAAAAATCTATTCTCGGATGTAAATGATAAATCTGCTATTATGCTTTCTACTACTCATAAAGCCAAAGGATTAGAATCGGATACTGTTTATGTTCTTGCCGATACTTATTCTCATTCAGAACAAGAAGAAAGAAATCTTTGGTATGTGGCAATAACTCGTTCCAAAAATGAACTATTCATAATCAATCCTTAATATATTGGGGGAGCGATTATTCCCCCATTCTTTTTGAGCTATTAATGGAGTGAGATATCTATTATTCCTTTATGTATATACTTGGAATTTAGTATAGACTGGACTGATTGGCTAGACTAAATTTTGGAATTATTTTCATGTTCTTCACTAATTTGCAGAACAAACTTTTTTCATGTTTTTTTAGTCAACCTCTTGACATGGCTAATTTTTGGCATTATCTTATATAACATAAGGGACGGGCAATGTTGCTCCCCTTCAAAAAGAAAGATACTCAAATGGATACGCTCATGATCGCTCTCTCGCTGCTCGCTCTCGACGGTCGCACCGCTCCGAAGGCCGTCAACGTCCCTGCGATTTCCGCTTCCACCTTCGACGCTTCGGCCCGTGAATCCAAGCTTGTGAAGCCCGTGGAAGTGGCATACGTCGATACCCGCGACATGATCGCCGCCAATGTCCCGGAAGGATGCGGCGCAACTGTTTCTTATATGGACCACCAATAAAAGAAACTATCAGGGAAGGAAGTTATCTAGCTTCCTTCTCATTTACCTGTTCAAATCTAATTTACTAAAGAGTATTCAAATGTCTTTCAAAAACCGTCTACTGCAAATCAAAGATGTAACCGAGGAAGATGCCGATAAGATTCTCGGAATCATTCGCAACGAAATCAATCCAGAAGAGGTTTCTAAAAAAGCTACTAAGTATGTTCGTTCATGCTATAGACGTCCTGAAGCATATCTTATCAAGCTATATGCCATTGATGAAATTATTCACACTTGCGGGGTGGAATGTGAAGAGGGAATTGACTATTGTAATTCAGGGGAAACTTATGCCCTTACTGTGATGTATGTGAATGGTTCTTGGAAGGTTTCTTGTTTGGGGGATGAAGCCGAATGAAATACATTAAAATCAAATGCCCCCATTGCCATAATCTAATTGAATTGCCTAGCCATTTTAATTCAATTGTTTGTGACTATTGTTTGAATGTAGTTAAAAATACTAACAAAGAAAAGTAAAATGCAAATAATCATATTGCATACTACTAGGCAATGTTTATATAATCCTATCAATAAGCGATTTGAAACTATTACTTTATTTGCCGGTCAAAAGATTAATGCAAAAAGTGTTGAGCCTTATACTGGCAAGCATACGATTACTCCATACAATATCTTTACAATAACTTTGGAAAACGATTTCTATTATATCTTGACAGATTATTATTTCCGATTTGAGGACGTTTGTAGCTTGTTAAATGAGCCAATGAAGAACTAAACCTTTTGGCTAATTGATGGCCTTAGATCGGCTATTAGGGGGTATTAAAATAGCTATGGCTAAGGTGTAGGGCCACCCTTGTTATATAGGGAGGGTGGCAGGTATGCCCCCTATATCTTATCTTAGACCCCCAAAGAATAAAAATTTTTGCCCCATATTCCCCCCTATGCTCAAAAATGTCAACCAGTATTCCCAAAGGGGTTATTAAATATCCTTACAAGTATTCATATTTCAATCTACCCCCAAAGAATAAAAATTTTTGCCCCATAGCTCTTCACATTCAAAAGAGGGTTATTAATGACCCCCATTAATTTAAAAAATTTTGCCCCATATTGTCACATTTCTCAAAAATGTCCATCATCATATTTTAAAGGGCGGTTATTAAGTACCCTCAAAAAAATTATTATTTAAATACCCCCATATGTAAAAAAATTTTATGGGCATATAGGTGCTCCAATAAAAAAGGAGCTATTCATTATTTATTAAACACCATTTCCATTTACTTTATTAGAAAAGTATCTATTTGGCCTATACTTAATTTAATTCTTTAGGTTCAAATACTTGTTTAAATGGAGTAGGGTAATGTTTCCAAAAGATATTTTCAGGGTATTCTTTAATTGATCTATTAATATATTTGCTAAAAGTATGCATAATCATTTCAAATGCTTTCATATGCTTATTGTCCTCGATAGTAAAATAGCTTAAGAAAAACATTTCATTATTTGTTATTAATTTAGCAACTTCATCATGCAGAGTAGTAGTTAATTTTTGAGCTTGAAGTTCTGGATATTGATATAATAAGTTATTAAGCCACTGTACATTTCCATCATTAGTTATTTCTTTTATTGAGGGGATAAGGATATCAAATAGTTTCAATTGGTCTTCTTTTGATATTGGCCTAATATCATAGATTAGGACATTAAGATTATCTGGTGTATTAATTATACTACTATTGATTTCCTTGGCCAATTTTATTATCATTGGGATTCTATCTTTAATTTGTAAATAAGCTATCCAATAAGTATCAACTTCTGTTATTTTTTTAAATGTATCTATAAATTTATCAACATATTCTAATCTATCTTCATCATTTAAAGCTTTTAGCCATTCAGCTCTAGTAGAATTAGTAAAAGCGGATTTGTATTGATTTATTAATTCTTTTGCAAAATCTGATGATATCCCAAGTGCAACTAACATTTTTGGATTTTCTTGAAATATTTGATTAATTGAATAAGTTCCTATTAGTTTAAAAGCCGTTTTATATATATCAGTAAGTATATTAGTATTTGTTGCATTAAATATATCGAATCTTGGTAAATTATTATGTTGAGTAAAATATTTGTAGATAGATTTTGCAACAGGTTTTACATTTTTTTCAGTAAGAGATGCTGCGTATTTTTTTATCCATTTTTGGTCAATTGTTCCATTAAATATAGCCACATTTCCATATGTTCCTGAATCTACTATATCATAAGCTTTAGGTGATAAGAATACTGTTTGGTATGGCTCATTAGTATGAATAACTCCTTCACCTCTATCTCTAACGTAATAATATCCCAAAGCTAATAATATTTTAGTCCAATCATTAGGTGATTTTTTAACATCATATGTAGCAGTCCAGATAGCTTTAAATGGGTTATTCATTCTATAATATTTTTCTAAATCTATTTCATATCCAAATTGTTTAAGTTTATTAAGATCTTGTTCTAGGTCTATTGTATTATAAGTACGTGAATCTATTCCATTGATGTTTGGTTTAAGTTTAATAACATATATATATCCATTTGTAGAAGTTCCCTTATATGGGGATTCTCTATTTCCAAGATCTTTGAAGTTATATGTGTATACTCCATTGGGGGTATTCCATTGAGATTGTGGATTTAATCCAATTTTATTAATTGATCTATACGAGAAAAAATAAGAATCTCCTAATGATCCGTATTTTTCTCTCAATTCATCTTCAGTTGGAATATTTCTAGCTTCATATAAGTAGCCATTAAATGCAATCTTCATGCTAGATATTTATAAATTAGTAATGGGATTTTACATATTGAATTGCTTTTGTATATTGGTCATAATCTGAGGCATGTTCATATTCTTTATTCATAAGATAGTCGAAATCTCCATTTTTGACTTGATCTATCATATTATTTTTAACCATATAATTGACGGTATTTTGCCAATCTGAATGGACTGCAAGTATATCTTCTGGGGGTACATCTCGTTCTATTAAGCTATGTCCAAGTAATTGATTATATTCGACAGTTGGGATTTTAAATTCTATAGTATCTAGATGCGAGCTATCTCCATAAAATCCTTTTGGATTATCTGAAGCCCATATTCCAACGGGATCTCCTACAAGTTTGCCTCTAGATTTAGATATTTGTAATCCGTCTTTCAGAATACTTGGAACTTTAGCTGGATCAGTTTGGTGATACATTCTAGTATATCCACTTGGGATAGGAATAGATCCTTTAGGTGGAAATGGTAGATTGTCTATACTTTCATATAGATAATTATTAAAAGCAATCTTCATGTTTATTATTTATTATAAATATTTTATATGAAGATATGTTATAATGGATTTTTATATGAATCTAAAAATACTCCAACAGTGGACGAACTAAAACAGAAATATGAAGACGATCTTAATGTATATTTTTCATATCGAAGTATTAATAAGATTGGAATAAATCCAAAATCTGAATGGAGAACTCCAAATGGCATATATGCGTATAATATAGATGATATGGGGGAACAAGAAGCACAATATACAGGTGGGGATCGCGGATATGTATATTTTATTAAGCCAAATCCAGGTTCAATAAAATTAGACTTACAATCCTATAATAGTAATGATTTTAAAAAAGATTTAGAAAAATTAAAACAATTAGGATTTTCTAAATTAAGTGATGCCGAAATTGAGCAAAAATCTTATTATAAAACTCCAGGTGGGTATATTTGGTATGTTACGATGAAGTATTCAACTAGTGCAAATAGCTGGAATGCAATATTTAGAAAAATGGGGTATGATTACGTAGTTGATCATCATATGGGGATTATACATTCTAACGAGCCAGCACAAGCAGTGTTTTTAAATCCATCATCATTTACGGTATTAGATGTATCAAAGTTTGATAACTCTGAGGATAAGCAAATCCCAAGAGGAGCAAAATGGGATGTGTTCAATTATCTTAAAATTAATAACAACATTGCTACCTACAAGAAATTATTAGGCAGTCAAATGTATAAAATAATTGATGCTATAGATGATTCATCTAAAGAAGAGGTATTATCATCATTTGACACCATTAAGCCATTTTATGAATATTGTATTAATGTTAGTCCAAATAGTTTCTTTAGTGCAATTCCTAATGATTATAAAGTAGCTTTTGCACTTAAATTCAAAAAATTATTAGATAGAAGATTTTCAGTATATGAAGGATGTATGCAAAAAATAAATAAAAAAACAATATTGGAATTAACTGATATATTTAATGAGAATCTACAGAAATTAAGTACAACTAGAATAGATTGGGCTGTATTAATCGTTGATGAATTTAGTTTTGATGAATATATGAAATATATTGATAGATTCAAGAGTTCCTTTGATATTGGTATTGAGAAAAATGCTAATATTAATGAAATTAAATACTTTGTATTAGGACCAACTATTAAAAATAAGCCATTGGTTGATGTGGCATTAGGGGATATTGATAAAAATAAGCTAAACGTAATACTTAAAAAGTTTTCTAGTTCATTAATAGCCGCTAATAATACTAATGATTGGATTAGTTTAGGAGACATAAATGACGAATCTCTTCAAGGTGAGGTTCAAGAGTATATTAAACAAGGATTAGGAATAATATGAAGATTGCTTATAATGGATTTTTATATGAATCTAAAATAAATCCATCAGTAGATGAATTAAGAGAAAAATATGAACAAGATCCTGATGTATATTTTTCATATAGAGATATTAATAAAATAGGAATTAATCCTAAATCTAAATGGGAGACTCCAAATGGAATTTATGCCTATAATGTAGAGGACATGGAAGGAAAAGTTCCAGAATATACTAGTGAAGCTAAAAATGGATATGTATATTTTATAAAACCTAGGCCAGGAACTATTAAATTAGATCTACAACATTATAGTGAGGCTAATTTAGTCAATGATTTAGAAAAGTTAAAAGTTTTAGGTTTTTCTAGTTTAGAAATGCACGATATAGAAAGTGGGGCATTATTTAAAAGTCCAGGGGGATATATTTGGTATGCTACTATGGAATATTCAAAAAATGCCAATAACTGGAATTCTTTATTGCGGAAATTAGGATATGATTATGTAGTTGATCATCATAGAGGAATTATACATACCAATGAACCAGCCCAAGCAGTATTTTTAAGTCCTACTTCGTACAATGTAATAGACGTTACTCTATTTGACAAAACTCCATCTAATATAGTTGGAAAGACTAAAGTAGATTTATTCAATTATATTAAATCTCATCCTAATTTATATGACAAAATTACATATGAAGAAATATCACAGGCTCTTTATAATTCAAGTAGTGAAAAGGTACTAAGATCATTTGATGAAATACCTAAATTTTATGAATATAAACTTAATAATAGTGGATTTTTTGATTCAATACCTGATAAGTATAAAATTCCATTTGCTAGTAAATTTAGAAACATATTATCTCGTAGATTTAGTACTAATACCCATTGTATGTTCGGGTTTAATAAAAAAACTATTATTGAGATGACTTCTATTTTTTATGATGAGCTACAGCAGTTGAGTGAAAAGAATATAGATTGGATTGTTGATGTATTTGGCGAGTTTAAATTTAATGAATATATTAAGTATATTGAAAATTTCCAAAGTGAGCTAAAGTATGGAATTGAGAATAATGCTTCATCTGAGGATATTACTGCCTTCATATTAGTTCCAACTTCAATGATGCTTGGTTCAGTATTGCATATGGATAATGTGAATGGTTTAGATTTAGCTAAATTATTAGAGATGTTTAAAAATCCATTAATAAGTGCAGAAAATAAATTGCATTGGATTGAACATAAAAACAAATATGATGAGTCTTTGTCAAGTGATGTTGTAGAATATATTAAGGAAAAGTTAGAAATATTAAATTAGTCTCTAGTATGTTTTTAGTTAAAAATGGAAATTAACTAACTTTTACATTTACATCTTTATATAATTTTGTTATATTAGATATGTAATATTCAATAACTAATAAATTTAGGGGAAAGTATGCCAAAAACCTGTTTCGTATGCGGGCATGAAGTAACTGAAGAGCATGGCTGTTTAAATAATGGAGGATATGTTGAATTTAGATTTGGATTTGGTTCTAAATTTGATTTAATAAGTTTTAAGGGATTTATTCATGATGAATGCTTAGATCATAATTTCAATATTAATTTGCTGGAAATGCACAATGAATTAGATAATATGAAAGCTAAAAATGTTTGAAAATGATATTAGTCGTAAATTGCCTAGATTAACTAAGAAATTAAAGTTAATAAAAAACATTAAAATTGAACATAATATAAATTTAATTAATGAATTAAGAAAATTAATTACTAAAGAATCAATAATTCGATATATTAAATTAAGTCTAATTGTAACTGACAATATCGAAGATGAAATAAATTGGTATAGATTTGATAAAATAACTCCCACCTGTCTCATTTATTATAATGATGATTATTATGCTTTAGTTGCTAATATGCGTGTATATGATGATATGGATTCATTCGGAAATCACATTGATCGCTTTCGGGTAGAATTTAAGATACCTGAAGAATTTTTATTGAAAATTTCTGAATATATTGATAGTAAAATATATGACGTACTTGAAAATGAATATAAAGAGTATTTAAATACTGTTAAGCAGAATTGGATTAATAATAGAAAAATTGAACTTGGTTTAAGGAGCGAAAAATATTATGAGTCTTAGAATATTTAATGGATTAGTATATGGTATTTTTGAAATGGAAGATGAAAGTGGCTATCCATTAGTTGATTCATTGAAGTTTTGTAAAGAGCATAATCTTATAATGAGTATGCAAGACTATATTGGGCAAGCATTAATTCATGATTGGGATGATAGTAAAATTGCAACAAAACTACATGCGGCTTATCTTGATATGGGATATAATCCAAAATATGAAGGCATCTTGCATTCGGTTAAGTTGTTAATATTGTCCAAATGGGATGGAAAAATGCCAATGTATGAATTAGGCCAAAAACTAATAATTAGATGAAAATAATAAAATGAGTAAAATAATTTTAATAATCTGTGCATTATATGTTGTTTATTTAAATTTTGATTATATTAAGAAAATAATAATTGATAAATGTATTAGAGGCTGGTATTTAATGTATGCATTATTTCCAATAGTTTTTGTAGATTGTAGCTTACTTTTTTGCTACTTTAAGGCTAAGGCGAAAATATGATTCTGCTAATATTTTGGATTCTATTAATTTGTATTAATGCAGAATTCATTAAAATAACAATAATTGAATATAAAAAAGATCATTCTATTGACTATGATAATATATGTATGATTATTTTTGCAGATACCATTGTATTAGCTACAACTATTGCAGCTAGAACCTAATAACTAATAGATCCAATATGCTTGAAATAATTAATAAATTACAAGAATTAAATAATAGTGCAGGTGAATTTGAAGCCATGCAACTAATATATAAAGAAGTATTAGGTAATAGAGATGACCTAAAACATTTGGATAATTTTATTAAAGAATTTAGTGAAGCAAATTTTAATGCTCAAATTAGTTATTCAATATTAGTTGCATTAAGTATAATCAAATATCATTCAAATGAGTTTACAAACTATCTTAAATTAATTACATTAAGGGTTGAAAGTGGCGAAATTCCTTCTTGCTATAAAAAACATATAGAAAGCTATTCTTAAGATGAAATCATTTACCTATTTAAATGGATTATTTTATGTAGCTGATAATTTCACAGATGAAGATATTGCAACATTATTGAAATTATTAGAAGATATTAAATGTGACATTTATTGCAATGATAATGGATTTTATTGGACATTATCATTGGAGGAAACTCAATATTTAGAATTACTTCATCAAAGAAATATACAATTATCTATATATCGTTATGGCTATAAACATTCAGCCGAATTAAAAATTATTCAAAATGATAATTTAGTATATGTAGGTGAATTAGATGACTTTGGTATGCTGGTCAAAATCATAAAATTAAGCCGAGATATATTTACCCAAAAATAAAAATTAATGAGTCTCCAGTTAGATCTGAATAATCACACCCATAAAATGGAAAGAGAGTGCTAGAAAATGAAATGTTTTAAGGGATTTGATAAGAATTTGCAGTGCAGAGATTTTCAATACGAAATAGGTAAGACCTATGTAACAGATCATGCAGAGCTATGTCAAGAGGGCTTTCATGCTTGCACAAACCCACTAGATGTATTTTCTTACTATAATCCAGGAGAATCTAGATTCTGTGAAGTAGAACTTGATGGAATTGTTAATGGTGAATCTAAGGACTCTAAACAGGCCGGTACAAAAATAACTATTATTAAAGAAATTGATATTATTGAATATACCCAATTATGCGCTGAATATGCTAAGTCTAAAGAGCATCAAACTAAGGATTGTTCAGTAGCCTCAAATAGTGGAGATTGTTCATCAGCTTCAAATAGTGGAGATTGTTCATTAGCCAGCAATAGTGGAGATTGTTCATCAGCCTCAAATAGTGGAAATCGTTCATCAGCCTCAAATAGTGGAGATTGTTCATCAGCTTCAAATAGTGGAGATTGTTCATCAGCTTCAAATAGTGGAGATTGTTCATCAGCCTCAAATAGTGGAAATCGTTCATCAGCCTCAAATAGTGGAAATTGGTCATCAGCCTCAAATAGTGGATATCGTTCATTAGCCTCAAATAGTGGAAATTGGTCATCAGCCTCAAATAGTGGATATCGTTCATTAGCCTCAAATAGTGGAAAACAATCTTTAGCATCCACAGTAGGCACTAGCAGTCAAGCAATTGTTAGTGGAGAGCAATCTTTAGCAGTTGCATTTGGACCTGATAGCAAAGCCAAAGGAGCTTTAGGTGATTTTTTGACTTTATCTGAATGGATTAATGGGGAAATCATTAATTGCAGCACCTTGAAAATTGATGGAAAGCGCATTAAAGCCAATACGTTTTATAAAATGATTAATGGAAAATTTGTTGAGGATGAATAAATTATTTAACGTAGAATTAGGTGATTTCATCACATTAAGCAAGATATTTTATTTAGTGTGAAAAATATTCACTCAAAAATAAAGGAGAATATGTGCGATACTATCCAGAAGGAACTGAAATTATTATCAAGCGAATAGATGATAAAAAAGAAGGATATCGTGGTATTATTGTAGGAGCACCTATTGATGAATCATTGGCATATGGGCAAGCCTATATTGTAAAGCAAATTGATAGAATACCTGGACGAGAAAAATATAGCTGTGTATGCATAACTGAAGCATGCATTGATTTAGCTAGCGATATAATTGAATAAAAGGAGCTTAAAATGGGGTTGTTTAGTGCTTTAGGTGATATTGCCAAATTACCTTTAGATATTGGTTTAGATGTAACTGGAATTAGACCAATGTCTAGAGCATTTGATGATGATGATAATCATGATACACCATTTGGAACAATTGATAGATTAAATCAGATTGTTCATGATCTAGATGATGACGACGAAGAATAATTTTCCACTCAATCAGAAAGAAGAACAATGAAGAAACTTGGATTAGCAATCGGATTAACCATGCTTTGCATGCTCGGTGGATGTTTTGGATATTCATCTACTGATAATAATACCATTGCACAGCCTAAAAAACTGATTAAAGTGAATCCTATCCTTTGCCCTAATTACACATTATTAGATGCGTCTTTGGGAATCATGCGGAATGGTGTGGGATCTATGTCTACAGAAGACCATGAATTCGTGGTTACTTCTGATTCGCAAGCAGTATTAATCAACAAGGCTATTGATAGTGGTTTCATCTTAAAAATTAACTATCAACAGGCTCGTGCAACTTTTTGCACTGAAGATTTCTTTATCAATAGTATATCTATTGAAAAAGATAGTGTTAAGCCAACTGTCTCTAAGTAATTAGCTAAATTGTAAATATTATGCCTCTTTCTATAAAACTAGGAAGAGGCATTTTATTTAATAAAGGAGATAATCATGAAATATTTACCTAAAGAAATTAGCAAAGTTGAGATGGTCTTTGGAGGTGATATGGAAAAATTATTACCTAAGTGGGAAGATATTCCAAATGAATTTAAAGAAGGTCAGAGTAAATGGAATAAAATTCAAAGTATTTGGTTCTTTGAAGGATTATCTGGAGATACTGATTTTATCGAAAAAGAAGGAATTGATGGACAAACTGCTTTAAAGCATTTGATGGCAATTCAGAGTAGTTGGGAACCTAAGCATGAACATAAATCAGCCGCTGTAGCTTTTTTATTGTCTGAATGGTTCGAGGATGTAAAAATTCCTGGTAAAATAATTGACACCTAGTCTGTATAATTGTATAATTTTTAGACAGCCCATAAATAAGGAGCCAATATGAGTAATATAGCTAATGTAGGGGATTTAAGCATTTCTACTTGTATTGAATGCCCAGCTCATACAATTGAATCTGATCCTGATCCATATGATGATTTTTGTGATGATGATATTAAAATCGGCTGCAAATTTAAAAAAGATTGTTATTCAACTACTGGATGTCGTCCATATAATGCCAAAAAAGAATCAAGTGTTCCAGATTGGTGCCCCTTCATAATGAAAGTGGAAAATGCAATTAAATAAAGTTAACCAACTTGAATTAGATGAAAATGATGTAGCCTTAGAAGAACAATTTGCTTGTCCTAAATGTGGAGCAATTGAATATTCATCTATTGCGCTAGAAAAAGAAGGAGCTAGTTCTTCAACTAGTTTCACGATTTCGGCTAAATGTGAAGGCCCATCTCATGTAATTTATTGTAGGTGCGATTGCGGGCATTCCTGGATTGAATTATATAAATCAAATCATCATCGTCCATTAATTCGTAAAGTATTCATGAGAAATTTTCAAACAAAGGTGTGAAATGAGAATACTTGGAGAAAAAATTAAAGATTATTATGATATTGGAATGTCTTTTACTGGAAACTCTGAAGATTATCCAATATATTCAAGAGTTCAATCTTATGAACTAGGTAGTGATCTATTTGACAAATATAAAATCAATACTAATTGCAATGCTGTAATTGGATTTTGCGGAGTATTGTATCAATGTCTTATCACTATTGATGGTATTTTATATCCTCATCTTGAAAAAGATTATAATATACTTAAAGATAGGTATGCTGAAAAGAAAAATGTTTATAAAGATTATTGTAACATAATTGAAGACATTCCTTGGAGAAAAGCCCCTAGCTTTGCTCCAGTAATTAATCATAATATCTTTAGGGCTTTAGATTGCCCTATTTTTGTAATTATGTCTGGGGATAATTATTATTATTATGATTGTGGAATAAGTGAAAGGATTTTTAAGGGCGAAGGATTATCCCAAGTTAGTGAAGAAAAAATATTTGGAATGCCTATAAGTAATATTTCAAATGTATTATTAAAAGAAGGAATTCTTAGTATATTAATCAAAAATCCTATACTTAAAGATTTTAATTTTCATAGAATAATTAAACCTTATATTGCTTTTCAAGAGATTGAAATGTATCTTGGAGGCATTCTTGCGAATACTAAAACTCCTCCAATGCCAGTTGGAAGTGATAAAGTTATAGCAGAATCTAAGGGATACGATAAATGGTCTTTTAGAAAAATGCCAACTAAAAAGAGCAAAAAATAATGTATGTTCAATTAAATCCAAACATGGAATTGATTTTAAAGAAAGCTATTTCATTAAGCTCAGATGAGCAAAAAGCTTTGGTTAAAAAATATCATGAAACTCATGATATTTCATATAAGAATTTAGCATTAGCTTCTATTTACAAATTCATATTTGCATGTGCTAGATATTATTATACTAAAACATTAATAGATATTAATGAAATTTTTAATGAAGGTATTATTGGTGCTAGTGAGGGAATTGAAGAATTTAAAGATGATAAAACTAATACATTTTTAACGTATATTGTTTGGCATATTAAAAAAAGCCTGTTAATATTTTTGAATATTAGTTATAATGGCGTAATTAGGATGCCCGCAGCTAGAGTAAATGCTTCAATTAGAAATTATAAAAAAGGATTGCCAAATGAAAAAACTCAATATGTTAATAAAGTTATTAATTTAGACGGTGAAGAATTAGATATATTTGACACAATTGAACAAGAAACTTATTCATCCACTGAAGCTGAAGACGGCTTGGATGCTATTTCAATAAAAAATAAGATAGATTCGATATTATGCAATTTTGATAAAACTGAACAAAAGATTTTTATTAGTCATTCATGTGGATATAAAACATTAGCTGAATGTCATGAATATTTTAATGTTAGCTATGAAAAGATTTCTGCTATTGAGCATAAAATTTCAAATGTCATTAGATCGCATTTTTCACCAGAAATAGTAGAGCAAATGAAAATGTGATTATTTTATATTTTTATATATAAGACTCGCATTATTTTATAATACAAAAAATAGCCATGATCAGTTACCGAAGCAATTACATAAGGCTTATTTGTAAAAAATTGTATTTTGCGTAGAATTGGATTAATAATACGCTTAACTTTAGTTCTATGCATAGTATAAGTAATTTCTTTATAAGTTTGTTTTATAGTTAATGCTTTAAATTTTACTAGCTTTCTCCCATCAACTTCAATATATTTTCTATTACATTTTTTGCAAATATAAGTATCATATGAAAATTTTGATAATTTTTTATCATATCCAACCATATCACAGCAGTTAGTAAATTTCCCATAATATCTTAATGTATTATATAAAGTAGGATGATTTTCAATAAAATTATGTAATAACAATACTAATATTTCGATACATCCCAATATAACTAAAGCAAATAATTCATTCATATATAGCGCCATATTAATATTAAAAATAGTAATATTGCAATAACTACTATTATTGAATCGTTTGAAAGAATTAATTCATGATTTACATAATGATTTCCACAGTCTGGACAATTACCATTAATTAAAGTTCCACTTTTCTTTTTACAAAATGGACAGAAATAACAAGTTTCTAATATTTGCCTAGACATCTTTATTGATACTTCGAATATCCATAATATTATCCTCAGTTTCTAACATATGTCCTATAACAATATGTTTAGAATATCCACTAGCATATATTATAGTGCTTATTCCTAATTTAATTTCTCCATGTGAATACTTATGGGCTTCTGAACTATATGTGTGGCCATTTACAATCATAAGAATAGGCAAGTCTTCATCTTCAAGTAATGCTTTAGCTAATTGATGAGAAGTTATTGTTTCACGCATTATTATTTCTCCTAGCCGATACTTTAATAATAGTATCTAATGTATCTTTAAATTTACTTTCTTTAATTTTACCATTAATAGGTTCAGTATATATATTTTCATCCTGCTTTATTTTTTTAGCAGCTTCGACCATTTTATCTAATATTTCAGTATCCGCATATAATCTAACTTCAAATCCCATCATACTACCAGACTCAGCATATTCTTTTTCAGATATTGATTCTCTATTTATTACAATAGGGTCATATTCAGAGTATTTTTTTAATTGAGATTGTAATTCTTCGGCACCGATTGCAATAATATATTTTATAACCTTATGTATTGTTTTCTCATAAGATTCTTCAATATCTTTCTTAGAAAGGCTACTATTTGATTTGTTGAATTCATTAAATGATAGTTTTGAATATGGCCTATATTCTTTATTTAATTTAATTCCGTAGCCCGTTATATCACTCATATTTTAATTATATCTAAATACTTAGTATGAAATTAGAGTATAATGGATGTTTATACGAATCTGTAGCAATTCCTCAGATTTGGTATCATGGCAGTAAAGTAAAGTTTAATAAATTTGAAGATAGATATGCCCTAACTGAAAATAGTAATGCCCAATTAGGGCCAGGATTTTATCTAAGTTTAAGCAGAGATAAAGCAATTAGCTACGCCTATCCAGATGGATTTTTAAATGAAGTTAGATTAACCAGACGAACAAATATAAAAGGTTCAAAAACAAAGTATCCAATTGGTTTGCTTAATGCCCTAACTAGAGCTCTTCCTGATGAATTAGAGGTTCTTAGTAATTGGGATGAAGATCCAATTAGAGCTAAAAGATTAATGAGAGAATCACTTATAGAAAGTAATGATACCTTATTAGAATTAATTCAATCTATATGGTATGATTGTTATCATGGGCATGAAGATATATTATTATCTAGATTAAGAGTTCATCAGATTGATGGATTTATGGTATATGTTGGTAATGGAGTTACTGATTTAATTTGCTATAATCCAGATATATTAAAAATACTTAAAACACTTCCTTATAGTGAAGCTAAAGTTGAAGAACCTAATCAATAAATATTTCATATGAATGTTAAGAAAACAATTGATAAGATTAACAATATGTCACAAATTTCTCAAAATATTAAAGGAATTGCAATAACATTATTATTTTCACTAGTTAATTTAGATAATTTAACAGTTTACCAAACTAAAAATAATTCAATTAAATTTGAAGCAGATGATATAAACGAATATATATCATATGGAGAAATAGAAATATTTGAAACAGCTATTGATGCATTATGCCAAGTATGTGAAGAATATTACTATAAAGAAAATTTATCAGTTGAAGATATTATTAATATGTTTTCTGGAGAAGTTGCATATATTAAGGAGTATTTTTTAAGTGTATAAAATAGATAAATAATATTAGTGATAAAATGGCGTGGATATGTGCTTGAATTAAAACTCAATAATACTCAAACAGCTCTTTGTTATAATAGTGCAGGAGTTGCTCGCTTTGCATATAATAATAGATTAGCCATAATAAGCAATAATTACAAAGAATTCAAAATATCTCAAAATGCAAATAAATATAAAATTAAATTAGGTACTGCCATAGATTGGTATAAAGATTTAATATTATTAAAAAAAGAAAAAACTTGGATAAGCCAAGTGTCTAAATGCTGTGGGCAAGAATCATTAAGAGACTTAGAACAAGCATTTAAACGATTCTTTGCTAAAAAATCAGGTTATCCAAAATTCAAGAAGCGGGGCCAAAGAGATTCATTTAGATTATGCGGTCAAACTTTTATTGCATCTAATTATGCTCAATTACCAATATTAGGCAAGATTAGATTAAAGGAGAAGAATTATCCAATACATGAAGGGAAGATAAAATTAAGTCAAGCAACTGTATCCCGCCAAGCAGATAGATGGTTTGTTTCATTTTTTATTAAAGAAGATATTGAAACCCCAGAATTATCACAACTTGAAGATATTTCAATTAATGATATATTAGGAGTAGATTTAGGGATCAAAGAATTGGCGATTACTAGTGAAGGTAATACTTTCAAGAATCCGAAAGCATATAAATCGCATCTAAAGAAGCTTCAACGATATCAGCGAATGGTATCAAGAAGAATAAAAGGAAGTAACAACAGAAAGAAAGCTATAACAAGGTTGTCAAGAGTTCACAAAAGAGTTGCGGATATCCGCAATGATACTGTGCATAAATTGACAAGTTCTTTGGTAAAAGCCAAACCAAAGGCCATTGTTATTGAAACATTAAAGCCAAAAAATATGTCCAAGAATCATAAATTAGCAAGTTCTATTTTAGATTCTTCTTTTGGTAAAATTAGAGATACTTTGAAATACAAGTGTGCATGGGCAAGAATCCATTTAATAATGGCTCCTACCTTCTATGCTTCTTCTAGGTATTGTAGTGTTTGCGGGCATAAACATAATGAATTGAAACTATCAGATAGAGAATGGACTTGTAGCAATTGTGGTGTGCATCATGATCGTGATGTTAACGCTGCTAAAAATCTACAATACTATGCGCTCTGGCTGATGGATAAACATTCACCTTCGGGCAAATATATTACAAGCCTCGCAAGAGGTGAGTCTAGCGTGAGTTCCACGCAAAGTTACGCTTGCGGAGATGAGAGATTACAGTTCTTAACGGAGCAGTGCTCGTCGCTGAAACAAGAATTTAAACTTCAAAGTAAATATATTAAGGAGTTTAATGAATCGGTATAAGCTATTATATAATAATGCAATTTATGAAGAATTATTAAATTATGGATTAAATGCAGTTGGGTGTATTTTCTATGCTAAGGATAGTGGTAAAATATGCCTTGTTTACCGCTCACAGCGGGTTAGAAAGCCTCATTGCTGGAGTAGCGTTGGTGGGAAGGTAGAAGATGGAGAAGAGCTTGAAGAGGCTCTTAGACGCGAAGTCTCAGAGGAACTTCAATATGATGAAAAATATGAGTTAGATAAAATATGTGAATATAAAGAGAATTCCTTTAAATATACTACCTATTTGGCTATTGTAGATCATGAGTTTACTCCTATTTTAAATTGGGAAAATGATGATTTTATTTGGATTAATCCATTTGGGAAATTCCCACGACCATTGCATCCAGGGTTTGAAAAGAGTATCCAATTAATTAGAGATTATATTGCTAATTTATAAATAATAAATATGAGCGCTTTAATTGAATATAATGGTTTTTTATACGAAGAGCGATTTACAGTAAACGATTTAGATCAAAATGAACTTAATAAGGTGTTTGAGATCTTTAAAACATCTTATGAAAGATCAACTGGTTCATCTTGGACTGAATCTAAGTTTTTCGATAGAGCTAAACTATGGGAATTTTATGGCGATAAGAATAAAGGATTCGTTGCAACTAGACCACAAAGAAGTGGCCCAATTAAATTAACTGGAGTTGCGGGATCTCCAATTTCAGCTATGAGAGGTATGCAAGAATTAATAGATTCTGAGCATAAACCAATATGGGGCATGGCTTCTAAAAATATCGTAGCTAAAATGAGTAATTTCAAATTCATTACACCTCCCGCTTTCTTAGTTAAATTAATGTTTAAAACAATTGATCCATCTGTATTTGGAGGGATTCCTATGGAAATACAATCAGATGGCGGTGTTAAGTTTCAATATAATGACACTGGAGATGCAATTAAATATTTTTTTGCTAATAAAAGTTATTATAAATGGTTATTAGAAAGTGGAATTGCTAAAATAGATATTCCGACTATGTTTAAAATTCCATTTGAAATGTTCAAGAAAAAAGTGCTTGGATAATAAATAGTTGCTATGAATAATCCAAAAATAGCATTAATAACTGGAATAATCTTTTTAATATTCATAGTAATATCTATTTGGACTTCAGCTTGGGAAAATAGCCAATTACGAACTATTATTATGTTATTTGGATCAATAGATATCTTAGGATTTTTTGGTGCGATCTCTCGTTGGATACAAGATGGGAAAATAAGTTAATCTGAATAATTAATTTTTTTAATTATTAGCTCTACTTTATAAATATAAAATATGGCACCAAATAATAGCAATATCCAGGAAGACATGCTAATAGAGTGGATGAAAAGATTAGAAGGCAAATTTGATGCTAGTTATACTAAATTAGAAGAGCGCACTGATATTAATTATAATAGATTAGTAGATATGATGGATAATAATTATAATACTTTAGAAAAAAAGATTAATGAGTATGTAGAGAATAGTGCTAAGAATTTTGATAGTATTAAAGATAAAATTAGTGATCATGAATATCGTTTAAGAGGAGTTGAAGCTTCTAATAAAGAAACTAATAACAAAATGATGGAATTATTATCAAAAAATATAGATAATAATAGTAACAATAATAGCACTTCTTCACTTTTTAAAAAGTTCACAAAAATAGATACCGCTGTTATATTAGTCATAATAATTTTGATATTTATTTCAGGTAATTTTCAGATGATTAATACTATTGTCACCGCATTTGCTAAGAAGTGGTAATAAAATTTATATCTAAATAATACATATGAACAATGTATTGTTTTTTTTATATAAACCTTTAGAAAGTTTATCTGGTAAAAAAATTAAATTACCATATAAATTATATCAATCTCCATATGGTGATCCAGCTATAACTGAAGAGTCTGGAACAGTTATTGGTGAATTATATTCAATACCTGAATCTGAAGTTTCTAAATTAGATGAAGCTAATAAGTATTACGGAAAAGGTAATGCTAATAATTTATATATTAAAAAAATGATTAAACTAAAAGATTATTCTATTTTTGCATATTTTGCTTCACCTGAATTAAGTGAATTATGCAAAAAATATAATATTGTTATTGCTGATGGAGATTGGCCTAAATTTTATGAAACAAAATGGAAATTTTTTGAAGAAAATAAGCCAACAAATATTGATCATACTTTCAGTGAAGAAGATTTACAAGAAGTTTGCAATGATTTAGGTGCAGAAACTATTGAAGAAGTTAATGCATTATTAGAATCTGCTTTTAGACGTAATATTATGCTAGAAGCAACCAATAGAAAAAATCCAAATGATGATGATGATAAGAATCTAGATGATTTAAATGAGCCTGATGCTGAAATTCCGCCTGAATTTAATGTAACAAATAATGAAGAGCCCCCGTCTCTGGACGATTTAAACGAGCCGGAACAACCTATTGAAGAACCAACCGAACAACCAATTACTTCCCCTCTAAACGCCCCTAAAGTACCTTCCTCTCCAATTGAAGAGCCTGTTCCAGCTAAACAACCTAAACCAATTGCACCAACTTTGCCATCTAGTAAAACTTTACCTGCTTCTGAAAAAAAGGAAGAACCTCAAGTAAGCTATGATTGGAAAAAAGAAAAACATTTAAGAACATTATATAATAATTTCTTTAAAGTATTTCCTAGTAGAGGTACTTCAACTAATGTAGCAGTAACTTTTAATTCAATTAAAGCTAATTCATTGCACCCAGACTTAAAATATTTACAAGCATCTATTACTTCAATGTGTACATCTGAAGATCCAACCAAACATGACTATTATTCACAATGGATTCAATTAAGAAGACAAAGATTAACTCAAGAATGGAGTGTAGATCTTCCATGTGAAGTTAGATGCGATTGCAAGTCATTTATCTATTACTTGGCTTTTGCTAATATGAGAAATAAATCATTGGCCGGTGCAGTAACTAGACGAGGAACTAAAGATGGATATCCAATTAATTATACATTACCATCAGATCAAACAAATCCAAATTATATCCCAGCTTTATGTAAACATTTAGTTGGATTAACTAATGAAATATTTAATATTAAAGGTGATGGCAAAGTTAAACAGAATAATATAGTATAACAAAAAGGCCCATTAATTGGGCCTTTTAAAATTTAATCTATTTCTATTTTTCTAGGTTTTCGCGATTCTTTTACATCGGCTGAAATAGTTAATATTCCATCTTCATATTTGGCTTTAAGGGATTTAGTATCATATTTTTCGTCTAGTTGATATGTTCTTTCAAATTTAGTATTTTGCCCATATATATTTTTCTTAGTAGATTTTACTGTTATTATTTGCCCACTAACATCTACGGATATATTCTCTTTTTTAGCACCTAATAAATCTAATTTAATTGATTCTCCATCAATTATTTCATTTTTATTAATTGAAGATGCCTCTGTTGAAATATATGAGTCCCACCAATTAAATAGCTCGTTAATTCTCGTTTCCATGTGTGTCCTTTTCTTTCTGGCTTTCTGCCAACATATTACTCATCAATTCTCGTGCCAAATTAGATTCATTCTGATATTTACGTTTTTTTAAATTAATGTACCATTTTAGAACAAGGTCTTGTTTTAAAATGAAATAGTAGTTGGCTGGATAATTAGCAGTTTTATCTCTACCATAATAATACATTCTAGCAATATCATAAGCCATTGCTGCATCTATTGCATTAATAAATCTACCTAATTTAATTAAAACTCCATGCACATGAATCTCAGCAATATAATTATAACTAATTCTATCAGATTTTATTACTCCAACTAATTCATTAATCTTTTTTTCAACAAATACTTCTGAGTAATTATTTGGAGCAATTGCTATCACTGATTTTTGAGTAGTTACTATTAAATTATCTTTCTTATAATTAAATATATCTCCATCTTTATGTATTACTTTTGTAAATATTTTTTGTTTTAATATATATGAATATAATGAATTAGGTCTATATTTCTTTTTACTTAATATATAATTTACTGTTTTAGATTGCTTATTATATCTGCCAATAAAATAAAAACTTTTTTTAGTAACATCTAGCAATGGTTGCAAATCTTCTAAATCAATTTTAATTATTTTTCTTTTTTTGAAATGGCTAACTTGAATATATGCAGTATCTCCATCTATCTTAACTAATAAATTGCCTTTGATTGGCTTTTTCTTATCTTTTTTAATTCTAGGAATTCTAATGATTTTTCTAAAATTGTTATTAGTTAATTTACTTACCTGACGAATTCTTTCATTAATTGGCTTAATAGAATTATATTCCATTAATATAATTGATTTAAAAAATCGTTTATATCTATCGCAATAAGCATTCCATTCATCTCGCTTAGTTACTTTAGCAATAGCAATCAGTTTGCCGGTAATTGGTAACTCAGCTTTAATGTAATAAAAGAATCCAGGCTTAAATATTATCGCCATAGTTAATATTTAATAAATATTTATTAAGGGTATTCACATGAATAAAAAATCATTGCTAGAAGTTGATTTTGAGCACCTAGCTTGGAAAGAAGTAGACCCATCTATTACTGCTAATTTAAGTAACTCTATTGCTCCAATTGAGATGGCTAGAGGTAAAACTGAGGTATATATAAAAGCTAATTGGGTAGATGATACATTATCTAAACGTAAAGAAATTATTGATTTTAAAAAAATCTTTGAATATATTGATGGTAGCGAAAATAAGCCGGATGGAATTGCTTCAAAATTTTTAGGATTTGTAACTAAAGATTATGAGAAAATTTTAGAATCTCCTGCTAATACTTCGGATGAATCTAATCCAAATACTGAAATTGAAAAAACTCAAGCCCCAAGTGAGCCTCTGTCTAATGAAGATACTCCAGAAGCCGAGCCAGAAAAAGAAGAAACTATTGATGATATAATTAATAGCTTAATTTCTAATGAAGATCTAAATGAATTAGATATTAATAAAAAATATTTACCTGATGAATTGGCTGCAATTCAAGATGCTGAATCTGAAGATTATGATCCAAATGAACAATACAAATATTATGTAATTAATATAGAAGAAAAATCAATAGATAGTGGATGGAAAGATGAAGAATCTGCAAAGAATAGATTAAATTCAATCGAAGAATATGGTGCAGAAAATTATAGTGTTCAAAAATATTCTACTAAGTTATTTTCAATAGTAGGTGATCCAACTACAATTGATTGGAAACCATATAACATCAAACCATTTTATGTTGTAAATACTTCAAGAGAATTTATAGATAGTTCATTTGATAATAGTAAAGAAGCCCAACAAAGATTAAGTGAAATATCTAATGCAATAAATGAATTCGATACAGATAATGAGGATAGTGATATATCAATTGAAGATACTTATAAGGTATTAAATAAAGAAAAAACTTTACAATTAATTGGGTTAAGTGCTAGCTATGAATCAACATTTGAACCAATAGAAAATATTCTTAAAAAGATAGGTAAAGAAATTGATAAGGCTTTATTAGAAGCAGTATTAAGCGAACCTCAAGTATTATCTGATAAAAGCTTTTATATAGTGTTTGGATTTAATCCAGATTTCAGCCCAGAAGATAATTCAAATAGAGTTGGGACTTCGGAGGAATATTCTGAATTAGAAATATTCTTAGATAAATTTGTTAGTAATGATGGCGAAACCGTTGTTACTTCTAAGCAATTATTAAAAGCATCTGATAAATTAAAAATTAAAAGACCTTATCAATCTACTATTAAAATGTTAAATCATACTTCTGATTATTTTTATAATTCATTAGGATTTGGGAAAGCTAAAGAAATCAGTGGATATAATCCGGCTGATCCAGAATTAGACACTAACCCTTCTCCAGATATTAATAATGATTACTTAGATGTAATTGATAATTCATCTGATGAAGGATCTGATGTAGCATTTATCAAAGCAGTTGCTAATGGTTTTAAACAATTACCTAAAGAGCAAAGTAATCAAAATAATGAAACAGAAAATAAATCAAATACTAAAAAGCTATTAGAATATGTTAAAGATCATTATGATGGTGATAAACTTAGAGTAATATGGTATGAATTGAATAATACAGTAATACCATATCTTGAGAGTATTCCAAATAATGATCAGCTATATAAGTCATTAATTGAAGAATTTGAATATTATAATAGTCAAATGGCCGCTAGAAATAATAAAAATGGGGGGCATGCTTTGAATACTCCAGTTACTAAAGGAACATCTACTGACAAAAAACCTTTTGCTGGAATACCTTTTAGAATAGATAGTCAATATGTTGACTTAAAAAACAAATGGACTGATATTATGAAAGAAAATGAATCTATCCTAAAGAAAATTCCATATGCTCAAAGATATGCTAAAATTGAAGAATTGTTTACCCAAAAGTATGGATATTCATTTAAAGATAAATTAAAAGAGTTAAATACAACAAAAACAAATTCAGTTAGAAGCGGATTAGGAATTTAATATAATATCTTTTGACTAAATATTGGATATGTATTTGAATAATCCTTTGCTTAGAGGCAACAAAGATGACGTTAAACTAGATTCATGGCAAATTGGTGAATTAATAAAATGTATAGAATCCCCTGCATACTTTATATTAAATTATATTAAAATAGAAGATTGTGATATGGGATTAATTAATATTCAGCCTAGAGAATATATTTTAGATGCAATAAACCATATTCATAATAATTTAAGCACTATATTAAAATTCCCCAGACAAAGTGGTAAATCACTTATATGTGATGCTTATTTAATATGGTATTTAATGTTTCATTATAATAGTAATATAGTATTGATAGATTCTAAAAAAATATTAGTAAAAGAACAGCTAAGAAGAATTAAAAGCATGATATCGAAATTACCATTATGGTTGCAATCGCCCATTTTAACTTGGAATGAGCAAAGCATTAAATTATCTAATGGATCTATTTCTATCGTCACTGCGGCAAATCTAACTTCATTAAGGGGATTAAGTCCTAACATATTTTATTTAAATGAATTTGCTTATTGGGATAATTTTGATTGTGAAACATTTTTATCAGAATATTTACCTTATAATCATAATGCAAAAGTTATCATAAATTCCACTCCCAATAAATTTAATGATTTTTGGAAATTATGTAATAATAGATATAAAGTTTCTAATAGAAAATTTAAACTATTAAGTATAAATTGGAACGATGTTCCTGGTAGAGATGATAGTTGGAAAGCTAAAACTATTAATAAGATAGGAATTAATAGATTTAAAAAAGAATATGAATGTAAATTCAACTAAATAATAATTATGTATCTAAATAATCCTCGTCTACGTGGAATAGACGATGGTGAAACTGAATATGAAGATTGGCAAATAGAAGAGATCCGTAAAATTGTACGAGATCCTATTTACTTTATTTTACATTATATAAAAATTGTAGATGGAGATTTGGGTTTAATTAATTTTCAACCTAGAGAATATTCATTAAAATTTATTAAAGCAATTCACGAAAATTCATATCTAATTGCTAAATTCCCTAGACAGAGTGGTAAGTCAATTACGGTAGCTGCATATATGGTATGGTATGTATTATTCAATCCAAACAAAAGCGCTCTTATTTTAGCTCATAAAAAATCAATGTCTTCTGAGCAATTAAGAAGAATTAAGGCTATGATAATTGAGCTTCCATTATGGCTGCAAGTTCCAGTATTAAAATGGAATCAGGGCAGTATTGAATTTGCTAATGGATCTAGAATGGAATGTTCAGCTACAAAAGAAGATTCTGGTCGTGGATTTACCAATAATTTTTTATATTTGGATGAATTTGCTTTCGTTGAACCATATATTGCTAATGAATTTATTTCGTCAGTTATACCAACTGTTTCGTCAATGACAACTGCTAAAGTTATTATTACATCATGTGTTGTAAAAAATACTTGGATATTTACTAATAATGGATTAAAACAAATAAGTAATTTTATTGATGATAATAGACCAGATGGATATGGATATTATGTGCCTGAATATAAGGTGCAAGGGTTTAATAAAGATCTTAATACAGGTATTGTGATGCATAATGATGGTGAAAAAGAAACTAAACAAATAAGTTCAGCTCATTCATTCATTGAAAGTTCATTAGAACATAAATATTATGCATGTAAAAATGGAGTATATGGAATATTTAGAGCTAAAGAATTAGAAGTTGGGGATTATATATCAATAAAATATGGAATGAATATTTGGGGCAATAATGATAATATTAGCCAAAGTGAGCTTAATTTAACAGGTAGCAATTTATTTAATATGAATCATATTTCTAAAGATTTTGCATATTTCTTAGGATTGTATATTGCAGAAGGATATAGCAGAAAAGGAATGAGGCCTTATGCAAGCTATTCAACAGTAATATCTTGTGGAGATGATGTTAGCGATTGTTTGAATACGTTATCACTTAGATATCGTAAAGTTGATAAATTTCACTATGTAATATATTCTAAATCTTTAGTAACCATATTAGAATATCTAGGATTTAATATTAATCTAAAAGCAAAAAATAAAATAATACCTAGCAAATTATTAGAAATGTCTAGAGATAATATAATAGCAATGTTACAAGGATTATTTGATGGAGATGGCACTGCACATAAAACTAAAGCAAGAATATCTATCGGATTTGCATCTAAAGAATTAACTATTCAAGTTAGAATGCTATTACTTAATTTAGGAATATTAACTTCGTGGAGTGAAGGTATAACCCCCCCTACTAAATTAGTTAAAGTTAGTTCAAATTATTATAAGATTGATGCGAACAATTCATTCGCTTTAAAATTTTATAATATTGTGGGATTTAGATTTAATAGAAAACAAGCTAGAATATCAAATTGTATAACAACTAAGCATATTGGCAGTAATGCAGATGTAATTCCTTATTCAAACAATATTATTAAACAATTAGGCATAAAAGAGATAAGTCATATTGGAATTCATAGAGATCTAAAACATTTTTCTAGAGAAAAAATGCTTGGTATTAAAAAATCATTAATTATTAATAATAATGAATATAATAAATTTATGGAAAATGTTCAAGAGGATTTAATTTGGGATAAAATAACTAATATAGATAGCGGAGTAGAAAGAGTATATGATTTTTCATTAAATGACAATGAAAATGATAAATGGGCTCATTCTGTTGTATATGGTGGAATACTAGGGTTTCAAACCCCTCGTGGTCTTAATCATTTCTGGAAAATGTGGACTGATGCGGAAAATAAAGCTAAAAGCGGCCTACCTATGGATTCTAAAGATTTTAGGACTATAGAAATAGCTTGGGATGAAGTTCCTGGAAGAACCGAAGAATGGAAGAAAACAGAAATAGATAAAATAGGTATTGTTCGATTCAAACAAGAATATGAATGTGAATTCCAAGGATCTGTTGCTACATTAATTGATGCAGGATTCTTAAAGAAGTTGCCAGTAGCTTCACCTATTGCTATATTGGAAGATGACAGATTACGAATATTTAAATATCCAATGAATTATCAGGAATATAAGGATAAGGGATATGAATATGTTGTAACTGTTGATCCCGCTATGGGTACTAAACAAGATTATAGCGTTAGCCAAGTATGGTTAGTTAAATCAAATACTGATATAGAACAAGTTGCTGTTTATGAATCTAATGATATTATTCCAAAAAATTATATTGAAAAAATATATTATCTTGCTAAAATTTATTATGATGCTGGTATTATAGTTGAAACGATGGAACAAGCCGGTGGTGCTATTATAACTGGATTGCATTATGATAAAAACTATCCTAATTTAATTCATATGAATGAGCATGGATTAGGTTTTAACTTATCCCACAATAGAAAAATGGAAGCTTGCATCTATTTACAAGTATATATTGAGCGTGGCTTACTTAAAATATGTGATATTAATACTATAACTGAACTATGCACTTTTGGTAAAAAAGGAAATTCATATGCTGCTTTGGGCGATGCACATGATGATTTAGTCACTGCTATATTATCAGTATTATATTATGCTAATAGTCCTTATTATTATGGAAATATTGATGATGAACCAATCTATAAAAAGAGATTAATAACTAATGAATTAAGTGGATTAGATAAGATAACTGATCCAACCATGAGAGAAATAGTTAATAAATTAACCCAATCACCTGATGAATTGGAACAAAATACTCCAATCATATTCAGAGGCAAAAGTGACTATTCATTAATTAATAGAGAAAATTTTGAAACAATTGCTTATTCTTAATATTATAATTTGTCTATATTAATTAAATGATCCATTTCAACCCAAGTATTATATGTAGCTTCATAAGTAGGGCTTGACATATATTCTACTACTGAAATATTCAATTGCTTTTTAAATTCATTAATATCTAACTTGTTAAATCTTAAATATGAGGTTAATAGCCTAGTGTATATTACAGTAGATGCAATTTCAACATCTCTAACATCTTCAATACTACATTCACTTAGATAAGTAAGATAAAAGCAATAAGTCGCAAAATGATTTCTAAAATCGTCTGGGGTTTCAATTACAAATACTTCAGATTTTTTTGGATTTAAGTTATTCTCATTTTCCATTGAATAAATATAACAAAAAATAATTGGTGATTAAACCTGTTTCCAAGCTAATGTCAATTGAGCCTCGCCTTTTGTTGAATTAGAACTATGATAATATAAGTTTATTTGAGTGTCTGCTGGTAAAATATATTCAAACGAAATGGCATATTTGGTGGAATAATAAGGGCTGTTCTCAGATGCTTTCATTATTAATTCTGGATTTGCATCACTGCCAATTGATATTGTAGTATTTGGACTATTGAAACTATCTCCAACTATTAATTCTACATATACGATGGTTTCATTTTTCTTAGCTAAATAGATGGGAATAACAGCCGAGCTATCGTATTTTACAATTGTTGTAGCATAATCTTCATATAATCTAGTTATATCGCTCACTATTACGCTCTCATCCAAACTGCTAATATCTACTGATTGTTGTTTAGCTGATTGGGCTGTTGCATATGCTTGAGGGGCATCAGTTAATAATCGAGGCATTAATGTATTATATTCTCCTATACTCATATCTGTTCCATTATTTTGAATAGTAGATACTGAATTTATTTTTCTAATGCCCTCACTTAATGAAACAATAACAGTTCCATCAAAATCTAAACTTGGAAGTATTCTTAGTGAATTATTTGCACTAGCTATAAATGTTTTATTATAAGTACTGCTAATATTATCAGAAGTAAATCCTCCTACTGAGCATATTATTGATCCAGAAGTATAAGAAGTAATCAATATTGAAATGCTATAAGTATTTCCTACAATGCAAGATACCAATTGACCTAATGCTGTATTATTTCCAACAGTATGCGCAAATCCGGTATTTACATTACCACTCCATCCATGCCCCAATGAAACAGTAGATAACAAATTATTTGAATTTCCTGCTTCAATAGTATTAACATTAGTACTAATAAATTTAACTACAGCAGCAGTTGATAATGGCGGGTAAAATACACAAGAAGCTGTTAATGGTAAATCAATTGAATAGCTTTGATGATCTTCTCTATCAACTTCATCATTCATTTCTAAATTAGGATCATTTAAGGTAACTATTATATCTCTTTCAATATTAACTTTTTCAAATTCTTTTATTGATAAAGTTAATGTTGGATCAAAATAGGTTATTATATTTTCAATAAGTTGAGAAAAATCTTCTAGATTTTCGGTATAGATACTTAAAGTAAATCCTATTTTCCAAGGGGAGGGTCTACGATCTCTTAAGTATTGCCCATTGGCTTCATTATATATTTTTCTGATATATTTTTGCTGAGTTATTCTAGCTGCATCTCTATTTAATCCAGTTATTCTTAATCCCATTATAGGAGTTTGATATCTAGATTCTTTTACTCTATTAGTATTAATAATATATTCTGCAAAATTTTTACTATAATGAGGTATAATAGGAACATCAATTATTTTAGAAATTGTTCCATCTTCATTGAATCTATTAATTTGAACATCATTAAATACATCAATTAATGCAGTATTGATTCTTTCAATTACTCTAGGATAATAATAAGGTACCACGCTATTCCTTTATCCAATCAAATAAACCTTCAAAAGCATTTGGCTTTTTTATAGGTTCTTCTACTGGTTTAGCTGTTTTCTTAGCAGTAATATTAAAATTCTTAGGTTCAATTACTAGATTCCCAGCGGGCGACATTCTTTTAATTAAATCAATTGGAAATTGAAATCCAAATATATGACTATCCGAAGGCCCAAAAGTTTTCCCACTTAATACATTGTTACTATGAGCATTTAAATTAAATAATTCTTTATAATCATTAGATCCTAGCATTATTTCAAATACTTGATTAGGAGTAGCATTAAATTCACTACCATGTGAAATACTTATAACTAATCTAATTGACCCAGGGTATTGAGTATATTTGCCATTTTCATCTGGTTCTATTTTAAAAAAAACATTAGCTTTAGAAGTTTCACCTTTACTAGATGTTACAGCATTAACATCATTAACTCTATCAATAGTAAAATACCCAACATATAATAAAGAAATCAGCCCATTCCCTAAATCAAATGAACTATTGTGTGATATATCATTTTTAACATTATTTTTGTAATTGCTTGGGACTAAATTATCTATTTTATTAATGCCAAAGCTTAGTTTATCATCTGCAATTAATATTTCATTAAAGTTTTCAGCCCCAAGTGGGCCATATTCTTCACCTACTGATTCATTAGCTCTATATGCATTAAACAATGATTTATTATTTGTTTCAAAAAAATCAATGGCTTGCGCTATTGTATATCTATCATCTCCTGAAATATATGGAGCCGATACTATTCGTATCCAATCATTTAATTCATCTGATAATTTATCTAATTTAACTTTTTTAAGAAAATTAACAAATCTAATATACATATTAGATTCAGCTTTAGTAGTAGGCAAATATACATGTTCCTCTTCATCAAAACTAATATAATAGTCTTCAATATATTTTTTCATTATTGAATCATTTAAATATTTTGAAAAAAATGGGTTGTTTTCAATATATTTTAATTTAGCTGAATCAGGTTTATATTTAGCTAAATTTGGGAACTTAGGCAATAATTGAATATTGTTTTTATTTTGTTTATTTACTAATTTACTATAATTAGCTCCGCCTTTTATTGAATAAGGATTAAATAGCATTAATTGATTAACGATTGTAGTTAAGGCAGAAGGTGAAACATTTTGCCCAACATGCTGTCCCTTAGAACCTTCATACGAAGCCTTAGTTCCAATTTTCATAGCATATATGAGGCATTTTATATACTCTTTAGTATCAAACTCATAATCAACAGTATGCCCATTATCGAATACGGTTAACGCTTCGGTTAAAGTTAATCTATTAAACATTAGTTTTTTCCTAATGAATACTTAGCCTTTACTGCATCAATATATTTTATTTTTATAGGCTCTTTAGGTTTTTCTGAATCACCAATTGATTCAAATATATTATTTGGTTTCTTTTCAGAACTTTCACTTAAATTAGTTCTTTTTTCATTAACGGTTGAGTTGCCTATCTTATATGAGCAATCAATCATAGCTTTGTAATCTTCTGAAGTAGTAAACATGTTATTTTCCCTTTACTTATATTTAGATAATCACCATTTACCAAAACGAGTTTGTCCATATTTCTTACTATTTGAAATATTTTTTTCGCTATCTGGTACTTCAGGTGGGCGATAAAGAACATCATCTTTAGTATCAATATCTTTCCAGAATTTATCAGTATCTCCATAATCAGGGTTATTGATCTTATCAATAGGCCCATTATCGACCAAAGGCCCAACATCTAATGTAGCGGGTTGATCAAATTTTTCTTCAACATAATTACCCGTATTAGTTGATTCAGTTGCCAAGCTAGGATCAATATTTCTATGATCATCATGATATTCTCTAATAGCAATTTTAAAATAATAACTTCTTTGCATAAAAGATTGATCGCTTAATTTAGTATTAACACTGTCAATCACATATAGAGTTTCAATCCATTCAGGTTTTATTAAATCCCCCGCTTTTGGAAAAATTTGTGCAGCACTATATCCTTCATAATTAAAATCAGCATAGCCTCTTTGAGATATCCAAGGGTTATGCTTATTTGGATCTAAATCAGGTTTAATACCTCTTTCTCTTAGATTTCTTGCATTATGCTTAAAAAATACTTCTCTATGTAATACTAAGGATGTTTGGTCTAATCCACTTGCACCAAATTTAGCAAATTTAATTAACTCAGGTTGTATTATAGAATCCCCTACAATCTTTGTATGAAAACTTCTATAAATTCCTTGGGTTTGATTACCTACGAATGGAGCCTTTTTAGTTGTTGAGATCGTTGAAACATAGTATATGCATTGAACTCCATTTTGTTCAAAATATTGAGCGCTTAAATTATTATAAAGAGATTGATCAGCAAATTTATTATGAGTATTAAATGCAGGACTAAAATGGTCTTTTACATTATTATTAATATCTGCTAATTGTTCTTGGGGCATACTAGGAGTATAAAAAGCCCATTCTTTATCATCCATATTATAATTATTTATGAAAATATCAAAAAGGCACTTTATTTAGTATTTTTAGCTAAATATTATCTAACGGAGAATAATCATGGCAATAGACCAATTAAAAGGCGCAGCGGGCGTAGAATTCATAACTAAAGATCTTAGTGCATATAGCACAGGTGATGATAATAGTTTTAAAGTTGGATTAGTGGGCTGGACATCACAAGGTCCATCTAATCAAATTGTATCAATAAGTGATACAACTAACTTATATTCAATATTTGGAACTCCAACTAAAACTGCAAAAAATAACCAATTACTATATGCAGCTAAAATGCTATTGGATTCAGGTGCAATATTAAAAATAGTAAGAGAAGTTGAAGCAGATGAACATTTAGATGCAGTTGCCATAATGTTCCCAGATCTTAATTCTAGTATTCTTGATTATGATACTGTTTTGGATGGTGGATTTAGTGGCGGATTTTCTGGTACTAATACTTACACTGGAGTATATGATCCCGGAGATGCTTCAATATATAGTGCTATTTCTAATAGCATATCAAAAGTAGTAGATGATTTAGAAAAAAATGTAGTAATTACTGAATATTCAGATTCAAATAGCCCATTTACTTTAGCAACTAAATATCCAGGATTAAGTGGATATTATGTAACTATCCAAACTTATTCATATTTTAATTCAACTGATGAAAATCCTAATGGGTTTGTTTCAGGAGTAAGAGAATCAAATATTGATACTTTAACTTCTCGCTCAATTGATGATGATGTAGAATTATCTGAATATATCACAGGTGAAGGATATTATGATACTTCTAAGGATAGATTCTTCCCAAATGAAGACTATACCTTTTTAGATGATAATGATGTAGAGATCACTGTTAAAGGTGTATTTAAAAGATGGGATTCTGATTTATTAGTGTGGGATATTAATGATGATTTGACTAAATTAATTCAAGTAATCGGATTGTTAAGAATTTATTC
Organism: Candidatus Omnitrophota bacterium; assembly: GCA_023229385.1. Lineage (GTDB taxonomy): Bacteria > Omnitrophota > Gorgyraeia > Gygaellales > Profunditerraquicolaceae > UBA6249. The sequence goes on along the minus strand of JALNZI010000001.1, from coordinate 112,186 downwards.
TAGCAAAACTTCTACTACTCCAGTACAAACTATTCCATTCGCTCGTATTAATTATGTAACCAATACTGGATTACAATTAAAATTAGATGAAGCTACTAGCAGTGATTCATTAGTATTAGGCCAAATGAATGAAGATTTCCGTGGAACTTGGATTGGAAGAGAATCTTATACTATGGCTAAAGCTGCTACTACTTCTAGCTCAGTAACCAAATATACAACTACTCAAAATAAAATATTATTAAAAGGTGGAACTACGGTAGCTCCATTAACTGTACCAAATTATGATTATGGTTGGGGGTTATTCAAAGATATTTCAAATGTAAAAGTAAATCTTTTATGTGCATCTGGAACAACCGTTTCAGGCTTCGGTGATAAAATTGAATTAGTTGAACAAGTTAATTCAAATGTAATAGTGTCAATGCTTCAAGTTTGCACAATTAGAAAAGATTGTATCGCTATATTTGATCTACCTAAGAGAAAGAGTGTAGATAAATTAATAGATTTATGTAATCAAAATGTAACTGGAGTGGGATATGAATCAGGTGGCTCTAATGCTTCATATGAATCTTATTGGGGTGCAATGTATGATGGCCGTCAAGTTATGTATGACAGATACAATAAAAAAGATGTTGAAGTTGCTATGACTTCTTTTGTAGCTTGCAATATAACTAATGTATGGACTAATTTATATCCTTGGAGTATTGTTGCAGGAACTAATAGAGGTTCAATTGGATACCCTTCAAGTGGAAATGTATATCTTAGATATTACCCAGATGAAGTGGGAGCATTAAGTAAAGAAAGAATTAATACTACTAGAAGTCTAAATGGTCAATTTATTTGGGGAGAAGCAACCCTTCAAATAAAAAACACTTCATTAAATAGATTACATGCAGTATCATTATTAGCTTACTTATATGGAGTTCTTAGAACTAAATTAACTCCTTATGTATATGAGTTAAATACATCTGATTTAAGAAAAACTATTACAGAAGAAGTAACCACTGTATTAGCTTTTATTAAAACACACGATGGATTATATAATTATGTCGTTACCTGTAACGATAGTAATAATACTTCTACAGTTATTGATAATAATCAATTAATCGTAGATATTGGAATGGAGATTACTAAGGGTGCTGAAAGAATCACTGTTAGAAATACAGTATACAAGACTAATGGATTAATTGAAGCTGGATTAATCTAATAAAAGATTAAATGTAATGACAAATCCACTAAGCAATTAGTGGATTTTTTGTTTTTATAGTGAATTAGATAAATATAGAGATAAGGACAACTGATATGAGCACACTAGATAAAAGAACTGGATATTTCATAACCCAAATTGAAAATGTTAGAGATCCTATTAGAACGACTCACTGGAGACTACGTTTTAATGTACCACTAATTAAAGCTCAATTAGGAACCGACATATGCCCAGATGTAAAATCTGACGATGAAATATGCGTAATGATTAAAACAGCTAAGATACCAAAATTATTAATTAATACTGCTGAAGCATGGTTTATGGGACAATCCGTATTATTTACCACTAATACTGAATATGAAAAAGAATCTAGCTTTGACATTCTTGAGCCTGCCGATGTAAGAGGTTTTAGATTTTTAGGCAAATGGAATCAATTAGCTCATAATACTGATTTATATCAAAATGGTTCATTAGGAACATCAGTAATTGATCCAAATAGTGAAAGGGGTATTAACTTAGGTTCGGCTAAATATACTTCAACTTTTGATAGCGGGAAATCAGTTGTTAGAAATAGTGGATGGGTTTATTTAGAATTATATGATTACACCTTGGGAGAAGTTATACTAAGGGTAGAATACATTAATATATTCCCGGCTTCAATAGGTGAACTTAATTTATCGCACGAAGAGGCTAATTTAGGAAGATATACTGCATTGTTCAAACATGATAGATTCAGAATAGTTCTTCCAAAAGGTGGAACGGGTTCAATAACCTAATTTAAAAAGCCTCATTTGAGGCTTTTTATTTTATATTATAAATATTAAATAATGACTGCATTAAGTAAAAGTAGTGGATACTTTGTAACACAACTAGAAAAATTAAATGGACCAATTAGAACTTCGCATTGGAGCCTTAATTTTAATTTTAATGAGTTAATAAATTACGAAAATATTATTGGATTAAATTATAATGTTTTTACAGGTGATAAACTATCATTAGTAACTAAAGATTATCAGCCTCCAACTATTGAAATGAATAGTACAACTATTTCATACATGGGAGGTTGTAAAAAATCAGTTCCAACTACTATTAAACAAGATGATACTTTAGTAGTAACCATGTTAGAAACTAGTGATCTAATATGTCATAAAAATATATTAAGATGGATGCAATTTTGTATATATAACTATTCTTATTGTATAGCTTCAATTGGAAATGATTCTGCTATTTTTGATAGTAGTAATTATAATGCAATATTAGGTTATGGCACTCCAATTTATAAAAATAAAGATGATGAAGTATACGGAAACTTTTTTGTTAACAATAATACAGTATATGCTGATGTATATGATTATACAACAGGCGCAGTAATTATGAGAGTTAGATATGTAAATATATATCCAGTAAAAATTAGTCAACCTAAATTAGAACAAAGCACTTCTAATTTATATGAATTTACTGTTGAATTTAAATTCAGCAGATTTGTTTATGCAATACCTAGTCCAGATCCTACAACTAGCACTAATAGTTATACAACTGAATCTGGAAGTACTTGGGGCCGTACAGGAGCAACTTCAGTATGATAGTCGCAAATGATATTAAAAAAATAAATACCTATTTCAATATTGCATCAGCATATATTCCGAATCAATTTGATGTTTTTATTAGAAAACGTGGATTATCTGATACTCAGCAATATAATGGAAATAATACTACTGGAACTAACCCGTTATATTTAATTAATAAAGAGCCTTGGGTTGTTGAAAATATTACATTACCTCAAATTAAATTTAAACAAGCTAATGATATTTACATGAGCCAAAATTCATTATTACGTCCTAATTATATTTTAGAAATAGAAACCAGTGGATTGCTTACATTAACAGTAAGAGAAAAAAGTGATTTAGCCATTTATAGAAGCTTAATTAGATGCCAATCTGAAATATTTAATGGGCAATATGAATCTAGTGGGAATAATCTAATTGGTCAAAATTATTCAATAGAAATAACTACTAAAACACAAAGACATGATGCTATTGCTGCTGATAATGGAAATACTAATAGAAATATTTTTGCAGATAATGTAATAAAGTTTGATAGATGCTTATTAACTAATATTAGTGATCCAGTTTATGCATATGATGAAATAAATCCTATGATGTATATTATTACTTTTGAAATATCTTCAATGGCTGAATCATATAAAGATTTAGTAGGGGACACTAAAGGAAGTGTTTCTTTAAAAAATCCAAGTAGTTCATTAGGTACGGCAACTGAAACTACTATTTCTGTTAATGCAGGAAAAACTTCATTAGATAGTTATGAACGAGTTAATAGTTCATTACCAATTGCTAATACTGTAGGAAATAATGTGGCTAAAAGCGTAAATACTGGAATAACTGGAGCAATTAGTTCATATAATCCTACAATTAAAAATAGCGATATTAAAGCTCCTTTAGTTGGATTTAACTTAACTCAATCAGCAAGCGATGTAGTAAGTAACACTGCTACAAATGGTATTAAAAATACTACTGGTATAACTAACTACGTATTAAGACATTAAAAATATCAATAAATATATAATATGGATGTTCAAAATAGAGTTATTCAATTAAAAGCGGCTGGATTAAGTGATGCTCAAATTGATGCAATAGTTAAAGGTAGTGAATTTTCTAGTGAAATTTTAAGTGTTCAAGAAGTAGAAAAAGATCCATATATTGAAATAGGAGGATTACCTTCAGGTGGAAGATATTATAAAAATCAAGTAGGTATTCCTTGTAAATTAAAAGGGCAACCGTTAAAAGTAAGAGATTCTATAGTATTAGAAGCTATGGAAAATTCAAATGATAGTGAAGTTATTGATGATATATTTAAAAGACGTATTAAGGGAGTATCACCTGGAGATATTCTAATAGGAGATGAATTATATATATTAGCTTGGCTAAGAGAACAAACATTTACTAAAACTCCTCTAAGAAAGAGTTTTATTTGTAGTAAATGTGGGCATTTGAATGAAGATGCTTTGGTTCCTTTAGATAAATTAATGGTATATTATCTTCCAGCTAGTGTAACTGATCCAATGTCATGTAAACTACCAATATCAGGAAATGAGATTGCATTAAGATTTATGAGAAGAAAGGATAAAGTTAGAATTGAAAATTTTGTTAATGAAAACTTAGCCTTAAGAAAATTGAAAATAGATGATGCTAAATTATTAGAAATAGCTTCAGTATTACATGGTATGGGTATTACTGATGGAATTGAAATGCTTGAAAATCTAGATCCAACTGATTTTGCAGTAATAAATAATTTTTTCATTAAAATGAATTTTGGATTTAATAAGAGTGCTTTCTTAACATGCGAAAAGGAGGAGTGCGGTTTTACATCTATCGTACCCATTCCCTTTCAAGATGGCTACTTTCTTCCCAAAATTGGACCTGACTTATCTTACGAAGATTAAAGGAATATTAGCTAAAGAATATAATACTTCTATTATAGATTTTGATAATATGTTTTTTCATGAATTTAATATTCTAATAAAACAGTTAGAAGAAACTAGAGAACAAGAACGTCAAGAGCAATTACAAAAATATGGATTAGTTGGCTCTTAATGATTAGAATAAATAATATTTAATGCCAATTTCTAAACAAGACTTAGGAAGAGATATAAATTTTCTTGTAAAAATATTACAAGATTATAATTCTAATGTTAAAATACAAAATACTAATACAAAAGATTATAAAGATATAGTTAGTGTATTGTCTCAAGCTGTTAAAGAAAATGGATTAGATCAACGTCATTTTTCATCTTTAATGAAAAAATTATTAATCAGTATGGATGGCTGGAATTCTCAAGTTGGTAATGCCGTTAGATCCTTTGAAGAAATTAAAGATGATAAAGTTGATTATGGAACTTTAGAAAAATTATTAACTCCTGAATCTTTTCATAAAACTTTAGTTCAAGCTTTAACTAAAATAAAGAATCTACCAATTGGATTGAATTCTAGAGAGAATTTATCATTATTAAGTAAAGCTATAGCTAAAGGACAAAAAGAATACGCATCTAATGGCTATGGTAAATATGCTGTTGAGTTTTACAAATATGCGTCTAATAAACAAGTATTAGCCTTAGAACAAATTAGAAAAAATATTAAAGAGGGTATTAGTGTAAAAGAAGATAAAAAAGGTGGAGGATTATTGGCAGGATTAGCTACAGGAATTGTTGCTAAAACTGGTGATGTTATTATGGAAAATGCTGGGTTTGGTGAATTACCTGGAAAATTTATGAATATGTTTACTGCTTGGAAAGATGTATTTACTAAAGTTAAAGAAAATAAAGGCGATGCCGATGTAACACGAAATGCTCAATTATTAGAAGCAACTAAGTATTCTGAAGCATCATATAATGAACTTAGAACTAATAATGAAGCAGCACGAGATAAATTAGCTGAAAGTGAAGCAGCTAGAGATGTATTAACAAATTCTATGAATAATAATATGAAAGAGATATTATCTAGAACTTCATTTGGTGAAAAGAAAAAAGCTAATTTACAAGGTAAAGTTGAGGCAGGGACTTTAAATACTAGAGATATTAACGCAATATTAAATGATTGGAAAAAAACATTAGGTGATACTATAACTGATGATGATGTAAAACGTATGGATAGCTTTTATGAAGCAATGCATTCTGGAGTAAATGATTTAAAAGAAATTGATGAAACAATCACTCAAACTAGGGCTGAATATAATTCTAATTTAAATAAAGAAAATGAAGCATTAATTGTAGCTAATAAAAATAGAAGAGAAATTGATAAATTAATGATGAAGGAATTGGAAGGCCAGTTTAGCGATATTGATAAAAAAATGAAAGGATTAGGTAGAAATCTAAGTAAAGATGCTACTGAAGCTTTGCGTAAAGATTTACAATTAGGTGTTACTAAAGACGTTAGAGAAAAATTTGGAATAAATGAAGCTGAACTTCGTTCGATGTATAGTGATAATAAAGGTAGAATAACTGAAAATTTAACACAATTAGGTAAAAGTGATAAAGAAGCTAATGCTGAAGTTAATTCTGATAGATTTTCTGGTGTAATAAATTATACTAAAGATTTAAAAAATAAATTATTGTCATTATCTGATATATTTAAAGAAAATAAAATTGGAGTTGAACCAGGAAAGATTCCAAAAAGACGACATTCTAATGCTACTATAACATCAACAGTATATTCGCCAGCTAAAGTAAAATTACCTAATGTCAGTCCAAAAGAAACCGCCGTATCTAAAGAAATAATTGATAGAGTTAAATTAGCTGCTGAAAAAGAAGAAGCTTTGCCAAATGGCGCTCCAACTATACCTTTGCAATCTTCAGTTGCTCCAATCAGTGAAGAAATTTCTGGACAAAATATTGAAGGATTAGCTCCTAGAAAAACTATAGCTGATTTTGAAAGAAATCCTAGTGATGAAGGTAATAGACCTAATGGAGTTAATACAATAGCTACTGGCTTAGAATATTCTAAAAAACAATATGAATTGTTTAAAAAGATATATGGAGAAGATGGTAGCAAATTTGCTGAAATATTAGCTGAAAAAATATCTTCAAAGATATTTAAAGTTGAAATAAGCGGTGGAAATAGTGGAGGTTCATCTGCTACTAAGACTTATAATACAACTCCCCCTTCAACAGACTAAATATTATTTAATGTCATTAATAGTAAACATATCTTCCATTGATTTAAGTGATACTAATAAAGTAACAGGTATCACTAAATCATTAAACAAATTATCATCATCTGTTGGTAATATTTTTGGAGGGAAAAGCACTAAAGAAATAATTAAAGGAACTAGATGCTCAGGTATTTTACAAAATGATATTGCATTAAGTTTCACTAATAATTGGACAGGAACTGCTTATCAAGGTCTTTATCAAGGTTTAGAAGCTCTATCTAAACAAACTGTATTTGGGGTATCATTGAATGCAGTTAAAGCTACTTATGATGTATCTAATACTATGTTAAATATGGGTGGGATGAGTATTGTTGGAACTGGTGCAGCGTCTACTAGAATGTATAATGGATCTTCTATAAGCGGATTGTCAGTATCAATGAAATGGTATACTCCAATGGATGATACATATAAAATAGCAATTCCTGCAATACTTATATTAGGATTTCCTTCTCAGCGTAAAGCCGAGCCGACTAGCGCATCAGGTACCGGAAGCTCTAACTCTGGATGGATTGACAAAATTCCAGGAGTATCAGATTTAAAAAGTGTATTTACCGATATTACAGATACTTTGTCTACTTTATTATCATATAATCCACCTCCAGTTACTTTAAATATTTCTAATAGTGCTGGAACCGATATATTTAATTTATATCCATTAGTTATAACAAATATTTCTTTTAATACTTCTAGAGAAACATGTAATGGAATACCCGTAGTAATTGGAATTACTGTCGGATTTGAATTTTATCAAATTAAAGGTAATAATGGTTACGCAAACGGTGATTTTAAAATTGCTGGAGTTTCTGCATTAGGTGATTTACAAAAATTAGCAAATCAGGTTAATCAATAATGGATACCACATATTTAACAATGCTAGATGAAGGGTTATATGACTTATTATCTGATTCAATTGAATTTTCAATTACTGAGCCAATGGCTATATTTTCTATAACTAAAGATTATGTAGCTAGACCTGATAAAGTGTCTTTATTATTCTATGCAACTGATGAATATTGGTGGGCTATTTGTAGAGCTAATAATTTAAGATATTCATTTAAAGCATCTTTAACATTAAGAAGAAGTAAATATGATGCCTTTGATAAAAACATTGTTACCGATCTTTATTATGATAGAAGTATAATAATCCCCACTTTAGATGACATTAATACTCATCTAAATACAATAAAGGGAGCTTAAATGATATCAACTTGTACTGCTAAATTAGGCACTGCTAAAGGTGTAACATTAACTAGCAATGCTATTCTTGCATGTAGTTGTAGAGAAAGTTTAGGTAATTTACCAAATGGTAGACTAGTGATTAAGACCCCATCTACTGCAATTGATGATTTTTTAAATTTACCATCTAATTTAGAAATTACAATAACAATATCTTCATTTGAAAAATCAGATGGTAGTGATCTCACTGAAGATACTACTAAAGTAATACATGGAACTATTGTTAAACATTTTAATTCACATAAAGAAGCTAATATGTTTTCTACTTATGTAATAGAATTTATTACCTGTGGAGAGAATATGTCATATTTAGCTTTATTAAAAGGGCAAGCTATATATAATGATTCAATTCATACAATAAAAAAATTATGTGACGGATTAGGAATAACTTTAAATATTTCTACCAATACTGTTAACACTAACGATATTATGAAATGGTTAATTGTTAATAAGAATTTTGCAATTGCTCTTGACTCAATATTAGCTCATTCATATGTATCATCAGATGATGCGCTATACTTAGCTTATAAATTAGATGGTACAATAAAAATAGGAGCTATTGGTGATGAATTAAATAATCAAACTTCATATTTACTAGAGTATGGAAAAAATAAAAAAGATATCGTAAATAAAACAAGTAAAGATGGTAATTATAATACATTAAGTTATTATGATTTTAATACTACTAATAGTGCAGCAATTGGTTCATTATTAGGCACACAAGGATTTACTGGAATTACTCCTCCTGGTAAAAAAAATAAAAAAACTTCATCAACTTCCGGTGTAACACCTGGATCGCAAACAGATACACATCAAAAAACAGGTATGATTGATGGTGTTCTGCCTTCTATAGATGTAACAACAAAGGCTAATCCAAACACTCATGAATATTACGGAATAGCTCCTAAAGTGAGAAGTTCTGTATATGGAAAATATTCTCATAAATTAGAATTATTTGAATGTGGAGAAAGTGTTATAAGTATTGGAGATGCCGTAAATGTATTAGTACCAACTATTGGAACAATGTCAGCAGATGTAGCTCAAGTTACTTTTTCAAAAGCACTATCTGGAAAATATTTTGTTACCGCAAAAAATTATTACTTTGGTAATGGAGCTAGATTTGAATCATCAATTGAATTAGTTAAATCATCTAATTTCATAGAAAATGCAGATTCTTATTTAACCGCATTTGGAATATCAAAGGATAGAATAAAATGAGTAATCAAATAGATGCACAAAAAAAGATTAATTCAGATAATATTAATTCACTTAGAGATGAAATATATCCTAAATCTTTAATGTCATTAGGAGAAGGATATTATGACGCTATTGTAACTAGATGTATTGATAAAAAAAATAAAGGTTGGATTAAGGTTAGTGTAATTGGAATTACTGATGATTTACCATTAAAAGATCAACCTTGGGCTGAACCCGCTCCTAGTCAAACTTTACAAATTCCTAAAGCTGGAACTCAAGTATTTGTAACTTTTAGAGATGGTGATGTGCATTGTCCAGTGTGGCATACTCCAGGAATAGATAACAGTGGAAAATTTTATCCACATGAAGTTAACGACGATTATCCACACACTAATATATTATATAAATCAAACGATGGAACTATATTAAAAGATAATACAAAATCCGGCGAATGCACATTTAGTCATTCAAGTGGAACTTCCATTACGTTTCAAAAGGATGGAAGTTTTACGATTGTAAAAAATGGAGATACTTTATCTATGCCGCATAGTTGTGTAACAGATGCCGCGTTTTGCCCATATTTAACATCATTAGGAGGAGGGACGCCGGTAGCTCATCCAACTGGAGCAGGTCCAGTATTATTAGTAGGTGATAGAGTAGTATAATTACTTATAAATACTATTAATGGCTATATTTGATTTAGTATCTAAGGGCGCTAATTGGATTATTGGTACTAATGCAAATGGTACAAAAACTGGATTGCCTTCATATATTGAAAATGTTCAAAAATTTAGTGAATCATTAACATATCAAAGATGCACTCAATTCGTAGATGAAGGTTTAGATTTTGTTGGAATAGGTGATTGTAATCCAAGTATTCAAGATACTTTAAGTAGATTTACTAAAAATGCATTTTCAAATAGATATATTAGTAAATTTACTTCAGCAGTTGATATGCTTAAAAATAAAACAGGATCATTAGCTAATGTTAAAGAAAAATTTGGGCAGAGTTATTATTGCACAATATTAGCTCCAATGTTTAATATATTAATTAATTTAATAGAAAGCTTAGTATATCTTGTTAAGAAAATATTAGCATTAATTTATATGTATATTGCAAAAATATTAGAAATTATTAAAAATTTAGTTAATAAATTATTTTCATGTTTTGAAGCTGCTATTGAAAAATTTAAAAGTTTATTGGATAATATTAAAGCTCCTGATTTTTTAAATTTCATGAAAGGGGTTACTGTTTGGAGTGAACGATGCGAGATAATAGCCGGACCTATCGTTTCTATGTTTAATCTAATGGTATCTAATTCTACAATTAAGCAAATGTTATACGATTTAGGCTCAATAAACAGTACGGATACTGTAATTCATTTTGATTCAATTCAAGAAGTTAATGCTTTTTTAAAAGTAGCCTTAAATTTAGCAGATAGTATAAACAATAAAAAAACTAAAGTATTAAATGAAATATATAATAGTTCACCTGTTCAAAATGCAGTATATGGATATAAATTAATGAAAGCATATACTCAATATGCTATTGCATCAGTAACTGAAAAAATATTATCACCATTAATTAGGCTTAATTCTATCTACAATAACTTATTGCATACTCGTTCTAGATATCTTGGAGTAGTTGTTAATGCTTTAATAGGGTGGTTGTTTCCACCAAAGGGCTATGCACACAACTATGAGGACAATATAATACGTAGAAGAAAATACTCTATAGTTGACGTGCTAATTATTTGTGACTCTCTAAACGACTGTAATGACTATTTATGTGGAGGTTTAAAAAATAGAATTGAAGAATTATTTAATGAATTGAAATTAAATAGAACTTGTTGGTGGATGAATCCTTTAATAGATGCAAATAGTTATTTAACTAAAATTGCTGATGCAATTGAAACAGCATATAGTAATGCTTTCAGTTCAGTTTTAACAAATAAAGCTGAAATGGAAAAATATGTTGATATTAGTTTTATAAAAAATGTTAGATCATTTAATGGTACATTCTTTACAGTGGAAGGATATTAATGAGCACTAATTTCTTTAATGCTGGTATTTTTGATACTGCTTTTATTAAACGAACCGAGGGATATGAATTATACCCATATGTTCCTCCTAAAAGTTCTACAAGTGGCGTGACTATTGCATCAGGTATTGATGTAAAATCAGGCTCAACTGAAAAATTAAAAGGAATGACTAATACTGCACAACAAGCATTATTAAAGAGTGCAGATGGATTGATTGGAAATAGTGCAAGAGCTTGGGTAAATACTTATAAATCATCCTTTGGTAGATTAAGTGTAACTGATTATAAAATAATTATGAATAATTATTATAATTCAGTATATCCTACTATTAAGGGAGATTGCTCTAGTTTCTTAACATTACCTAATGCATTAAGAACTGCTGCATTTGATTTATCAATGTTTGGTATTTATAGTGTATTTTATCAACATGGGATGACTTACATTTGTAATAATAATGCTAATGGATTAATAGCTTATATAAAAACTACGAGTTTAAGTTCAGATAGAAAGAGCAAGTTAATTAATTTACTATCTAATTTAGCTTTTTCTCAAACAACTACTTCATTAGATTCATCAAAGAAAGTAACAACAACTGCTACTAGCACTGCATTAGCTATTGCAATTGGAAACGAAATAATATTATCTGAATATGATAATAATTCAACTAGCCAATCCTATTTCAAATCAATATTTACTAAAGCCGGATTAACTGATGATCAAAGTAATATTTTATTAGGTGCTTTAGGTTTAGATGATAGTGCAGCTAATGATTATGTAACTAAATATTCAAATTTTACATTAAGTCAAGATAATTGTGATAATTTATTAACTCAAATATTGTATGAAGGGAAAAGTAGATTAAAAAATAACTATGGTATTGAATTATCAGATAATCCAATCGAAGTAAATACTGCATTAATGTCGTTTATTTTTGATAAGAATTTAAATGATGCGGATATTTTAAAGGATGAAGTAGATCCTGTTGCTAAATTAGCTAAAAGTAAGTCATATAATGAATTAGCTACAGCTATTGAAGCAGATGGAGCCACTGATTTAGATAGATATAAAACTAGAAGAACAGAAGAAGCAACTTTAATTAGAAACAGAACTTCAGATACTCCTAATTATACTACAGATGAGACTTCTGCCGCTAATGATCCAGATGCCTTTTTTGCAAATAAGCAAAGCCAATTAGATTCTGATGTAGCATACGCATATGCTAATTATAAAGCAATTAAGGCTTCTACATCAATTGATTATTCATCAACAGATGATGTTTATGAAAGTATAACTAGCTCTGATGCTACTAATTTTGCTCAATTATTAGAGTTACATCAAATAATTACTGATAATTTTTATTCAGATGAAGATAGCGAATATGTAAAAAGATCTGATGTAAAAGCTTTATATAACAGTAAAACTAGAAGCTATAATAAAACATATTATAAAATAGAAACTATGTTAGAAGAAGATGGGGATAGTGTAGATTTATTGTCTTCAATTTACGAATATATTCCATACGGTACTGACTTATTCTATGATATTAAATTAGCTGCGGTAAATAGGGCAAAATATAGAATTAAAAAATTAGAATATGAAATAAATCAAATAGAGGGTGAAGTATCTTCTTACGGTATTTTTGATTTTAATTTAACAAACACTCAATTAGCAGTATTAGCAATCACTATGCCAGTAGTGGCTGCTGCATTATTAATACTTCAAGCATTATTTGCAAGTCATACTGAAAAAAATACACTATTAACTAATGAACAAGCTAATTTAGTATTGCTTAATAAAGAATTAACTAGGTTCACTAAATCAAATTAGTATATTAACTAAATATTATCTATGGCTACTTTTTCTAGCGAAATATTAACATTTACTAATAACTATACTGATTATTCAAAAATATCTTTTGAGCAAATTACATATGAACTTGGCAGAATTATTAAATTAAAATCAAATAATCTTCAAGATTTTTATAGATCATCATTAGGTAGACGAGTAGCTGAAATATTTGCATCATCTTTAAATGTTGAGTGGAAATATTTAGAAGCACAATTTAGAGAAGCTTTTTTATTATCTGCTCAAAATTATAGTTCAATTATATCAGGAGCTAATTCACAAGGTTATTCAATTAGACGCCCAACTTCAGCTAAAACAGAATTTAGAGTTGAAGTTAATGGAACTGTTTCTTCATATAATGGATCAATGATCTTTCCAAAGTTTGGAGATTTTCAATATTCTGGTATAAATTATGTTAGCTTAGATGATTATACTTTTACTTGGGATTATAATGGAACGGTAACTGAACCAGATTCAGGTGCAGAATTAGTTCAAGGTACTTTCAAAACTAGAACATTTTTAGCTGACGAAAAAAAGAAATTTCAAACATTTAACTTTAATGATCCTACTTTTTCAAATTATTTTGGAGAAGATGATTTATTAATAGATGATGATAATTTAGAAAATAGATTAACCACAGTTTGCGTAGATGGTGAATATTATGAAATAAGTAAATACACTCTATATACTGAAAATAGTAATACTTCTCCTTATATTGATAATGGAGTATTGGTTGAAAGTAGAAATAAGAAATGTTTAATAAGAACTATTAATAATGGTAATATTGAAATAAGATTCGGAGATGGAATTATATCCGAAATACCTAGAGGAACTATTACTATTAGATATTTGTCAACATTGGGATCTAAAGGAAATGTATATAATGCCAAAGATTCTGAAATAAAATATTCTGGGTCTGAAAGCATAATATTTCAACCATCTGATAGTATTAATAAAGATAATATTGATTTATTTTTAAAATATAGCCCGGTAGGTGGTGATGAAATTGAGTCAATTGAATCAGTTAAAACATATGCACCGATGGCTATTGCATCTGGAAAAAGATATGTTGATAATGATGATCATATTGTAGGTCTTAAGACTGATTGTGATAATGTAAAATACGCTATGGCATATGGTGAAGATTCTATTGCTATTGGTGATTTTAGATATTCTAATGTTATATTATATACGGTTTTAAAAAATATATATGTATCTGATTCATCATCAAGTGACCTATATTGCGCTGAACCAGTTGATTATTTGTTTAGTGGGCTTAAAACTATTGATATGGTAAGAAGTATCCAAGATAAATCTAGTAGCATTCAATTGGATGTGGCTAGCCAATTTGATTTAACATATAATGGAAATGAATTAGATGATCAAGAAAAATATAATTATTATGTTGAAACATTTGGATCTTGTTTTAGATTGGCTAATCAAGATGTAGAAAGTGGATCTGAATTAGATTCTGTATATAAAGTATTAAAAGAAAAAGGACAACTTACTTGTAGATATTTGTATATACCACCTAAAGTTCATAAGTATAAAATGTCTATGACAATTTATACAACTCCAATAGTATCTAAAACCAATTTAGCAAATACAATACAACAAGAAGCTTATTCATATCTAAAAGAAAATTCTAAATTTAATGATTCAGTATATAATTCAAAAATTGTTAAATTAATTGAAGCAAAAACGGGAATAGTGGGGTGTCACGTTTATTTTGAACCATACGCTGATATTCCTAATGATTCAGTTTATATTTCAACTTTAACTAGCGCTAGTTATGATATTTTTAATGGAATTATGATACCAACTATGGATAATATTGTAAGCAATTACTATACTCCAATAAGTAATTCTACTTTGTTTTCTGGTTTAGGTAGTGATTATAGTAATTATTCTTATTATTTACAAAAATATTTTTGCAAAGGCAGCAGCACTACATTTGATTCAAGTAAAATGACTGAAACTAATGTATCTAATTTTATTGAATATATATTTAAAGAAACTTTGGGCAGATTATTATTAAACACTCAATTAAGCAATACTCCTAGTAATTTAACAGAAATACTACTTAATTCTAATTTCAATAACCCAGATACTTCCGAAAATATATATACTACATTTGTTAATTGGGCTGTTCAATTTAGAAAAGATACAAATTATTATTGTGCAAAGCAATTAATAACAGATAAAGGAGATATTGCAAATTTCTCAATACCTCATGAGATTGCTCAAATTCATATATCAGTAGATGATATAACAATTACTAGTAAAAATACTTAATTACATTCCATAGTAATATTACCAATTGTAATAGTTGAATCAATATCAAATATGGAATTAACTATTAAGCATGGACTATTATCTAATACCTTAGATATTGATAAAACATTACTTGCTAATGTATGAATAGTATCAGATATTGTTAATACTTGAGTATAAGTAGAATTAATATAAGCTATTTCATATGTTAATGTTAAGGTATTTGTTTTATTCCAAATAAATGTTCCATATTTCTTATAATCATCTTTATTATTCATATTAAATAATTCACCTAAATTTAATATAGCAATATCTGCATCAGTATATGTTGCAGATAAATAAGGAGTTATATTTGTAAATATTGATCCAGTATAATTATTTTTATTTTCATATGAATCTCTTGGGCATACTATTAGATTTATTAAATTAGTTATATCTAATATTTTAAAACTTAATTTATATGTTTTGAGTGTTGATAACTGCTTAGTTAATAATGAATTATTTGGAATACTTATTTGCCCATTCTCTATTATTAGATTAGATGAAGTTTCATTTATCCAACTTGCACATGAATATTCAAAATTTAATAACAATGAGGCAATGGCTGAATCTAAAGCTCCTATCTTAATTGCAATAGCTTTAATTGTTAAAGTTTTACCTAATATAGGGCATACTTCAAATGATGAATTATATTTTATTGATTTATTAGTTGGAGTTGACCCATCTAGTGTATAATAAACAATTGTATTACTGTCTGATTCAGTAATAGTTATTAAATAATTATCATTTGATTTTATTGCGGTAATTATTGGTTCAGTTGTTGTAATGGTTTTAGATACTGGTATAGCTAAACTTACTACAGTGCTTTTAGTTAGATATGTTGAATTTTTTGAATATGCATAGATAGTAATTCCACTCTCAAATGTGAAAGTAGGCCACACATTATTATATTTTACAGATTTAAATGTATTATCATCAGTTGGGATATTTCCATCAATACTAAAATATATATCTACATCTTCAGTTGAACTTAAAGTAACTGTTGTATTTGTTAAACTATTTCCTAAATCATTTATTACATATGAAATAGTTGGAGGAAGTGCTTGCTCATATATTGTAAAATTATATGCTAATGTTTCTGAATTAGTTATACTAGAAGTCCAACCTGAAATTAATGTACTTAATGTGTATGAACCCGGCGTATTTAATGATAATGTAACAATATTATTTCCACTAGCTCCATTTTGAGTAGATGCGCCTGTTAAATTATAATATATAGCTGAATTAACTGCAATATTTTGTATTTTAACAGTTAATGATTCTGATGAAGTTAATATGATATCAGTATAATCAACTTGAATTGAATTAATATAAAAAGTAACAATAGGCTCAGGATATTTTTTTAAATAAGTATTATATGAATCGTCTAAAGTAGCTGAAGAATCAAAAGTTAAATTAACACTAGAAATACTTAAGCTTGGATTATCTGAAAAATCTACTACTTCTATAGTAGGTGTTAATGCTAATGATGGGTTATCTAAAGTTATTAATAGCGATGAATAAGAATAAGCATTTAAGCCATTACTTATGTTGAATAATAATAGTAATTTATTATTGATTATTTTTTGACTAACATTTATTATTAAAGTATTATTTGAATTTATTGAATATGAATTTATTACTAAATTTTTATCCTTAGTTGGATAAAATGAAGTATTCAATACATTATTAGTTGTATTTAATTTAGTATTAATAAAGGGCGAAGAATATCTGGTATTAGTATATTTACTAAGCAAAGTTCCTAATATAACTCTACCATCGGTACCAATATTGTTTAAATCTAATTCAGTAATAGTGCCACTACCAAAATATCTAAAAGCATATCCATCAGCTAGTTCAGAAAATGAATTAATTCTAGCACCACTAGCATTGTAATATAATCCATCCTTACAATACACTAAAGCTAATATCCTTTCATTCTCAGATATTAATGATTCTTCGCAAACATCTTCTAAATCACATGCAGATGTTTTACCAATAGCCCCCAATGATAATAGGTTATTAGTGTATTGATTTTTATTTTTTATTTTTAATTTACTAGGTGGTTTTAATATAACAACTCCAATTTTCATAGTGCTATTACTTAGACCAATGAAAGTGTTTTCAAATTGATAATTATCTTCTAAAAATTCATTAGATATTTCTTCAAATAAGTCATAGCTTCTGTAATATTGATTAGTACTATTTGGTATTGAATCTATTGTTACTTTAAAAGAGCTTAAATTAGTTACCGATCCATTATATTTTAAAGATGTTAATCCAGGGTTTGTATATATTGGAGATGCTTCATAAGTCTCAGCTACATTGCTTCCATATAATTTTAATGAAGAATCGTATGTTAAATGATTACCATAAACGTTTGGAGTAGAATAAATCGAGGAATTTATTACTGATCCTATAGTATCATTAAATAGAATTTTCCAGCTAGCTCCAGATGAAGTAGTTGAAACCCCAGTATTTATATCAAATTCATCTATTAAGTCTGCAAAATTTTCACTAACAATCGTACTAGCCATTACTGATATTTATTATAAAATACCATCTAAAGAATAATCATATTTTATTCTAGCAGTTTCTCCAGTTAATTTATTAGTCCATTCTAATTGAATAACCACTGCATTGCTTGAATAATCAAAATATGCACTAGAATTAGTAGTAGATATATCTATTCTAGGATCATTGTATTCAATTTCACTTTTTAAATTAGCTATAAAAGTTGTGGAATCTAGCTCACCTGTTAGTTCAAATAGCATACTTTTAATTGAGCATCCAAAATCATATCTAAATGGTATTTCCATAAATGAAGTAGATAATATATTAACTAATGCTTGATATATCGTATTATCATCAACTAATATTGTTGGCCCATACCAACCCATATCAATACCGTATTGTGGAGTATATTGTAAATCTGTTGATTTCGATTCTGAATTCTTTACAAAATCAGAAGGTTCTATATACGATTGATGACCTATTTCAATTATTTCACTTTCAAAAATATTTGAATAACCTTTTCCACTTGCGTAAGCAACTGCTTTTATTTTATTAGATTTACTGTAAAAAAGTGTAGTATATTTAGTTCCATAATACATTGGATTTGCGCCATCTTCAGTATAATAAATATTAGTTCCCGTATTATTATCATCTATTATTTGTACTAAGACTCCAAGTCCAGTGTTATCAATATAATTACCTTCTATGTCTTTGTCATTTAATATATTAATAGTTAAACTTGTTTCAGGAAATTCATAATATATTATTGATTCCGATATATTACTATCATAGCAAACACCATTTATAGCAATAGCTTGTATGTCAAATTTCCCATCGTGGGTTATTGTAAATGTTCCATTATTATCTATTTTAGGTGAATCAATAGTTGGATACGTTCCATCTATTGTATAATAAATTGAAGCATCAAATGTATCAGATACGAATGTTACAATATTATCATTTATTATAATGTCAGGCGCTGCGCATTTACATTCTAATGAAGTATTCAAGGTAACTACTGTTGAATCAGTGTATCCATATAAACTTGAATATGATGATATTAAATTAATTCCAATATTTGTTAATTCAAACGTATCACTATATTTAATATAACTTTGATCATTTATTTTATAAAATATAGTAGCTAACGAATTATCATTAGTTATAGTAATGCTTTTAGAATATGATTCAATTTCAGATGTTAATGCTATGGTATTTTCATTTAATATTGGTATATATAAATCATCAAAATAAGCGAAAGGTGAATTGTATAATGTATTGGCCCCTATTGATAAAATATCATAAGCAAATATTTGCCCATATATATTAGCAACATTTAATGAAATTATTGAACTATCTAATGCAACTACAGTTCCTTCTACTTCTCCAGTTATGTTTATATTTGGAGCAGATATATTAAATATTATATTACTTGAGTTAATATTAGTTAATGAAAATGTTTTATTATTAAATATTACAGTTGAGCTAGTAGTTATATTAATAATCACAATACTACTTGAATCAAAATTAAAAGATAATACGGTGGCTGCATTAAAATTACTTATTTCAGCCGTTGTACTTAAATTAATGTAATTAATTGAATTAGTTCCACTAAATGAATATGTAGTATTAGCAGTGGTATATCTCTTAGTTCCAGTTTGTTCTAAATTTCGTAAATAATTAAAATATGCATTTACTTGATTATAAATTGAATCAATATCTAAAACAGTAGTATTTTTAGTGGTTGAAAAATCATTATTTACAAATGAGCTATCACTATCTATTGAAGTATAATAATATACATTGCCATTATAAGTATTAGTATTTTTTAATTTTAATGTTTTTCCATACAATGAGTATGGCATATTATATTGATAAATTTTTCCAATTTCAGTAGAAGCTCCTGTTAAATTGATATTACCACCGATTAAATTTTTCTGAATAACTAATTCGGATGCATCAGTTTTAGAAAAACTGTTATATGCAAATACTCCAAATGTTCTAAGTAATGCTAAAGCTTCTACAATGGTCATTTAAAAATATTTATGCAATCCTTAGATTGAAGCATCGGCTATCCCAAATATCAACACTTCCACATAATGGATTAATATCAGCTTTAGCATATCCTTTCATCATACCCTTTGGTTTATGAACAAATATATACCCAAAATTTCCCATCATTTTTCCATAGAAACCTTGAAAAACAGTATTAATAGGCTTTGTTCTTTTTACTGCTTTAGTTATTAATTTTAATCCCATTTTTTCAGCATTTAATCTTAAATCTTGTTTCAATAAATCAATCTCTATTCTAAAATGTGGAGATGGAAACCAATCGGAAGCTACAGATGAAGCTAAAGAAGCATTGTTTATTTTAGCAGCTTTAAAAGCGACTAGATCAGCATCATCATACATTCCGCTTAAATCACCTTCTAATAATTTACTATCAATAAAATCAACATAACCTTGCTGAGTATTATTTCCTATTGTATATAGATACACAATATCTCCAACTATTCCAAAACTTAATAATAATGCCTCTAATCCATTCTTTGTGCATTTTATTTTATAAAAGTTAGGCAAGTTTCTTAATATTGATCTTAATGCATTTTGCTTATCATCTGAACTGCTATAGTATTTATTGTCATTAATATCATCTTCATCTATATCCAAATTATAGCCCATTTGAGATGCAACAAATTGTATATATTCAAAATCAATTACATCAGGATCTTTTAGGTAAGCAATTTTATGTATTTTTTCTAGAATAGTTGATTTTTTGTCATCTACTCTATATTCATTCTCGCTTGAAAAATAATTATAAAATACTTCAGGACTTTGCCATTCATATATTACTTCAAATTTTGGAGCTAATAACGGGTAATTAGGATAATTAGTATTGAGCCAATTTAAATCATTTAATGATTCCATATTTAATTCAATAGTCATTGGCGAATTATTACTACTTATTGATTCAAAAATAGATTCATTATATGAATCAAATTTAATTGAAATTCTAAATCTATTTAATAATATATTTGAATTAAGTAATGTTTCTTTAGTATACATACCTGAATAAGCATTATAATCATCTTCAATGTTATATGAATCAAATTTATTATAGAAGGTTGGATAAAAAGTAGATTCTAAAGTAAATTCCCCATTATAAGTAAAATGATTGGCAAAATCTGTTAATCCACAGAAATATACATTAACAGTAAATGAGCCATTAAAAGTGCTCAAAAATGCAGCTAATGAATTTTTTAATACAAATTGATTTTCTAAATCAGAATTATTATCTTTATATGAATCAAACACTGATAAAAATACTGAAAATGAATATAATGTACTAGCTAATGAATATGTTATTTCATAAGTAGTTGTATCATCTTCAATTGTTGAATCAGTAGTATCACTAGTGTATCCACTAGTTGTTTTATAATAAGTACCAGATGAAGATTTAGTTGCAAGTATAAAGTATTCGCCTAAATCTGATTTTATATATGAAGTTTGCGTTATTGTATATAGACTAGTAACTTTTTTTATTAATTCAGCTACGTTATTATAATATCTATATGATCCATAATATACACCATCGGTTAATAATGTAGGATGTAATTGTTTATATATAGTTAATGCATCATCATCAATTGCAAAAGTACTAATATCTCTATTTCTATCATATTTTTCTATTAATGTATTATAATTATCATCCTTGTTATTATTCAAATTTTGAGAATTATTTTCATAATCTAAAATCATATCAATGCTATGATTGTAAGGAGGTAAATATTCTTTATAGGTATTATTAGTAGCTATTCCACAATCATTTGTTGTAGAATAAGTTATTGTTTTATAATATGTTGGAATTTCCCTAAATCCATTATTAAGATAATCTTGAAAAGTATAAATTAATTCCATAAATCCATCTTGATTTTTTAAATGCTCGCCAATAAATTGAGTTAAATCAACATATAACTGAGCCCCCTTGTCATCAATTGGTTCTAATATGTTTGGTTGAGTTTCTACATAATTATCTGTTGTTTCAGTTATATTAAAATTGGTATTGTCTTTTATTGTATATGTAAAAGTTATTACATCACTTAAGGAATATGTAGTAATACTTCCATCTGAATTTATAACATCTGCTCCCTTAGCTGCGCACTTTAATATAATTATTCCAATGTTACTAAAAGTAAGAACTAATCCAGATTTAAATGATGATGATGATTCATTAGGATCATTTCCATTTATAGTATAATATATAGTTGAGTTATCAGTAACAGATCTAATATTCACTTCTAATTCATTAAAATAAGTACCATCTATTTTATTACTAAATGGATTTTTTGTTTTAGTTGACATCTATAAATATTTAGTATGAAATCAGCTATAACAAATATTGGTAGACAATTTATTTCAACAAATACTACTGGCGGTGCTTGGTTTTCAATTACCCATTTTGCTTTAGCTTGGGTAAATTCAACTGAACGCACTAATAACCCAGCAAATGAAAATGCAACTGAATTAATATTAACTCATGAAGATGGCGAGAGTGATGGAGACTATATTTTTAATATATGGCAAACTCCCTTTGTTTGGAATAGTACTGGAACTAGTTATGGTGTTGGAACTAACATGTCAGAAGGGTTTGGTAATTATTTCAAATACGAATATGATGAATGCTCAAAAAGAAATACTTTGCAAGCTTATTATAGTGATTCTACTTTAGCGGGCTTAGAATATGGTTTTAAAACTACTGGAATTGTTCTATATGGAGCATCTGAAGAAGCTAGTAGTGGAGAATATTCGGGAGGGCATTACGGTGAATTAACACTATCTAACATACCGGCACCTCTTTATTATGATACAGCTACTGCAACTACTCTAGCTTGTAAAAAATATAGTAAATATTTTCCAATAAAATCCTTTAGTGCAGTAGAAACTACCGATGACACTATTGATGCTAAAGTATCACTAATGAATTACCAATTAGAATTACCAGCTATCACTAGTCAAATAGCTAATGAAGCATATAATATAGCAAATTCAATTGGTAATTTTAAATTCAATAGAATTGGATTATATGTAACTAAAAGTACATACCCTGATCCAATAGATAAATTAATAACTGCATTAACACCTGTTGCAGACGAAGAACCTGTTTTATTTGCAATAATTGATTTAAGTACTAGCAGTGACTTATGCAGTGATAGTGTTTTAGATATTTTTAAAACTAGAGATGACAGTGGGCTTGCTTCTTTTACTTATGATGCACAAGTATCATTAAGCTCAGTTAATAGCTATCCTTGCTTTGCTGGATATGCTTATATGTATGTAGATACCGTAAGAGATGAAGCTACTAATTTTTATTTAAATCAAATAGAAGCTACAGCAAATACAACTGAAGCTATTATGCAACTACAGTTACAAATAGCTCAAATAGGTAAATATTTAAACAAATTAAGTGGAACTAATCCAATAGTGGAAATTAAGCAAGGAATAAATTCAATAGCTCTTCTTCAAATGAATAGTGAGTATTATCTAGGTAATACTAGTAAAAATGTATATTATTTCAAAGGAGATTATTTTAGAGCAAGTGATACTGATAATACAATAATTAATAATGCTAATGTTCAATTTAATATTTACAATGCGACTGCATCAACTTCTACAATAAATGATGGAGACGAATTAAATATAATAATAGATAATTTAGATGGGAGATATTATACTGCTAATTCAGCAACTGTTTATCTTTGGAGCGGTAAAATATATGTAACTAATTACACATCAAAATTAAAACAAAAATTATTAATATTAGATTCATCAATGTTAAATGGAGCAACTTATGCTAAAGTAAACATTAAATTAGTATATAGTTCAACTAATTCAAGCTGGATAGTTAGTGAAGTTAATGTTTTTGATGAAAAAAATATAATGTAATAATATTGATAAATATGTTATATGCTACATGAAGATAGAATTTTAAAATCAATTGACTTATTGACTTATAATGCTAGAGAAGTATTAAATAAATTTAGCATTTGGGCTTCTACTTCTGATTCAGATGTAGAATTTGATTTATTTGATGCACTACCTTCATATACTAATAATGGAACAACTGGAGATGGGGAATATTTAAAACCATTAACTGTTCCTTCTTTTTCATCAATATCTAGTGGAATATTTGGTACATTAGGTACTACATCAACTAGGGATATATATTGGAATTTTGATTTCGTATCAAATGGAGTTGGCTGGTATTTTGATGAATATGTAGCCACTACTGGAAATGTAGCAAAAAGCACAACTACCCCCAAATTACATATAAATGTTAGTAGTATATATGATAAATCGTCTAGTGGAAATGATAATTCAATAATAATTAGACATAATACCCTTAGCTATGTGGAAGGAACCACTAATATCAACTTAACTTCAGATTTAATATTAGAAAAAGCAAATAATATTAATTTAACTGGAACAACTGCAATTGGTATTAATTCTAATAAGATAAGTATTGGGAATTCTATTTCAACAGGAACAATTACTAATTATGCAGGTGAATATTTATTATATACAAAAATAGATGGAATTAAAACAAACTTAATAGATTTTAGCACATCATTATTGACTTTAGGTAATATTGGAATAGATTTCATATTAAATGCTAAAGATATTAATTTTCATTTTGCAGAAGGATTTTTATTATCTCAAAATGATGATAATGGATTTGATTTATTAGGATATGATAATGACACTGAAACTTCTTATTTTGCTGATGGTGGGAAATATGCATATGCAGGTAATGATTCTGAAAAATTAGGAAGTAGTGTTAAAGAAGGATTTAGCTTTTTTGTTAAAAATAGTAGCACTGATGACACCTCAGCATTTGATAAATTTTTTGATGTGTGGGTTGAGGGTGGAGTTGACAAATATTATGTATCAACTAGAGATACTAATACTTATTCAGATTTTAATACTTCAATTCCAGATAATTTAAAAAAATCTCAAAGTAGTTCAATTCCCTACTATTTAAACATAGGAACAAATGGAACGCTTACGCTAGATGGAGAAGATTTATTAACAGTAAAATCAGCAAATGAAATAGATTTCAATATTGGTTCTAGTAGTGAAATTGTTGTTAAAAAAGGTGCAGTCTCTATACCTAATTTAGAATTACCCATTTATACTAAAACTAATTTATCTGATATAAAAAGATATTATGATGTAAATAATCAAATTAAAGCATTTAGATTATCAAAAATAAATAATAGCACTTCATTTAATGGTAATGATGTTTGCACTAAAATAACAAATGATTTTAATGTATTAGCAGCTCATGAAAAATATATTTGGACTACTTTTAATTCAGATACTACAACTGTTTATGAATATGTATATTATTTTGAATCAACTTCAACAGCAAATGAGTATAATTTAATATGTGAAACTTATTCTTATTTAATAGGTAGAACTCCTAACTATGCAACTCCATTATATAAAACAACTATTTCTACATTTTATACCGATATTACTAATGTTCAAGCTACAAGTGATTCAGGCCAAATAAACACTTATTTCTTTATTTCCGATGTTCAAGGTGTTACAGTATGTTCATCTAATGATAGAGGTAATAGTTTCACAGTTACTTTAAATAAATTTAAATATAAAAATAATTTAACTTTAGATAAAGTAATAAGTATCAATACTAGTATTACTAGTGAAAATTTGAGTGGATGCGGAATAAAAGATTCTATTTGGTTAAAAATTGAATCAACTACTACTAATGTTGATCCAGAGTTTAATCAATGCGTTGATATTAGTATTTATAATTATGATGAATATGAAAATGAAATATTAAGTATAGATCTACCTAATTACTTTGCCACTACAAGTAGCTATTCATATACTTATACTACTAGAAAAATATCAAATCCACCTGAAATTGCCAGTCTAGGCGCATATTATAATGGAACTACCTTTGGATCAATATTGCTAATTAGCACCAATACCCATATGCAGCGTAAAAGCAATGATTATAATATTGGGTTATTATTTAATATTAGTATAAGTAACCATGCATTAATTTTAACATCTGGAACTAGAATATGGAATAATGCGGACCCTGGACTTGCAATAATTGAAGGCGGGGGAACTAGCCAATATTATTCATATGCGAATAAATTAAATGTTATATATTCCAGTGCAAATGGATTTAAAATTTATACATATTTTAATGTATACAATATAAAGACTAAGGCTTACTATTTCTTTGGATCTGCATTATATTCAACTACTGATTTTAGTACAATAACTCCAACGTATGGCACATTAGGTTCAATATTATCTAATTCAGTAGTATCTGAAAATTCAGGATTTATATATGATTCAGGTTCTACCTCTTACTTATATAAGACAAATACTGGAGTTGCACATTTAAATGATAATACTAGTATCCCTGAATTTGAAATATTTACTTTAATTACTAATACTACGATTACAAATATTAATTTAACAATAACTGGATTAAATGTATCTAATTATACTAATACTTATGTATTAAATAATCAAACAATAGCAGTAATTAATAATAGCACATTAATATTAGCATATAGCTCTACTGCAACGGGATCTGTTACTTATAATTCATTGGTGACATCAACAAAAGTAGTTACAGTAGTTAATTCAATAATTAACAAATACAATGATTACATATCAGCATCATATATTGATGTAATAGGACTTGATAATCAAGGTTATACTAGTTATAATGCTATATTATCTAATGAAGTATCAACTAAATATTCATACAAAATTAACTCATATAAATTAACAACAAATAATAGTGACGAATCAATATCTGTCAATACTGGAAATGATTCAGAAATTGTTGAAGTTAGCGCATTAATACTTGATAGTAATGGAAATGATTTTAGCCAAATTGTGGTTAGTAATGATACTATTTCAACTGATAATACAGTGGCATTAAATCTATGCTTAGAGGATAATGTAGTAGATAATAGTGCAGCTAATCTTCCAATATCTTTGATATGCTTTAATGGAAATGCTGTTGCTAATATTTCTAGAAAATCTGGAGCATTAATAAAGATAACTTCACCTAATAATCTATCAAATATTAACAACTCATATTTAGGAAGATTTAGTGTACCAATTGAAGCATTATCATTGTTCACTAAAAGAGCTTATGCTTCAAATACTACATTGATAAATAGAAACGATTTTACTATTACCTTTGAATCAGTTGGAATATCAGTAGATAATTCTGCTAATTTTGTATTTGCAACATTTGATTGGAATACAGTATATGCAAACAGTGGGCATTGCGAAAAATTCTTATTAGATAGTAATTTTGAAACAAATTATCAAGTTAATGATGGCCTATATACTGATGATAATTACAAATATGGGCACTATATCTTAGTATATGACAAAACATATAATAGAACATATGTATTAACAAATGTATCAACTAATGGTACTCCTACTACAGTATTAAATAAAACATTTTTATATAATAATTTGATAAGTTTTAACGCAAATAATTTACTTATCAGTAAAGGTGGAAGTTTTAATGTAGTTTCGATTGATTCTTCATTATTAAATCCTTCTGATAGCAATTTCAATAATTATTTGTCAATAATAAATGAAAAAAGCAATGTCACTAGTATCAGATGTGACTATTTTGAAGGATTCTCTCAAAATACAGTAATTGCTTCCACAACTGAAAATCAATCAAGTATTATATTAGGATTCACTGAGATAAATAATCAAGAGGTTGGCTGCTAATGAGTTTTATTTCACCCTTAGAGAGATTAGCTGATAAATTTAATATAGTTCAATTTAATACAAGAGAACTAATAAGTAAATTATCCGTTTGGGCTACGACAACTAGTGATAATATACAAATTGTCTTAAAAGTAGCAGATGAACCTTTTTTTGAAAATTATACAATTCCATCTTTGCATTATATAAAAACATATGGGCAAATTAGTAATTGGAGTAAAAATAGACCAGTAGGTGTTAAATATTGGGGATCTACTATTTTTGATAGTGCAGTTAAAGATAATGATGGGAAATATACAATAACATTAGATAATACTAATTATCCTCCAACTCATTATATTGAATATAATAAGTTTGATATTGAGCAAGGTTTAACTATAAATTTAGATGCTGCACAATATGAAGGAGATATTATTAATTTTATTATAAAAATAAATCCATCTACAGGAAAATTAGGAACTCATTTTGTATATATAAATGATTTAAATAATTTAAGTAATATTGTAATGCTTGGAAAAAATAGATTAAGCAATTTGATTGAACAATCTCCGGTGCTGAATGCCAACAATACATATCCAATATTATTTAAAGTTAGTCTTCAATACGTTAATACTCCCAGTAATGGGTATAAATGGATTATTCTTGATTTATATGAAATACCTGATAATGAATATAATATATCAACTACTTCATTGACTTTAAGTAATTTTGCAGATCCATTTATATCATAAATATTATGCATGGGCGTTTTTCCTAAAAGTAATTCTTCAGCAGCTTTAGTTGATTATGTTGAAACAAGATCAGATTCAGTAAATAAGGCATATACTATATTAAAAAATATATTATTAGGCACTTCTAAAATAAAAACTGAATTTTATTTTAGTGATGGAAGTGAGTATACATTAGATAGCAGTTCAATATTTAGTGAGCTAGGTCTATCAACTTCTAATGATATTAATTCTGTAAAAGTATGGCCGACATTTGATTTTGATAATTATTATCCAATTAATTACGACCAAAATAAATCAGAATATGAACAAATTTCACAAAAATATTTAACTAATAATAAAGGCAAGTATTCATTAATTAGATTAAATAAAGAAAAAAATGAAACATATCATTATATAACTATCAAAAATTCTGCTTCAACTTTATCAAATGTTTTATTCATAGTATTGGATAAAACTTTTAGTGATGGGGGCCAATTTGAATTTAAAATAAATTTTGTCTCTGATTCTACAGTTGATAAATCAATTTCAACTAATAAGTATCCGCAAGTTGTTTTCATTGATGGTACTTATTGTAACATATGTTTAAGTTATAATGGTAATTATGCTAGAATTGATGGAATTGATTATGAATATATATCTAGAATTGATTTACCTTTATCTTATCAAACATATATGAATACTAAATTCATATCAAAAACTTATGCTAATGAATATTTTTTAATCTCTAAAAATACTAAAACCCAAATATTCAACACATTCTATGGGAAGGGTGCTAAATTAGATATAACTAATTTAAATGAACTTTATTTTGATAACTATGGGCTATTTGATAATGAAAAAATAAAGATGTATAAAAATAATGATTTACTATTATTATTAAAAAGTGATGATTTAAGTTATAGCAAAGTATGTGTAGATAATGATGAAATAATTCTAAAAACAAATAATGGACATTCGTGCGTATTAGGCCAAAATACTAATAAAATTGCATATAATTATTCAACTTTATTTACTAATACTTGCAGTAATTCAGTCATAGATACCAATTATCTAATAAATGAATACCCCCCTGAATTTTGTATTAATAAAAACACACCATATACTTCAATTGACTGTAATATGAAATTGAGTGTAGATTATACTATTGGAAATACTTCAAGCAATGCTACTGTACTTAAATTTGGAATACAAGATAGTGATTTAACTGCTTATGTAAAAAAATATAATGGCACATATCAATTATATGTAAATGAGGTTTTACTTGACAGCAAAACTATAACAGATGCAAATATTTCAAAAATTAGAATTAGCAGTGGGTATTATTTTGTTAAAAATAAAATAAGATTAAGATGCGCAATTTATTCATTAATAACCAATACTTTATTAAGTGACTATTCGACTGAAGTAGATATTTCAGCTATTTCAAATTGGAATCCATATTTTGAAACATATATATTAGCTAATACTAATACAAGTGATTATGATATCGTTAAATTACAAAATATAGCATTAAATTATAATTTAACTAAAACTGAATTAGATTCATTATTTACTAATGAATTAAATATTAATTCTATAAAATATAATTTATATGAAGATTATGATAATGATGGGATTAGTTTAGAATCTAAAATATTTCCTGTAAAAAATATTAAGGGATACCTATTAACAGTTGATTCAAATCCTAAATCAGTTTTTACTATGGCTAATCTTAGTAGTGAAAATGATAAAATAAATGATATATCATTTAGATGCTCATTTATATACAATAAAAATAAATCAGTTTTTTACTATAAACCAAACAAAGGATATGCTGAATTTTCTTCAAGTTTTTCTAAAAAATCACCAACTGATACTGTTACCACTAATGATTGTTCAGATGCTTTAATAAATGAAACTATAGAATATGCTACTAGTGGTATAGAAGAAAATGGTACATCTTACTATCAAAATAATACAGTGTTTAGTGATTTATTAAGTTTAATATTAGAAACTTACCAAAATGGAATATCTAAATCTATAACATTTGGCTCATGTGGTAAAATTCCATATGAACTTAATGTAACAACTAATACTCAAATTACCCTAAAAATAAGTAATAATAAAGGTGCGGCTTCTTATGATGATGATTCAAATTCATATGATTATGATTATTCAGATAATGCAGTTGTAAATATTTTAAATGATTCAAATGGGAAATCTACAATAATTCATACCTACTTTAATTATGATAAAACGGTACCAAATTCAAAAGTAGCTAATTATTTTAATAAATCTATTGGTGATAATATTAATTATATTGACGAATTTGTTAATAATTATAATAGTACTAATTCTAAAGATTATCTATATTATAGACCTGATGTTGGAATATATTTAAAATTAAAAGACTATGATTTAACTAATTTATCAATAGCTGATGCTAGAAATTTATCAATATATACTATGCAAATTGACGGCGATATTAGTGGAAAAGTAAGTGGGCTAAATTCAATTAATCCATATATTAATAATCCAAAGATATTATATCTATTGAAAAAACCAATATCAAGTTTTGCATCTATTGATGATATTGATTTTAGTTCAAATAGTGCAGATGTTGTTCAAATTAGCTCATATACAATGACAAGTGAATATTCTAATATAAATAAAACTGATTTGGTTAATTGGGGTACTTCTGGATTCACTAACGATTATGTTTATTATGATAAAAATTATGTTCAATTGTTTCCAACAACTACTACTTATTCAGATGGAAGCTCATCCACTGATCCTCCAAATAATTATAAATATGCATATAATATTATTACTGGACTTATGTCATATTTCCAATCATTCTATGCAACTTCAAGCAATGTATTTGAAGGAACTGTTGGAATATCTAATTTAAAATATGTAAAAAATGGTTACATTATTAAATATAAAGACGATAGTAATTTATTAAATATGTCACTATTAAGAATTGATAATAATAAATATAGTATCGGTGGCAGTAGATCAAAATCAACTATAACTGGAACAAAAACAATGTATAAAACATTAAGTAGTACTGAAGTGTCTTCAATTGTTAAAAAATCTGAATATAAAATGTCATTAAAGAATATAGGTAAATTAGATTCAAACTATATTGATACTTATCAAGATTCTCCTATAAACAAATCAAATTGGAAGCTATTTAATTATTATCAATTACCGCTAAATAGGTAATATGCAAGGTGCTTTACCAAATAAAATATTTAATCCGTTAGTTCAAGGTACTGGAGTATTAGTTTTTTCTAAATTACCAATAATTGTAGATGATACATTATCTACAACATCAATTCAATGTAATATTAGAGAATATACTGTTCCTGAAATTGAAGCAGAAATGCAATATGATAGATTCTTAGGTGCAACAACTGTTGTACCAACTTCAGCAGTTACTGATTTTAGCTCAGTATCTTTGCAAGTTACTTTTATTGCAGATGAAGATTTAGATAGTTATTTACTATTATATGATTGGTTAGATGTATATAAAAGAACAACTTATCGTACAGATAAAAATACCCCAGACATGAAACATTGGGATGCTAAACAAGCATTTTGCCCATATGCAGATATATGTTTAATGAATAATAACAATAAGGTTAAAACTATTTTTAGATTTAAAAGAGTATTCATTGAAACATTAGGACAGCTTAATCAAGTATTCAATTCTGATGAGCCTGTTACATTTGATGCAGCTTTTAAATTCGATGAATTCTTTATTTATAATAAGCCAGATAATATTAACGAAATAATTGGGGAATACATTTAATTAATTATAAAAAATGTACTTAAAATTCATAAATAACTAAATAGAAATAAGGAGATTGATATGTCATATTTAAACACAATGAAAGATACTGAAAATATTTTAGCTCTTGTTGAGTCAATAGATCAGCAAAGAAAACAAGACGCTAAATCAGCAGTAACCGAAGCAGCAGGAGCTTCTTCAGATCCCTTCTCAATAGAGGATTTGAATAATACTGTTGACCTAGATGATCAGGAGAATGGAATTGAAAGTCCAGTTCACTATGATTCAAAGGATATTGAATTATCTGATGAAGATAAGGCAATTATTAGACGCAATTTGCAAGATATGCTTGATGAAATTAGTGGTGAATCCATTTCTGAACCAGCTTTAGAGATGATTTTAGAAGAAGTTGCTAATACTAGTGCTTATTTAAGCGAAGCTGAACAAGATAGTGTATCAACTCCTGTTGAAGAGAATGAATTATTAAAAGCTAAAAAGAATGCAATAATTGAATATTGTAAACAATCCTTAGATCTTGGCCTTGAAAATGGTGGGCAGATTCCAGAAGAGAATGCTGAGAATAATGAAGGCACTCCTGAAGAAAATTCAGAAGAAGATGCCTCTCATGAAGCTAGCGAAACTCCTGCTGAAGAAAAATCAGAAGAAGAGAAGGAAAAATTAACTGAAGATTCAGATCCAAGTTCGGAAGAAGCTGGTGATGAAGACGGTACCCAAGGTAATCCAGTTGAAACATCCGAAGTTCCTGAAGAAGAGGAAGAATCTACTAATGAAGGTGTTTGCGCTGAATGTGGAGAACATGGTGAACACGGTATTCCTAACGTAGATGACGATGAAGATACTATTAAAGTAGTCACTGCTGACGAGGTAGAGCCTGTAGAGGTTGTTAGTGGATCAGGTGATGAGGAAATACCTTCGGAAGCATTAGGCGCTCCAGAAGGCGGAGAAGCTACTTTAGAAGGATTGAAATCTGAGATTGATGAATTAAAAGAATTAGTTAAATCTTTAGCTGGAAAAAATGAAGCTGTTTTTGAATCAATTGGATTATTTGGTGAGTACAATAATAAATTTGTTGAAGGTGGAGATCCTAAAGCAAATGATGGTGCTCAACATCCAGACTTTCAATTAAAAGCAACTCCTAAGACTTCAAAACCAGGATATAAATTAGGTGAATTAAGAGCATTAGCTTCAGCACCTAAGAAAGTATCTCCTCAGACTAAAGAGCAAGCTGAAAATGAAACAGAAGTCAATAAAGTAAATCCAGGTTTCACTAAAGATAAACGTGATGTCGGAAAATCTCAAGAAACCATTCCTGTTACGTCTGGAATTCCTAAACCAGTTACTCCTAAAAAAGCTCCTGCTCAGAAAGCAGTAACTCCACAAGTTAAAGCTGCTGTAGTTAGAGAATCAGTAGAAAATAAAGCTAAAAGCTTTTTAGAGGAAGCTAAAAGAATAATTAGAGAAGGAAGATAATTAATTATTAATTAGTTGGTTAATAGAAAGGAGTTGTTAGCAACTCCTTTTTTATTTTATCTAAATAACATATATGGATATTTTTACTAATAATAATTTAAATGATGACTTTATGAATATTGTCACTGGAATATTTGAAGCAGATGATGCACCTGATGAAACGCCTGCACCTACCGATGATTCAACTAATGAACCAAACAATAGTAATGTTCAAATTGCGCCGCCTCCTGAAGAATCTACTGTTAAAAATTCTGATATATTTTTAAATGGTAAAGTACTTAATAGTTATATAGATAATGATCCAGCTATTCATAATTTAATAGAAATAATGACTGCTGATATGCTCGATCAAGATAATATTAAAGAATATGTATCTTCATTTTTCACAAGATTGGGCATAAATGATGTAGATGAAGATAAGTTTAAAATGTTTTCAGATGACATTTGGACTAAATTAGACAGCATTTCACAAGACGACCCTAAAACCTCATTAGCTGAATTCGTTAATTGGGTTCATGGCAAAATAAGCGAATTAAATGGATAGTTCTTTACCTAAAATATATAATGAAACTAGCGTAGCAATAAGCGAATTAAAACGCGCTTTTATTCCTATTGTTAATCATCTTATTAAATTTTTAGATTATTGGGTTGCCAATAATCCAACTTATGCATATGATATTGTTCGTACTAAACGATCTTGGTATTGTGAGAAAAAAATTACTACATTATTTGAAGATAGAAAAAATGGATTAAGCTGGTATTTATATGGTAATGCAATATCTATAAATGTTTACAATAAAACATCTGACCAAATAATTGATGCAAGTTCCACTAATGATTATATAAAAACATCTTTAAATTTTGATGATGGATCTGCTACTACTTTTATTAAAGCTTGTCAGGATTGGTTTAGTGCAAACTTATTGGATGGCAATGTTGTAAAAATATTTGGAGTATATCCTAGTATAATCTATAATGTAAAAGCAGATGTTAATGATTTATTAAAAAAATATGTTGATGATCCATATGTTATATATTGGGGTGGATTATTTTCGGGGTATTCTAATTTTTCTCATTGGGAATGGCATCCTGGATTAGCTCCAAATGAAATATCTACTATGAGAGATGATTTTCTTAATACAATTTATGATAATTATGATATACTTACTGTTTTAGATAATGAAATACCCTATACTGGAAATACTTATCTATCAGATGATCTAGAAATTGTTGAAGAAGATTATTTAAGTTTATGGAAGCTAAAATGTGAAATTAATTTAAAAAAACAATACACTATTATTTCATTAATAACGTGGGCACAAAATAACAAATATTCACTAAAAGAAGCTATTATTTATTATTCAATATTAGGCGATTATAATAACAAACAATTATTTCAAATATTATATGATGAAGCATATAGCTATACATTTGATGAAAATAATAATATTGTTAATAGTGGAAGTTTAACATTTTATGAAGATGATTCTGGTAATACTTATTTCTATTACTATAATGAATTTGAAGAAAAGATTACTATCTCTACTAGTACGATATATATAATGCCAACCGATTATTTGCCAACTAAAGATGATTTTGATTTAGTTGAATTAACTATGTCTGATTCTAGTGATAGTGTATATAATAATACTTTATCTAATATTTCTGAAAGTAAAATAGCCGAAGAAATTAATAAAACTTCTTCTGCTTATACTGATATACGATTTGAAATAAATGAGCATGGTTTGATTGGCGATTTAGGAATTGATCCAACTAAATTAATAAATGATATTGATACTGCAAAAACTATTGCAAATAGCATGACAATATTTGAAGAAATGATTACTCCCCCTAATAGAGATTTTGTAAAAACAACTAGAGGTGTTATTGATATTTCTCAAGCAATAAAATATTCAACTAATACTACATCGTTCGATGAGATGATTACTCCACCTGAACCATAAATAATAATATGAATGAATTAATATATAAGGGGAGATATTACTTATTAGAAGAAACATCTACCGTAGATGAGCCTACTACTAAAGCCCCTGAAAAAATCAATTTACCTAAAATCAATACAGCTAGTCAAGATGAAGCATTAAGAATATTAAATGAATATACTAAATCTAATGAAGAATTTTCATATATGGGGGCTAATGAAAATATTAAATTAGCTGGCACAAAATTATCTAATATGGATTTATGGAATGTAATCATTAATTATTTCTCTCAATATGCTATGTCAAATAAGGCTAAAACAAGTTTAGCAGTATTATCTGAATTGCAAAAAAACGTAATTACTTTAATTGAAAAAGTTGCAACTAATATCGCCATAGAATATAGAAATCTATCAGGTGGTAAAAGTGATACAGCTAATTATAGAACAACTGATGACTTCCAATACAGAAAAATTACAGCTATATACAGACATTATTTTTATTTTGTAGCTTTATATAATTTAAATATAATAGATTATTTAAATTCTAAAGTTGAATCAGGTGAATTATTTAAAAAATCATTTGTATCTAATTTAGACACATTATATGATCCTCCTAAAATTACTTATATGGAAAATGGATATTTAAATCCAAGTTCATCTTCTGATTTTAATAACACTGAATTAAATATTGGGGAATGGAATGATAAATTAAATGATATAACAAGACAATTATCTACTGGATTTTCAAACAACCAAGATTGGAACTTTGAAAAATTGACTAATTTATATAAATTTGGATTTGATATTAATACAAAGGTTGATGGAAGAGTTAAAACAATTAATATTGGAATATTATACAATAAAAATGAAGCTAATAATATTAAAAAGATAAATGAATTAATTAATAAAATAGTTTTCACTATAGAATCTAATTTAGATGATTTAAAACCTAATTTAATTAAAAAAGCAATAACTAATACTGAAAAAACTGCAACAGAAATAGCTTTTGGAAAAGAAGATATTAAGGATAAATTAAAAACTATCAATACACCATACCAAACATCATCTGATTATGGAAAAATGCAAAGCAATTTTAGAGATATTGATAATTTAGATAAAGAAAAAAAGAATGTAGCAACTGCCACAGCATATAGCAAGAAAATTAAGTAAAACTATAATTAAGATAAATAATTGTATGTCTAATATATATCAATTTAGAGAAGCAAGTGGTGAAATAGCAGTCAATGGGATTCCAAAAGAATCCCCTTATAGAAAATTCAATAGAGAATATATTGAATCATTAACCAATGGCTATGTAGATGCAATTAATAAATTAATTGAACATGTTAATTCTAGTGAAACCATTGATGAAAAAACAAAAAATAAAATATTGGTA
This sequence comes from Candidatus Omnitrophota bacterium, assembly GCA_023229385.1. Lineage (GTDB taxonomy): Bacteria > Omnitrophota > Gorgyraeia > Gygaellales > Profunditerraquicolaceae > UBA6249. Next base: position 74,969 of record JALNZI010000001.1, on the reverse strand, counting down.
TTAATGACTTCTTTGGTTTTAGATAATTCAGATGTGCTTGAATTAAAGAAATCTAGTAAAATTAAATCATTCAGTTCATTGATCCCTAATATGACTGAAATTGAATATATTAATGATGTTCCATTTGATTTAGATATAACTGAGAGAATTTTTAAATATATAGCTAAAATATTACAAGGAACTGACATATTAGAAGCAGTTGGGCTAGTTGAAATTTCTATAGATAATTATAGAGATTTTAATGAAGTCTTTAGCTCTAGAATTATTGGAGTTGAGAATAATGTTGAATTAATTCAAGATATTTGTTATTTCAATAAGAAAAATAGTTTAATAAGAAATAGACTATTAGATTTAGCTACTAAAGGAGCTAAAGTAGACAAAAAGAGTGAAATTAAGATTAGACGCGAATATAAATTCGACCCAGATTCTCAATCATTTAAGAAAAGAAATAAGCCAATTGCTAAAAAAGTATATGAATTATTAGCTGAAAAATATCTTAAAGCATATGATAGTCTATATTCAAGTATTAAATAATTACTAAATAATTTAAATGATACAGTCTGCTGAAGATAGAAGAAAACAAAAGTTAATTCAATTAACAAATAATTCTAAATATGATGATTTTAAGGATTTTAGAAAAGTTGAATCCAAACGCGATGCTGAAGCTAATAGAGATAAAGTAGGGCAGTCTGAACGAGCAGTAATGCCCATTTCAGCTACAGCCGAAGGTCCAGTTTTATTATATCGAAATTCCCAATTAGAAAAAGATCCAATTGAGCGTAGAAAATTAATAGCTGATAAAATAGTAGATGATAGCCATCAGAAATTAAGACAAAGGGTTATTTCATACAGAAATATGTTAAAAAATCCAGAAGTTTCTGAGATTGTAGAGAATATAGCTAATGAAGCTATTACTGATAATGGAAGAGGTCAAGTAATATCATTAGCTATTAATGATAGATACCCTGGAGTTGCTATTGGAGATATTTCTAAAAATAATTTACAGCAAGATTTTAGTAATGTCATGCAAACAATATTTAACTTTAATGAAGTTGCAAAAAATGTATTCATTAAATTTTTAGTTGAAGGAGCGCAATTTTGGGAAGTTTGTTATAATAAAGAAAAAAATAAAATAACAGGTGTTAATCATTTACCTTCATATAATATGTTAGTAATTATAGATGATGGAGTTATTGTTGGATTTAGACAGATTATTGATAATGAATATGGTGGAATTAATATAGATAAAGCTGCAACAAATAATGGTCGCTATACTTACAAAGATTATTCAGTAAATCAAATATTATGGTGGGATTATCAAAGTTGGGGAATGGGTGGAATTAACGATAGACAATCTTATTTAGAACCTGCTAAAAAATTCGTAAATGTTTTAGGCAATCTTGAAGATTCATATGCCAAATACATTATAACTAGAGGTACTGAAAAATTAGTCTATTATATTTCAACTGGTAAAATGCCGCCTCCTAAAGCAGAAGAGCATTTACAAAGACAAGCTAATGTATTGAATAGAAAAGTTTATTATAATGGAGATGAAGGTACTATATTAGGAAGTGAAAGAATTCAGGCTATGTCTGAATCTATCTTTGTTCCAGTTCCAGATGGAACTAGCCCTTCTAAAATTGATGTTCTCCCAGCCGGTACTAATATTGGTGAAATAACTCCATTGAATTATTTTAGAGAGAAAATCTATCAAGCATTAAAATACCCTAGAAGTCGTTCAAGAATGAATACTCAACAAGCTCAACCAGCTTCAATAGGTAAACCTGGGGAAATTGATGTTGAACAAGTTATTTTAACTCGTTTTATTGAAAACATGCAAGCTAGCTTTGGTAAAGTATTGATTGATTTATTCATAATGTACTTAGAGACTAGACCTGAATATGATGATAAGATAAAAGATCCTAAATTATACCAAGTTACATTTGAACAGTCTAATGTATTTAAGATGATTAAAGAATCAGAAATGATTAATATGAAATTAGATATATTAGCTAAAGCTTCTGAATTCCTCGCTGATTTTAGTGGAGGTCCAAAAGATATATTAGCTAAAGAATTAGTTCTTAAAGACTTCTGTCAAATGAGCGATGAGCAATATAGTAAGAATTTACAATTAAGAGATAAAGAATTAGTTAGACGCTTAAGAGAAAAAGAAAGGCTAGAAGAAATAAATAAAGAAACTCAAACTTTAAATGTACCCGAAGGTGGCGGTAGTGGGTTTGGTGGAGATGAAATAGGGGGAAGTGAATTGGGTGGTATTGGTGGCGCAGCCCCTTTAGAAGCACCTATGGGAGAACCCGGAGGTGAAGAAGCTCCTGCAACTGAACCTGAGAACTCAGCGCCTAACTTAGAGCTACCAAGTGAAAAATAATGTAATTTAATAATATTATATAAATAATTTATTATGAGTTTAGCTTCAGATAAAATTAGAGAGAAAATATTGATAGAGTCTATTTCCAATAAAGATCTAGACTCTTTTTTGTTACTTTTTTCTGAAGTATTAGAAGAGCAATATAACAATATTGTTTCGACTAGATTTAATGAACTTGAAAGTGGTAAATAACAATGGGTAAACTAAAACTAGTTGACGGTAATGAAGGTACTTCACTAATCACTCCAATATATGAATCTATTGGAACAATGCCTGGAGTTAAACGATTAAAAATGAAGGGCACTGCTATTGTATGTGATGAAGCAGGTATAAATGGCAGAACATATCCTACAAGATTAATGTCGAGAGAGTGTAATAATTATAATGAAAATTATATTAAAACATTTAATGCATTAGGTGAATTGAACCATCCACCTGTAGATGATGAAGGTAATCCTAAACTATTACCTGTTACTGAAATTAATTTAGAAAAAGTTAGCCATATTATAGAAGAGTTAAAAATGGTTGGCAATAGAATGATGATTAAATTCAGAGTCATTGAAAAACATCCTTGCGGGGCTATTTTAAAAATATTAGCAGATGAAGGAATTCCTATTGGAGTTTCGTTAAGAGGATTAGGCTCTGTTTATAGAGATGGTGGAAGAAATATAGTATCTGATGATTATGAATTAATAACCATTGATGCAGTTGGCCGTCCTTCTTATGGTAAAGATGCAATGATGCAAGCTGTAATGGAAGCTACTTCCCCTAGTAAAAAACTTCTAACTGAATCAGTTAATGGATATTATAGACCTTTGGTTGAATCAGCTATTGCAGAGTTTAGAAATGAAGTTGATATGTCTGTTAAGGCTGGTACATTAATGCAGACTCAATATTATTCACTTAACAAACTTCTAAATACTATTGGTAAATAATGAATATATCACCTGAAATGCAAACATTAATTGAAGCTGAAGTAGCTAAAAAAGAATCATTATTGGAAAGTCAGTATAAGGATCATTTTAATAAATTAAAAGATGAATTATATGATACTTTAAAAAAATTCGCATCAGAAGCAATTAAAAAGAATGTTCAATTAGAATCAATAGATAAAAGTTGTGATAAAATATACTATAAACCTATTGTAGATAGTATAGTATCTGTTCTTAATGGTAAAGGTATTAAAAATACTTTAACAGAGAGCATTTCAGAAAATACCACCGAAACCAATAGCACATTAATTGATATGCAATCAACATTAATGGAAGCAGTTAAAACAATACAGGACTTAAGAGATATGTTAGAAATACATGAAACAATAGAAGCCAGCTTATCTGGTATGAATAAAGATATAATCAATACTGCTATTAATAGATTTAAAAATGACCCTAGATATGATAAATTAAGTAGAGATGATTTCTTAAAAGAAGTTGCATTATATGTTACTAAACTAAAAGATGAAAAATCTGCTAAATCTATTCAATTTGAAAGTTCTGATAAAGATGTTGATTCTCTACTATCAGAAGCTAATAGTTTATTAGAATCAGATAATAGTACTATTGCTACTAATAAAACAGTATTAGATGGAAAATTCAAACCTAATACTAAAATAAATATTCCTAAACTTAAAAAGACTGTATTAGATGAAGCATATGCTATGCATAATAATGAAGAAGATAATCAAGTAGATGATAATGATCCTGTTAATGAATTTATGAGAACTTGGGGATAATTCTTATACACTTTTTTGATCACTTTTTATAATTTTAAAATCATTCTCCTAAATATAAATTAAAGGATGAGGAATAGTCCTTAATTTAGGAGAAAATATGAAACCAGTAGTAAATCAATCATTAATCAAAAAATGGCAAGGCGCTTTGGAAATGCCAATTGGCCGTGCTTTAAAGACTCAATCAGAAGCTCATACTGTAGCTACCTTGCTTGAGAACCAGTATAAACTTAATAAAGGATTCTTACCAGAATCACAGTCTGTATCTTCAGACATGCAACAGTACCAGAACTATGCTATGCCTCTAGTTCGCCGTATGTTCCCTGAGCTTTTAGCTATGAATGTCGCAAGCGTTCAGCCATTAACTCAGCCTTACGGATTAGCTTTTGCTATGAGATTCCGTTATGATGAGTGTGGAGTTGATTCATTCAGCCAGACTGAAATGGGTTATAACTACGTTAAACCTGAATGGACTGGTAAAGGTGTTTCATCTGCTCCATCAACTTGGACTACTCCAGAGGGTGAATTGCTTTCTAACTATATGGAAAACTGTGCAGGTGGATTAACCCAGCCAGAAAACCAAATTGCTAAAGGTAAAGTAACCATCGAGAAGAAAGCTATTGAAGCTGGAACTCGTAAAATCAAAACATCATACACTGTAGAAATGCAGCAAGATATTGCTAATGTTCATGGACAGGACATTGAGCAATTAATGATGGAAACTCTTCAGTATGAATTACAGCAAGAGTTGGATCGTGAATTGTTAATCAGAATGAAATCTTGTGCTGTTAACCCAACATTAGGTGGTGCTCCTGCTTATACGATTGACGTAAGCCCAAATCTTACAGCCGGTATTAGTGGAACCACTGTTGTATCTGATGGACGTTTCTCACAGGAAAGATTTGCAACCATTGCTAACGCAATTGTAGCTGCATCTCAGAAATTGAGAATCACTACTCGTCAGGGACAAGGTAACTTTGTAGTTGCTAGCCCAGGTGTAGTAGCGGCATTACAGTCCTTAAACAATGGCATCTTTACTAGAAACGAAACTTCGGTTAACGGTTCTCAGATGGGTGTTAAAGTTGGAACATTGCTTGGTTCACAGATTGAAGTATACGTTGATACATTCGCAACTAGCGATTACGCCTTAGTTGGATTTAAAGGTGAAAAGCTTGGACAATCCGGTATCATCTATATGCCTTATATTCCTTTGATGGTTCAGAAGACTTTAGGCTCTGAAGACGCTACTCCAAGAATTATCTTGAGCACCAGATATGCTATCCTTGATAACATGTTCGGATCAGGAACATTCTACAGAGTATTGAATTTCAATGGCTTGAACAACTACTTCCCAGGATTAAGCTACTAATAATAGCATAATCGTCAGTATTTAAATGAAGCGAAGTTTAACTACTTCGCTTTTTTTGTTGCCAAAAAGGGCAATTTTTTTATATTCAACTTGAAAGCGAGGTGCATCATGGCAGTTACGATCACTAAGAATATTCTTATTCGAGCTACTTTGGAACTTGAATATGGAAAGCCATTGAATCAAAGTCTGATTAGTGATGAATTACTTAAATTGTTTGTAATTGGATATCGGGATGCCATTAATTCAAAATTAGATGCGCATAATTATTGCAGAATTACTTCAATTGAATATTTTGAAGAATACCTGTATATGGAGGGATTTAGAATCGGATCGTTAGATTATGTATTAGGGGTATGTAAAGAAGCCAATATTAAATTTGATGAGGACTATTTAAACATTATTAAGATTGGCTTGTGCGTGACAGATTTTGGAGATTCTCTTATTACCCTATCAGAGTATCTAGAGCAATTATAAAAGCATTATATACTGATTCATATGCATAAGTTTTAAATCTTTTATCTTTAGGGAACTGTTCTCTTTCTTGATATGAAGTAAATAAATTTGTTAAATCTTCGTTATTATCTAATTTAATTAATTTATTTTCACCTTGCTTTTTAATACTTATTTTATCCGAAATGTTTGGTTTAGCTTCAACTTTATTATTAGTTCTATATTCGGCATTATTTTTTAATTCTTCAGCCCCATCATTTAATCTATTTGAAAGTTTTTTCAAAATGTATATTAAACCATTTTCTGATAATAATTCATCAATATTGTTATTATATCCCTGTAAAGCTCCATTATTTTTGAAAGCTTTAAGTGCTGATTCTAATGCACCTAATTCCATATTAAATGTTATTATTGGACTTTTGCCATCATAACTATAAACTAAATAATTCATCCATAATTTTAAAAATTGTTTTAATCTATCTCCAGTTGGTTCTTTCCCAATAAATGCATGCAATGTTCTATTTAATGCAGGTGCATTAGTGAATCCATGTAAACTTAATGCTTTTTTACCTACATTTATTAAATAATCTAATCTTTTGTTGTTTTCAGCCGTATTCTTGAAAAAGAACATAACATCATCAACTAATTTAGATAAATTTTCTTTAATTCCCTCTGTTAATATAAATCTTTTTTCAATTGATTCAAAAAAAGCTTTTTTGAATTTGTTTTTAGATTTATATCTAGTTCCAACTAAAGTCTCTAATAGAGTTACTTTAGCTTTATTTAAATTAATGTATTTTACAGAATTCATTTTATAGTCCTTAGTATTTATTTATAAATAATAGGTAGAAGGTACTAAATGTTTTTAACTAGAAGTCAAGTGTCGGAGAGTATTATGCTAAAATTGGGAGCACCTATGCATAATATTGATTTGAAATTATTTCCCGATTCAATATCACCTAGAAATCACCTAGATGATACAATTAATCAAACCTTAGATTTCTTTTTTAGACATAATGCCAATGAATCTTCTTACATGAGTTGGATAACTATTCCAGCTATACCTGGACAATCTATATATCCTGTACCATATTGGGTAGAAGATGTTATTGAGGTATATGCATCATTTAATGGAATGCTAGCTAATCCATTTATGATGCTAGATGTTGGGTCTATGGAAAGCTTTTTAACCATGAGTGTTAATTATCAAGATTGGAATATGGCTGGATATACCGCCGCTAAAATGAATCTAGCTGAAATTAATAGATCTTGTGGCCCTCAATATTATTCAAAATTAATATTTAATTCCAAAGGAGAAAAAGAATTACATATAACTCCACCTCCTCCTACTTTTGATAATTCATATGGTGGAAGATTTTTAATAGGTAGAGTTTATAGAAGAGCAGAATTAGGACAAGTATTTGGCCACCCTTTGTTTGTTGAAATAGCAGTTGCTAGATTAAAAGAAATATGGGGAATTGTGCTAAATTTATATGATAGACCACTTCCAGGTGGGGGCAAGGTAAATGGTCAATTTGTTTATGACATGGGAGTAAAAGATCGAGAAAAATATGAAGCGCAATTGATTGGCGAAAGTGCTCAACCTATGATAGGGATATATTAATCTTTAGGTATTTGTGAAAACAATATATTAACATAATTAGTTAAATATTGATAGTCACTATCTCCGATAATTAATGTACCTCTTCCATCAATTAAAACTAATACCTTAGCTATTGGCGTTATTGCTTCAATAAATACCGCAGAGTCATCTAAAGAATTAGAAATTATAATATAATTATCTCTATACTCCAATGAATTCATAAATGAATTTATTCCAGCTTTAATACAAATATCATTTTCAAAACTTATTCTAGTTGATTTGGGATGAAAATTTGCAATTAATACACAATTGTCTACAAAATTTTTTAATGACATATTACTTTATTCCTATTAACTCAATTGAAGATTTTAACATCAAATTATCACAAGTTTTAGATGTGATTGTTATTCTGTTTCTATCTGAATTTATTTCAGTAGCTCCATTGAGTCTTATAGTATTTATTATAATTTTCGAGTAACTATTTAGGTCTGAACAATTTATTGCGCTCATATAATTATTAGAATATATCAGCTTTTCATCTTTAAAAATACTATAGGTAATTTTACTAGTAAAAGTTTTGCAATGTTTAGCATCTTTTAATAATTTAGAAGAACTAATCAATCTTTTTAATTTAGTTTTAGTTTTTTTACCAGTGTATTTGTTATCACTTATTGACATTATAACTCCTCGCTTTCAAAAATTTCTCTCCAATTGTCGAATTCAAATTCTTCTTCAACTAAATCTTTAACTTTATTTAAAGCAATGGTTCTTAATTTGTTAAAAGAATAATTATCTATGCTTAATTTATCCATTATTGCTTTATTGCTTAACGGTTCTTTATTATTATAACCAAACATTAATTCAATTATTTCTTTTTCTTTATCATCCAAAGAATTAATAATATCTTTCATTTTATTTTTAAGTTTATTATATTCTAAAATAGTAGTATTATCTGCAATATTTGGATCTTTTATCTTATCGCATAACTGAATATTATTTGCATCCACTGAATCAAATGAATCATATCTTTTAATAGATACTAGATATGAATCATTTCCGGCAGCTTCGCATATTTCATCTGCGCTAGGAAACGATCCTTTGCTTTTTAATAAGTCATTTATTATTTTATTATTTTTCTTACTTTGTTCAATGATATTACATGGAGTTTGTATTAATTCACAAGTATTATCATTTAGTCTTTGAATACCTTGGAATATCCAAGAATAAGCCGAGGTTGACAATTTAGTTTTTATAAAAGGGTTGAACTTATCAACAGCAATAGATAATCCAATCATTGCGCCCTGTATTGCATCATCTAATGAGATTTGTATAGTGTTTTTATATTTTAATGCTAGTTCAACTGCCATTGCTAAATTATGTTCAATTATTCTATCCCTAATTGAATCAATTATTTTTAATAAGCTATCTATGTTATATTTTTCTCTTTCTTCATTTGATAATAAGCAAATTAAACTATTAAAAGCTTCATTACTAAAATAAATCAAATTAGTATAATCTTTTGTATCTTCGTATTTTTCTAATAATATAATTGAGTTAGTTGCTGTTTCGTAAAAATCAACAATTTCCTCTAAATCTGAAGTTTTACAAAAATCAGTATCAAATAAAATAAAATCCATTAAATTGTCATTATCTAAATATTCGCTAGCTATTTTTTTAAATTTATTGAATATATTAATATCATTTAATAGTATATTGCATATGTTTTTTTTAATATTAAACATTAACGTAAAAATACTTATTTCTTCTTCTTTAGTAAATAAAGAGCATTGCTTTATTTTTTTATCATAGTATCTAATGCTAGAAGTTTTAAGTAAAGTAGAATTTGTAGCTCTCAATGTTTACACCTCAAAATTTAAATTAATGACCAATCCCTTTAATGTATATAACTAAATTAAAATAGTAAGTTATATGAGAATAATAAATATTAAATAATGAATGACTTGATTAATTTTGTTTTATTAAAATCAACTGGATCATCCGGCTATTCTTTTGAAATATCTAGTCTAGCGTTTAAATCAATTGATAGCGCAACTACCTGTGAAGTAGCTGATTCATTAAATTATCCAGTATATGCCCCGTATCTAAAATCCCGCTCATTTTCTTATGAAAATTGGATAAAATTACAATTAAACTTAAATAAAAATATTGAATATTCGTTGAATTCTAGAGGATTAACAATAACAGATGAATGTTCTAATTATTGCTACAACAGAACGTACACTGTTGTTAAAAACATTGCATTATGGATAAATTCAACAATTGATGATTCTAGTGTTATTAGAATTGGTTTATCTCAAAATTATATTAAACCAGTTAATACATTAAGCTCGATTGCAATAGAAAATTTAGAATCTTACTATGTAAATGATAATAAATTTAATAATTTAGTTAAAGTGCCTTTAACTTTCAATGGAGGCAAAAGTGAATTACTATTTACTGAAGTTGAGAATGCTATCAGTGATTATTATATAGTATTACAGTTGGAAGTATTAAAAGGATTGACTTACCAAAGAGAAGGTAGAGTCTTTAGTTTAAATATTCATTATGATATAGAATAGTTTCATGTTCCATAGCTGGAGCGGTTTTTACTTTTTTGTTTCCACCAATTAAAGCAGCTATTGATTTTTCACCATATGGCTTTAATATATCGGAATATGGTTCACCGTGTTTAAGATATAGTAATTCATGACGATATAATTGAGCTGCCCAAAATGAATCTACTAGATCTGCTTTAGGTGATTCATAGCTAGGCAATGCAACAGAATCGTCAATAAGGCCGTTTTTAAGCTGTTCAAAGGCCAATCCCATAAAAACCTTATCAGCGCTCCCCTTACCAGTTGCAAAGAGTTTAATCGTGCTTGGGGAGTATTTCTTATATGGAATTCTTAATTGATAAAATCTATTTTTAATTCCTCCAATTACCTCAGCTATATCAAAAGTGTTACCCTTTGATCCAAATGAATAATCTTCAACTACCATAAAATCTAAATTACCTGGATTATAATATTTCGCAAAAATATCAAAAATTATATTTCCACGACAATGATACGGATATTCACTATAATTTTTTGGCAATAATTCAATATGTAGATTATTTAAATGCCTAACTAATTTTTTAATTTTAGTAAATCCTAAGAAAAAAACATTTGTAACATCTAAATTATCATTACATTCTAATACAGTGAAACCAGATCCATTTATAGATAAATCGCATCCAACAATATTCATAATACTGAATATTTATAGGAAAAATACTACTTATTTTATAGGTAACCAAATACTTAATTGATCTTTTATTGAAGCTAAATCATCATCTAAATTATTAGTAACAATAACATCTAATAAATCAGATGATATATCTGATTCAGATGAATGCTTTTTTGCAGTATCATCCATAGTTGATAAATTTCTATTTGATTCAATTGAAATAACAATTCCACCTAAATTTCTAATAAATTGAGCTTCATTATCATATCTAACATCTGGAAATATAAAATCCTGTATATGATTTCTATTAAAAATATTATATATCATAGATTCAGTACAATTAATCCAAACATCCTCGCCATACACATTACGGCCTTTTTCTGTTCCGTATTCTTGCATGATATGTCTAGTCTCAGGTGTCTTAGTTACATATACATCTTCATATGTGCGTATTTTTTTACCAACTAAATCATATTTAAAATGATCAGCAAAAGCGATTTGAAAATATCTAGGATAACAGTTTTTAGCTATGAAATCCTTACCGGACCCCGCTTTTCCGTTTATTCCTATTATTTTTAACTGGTTCAATTGCTCTTTTGTGAATAAATTTAGCATCTAGCTTTTCCTCTAACTCAAAACCCATTCTTGAGTAATACATTTCAAATTCTAACAAATTATAAATGCTAGGCACCATAACGTATTTCATTATTTTTGATTCAGGTATTCTACCACTTTTATCTAAAACAGAATCAAAGAACCCTTTAATAACTAATTCATTCATGTCAATTTTACCATCTTTTGATAATTTTAACATTGATTCATTCCACACAAACACTTTATAACCTTTTTTAAAATATCTATAGGCTTGGCGTATTCCTACAATATCTCCATCAAAAATTAAAACAGCATTTTTATGATATTTTTTATCTATTTCACTTAATAATGTACCAATTTTAGTAGCTCCACCTGATGTAATAGAATTTTCTATAAAAAATGAGTCTATTAATCCTTCAAAAATAAAAAATAATCTATTTTTATCAACAAAATTTAAATTATAATATTCTTGAGGTAATGCAGTCGGAAACTTATATTTTTGAATATCATTATTTCCTAAATCTCTAGCTTCAAAATATTTAAAAGATCCATCTCTCATATAATATGGAAATATTAATCTATTTGCAAATTTTCCAGAATAAGAATACAATAATTTTTTTGCAATTAATTTAGGTATTTTTCTGCTGTTTATTAAATGCAAGGCGCTATTTCGTATCGTTGGTGCTGTTTTATCGGTTAATGGATAAAATTCCGAATAATCTACATAGCATGTTTCTTTTGCAAATTCTTCTTCTTTTTTTTCATATTCTTTATCAAAAACATAAACATTCATAATCCAGTCACTATATAATGCTGAATGTTCAGTCTTTAGATAATAATAAAATGGTATTCTAACTCCACATTTTAAACATCCCATTGTGGCATGCTCGCCATCACTTAATAAGAAACCCCTTCGTTTTGATTTACTTTTCTTTGAATCTCCACATATTGGACATCTAAACAGTAGCTTACTTTCACTAGCTACTTCTACTGCACCATCTTCAACAATCTTTTCCAGATATTCTTGATAGGCTTCAAGTGGAATGTATTTCGTCACCATCATATAATGATAACTAATAGAGCGAATTCAGGTATACAACTTCCCTCTTCATCTTTTTTAATATCTTTAAAGTAGTTTCATATTTTTTAATAGTATTTCTGCATTGAATATAATTTTGTTTTATTCCATTTTCAGCCATTCTATAAAAAAATATAAAATTAAATCTATAAGAAGTTGGATCACTATATTCATCTTGTATCATCATCAATGATAAATTGGTATCTTTGCATATTTTAATATTATTAAACATCCTATGCTCAGTGTACTTATATAAAGTATTTTCAATTTTAATGTATTCTTTTTTAATATCAATATAATCTAATTGCTCTGAATTAATTTTTGATACAAAATAGTTAATTTTGATACTTATGTGTGATGTTAACTTTCTGAGTTCTTTCCTTTTTAGTTTAACATCATAATCTAAGTTATGTTTGATGAATTTTTTCATATTTTGTTTATAATCAATATCATCTCTATTTGGAATATTTTTTATTAGGTTTAAATATCCGTTATTAAATAACTCATTTATTTTATTAAATTCTTCTGGATTTTTAGACATAAAAAAAGAGCGCCTTTCAGCACTCTTAATATTTAGACTATTTTTTACTATTAATCTTCTAGCCAACTATCATCTTCAGTTGAAACTTCGCCACCTTCAACCGGCTTATCTGGAACGTCTGCTGCTAATGCTGATGTAGTAATACTTGAAGTAACTTTATCTAAAGCAGTAGTAGGCTTATCGTCAACAATTATCGTATTCATTGGAGAATCTATTATAACTCCACCTGATGTAACTTTAAGGAAACGATTGTTTAATTCATCAAAAGACTTAAATTTATCAGGTTCAGATAAAAATTCATCCAAATCAATTGTTGAATTTAATAATTTAACAATTTCTTCTTCATTCTCATAAATTGGCTCAGGCTCTAACCATTCAGATCCAGCATATGTAGCATATCCAGTGGATGGATTTATCTTTAATACTAAATCTAATGCATAGCCTTTGATTGGGCAATAAGGATTAGATGGTGATCTCTTTTTAGATTCAGGATGCCATTTAATTTCAATTAATTTAACAATTTCATAAGGCATATTCCAATACATTATTTTTCCATTATTCTCTGGAAACTGCGGATCATCAATTACTAAAATATTGGTCACATAAGTTTTTTTAATCTTACGATCATGTGCTCGTTGAACTAAAACTTCTTGCTTAGAATTATAATCTCTACGATTGCTAATGCAAGCAGGGCACTTATGATCCTTAACGCCTAATTGCTTGTTTATTAATGATGGGCAACGCTCGATATACCATTGTCCATTCTCAATAAATGCATGATCCCATCTTTCGATGAAATATGCTTTCTTTGCTACTTGCTGAATCCCTTGACTCAAGAATCTAACTGTAGCTCTATATTCTTTCTTTTCATTTTTTAAATTAGGTCTAAATTGGCGAGGGTCTTTTTCAAATGTTTTTTTATTTCCATTTATTGCATTTAATGTTTCATCAATTGATTCCATGTCTGCTATTAAACTACTTGTTTTCATTTTTATTTCCTTTTTCATTTTTTATTTTCTTATTAGCCAACATTTATTGCTGGGTAATAAGTATTTATACTAATTTTATCTTTTTTTAGATGATCGTTTGTTTGATTTCTTTACTAATGGAATATTATAATACTCACTAGCATGTCTCAATAATATTGATTTATTTTGCTCATCTAATATTGAATATAATTCTTCAACTTCATAATATTCTTTCATTGACATTATGATATTGTTTAATAAACTATTTGGATGATCATCTAATAAATCTCTAATTATTTCATTAAACTCAATTTTATGCTTACCTAATATAGAAATGTCTGTTTTTAATGACACCCCTATTATTAGTAATTTTTCATTAATTACATCTATCCAATTTACAATTGAACTATCTTTTTCTTTATTTTTGATCATCAAATACACTCTCCACTGTGGCTCCATCAGCATCAACTACATTTTGTGTTTGTATAGAAGTTTGTATAGATTCAACTTCATTCCTAGTTGCATCTGTTATTTTCATTATTTCCATTCTTCCTTTTAAATAAAATTGCAATTCATTAGGTCCATATCTATTTTTTAATATTTTAACTAAAAATAATCCCTTTGATTTCATAGTAGGATCTCTCATAATTGCATAACCTTGTGCGCAATACTTAATTATATCAATTGATTCTCCAATATTTTTTGCAGATACTTCTAATGTACCATACCCATCTCTATTCAATTGAGAACAGCTTACTATTGGTAAATCAAATTCTTTAGCGATGTTCTCAAGCTCTTTCATTATATATCCAAGATCTTCATGGCGCTGCCCTCCACTTTGTTTACTGGAAAGCATACAGTTCACATAATCAATGAAAATAATGTCAGGCTTAAAATGCTCTTTATATGCTAATTCGCTTAATATATTTCTCAAATCATATGCAGTCATTTCAAAAGAAGGATACTCGATTATCTTTAAATCAGCCTTGCATAATCCTTCCATTTTCTTTTTTAATTCACTAGTATTAGCATCTTTAAGTTTATTTACAGGTACTTCTAATAGATTAGCTGCAATTTTTTTGAATATCTCAAAATCTGGCATTTCTAATGTCACGTATAATGCACTATAACCATGTGCTATTGCAAATGCGGCATCGTTACATAAGAAGGTAGTTTTACCTATATTTGCTTCTCCAAAATACATGGTAACTGCTTTTGCAGGATGCCCACCATCTATTAATCCATTTAATGCAGTAAAAGCACTAGGCACCATTTTTATCTTTTTTTGTAAATAATCCATTAGAGAATCAAAATCTTTTTTAACAGATATTCCAACCTTTGTATTAATGGTGAAATTAACTGCTTTTTTGATTTCCTCTACAACAGGTGTCATAGTGTTGTAGTTATTAGCTTTCCATTCCTCAGCAGTCTTTTTGATTGCTAAGTATGTTAATTTACCTCTAATGAATTTTTCTATCTCTAATTTAATTAAATCATCAGTATAATAGCTTAAATTGATTTTACCTATTTCATCAAATCTAGATTTTTCATCTTTAGTTTGTAATTTAAAATCATATAATTCTCTAGGTCTAGGGTATCTACTGAATTCATTGAAATAACCTTGTATGGCTACTATTATCCTTTGAGTCACTTCATCTTGAAAAAGATCAGGGGTTAATAGCGGGAATATTTTATCTCCCGCTTCATGATTTTTAAAACAGTATCTTAAAACAATATCTTCTATTTCAGTCGGTGTTAAATTACTAAAATCATCTAAGCTATTCATGAATCTCCTTTAAACAAAGAGATTGTCTATTCAACCTCTTCTGTAGTTTCCACTTCAACGTCATCTAAATAATCTTCATCATCTTCATTACCTAATCCAGATGAACCAAAACAGAAATCTTCTTTTACCTTTTCATCAATTAACGGTAAAATTTCATCTCTAATTTGCTTATCTTTGAATGGATTTCCTTTAACAGTATCATATTCGCCAGATTCATTTTTTCCTCTATAGATTAAATAATATTCACTAACTTCTTTATTCTTGGTTTTTGCTAGAATAGTTTCATCAGCTAAAAATTTATTTAATCCGTAGAAAGGATCTAATCCTTTTTTAAAATCTAAATAAACTTCAACTTCTTTATTCTCTTGGATGAATCTGGACTTCGGTGCCTTTGCTTTAATGATAACACCTAACTGAAATTTCTTAGTAGAGTCTTTTACTTTAGTCTTACTTAATGTGATAATTGAAGAAGCTCCATATCTTCCACCTCCACCACCTGATACTTTAAACTTCTCTCCATAAGGATCTATAGTTTCGTATACATGATTTACTGGTATCAATGGTATTTTTAAAATATTTAAATCAACTGTAATATCTCTGAATAATTCCCTTAATGCTTGCTGTTTGGTTAAATCTCTTTTGATCTCGCCTTTAGCTAAATTTTTAATATTTGCAGTAGAACCTAACATACCTATTGAATCAACTACCATTAATATCTTTTGGCGTTTTAGGTATTCTTCGGCACTTAAGCTATTGTAATATGCTTTATACATATCAATAATTTGATATGCTTGTAATCTCAAGTCATCAATAGTCTTAATTGGTAATATTGCGTAATCTACACCTTTTGTTTTTTTGAATCCCTTGAATGTATTTTCATCAGTTGCACCTTCAGTTTCAAAATAAAAAGCTTTATAACCCATATTCATTGCAGAATTACAAATAAATCCAGTAAATAAAGATTTACCTACTGATTCAATACCTGCAAACATTACAGATTTGTTGTTAGGTATTCCTCCAAATATTGATCCACAGATCAAAGCATTTAAAGCATATGATCCAGTTGAAATATATTCATCAGTTATACCTTTTGGATCTCCTGCTGCGGTAACATATTCATTACCAGTAGCAGCTATCATTTTTCCCATATCAAAGCGTTTACTCATATCTTAATTATATCAAAATATGAGCAAAGTAATGATTTATTATTTTGGTGCGAAGAACCTTCTTATTGAATCTACGTTTCCATCAAAAACATTGCCCCATCCATAACATTCCATAATTTTCTCTAATGGGCGTCTAAATGTTTTGTAAAATTGTGTTTCATAATCAATTCTAAAGTATCTATTTAATTCAACAGGCCAAGTATCGCTATTGTAGCTAATAGCTTGAATATTGAATTTATTTGGCAACTTTACTGCAATCCATTTTACCTTTGTCCCCTCACTTATTTGCTCATAATTTGAAAAATTAGTATCTTCTGATAAAATTGCATTCCACTTTATTGCCCCTAATCTAGGAGCTGGAAAACTATTGGCTTTGGTTGGACCTAAACTATTTATCGAAACCGGCCTAGATATTTTAGATATATTAGCGGGATCTTTATATTCTTTCTTTAGCATTCCTATAAATTTGGAAACTTCTTGCTTATTGTTTTTAGTAAATGTAAACTCTAGAGTTTCTAGAATTTTAGCTTTTGACCAAGAGGGAGTATCAGCCTTAATCATCTCAACTCCAACTGCTTTTAATCTCTTTTTAAAAGGCTGTCTGATTAATAAATCACCTTCATCATATTGCAGATAGCATATATAGTGAGCTTTGCTTAATGCCACAACATTTGAACAACATTTTTCTAATTTGAAATACATACGATCTTCTCTATAAGAGTAAGTTTCGCACCATCTTTGAGTAATCTTGTTTATTATTTTTTGAAAAATACAATAATTAAATCTAAGCATGAATTCAGTAAAAGTCATCTTTTCCAATTGTTCATCATGCATATCTTCAAAATATTTTTTTAATGGAATGTTGAATGACGGGCTATTTTTATTACTAAACCTTTCTTTTATTGCTGCATATTCTTCATATGATCTAGTTTTATTTTCAAAAGGTTCATATAAATCACTATAATCAAAGAAGAATGAATCAGTATGCGCTAATGCCAATCTAGTGTATTTACCCAGCCCAGCTTTTTGCTCATTATCTTGTATTGAATTAATATAGGTATCACTTAATTCACCTTTTATTTTTACATTTGCAAATTCGCCAAATTCATTAAAGTAATCTTTATTGGTTCCGAGTTTATTGTCAATCCATACGTTCAAATAAGTAATTACATATTGAATTAACCTATTACCTATTCCAGTAATGGTTGCCGCATTATCCAAATCATAGAATTGGAAGTTATTATTACCCAATAGTCCATATATTGAGTTAGCAAATATTTTATAAGCATTCTGTTTACGTTTAAAATAAGATGCCTTTGTTTTATTATATTCAGGTCTTTCTGGATTTGAATATATTTTTTGTTGCTTTTTATATTCATCTCTAGTATCAACCATATAAGCAACAATTTCAGGAATAATGCCTCTTTTTTCATTATTGTAATAAATATTTGGAATAATTGATCTACTATATCCAGGTATTGGTTTATCAGATATTACTTTAGTTTCAGGTGAAATATTACAAGATATCATTATAGATGGATACATTGATTTCGCATCTAATGATGACACATTCCTATAGGGTCCTGGATTCATCTTAATAT
This sequence comes from Candidatus Omnitrophota bacterium, assembly GCA_023229385.1. GTDB lineage: Bacteria > Omnitrophota > Gorgyraeia > Gygaellales > Profunditerraquicolaceae > UBA6249. Next base: position 56,467 of record JALNZI010000001.1, on the reverse strand, counting down.
AGGCACCCTCATATTTTTCTTTTACCGCAGGTTTAGTAAATGGAATTACCAACCCTTTTCTGTGCATATATGTTAGCATAAATCCTAACGTCACTTTTTTAGGAGTGAAGAAGAATTCAAGGGGAATTCTAGCCTCTGAACATGTCCCTATAAGAGTTTCGATCATTTGAAGTCTAGGTTCTAATAGTGTAATTAATACCGTATCTACTAAGTTATATAAAGAAAAAGCAGTCCAATCTTTTTTAGCAAGATTTAATCCAGTATCACCTAATTTAACTTTACCTAATCCATCTAATTCTTCATTAGCAATAAAATCAAGTTTCCAACTTTCTTTTTGGCTACCTTTATTGAAATGCTTATATAATGTTAAATAGTCAATACAAGAAACTCCACTAATTACTGGAATCAATTCCTCAGTATTATATTCTTCATTACGGGATTTTCTTAAATATACTTTTTTTACTGGAGATAATAGTAAATATTCATACATTCCTAGATTTTTAGCTCTATTTACCAAATATGGCAAGTCAAAAGCGTTACAATTATGAGTTTTAATTCCATAATTGGTATTAAAATAATGCGATTCAGTTTCTATATCAACCATTTCAACTGAATCAACTGCTGTTATTGAATCAATCTTAACATAGTAATAATTTTCGTAAAAAATATAATCTAATAATTTTGATTTAGTATTCTTATTGTCAACTAGATTAATATTACTTATTAAATCTCTTTTTTTACCAACTAACGATAAAGAATTTATAAACTTTGTATTAACAGATTTATTTGATATATGTATTTTATTTTTATGAACTCCGCATAATACACCATTCCATTGTAGCAATTCAGCTATTTTATTAATGTCATTATTATTATAATTACAAAATCCGATAGCTGAATTCTTTTTAGAAATCCATCCATCTCCGTCAATTAATCCAGAAAACATTGCGCAAAATTGAGAATAGGCTATTCTAGATAAATTACTTAAATCAATATCTTTTTTGTCTTCATTATATATTAATGTTTTTATTAAATTATTTTTAGCAGAATTAGTGCAACGTATTCTTTTGCAAAAATGACCATTACTTAATGAATTAGTGTTTGATAATTTATTTGAATGCAAACAATTGAGCACCCAATCTAATATCTGCTCATCAGTATTATAAAAACTAAATTCTTTATGCTTGCTGCAATAGCTACCATCAGTATATATTAATCCCATTAACTTAAAAATATCATCAGGAATTATTTCATTTAAATTAATAGTAGCATTACTTTTATCTATTAATACCACAGCTTCATCAATTGAATTAATAGAATCTATTAATTCAGAGTCGCTAATATTTACTAATTTTCTGCAATTATTTACTGAAAATTTAAAAGGATATTGTTTAGCTTTATTATACGAATAATTAGCATTTAATTTTTTCCTATTCTTAGTATATATAGGTTCAGGTATTAATATATCTAATTTACTATTTCGACCAGATATTAGTGCATATATTAACAAATCCCTATATGTATATTTTTTATTAGTATTATTTCTAATATCTACTTTTAAAAATAATCTATTTTCTTTAGATAAATCAATTAATTCAGATACTTTACAGTCCTTATTTAATAAAGATTTAGATACATTATTGCAATATTTTCCTTCCTTAATATATTTGATTGGAAATATATGTTCACCTGATGAAGTGATTGAATAGCCATTTACTGTTTCTATTTTATAAGCTTTTTTAAAACCAGTATTAGCTGTTTTGATAATATTGCCATCAATGAAAGTATTATCTCCAGATGATGAATCTTTAATTTCAATTATTCTATCTTGCAGCCATAGACTTGAGTTTTTGGCAATACAGTTCCAACCTGTATAGATGTCAGGATGAGCTTTTTCTACATACTTAAAAAAATCATTTAAAAGTCTAGTTTCATCCTCATATGCGCAAACATATGTATAATTATCAGTAATATTAATATCAGGAAATTGCTCTTGATATATTTTATTTTTTTCAATAATTAAACTATGAAATCTTTGATCATCTATTGGATGCAATCCAAAAATCATATATTTTTGCTGCTTTGTGCAATAGCAGCTAATAAGATTCACTTTCATTTTGGCTTCAGATGGCTCAGGGAATCCGCAACCAATTTCAGTTTCAATATCAAATGACATTATATTAAAATCACTAATATCGAAATCTAAATCTTTTTCTTTCTCATAATATTCACTTAATATTCTAATTTCAGGCTGAATATCTATTTCATGCCTAAGATTGCCGTCTGTTCTATCTAGATATTCATCTTTATAGTTCTTAAATACCGGCATAACCGGAACACCATATATCGTTTTATATGGACTATCTATGCCAGGATTTTCTACCCAAGAACGGCATTGAAATTTACTTTCAATAACTTTATCTTCAGTATTCCAAATTTTAAAAGTATTTTTATACTTATCTACATAGATATTCTTAAACATAATCCCCCTTAACAGCCTATATTTATCCTATGGGCTGTTAAGAAATTTTAACAATTCTATCGTATAAAGGGTTTAAATTCCTCATATTGAGGATGATCTTGCTCTATTATTAAACCTTTTATTCCTGATGAATATACTTCAATATACTTTAGCAAGTTTGCAGTATTTTCTAGCCATCTATCATCTAACTCATTATATTGTGATGAAATTTCATCATTAAATGAATCTTTAGTAGAATATTTCTTAATTATATTTTCAACATCTTCAACTGTAGAATTTTCATCCAAAGTTAATCTATTGTTTTGATAAGGACTAGTTAATCCATTTAAGAATTTATATCCAATAAACACTGATCCCATTGCACTTGCTTCTAAGTATCTTAAATCAGATTTACAAGAATTAAATAAATTTTCAACTAAAGGGGCTATTACAAAATCTATTCTATATTTCTTAAGATTAGTAGAATATTCGACAGTGTTAGTATAAGGAACAATTATTATTTTACCTTCATTTACTTCTTTTTTGAGGAAATAAGGGGCATCTCCAAAAAATACAAATTCAAAATTATCAACATTTTTAATTATGAACTCTTTAATAGCTCCACTAAAATCACCATCTAATTGCTTACTATTGTTATAGTGGAAATTCGATCCTGTAAAAGCTATTTTTGGTTTAATAATATCACTGAATTTAAATCTTTTAACATCAGTTTGATATAGATACTTTGGTAATGTATTTTCAATAACTGTTATTTTTGTATCAATACCTAGCTCAATTAATTCTTTTTTAAGATTATTAGTTGAAACAATTATTTCATCCATTAATCTTAAATTAACTAGTAAACTTCTAACATTTCGTATTATATTGTTTTCATAACCTGGATGATACTCAGGTAAATCAAAGACATAATCATCTAATTCGCCTATTAATTTATATTGATATTGTTCTTGAAATTTTTTATAAGCTCTTATTTTAAAAGTTTGATCATCTCCAATAGGTCTTTGAAAAACAAAAGATCTAACATGCGGCAATATATCTTCTTGAGTTAGAGTAACTGGAAATAATGTGCAATTAATTTTACCAGAATATGCAAATTTAGTATTGATCATATTCATAGGATATACCATTCTAAAATGACCGCACCCCGAATAATCCCTTAAATATCCGACTACTAACGGCTTATCAACCACTTGCACCTTATCTTTTTCTACATATCTAGATATAGAATAATCTCCCTCAGTAAAATCTTTAATTATAGTTCTATTTTCTAATAATTGATTAGCAACTTGAACTGTATTGTTTTCAACTATTTTATTATTAACTTGATTAACTTTTTTAATAGCCTCATCTACATTTTTATTTACATCAATTTTTGCTAACATATTATTCAATCGCAGAACTTCAGCCATTGGATTCTGACCTCGCCCATATCCACCATTGAATTTTCTTTTTTTATTTTTATTCTTAGCCATATAAAGAAATTATAACATTATTTTATTTTATCTTTTATATCATTAATTATTTTAATAACCGCCGCTTTATCAGGTGGAGGCTCAACATTCATATATACTTCGCAAACTTTTACAATATCACCTACGTTTATGGCATCGCTCATTTCACTAATTGTTTTATCATCATTTTCAGAAGCTAATTCTTCAATATTCTCTAAATTTCTAGGTTCAGCTTTGTACGAGATAGGATTAAGTTTTTCTATTTTTTTATTCAAAGTAAATAAATCCTCTTCTGATATAGAAGCAGGATATTCACATATTACAAAAGAATCACTTAGATTACTATAATTATCTATTTCCTCAGATTGTATCTTTAAAAAAGTATAACTAGATTTATTTTCAAAAAATTCTAAATTAAGATTATCATCTAAAGTCCAATGACCTCTATTTTGTCTACTATCCCCAAAAGTTAATTGATATGGACTACCTACATATTGTATTTTATTCGGCCCTCTAATATATTGAGATACATTATGATAATGCCCGCTAATAACTAATTTAACATTATTTAATAGGTCATTCATATTAAGTCCAAATTGACTAGGAAAGCCGTTTTCCATTTTTGCCCCTATAATATTAAAATGACCTACTATTATTTCATTAAGTGAACCAAGTTTTTTAATATTATCTGCAAACTTTGAATAAATTGAACTAACTAAATATGGTACAAATAAGAAATTATGTCCTAATAGATTAACTTTAGTAGGTTTTCTATATACATTAACATTTGGCAAATGCTCTATACAAGATAATGCTGATACTTTTAAGCTGTCTTTGTTATAAAGGCAATGATTTCCTAATATAACATAATGTCTCATCTCACCAAATTTTATTTTAAATAATTCAACTACATATTGTAATATAAATGAATCAATTGCTTGATTAGTGTCAAAAATGTCGCCTGTCCAAATTATTTCATTTATATCATTTTCAATGCAGAAATTATAAAAATTATTAAAAAAGATTTCTTGAGAAAATAATAATTTATCTTTTTTAACTTGTTCAATTGATTTTTTCCCAATATGAGGATCGCCAACTATGGCTATTTTATTTCCCATAGTTTAATTTTAACAATTAAATCATATTACAATCATCTAGAGACACTGACCTAATATCTTCGTTATATTTACTAATTCTATGCAATCTTCTAGCTGATTGAGGGATATCCGCCAATAAACTAACTCCCTTGTATAATTCTAAATGAGGAACTATTGATTTATCTATATAATAACTAGCAACCGCTCTTTTATTTAAATCTAATAACCCAATACCACCTGCATTATTCCAACTATCAATCATTTTACTATTACTATCAATTAAAATATTATTAAATAATTTTGATTTAGCATATTTTGGAATATTATTGGTAAATATAATCTTATTGTTATCATACATTTTAAGATTAGTATTAACCCAAATTATTTTACCTTTTTGCTCGGATTCTGTTCTATAATTAGTTAAGAAATAAATTCTATTAGTATATTCAGATAATCTATGCCAATAAAATTTACACACTGAAGTCTTTGGTAAATTAATCCAAAAATCAATACCATTATCTAAAACAAGTTCATCTACTATTTTTTTAATGTTAGGCTTATTGTAGTATGTATATATGTTAAAATCTAATGGATGCTTTTTCATTATGAGTATTTGAAAATAATGCTTTACTCTAAATGACTTATAAAAATTTAGCATAACATTATCTAAATTAATATATACAATACTATTAGATTTCAAATCCACCATAATCTAATTTATTCTCATCAAAAGTTATATATCTATTATCTTGTTCAATTGCATCTTCATCAAAATCATCTGTTCTATATAATATAGCTTCATCTAGTCTTTGATTATCTTCTTTATTCTTTTTTTCATTTTTAATTACATGTTGAGCTGATCTATAAACCATCATAGTAACATAATTAAAAGCGTTTCTTAATTTATATTCTTCAAACTGTTCTTGTAAATCTGGATGCATTTCAAATAGATATGATTTAAATTTATCTACATCATAATCCAATCCTTTAGATGATAAAAATGCTGAAAAATCAGATGCAGTAACTTTTTTATAGGTATCTTTGATTATTTTGTTAGGATCTTTAGCTTTTTTTATGAATCTTTTTTTAACATCAATTAATGTATCCTTAAATGCATCAAAACTTAAATCTTTAGATACAAAAAAATCAATAATAAATTGAGTGTGTACTCTATAAATCCAATTAATAAAAAAGTCAGGTTTTTCTACGAATTCACTATCATATTGATGTATGTATCTAATTAAGTTCTCATATGCCTTGGATTTCATTTCATATTTCCAACCACTATGATACCCTCTAAAATTCCCTTTTTCAAATAATTCATCAATAATTTTCATGCACATTACAGCTAATTTCTTATCCATAACATAATCTTCATTTATCTTTTTATTAAAGATATGCTTCAATATTTCTTCACGTAATTCAACTGGATTTACATATTCACGTTTAACTTTTTTAGCTATTTTGGGGGCTTTTCGCTTAGGGCATATTAAATCTATCTCTGATAAGATATCCTCAATTACATTATCTTCTTCATTTAAACTTTCATTAATGTCTAATTCGTCGTTCATTAAATTAATTATATCAAATATTTGAATTAATTACATCTAATACAGTAATGCCTTTAGTGTTAATGTCGTTTAATATAGATATTTTAGTAATATGGTTACTATTAAAAGCTGATTCTATTACTTCATATGCATTTTTTCTATGAGTAGCTTGAGCCGCATCATAATGAAAAATTGAATTGCCCAATCCATCTCTAAAAATTACATCAGTTTTATTGCAAGCTAATGCGTCTAAATATTTTTCAAAAATTATACAAAAAATTTCAGGAGTTTCATCTTCAATGAATAGTTCCAGTAATGCTGCATATTTTAATCTAACAATATTTGATATAATGATAAATCTATCAATATCATAATTTATACCTTTAACAGCAATAACTGATGGCATGTAATACCTGAAATTATAAGTATTCTTTATTTTATTAATATAATCTGAATACATTTCTCCAGAATCTAATAATATTCTATCAGGGTCATATTCAAATGACATTGCTTCATTATGATCAATCATCTGCATAACTACTATCCTCATCTCCATCATCAAATGAACTATCCGAGTTTTCAGAATCATCACTAGATCCCTCAAATAAATCAGAATACATTGCATCTACTAATAATGCACTTTTATATGTTCCAACTAATGCTAATCCATTCAAAGTAGAATCACGTAAATCAATTGAAATTAAATTACAATCTAGAAATGATGAATTTTTTAATGATGAATTTTTAAAATCGCAATAAGTAATAACAGTACTCAAAAAATCAATATTTTTAAATGATCCATTGACAAAACTAGTGCCATGTATTAAGGTATTAACAACAGACGAGCCATCAAAATCACTCTCAAATAATTCACAATTATAAAATGCACCATCGTATATTTTCAAATCATTGCAGGTGGCGTTTCTAAAATTATTTTCAAAAAATTGGCATTTTATAAATAAACTTGAGCTAAAATCGGCTCCAGAAAAATCACAATCAATAAATTTACATTGAATGAATCTAGTTGATTGAAAATTAGTACCAACCATTGTGCAATTATTGAAAATACAATTTTTAATAATTAATGCACTCATTTGACTTTCACGCATAACAAATCCGCAGAAAATCATTTGATCTAATACATCCCCTAATTCAAATAAAATACCGCCAATATCTCTAACTACAAATGAAATTTTAATAATATCTTTAATTGATTTATTATCTTCAATAGGTTTATTTGTTAATTTTTCAGAAATAATAGCATAGACAGGTTTCATTTTATGATGAATATTATCCTCAGACAATACTGTATAATTATATGCAGATACTATTTTTATAAATTCTTCTTCACTTAAATCATATTCTTTAGCTAAAGCCGAATTCCATTCAATCGGAGAGAGTTCGCCTAAATCCTTGATTATTTCTTCAGCATTTCGCAATATAACACCTCAGTATTATTTAGAGTTAATTTTCTAGTAATATTTCAGATGTATAACTCGAATCAACTTCTACTAATTCTGAAAAATTATCATTAATTTTCTTAGCGTGATAAAAATAATCTAATTCTTTTATAATATTTGCATTTAATTTATGAGAAATCAATACAATTGATTTATTATCTTTTAAACATATTTGTTTTAATATTTTAATAGTAGCATTTAAGCCTTCATCGTCTACTCCACCATCAATATATTCATCTAAAAATAATAAATTAGTTTTAAAATTACCTATTAATTTTATTAAATCAGTTTGTGCAAATAATATAGCCAAATTAATGCGTTGCTGCTGGCCACCTGATAACCCATCAAAATCATCTGAATATTCATTTCCTGCAATAATATTATACTTATAATCTTCGGTAATATTGAAAGTAATATTAAGTTCAAACTTTTTTAAATAGAAATTTATTAATTTATTTAAAATGGGCAAAAATTTGCGTAAGATTAATGATTTAAGCCCAGTGTCCGAAAACATCTTAGCCGAATATGACAAATTATCTATGCTCTTGTTTATTTCAACTAATTGTACATCTAATTTAATTTTATTTTTATTAATTTCAGCTAATTTATTTTTTATAGAATCAATATTAGTGTTATCTTTTAATAATTCTAATCTATTTTCACTTAATTCATCTATAGATCGACTACTTAATAGATTTTGTTGTTCAATTATTTTAATCTCATATACCTTTTGACTTTTTATATCTTTAAGAGCCATGATTTCATTAGTTAATTTAGAAATGTTGTCATATTCCTTAGTTAACGCATTGATTTCATCATTAAGAGATTTTAATTCATCATTAACTTTACGACCATCTTCAAGTATTTTATTATATTCTATTGTTTCTTCTCGTCTTTTATCATTAGCTTGATCCACTGTATAACTATTTCCACAGTGAGAACATATGGTATTAGGAATGATTTTAGATATTTCATTTTTCTTATCCTTTGCTTTATTTTTCAGATATAATAAACTTGATTTAAGTTTAATTAATTTATTATTTAATTCTTTTGGGTTTTTTAATAAATAAACTGATTTTAAATCAGCCTCTTCTTTAAGTAATTTATTGATATTTTCATCCAAATCACTTAATCCATTATTTAATTCTACTAATTTTACATTATTATCTTCTTGCTCTTTCTTGCATTTTGATATTGATAAATCAATAGCGTTGATCTTGCTATCTTTATCAATGTCATTTTTAGCAATCATTATTTCATAAGGTTCAGCCGAACGCTTATTAAAATCAATATCAGATATTAATATTGTTTTTTTAGTAGCTTCTTCATTTAATTTATCTTTTATATTTTTCAAATATTCTTTAGTTTTACTTAGATTAACTATTGAATCAATAACTTTTCGTCTTTCATCTAAAGACATTGTAGTGAATGAATTGTTTTTTGGATTAACTGATATTACTTTTTTATTAATATTAGCATCAAATCCTAATAAATTATCAATAATATATTTGTTAAATCTACCGTTAATATCTATTGGTTTCGGATCTCCTAGTATATATAATTGTTCAATTTTAGGATCAAGCCCTCTTAATATTTTATAAGTAACTTCTTTGCCATTTGAAACTATTTTAATTATTAAATATATTTCAAAATTTTTCTTATTAGATCTATTGATTAATTTGGCTAAAGTAAGCCCCCGATATGATTCACCAAACAAACAATAATGAAGAGCTTCTAATATAGTGGATTTACCTATTCCATTTTTTCCAAATACATTCGTTAATCCACTATTGAACTTAAATACTGTCCAATTAGCCCCATATCTAAAAATATTTTTAAAACCACATTCTACGAATTCAATATACCTCGACATGTAGTAATTATATCTTTAATTTCTTGAATTTTTCAGAAGTATCGAATTTGTTTATTTTTGCAATAGGTTCATTAATGATATTATTTGGAACTTCAATTTCCCCAAAATATAAATCAATTATTTCTTGAATAAAATGAGCGTATTCTGGTTTAAATTCCCCTAATACTAATCTGATAGCTTTAATAATATTGTCATGTATTTTAAATCTATCTTCAGTATCATTAATATCTAGAAATTTAGCAAATATTTTAGTTAAATCTGATTCTTTTATTTTATTATCTTGAGATTCTTTATTAAAATAGCTCATGATACTTTATAATTAGTGTCGCTTTCTATGTTTTTTACAATATCTGATTCATTACTACCATTAAATATTACTCCATCATATAAGCTTCTACCATTAATAATTGGTACATATTCTAATCTAAATTGTTCTAATCCAGATTCTTCATACCAAACAATACCAATGCCGTTTTGCCAATTTTGGCGTATCTTCATTCCAGGTACAACCCCTGGAGCTATTTTACATAAACATCCAAATGATGCAGCAGTGTATTGATAATAATCATCATAAGCATCCCAAGTAGTTCTAACAGCTACTTCATGTCTATGTATATGCCCTTGAATTACTGATACTCTGGCTGATTTAACTAATTCAGAAACAGTTGCACCAGATTGGCCTTTTGCTGTTTCTCCATGTATACAAATTAAATTACTATTAAGAGCTACTTTACCTTCTGGATATGAATGACATTTAATATTTAAAGAATCTAAACCTAATAACGATTCGACACTAATTGAAGGAAATCCATTTAGGTTATTTGCAGCTTTTAAGCCGCTTAATGCAATTGCTTTTTCATTTATATATTTTTCAAGTCTTTTTTCATGATTACCTTGTGTGTAATCAATTTGCATGTTAGGATTTATTGATCTTATTTGCCCAAGCCACCAAGCTAGTTCTACTAGAGATGCTTGAGTTGTAAAATAAAAATCATTTGAAATTTGATATTTAGTTGAAAATTCTGCTAAATCTAAATTATCTCCTAATAAAACAACTCTATGAGGATTTAAATATTTAATTAATTGAAGAGCTAAATCTATTGCAACTCTATCATGAATAGCAGTTAGTTTACCAGTATTAACATCTCGTCTAAAACCAGTTTGAATGTCTGGTAAAATTATTGCACATTTTAAATTTGTATTTAAAGTTGCACGATATGATTGATGCGAATTATTATTAATTATAATTGGAGCCGGTACTTCATAAGTTAAATTAATATTTTTCTTAATTAAATTTATTTTATTTTGATAATGCACTTCACCTGATGAATCTTCCCAATTGTTTATCTTTACATTGGTAACTTCCCATTCATCTTGAGATATTCCATTTTTTCTTAATACTTCTTCAATTGTTAAAAATTCTTTAGAATTTGAAGTAATTACTTTTTCGTTTTCTTCTTTAATCTCTAAATCTTGTTTAATTGAAACATCTACTTTTTTTCTATGCTTGTTTTTCCATTCATATATGCGTCTAGTATCTATTGCATATTTTTTAGATAAATCTTTAACTGAAGCTCCATTGGATAATTCACCTAAAATTAAATCAATTAATTCGGTGCTATATTTTAAAAAATGTTTCATGCTCACCTACTTATTTAGTTCTACTAAGTAATTATATCAAACCAAAATTTTTTGTTATACTTTGCTTAGAGTTTCCGAGCTAACAGAAATCGGAGGAAGGTTTATGAGAGTCACGAGAAATCAAAGCTGATGAAGCTGGCTCATAGACATTGTAGATACGCCTACGGGAGGTTGTTAAGTATATCTTAACAACTGGAGCATGGCAGAGGTAGTTGATTAGGAAGAGAAATTCCTAGATTTCATCGAAATCACAACTGAGTATCTAAAGGGGGGCGTTACATATAATTCTTAATGACATAAGTTTTGTAATGTAGAGAAGTACTTCTTCTAGCTGAGATTCGTCAAATCTCAATGGGGCTGGAAGGGGGAATTAGAGAAATTATATCCAATTGTTAAATATCTTAAAAGTATTGATATATTATTGATTAATTTATTAGTACTTCGTACAATATATTGAATAATTTATAGTATATATAATTATTAAAGAACATATTAAAGAATTAAATATATATTGTTAAATATCTTAAAAGTATTGATATATTATTGATTAATTTATTAGTACTTCGTACAATATATTGAATAATTTATAGTATATATAATTATTAAAGAACATATTGAATTATTAAATAATTATATATAATTTATATATAGCTATTAAACAATAGTTATAATTTACATAATGGAAAAGACTGATTTTGAGATAATGTTTGATGAAGAATATAAACTTGAAAATCTCATTAATATATTTGAAAAAGATAGTGTACTTCCAGAGAAAATTGAAGATTTAATGAGATACAATCTAGGTACTGGATTGCTATTTAATAAATGGTTATCAAAATTAGGTAGAACTTCTATAAAATTAAATCAATTAAAAAATAAATTAAATATTATAGAAAATAAAATAAAACAAAAATGTAGATATGATGAAACTTTCAATGAACATAGAGTTATTGACAAGACTGAAATGCTTGAAAAAATAGCCCTTGATAGTGAATATATTTCAATACGAGAAAGTATCTCAAAATTAGAAGTAATATACAATTTACTTAAGGATTATGTAGAGTATTTTAAATACATTAATGCTAAAGTATCAAATCAAGTTGAATTGATTAAGACTTCATTAATGGCATACTAAATGGCTTTAATAATGGCATAAATACTATATGTGCCAGTTAGAGTAGATAAATTAAACAATATATGGGCTAAATTTGTTTGGTTAGGTAGATCAGAAACAGAATCTACTTATGCAAATCCATTATCATATTTAGATGGTAATTTTGCAATATATACTCCAAATTATAAATTTGATAAAAGGTACAAAAATAGAAAAATAACTAGATATGATGGTAAATTACATGTATTTAAAAAAATATATGGAGCTTTGCCATTAGGCTTAGTGCCTGAAGCCGTTAAATTACTAAAAGCATCTTCATTTGAAGTAGAAGTTAGTGATGATATTAAAACATCATTTTTAGAAGATAATATTAATTACGATGAAATAGATTCATTTATTGATAATTTTGCTAAATTAAATGGATTCAATCCATATGATTTTCAAATTAATGGATTTAAATTAGCTATTAAAAAGAAAAGACTATTATTTGAATCACCTACTGGATCTGGTAAAAGTGTATTAATTTATCTATTAATAAGATATTTAATGCATTTAAATAAAGATAAAGATTTTAAAGTATTATTGTTAGTTCCAAATGTAGCATTAGTTACTCAAATGTATAGAGATTTTAAATCATATAAATGGAATAATATTGACAAATATGTTGGATTATATGATTCTGAATTTACTGCCTCTGAAAAAGCAGATGCATTAACTAAGCCAGTAATGATAGCTGTATATAATTCAATTGATGGATTACTATCAAAAGATAAAGAATTCTGTAATAGATTCAATATGGTTATGTTAGATGAAGCGCATAGAGCAAAAAAAGATGGTAAAACATTATTAGGAGTATTGAATTCATGCATAAATGCTGAATACAGACTAGGATTCACCGGGACGATTCCTGAAGAGCCTTTGTATGTGAAAACTTTAGAAGGTGCGTTTGGTAAAAAAATAATATTAGCTGAAACTAAAGATCTTCAAGATAGAGGAATATTGGCTAAAGCAAATATTGTTGAAGTAATGTTACCTTATGATTTAAAATCCATTAAATTTATGAAGCAAAATGATATAAAATTTGATGAGGAAGTTGAATTATTAAGATTAAATAAATCAAAATTATGGACCATATCTAATTTAATAAATTCTGGTAAAATAACACCTAAACAAAATACATTAATTCTTTGTAGTAAAATAGAAAATGGTGAATTGGATGATATTGTTAAACATATAAACAAATATCATCCTCAATTTACTACAGAAATAATATACGGTGGCATAAAGAAAACAAAAAGAGATGCCATTATTACTTCAATGAATGATAGAGAAGGTGTTATATTAGTTGCTACTTATACAACAATGTCAACAGGTATTAACATCAAGAAATTACATAATTGTATTTTTGCATCATCTTTGCGCTCATATGAAACAATTGTACAATCAATAGGTAGAATATTAAGATTACATGAAACTAAGGATTTTGCCACTATCTATGATTTAGTAGATGATTTATCAATTTTAAAAAGAACAGGAAATATGTGGAGAAGTAGAGTTAATCTACAATATATAGCTAGGCATGGTTATTACTTAAAGAAAAAATTCAATATAGAAACTCTTACTTTAAACCATACATTTTCTATAATAAATACTTTAAATGAATTATCCAAAGGGCAGTGATCTTTCACTATCATATTTTAATGCAAGCGCTTTAAGTTATTTCCAAAATGGAAATAGTTCACTGATTAGCGATGCTAAAGTGTATGAAGTATCTGGTGTAAATAATAGTATTAAAACATTAAGATATCCTTTATTGCAACCTTTAATTTTAGATGGAGCTTATCTTAAAAGTTTTCATTATGATTTTTGGAGTATAGTTGGGAGATATATGCCAGAAAGCACATACATTTCAAATGCATATATTCCTCCTGAATTACAAGCAAAAATAGGATTGAAATTATTATATGATAATAATCCAAATATTAATTTTTCAAAGTACAAATCAAAACAAACAAATCCTGAATTGATAGGAAAATATAATGGTAATTATTTATTTGAATTTGATTACAATTCAATTCAATCCGCACTAAATTCATTAGGATATACTTGGGCCAAGCCTAATACCTCAGTTCATCAAAGAGGATTAGCTATAGATATTAGAACTAAATCTGAATATTTCGACTATGTTTATAATATAGTAAATTGGTTTTATATTAATAATAGTGATTATTTCAATTTAAGTGGAATTTTTATAAAACAATCAAATACTGAGTTACATATTGAATTTAATGATAGCTCATTAATAAATGAAAGTGAACCAGGACATACTGCATTATTATTCAATGAATCTAGTTCTACAATAAGTGATTTTCTAAAAAATAAAGAAAGTAAATTTTACGAAATATTAAAGCAAAATGGGCACAGTGATTTAGGAGATAGCAAATTGCCTTCATCTATGCTATCAAAATTACCAGCTTCCGCTAAAAAAAATAATTCATCTTTAGCTAAAGCAATAAAAGAGATGCTAGAAGACTGTTTAAGCGGTCCAGATGGTCTACTTAGCAAGTATGTCCAAACACAATTAGAATACTCTACATGCCTTGCAAATGCTTCTCTAGGGGCAATTAAGGTAATATGTGAGGAATTAGATACATTAACTGGAGGAAGAGCTTCTATTTTAGCTAGAGATGCCATTGAATCAGAAGCAATCAAATCTTCTCAAAGTAATGTAATTAAATCTAAATTAAGTTCATTTTTGCCAATATCAGATGATGATAGTGCAGCATTACGTGTTAAAGAATTAACAACTAATTTAAGTGCAAAATTAGTTGAAAAAAAAGCTGAAATAACATTAGCTGAAACTAATATTTCTAATTCAAAAAAAGATACTAAAAAAACTTCTGATAGTACTAATTCAGTATATGACAATTTAAGAGTTACTAATGTAAGTTCAGTAGTTGACTTAGCATATGATCATTTTGCTGAGATATCTGATAATAATATTGTAAATTCAATAGAAAAAACAATTACTTCAACTTATTCAACTACTTTATACAATGTAACTACTGCAACAATTATTCATAATTTAAATAAAACAGTTACTGTAAATTGTACTAATTCATCGGGTTCAACAATTATTCCTAGTATTACGGTTGTTGATAGTAACACAATTATTCTAACATTTAGTATTTCATTTAGTGGAACAGTTGTTATACGGTAAGTTTAGAATATTCAGATATTTCTTTTTTAAGCTTATCTATATATCCAGTTCTTCTTAATATTTTAAATGCTAAATTTTCTATAGAGAATTCTCCATATTTATCAATACCAGAATCTCTCATTTTTCTTATTTTTTCTTTAATATTGATCAAATTATTTAAATCGCATCTGGAATCATCAATCATATTCATAATAGCTGCGGCTTTTTCTTTAACTAATTTGAAGTCAATTATTATTTTATTAGTGTCTGGTTTTTGAACCCATTCATCATATAATAATGAATAAACTCCTGCATTTTTTCTAAGAGGAGTAATATTATTAATATTTAATTCAACTTCAAATCCACTTATTTCAAATTTATTATCTAATCTATATAATAGAGTTCTATCCCAAAAATAATCTCCAACTAAATCAATATCTTTATTAATATCTGAATAATCTATTATAACGTGAATATCAAAATCTGAATAATTAGACCAATTGTAGTTTGCTAAACTTCCAGTAAAATATATTTCAGATACTTCAGCATCTTTTAGATTTTTCAGCATAAAATCTGAATAATCTTTAGCTATTTTTTTAGCAGTATCGGCTACATCAGGCACTAAATTAAAATTATTCCATATTTTTGGATTTAATTCTTTGCGTAAAATAAGCGAAGATATATCAATATCATCTGGATCAACATCTTCTGCCAGGATAGTAAAATCAGTAACCTTCATATTTAATATTTAGTTACAATTACAAAATGCTTACAGAGTTAATAGTAGATGCTGGCTCAATTAGTTATTGGAAACTTTTTTCCTTAGTATCAGGATCTAAAGGTTTTGATAAAAATACTAAAAACCTATTTTTAATGCAAGAATCAGATAGCGGATTTATCAATTTATGTAAGGAAATGGAATTAGAAATAGTAAATTTAATTGATCTTTTTAATCCCGATAAATTAACAATAGCTTGTGATGGAAATAAATTATGGAGAAGGCATTTTTATCCAGAATATAAAGGAACTAGAGCTAAAGCTAGAGCCGCATTTCCAGTTGATTGGGGTAAATTTTCTATAGTTAGAGATGAATTTTTAATGAATTTATCTAAAATATATCCATTTAAGACTTTATATAACAAATACGCAGAAGCGGACGATATTATAGCTGTATTAACTAAGCACTTGCATGAAGAAGAAGAAATAATAGCAGTAACAGGTGATGCTGATATTCATCAACTTTTTAGATTTTCTAATTTTAGATGCTATAATGCAAAAGATAGAAAAGAAGTCGATAATATTGATTGGCGAGAGTTGATTAATCTTAAGGTTATTAGTGGAGATCGAGGAGATAACATTAAACCAGTAGCTAGGGGATTTGGTCCAGTTAAAGCTAGAGGGGTAATTACAGAAAGTGAAGGTAATCTATTACCATATTTCACTAAAATTAAATTGGATAAGCAATATTTACTAAATCAAAGGCTAGTTAATTTTGAGTTTATTCCCAAGAAATTAGAAGAAATGATACTTGAGCAATACAATAATGTTAAAATTATAGTACCAGATAGTAGTGAAATGGCTATGAAGAGCAACTTAGAATATAGTGAAATACTAAATTTATTTAACAGAAAGCTCTTTAAAAATGCTTAATTTTTTCACTAAATAATCTCACAAGGATATGGAAATCATGGCTACTTACAAAGAAGTAATTAAAGAATCTATTAAATATTTTAATGGTGATGAAATGGCTGCAAAAGTTTTTGCAGACAAATATGCGTTGAAAGATGGTGATATTTATTATGAATTAACTCCTAATGAAATGCATAAAAGATTAGCTGGAGAATTTGCAAGGATTGAAAAAAAGTATCCAAATTCTTTAGATAAAGATACTATATATGGATTATTTGAAAATTTTAGATATATAATTCCCCAGGGTTCTCCAATGAGCGCAATTGGAAATCCTTATAATACTCAGTCTGCTAGTAATTGCTTTGTTATTGATTCAGCTTATGATTCTATGGGTGGAATACATAGAACAGACGAAGAGCAAGCTCAATTAATGAAAAGAAGAGGTGGAGTTGGACATGATATTTCAAATATTCGTCCATCTGGTCTTCCAGTAGCAAATGCTGCTAAAACCACTGATGGAATTGGCGTCTATATGGATAGATTTTCCAATACTACTAGAGAAGTTGCACAATCTGGCCGAAGAGGTGCTTTATTAGAAGCATGTTCGGTGCATCATCCTGAAATAGAAACATTCATTAACATAAAAAGAGATAAGACTAGAATTACAGGTGCTAATATATCAGTCAAATTAACTGATGAATTCATGAATGCTGTAAAAAATGGCACCGATTATGAGCAAAGATGGCCGGTTGATTCTGATAATCCATCAATAAGTAAGATGGTTGACGCTAGATCAATATGGAATCAAATAATTTTTGCAGCTTGGGAATCGGCTGAACCTGGATTATTATTTTGGGATAACGCATTAAAATATACGCCAAGTGATATATATGGAGATTTTGGATTCAGAAGTATTGCAACAAATCCTTGTGGAGAAATTGTATTACCTGCTTATGATTCTTGCAGATTAATTTGTGAAAACTTAAAATCTTTTGTAATAAATCCATTTACAAAAAAGGCATATTTTGATTATGTGAATTTTATTAAGATAACTAAGATTGCTCAAAGATTAATGGATGATATGATTGATATTGAGCTTGAACAGATTGATAAAATATTAGCCAAAGTTGAATCAGATCCAGAGCCTTATGAAATAAAAAGAGTTGAATTAGAATTATGGAATAAAATTAAAGAAACTTGCTTAAAAGGTAGAAGAACTGGACTAGGTATAACTGCTTTAGGTGATGCATTAGCTGCATTAAATATTAGATACGGTTCTGATGAATCAATAGAAGTGACTGAAAAAATATACAAGACTTTAGAAGTCAGTGCATATGAATCTTCTATTGAATTAGCCGAAGAACGTGGTTCATTTCCAATATTTAATTATGAATTAGAAAAAGACCATGTGTTTGTATCTAGAGTAATTAGTAATTTACCAATTGAAGTTCAAGAAAAATATAAAAAATTTGGTAGAAGAAATATTGCATTAACTACCACTGCTCCAACTGGATCAGTTTCAATGATGACTCAAACTACATCAGGTATTGAGCCAGTATTTGCAATAAAATATTCAAGACGTAAAAAAATAAATTTAAGTAATTCAAATGAAAAAGTTGATTACATTGATTCATTGGGGGATAAATGGCAAGTATTTGAAGTATATCATGAAGGATTTAAGCAATGGATGGATGTAACTGGATATACTTATGAAGATTTTGATAAATCTCCGTATTATAAAGCTACTGCCAATGATGTAGATTGGTTAGCTTCAGTAAAAATACAAGCTGTGGCTCAGAAATGGATATGTCATAGTATTTCTAAAACATGTAATCTTCCTAATTCTGCAACTAAAGAATTAGTTGCAGATATTTATATGAAAGCTTGGGAATCTGGATGCAAAGGATTCACTGTATATAGAGATGGATGTCGAGATGGAGTATTAATTACTAAAAAAGAAACTAAAAATGAAGAATGCACATGCGGAGAAGTTCATTCAATAACTAGACCTAAGAGATTAGAGTGTGATATTCATCAAGCTATAATAAATTCGCAAGCATGGACAATTTTTATTGGTAAATTAGATGGAAAGCCTTATGAATTATTTGGAGGGCTATCTTCTAAAGTTGAATTACCTAAAAAAATTAAGCATGGTTTCTTAGATAGATGCGGTAAAAATGATGATGGATTATCTATATATGAATTAGTATATTCAGATGGAGATGAAACTGGGAAAATAAAAGATGTAGTTAATATGTTTGAGAATCCTACTCAGGGTGCATTTACCAGAATGATTTCTTTATTATTGAGAATAGGGACACCGATTCATATTATAGTTGAGCAAATTCAAAAGGATAAAGCATCTGATATGTATTCATTTTCTAGGATAATTGCTAGAGTTTTGAAGAAATATATTAAAGATGGCACTTCATCTAAGCAAAAATGCCCAAATTGCGGAGGAGATATTTCATATATTGAAGGCTGTTTAATGTGTACTCATTGCGGCTATGCTAAATGTGGATAATTCAAAAAAGACCTCGATTGAGGTCTTTTTGTTATAATTAATTAAAGGATTGATATGACTAAGAATTACATTTGCCCATTTTGTGGTAGTAAGTTAGAACTCGTTGAGGGAAGTAAGAAAAAGGCTTATGTTTGCAGTAGTTCAGTTGAACATAGATTTGTTGAATCAATTGAATCGTCTACTACAGCAAAAGGAAGCAAATATTATTTACTATGGACTCCAACTATTAATGTTGATGATGAAGAAGATATAATGTATTTTAGAAAGTATTATCAAAAAACTGCTACATTATATGTTGAAGTTTTTGATGCAACTACTACTGAAAATTTATTATCATTAATTCAGAGCCAAAATGTTACAATATCTGGGTTAATAAATGAATATGGTAAATTATCAAAAGAATATGATGAATTAGAGAAAAAATATTTACTTAGTAATCCAACCACTCCATCTGGGATAATCTTAGCAAGATGAACGACGAAGCTGAAATAGTAAACAATACAGATTCTTTATTAATAGAATTAGGTATTTACGATGAATTTGAAAGCTCTCTTAAAGCATTATGCCAATTTGCTAATAAACAAGATGATGAAGAATTTGTTGAATATACTAGAGTTGCATTATTAAAACAATTTTTATTAGGATATACTAGTTCAGTTAAGTATACGATTTTTAATATTGATAAATATACTACTAAAAATAAAGAAAAATTAAGTAATAAAAGTTTAAATGTTATTTTAGATATTGTTAAAGATATTAATTCTAATTTAAATCGAATTTAAAATGGAAACAAAGAAGTCAAAATCTTCTCAATCAGAGAAGAGTATTGATGAAATATCAGAAGATACTAAAATTAGAGCTAAGAAAGCTGAATTGGATTATATTAAGATGAGAGAATATTTAAAAAAATTATATTCTAAATAATATATGTGAATTCTAAGTTACCACCAATTGGATTATATCACCCAATAAATAAAGAAAAATATTTAGGAGATCATACTCCTAATTTTAGATCATCTTGGGAGCGTAGAGTGATGTGGTTTTTAGATAATAATGATAATATCGTTAAATGGGGTAGTGAATTAGTTACAGTGCCCTATATGTCTCCATTAGATGGGAAAATCCATAGATATTTTGTAGACTTTTATGTTGAGATAGCTGGACAAAATGGTGAACGTAAACGTATATTAATTGAAGTTAAACCAAAAAAGCAATTAAATCCGCCTAAAACTGAGCATAGATCTAAAAAAACTGTAATGACTGAAACTAAGCAATATGTAGTGAATAATGCTAAATTTAAAGCAGCTAACGCATATGCTACTGCAAATGGAATGTTGTTTTATGTATTTACTGAAGACGACATTCAAATGCATTGTAATTAAGAGGAATAATTAATGCTAGAAGAGATTGAAAAAGATATTACATTAATTGATGAGGGATTTATTGTTCATCAAGTTAATTGCAGGGGTAGAATGGGTAGTGGAGTTGCGGGTCAACTTAGAAAAAAATACCCAATAATTTTTAATGGCTATTCAAAAGTAATAAAAGATTATTATAATAATGGAGAAGCAGATGCAATATTAGGAACAAACAATATTGTAACCATCAATGATAACTTAAAAATAGTTAATGCATTCATGCAATATGATTATGGTTATGATGGAAAATTATATACTAGCTACGAAGCCATTAAATCATGCTTCACTTTTCTCAAATTAGTGAATATTAAACATAAACCAGTTTACATTCCATTTAAGATTGGATGTGGATTAGGCGGAGGTGATTGGAAAACAGTAGAATCAATCATATTCTCAGTATATCCTGAAGTAATCGTATGCAGAAGAAGTGGAGATAAGTAATGATAATTGAAATTAAAGAAATGTGTAACGTAGCTAAAGGGGATGCTGTGATTTTTAGAGATTATAGTGGAACGAGTACTCCTACAATATCAATTGCAGTAATAGATAGCATAATAAATGAAAAAGTTCCAGGAACTAATCCTGAAATATTATTTAGAATTGGGGAATATACGATAGATAGGACACGTTTATTAAACAAAAATGGCTCGACTATTTTATTAGGAAATTCAGGAGACTATGTTGAAGTAGCTGTTTCAAATAAATGATATAATTAATGTATGGATTATACTAAATGTAAGGAATTTATTGCTTTCAGTCATGTTACAGATAAATATAGATATTGGATAGATGGTGGGTGGCTATATTCTGATGACTGCCCAGGTTTATTTCAATATCATACTCCCGAAGACAAAAAAATAGTCAAAGATGTATACAATAGCTATGTTAATAATTGGAAATTAAAAGACGTAGAAGCTAGTATATTTAAATTTGATAAAATGATTACTATTAAAATTGATAAAATTATTGAAGATAATAATGAATTATTACCATTACCTCCTAAAAAAACTAGAAAGAAACGCAATGAAACTAAGCCTGACATTGAATCAGAGATTGCAAGCGATTGATGAAATAGGTGAGCTTTATTCGAGAAAAGAAACTTTGCCTAAATTTAATGATTTATTGAATGCATTATCTTTGAGTAAAAGCGAAGCAAGCGATCCTAATTTAAAATTACAATACAATGTTAAAGAAAAAAAATTCACATATAATGTGGATTTTGCAAAATTGCTAGAAATAGATATTGATCCTGAATTAATAAATGAAGTAGAAAGTTTACAGCAATATGTCGCTAAGTAATTTCATTAAAGATATGATAAATGAACATAATAATCTAAATCTATATGAATTTGATGATTATTATACATTTGACACTTTAACTGATTTGCATGAAATTAGTATAAATCCAGATATACCATCTGGAGTTTATGTAAGTACTAAGAATCCTAGAGATATTATATTAAAAGAATTTGATGAAGAAGGTAGAATTTTATTAGGATTTTCTAATGAATTAACTTCAGTTGCGAATATATATAAAGCTATTGAAGGCGGATTAATGTTAAAAGATGATAGTAAATTATCATCAGTTTCTGAAAGTGAAGAATTTTTAGTTATGGGTGATATATATGGGTATGATCCATTTATATTAGTTAAAACTACCTGTGATGATAATGTTAATTTAATAAATTGGTATGGAAATTCTAAGGAATTTGAAGCAATAGATAGTAAAAAAGGAAAAAAGAAATGAATGTAAATACTTCTCAAAATGATAGTGGAGTAGTTAAAGGTGATTTTAAGCAATGCACATTAGTTCGTAAAATTAATTATGAAGTGGTTCAAACAGTAGTATTAATCCCATTAAAATTAGCTAAAATAGGAAAAATTTTAGAAATAAAAAATGATGAAGGAATTTGGATTGAATGGCTAGTATTATCAATATCTAATAATATTCAGACTGATCCAATTGACTCAAGAGTGCTTATTCGGGCACATAGACGAGCTACCGGCGATTCTTTACCCAAGGTGGGCAAGTAATGCCAAATACAATTGAAGAGCTTGAAACGGCTATATTGTCTTATTATTTTACCAACAATGATTCAAATGTTTATTGTGCAACTGATAATATGCCAATATCAATTTGGGGATTATTATTAGGAGGCTATTCTAGATCAGGATTATCTTTAAGAGATAGATTTTTAAAGGTATTAAAGGATTTAGCTAAAGAAGAATCAATTGAATATTATCAATTATTATCATCTTTTACTAATGATTTACCAGCTACTAATAATTATATAGCAAAAATAATGGAAAAAGCTAATAAATTTATGGCTAAGTGGTCTATTGAATATGGGCATAATAGCTTAAAAGATAGTGCATTTAATATGATGGCTATTGAAGGTGTTAGTATTAGAGCTTCTAAGTTTATAGAAGAATCTAAATTAGCCGCTTTTCAAGAAAAATCAACTAGATATATGGATTTTTCTGGAGATTCTTATATTTTAATTGATAAAGCTATAGATGAATTATCTGCAAAAGCAATGCAAGTATATTCAGAAGCTAAATCTAGATTAATTGAGTATTATAAGGAAATAATTCCTGAAAGTGATTTTAAGAATCAAAATGCTTGGATTAGAACTTGTTCGGCTAAAGCTTTTGATGATGCTAGATATTTACTTCCAACCACAATTAAAACATCTTTAGGTGCAACTATGAGCACTAGAGAAACAGAACGATGGATATCTAAATTATTAACGTCTGAGTTTCCAGAAGTGGTAGAAATTGGAGAAAAATTAAAAATAGAATGTGGCAAAATTACCGCTGCTTTAATTAATCATGTTGAAAAAAATACATTTTTAAATAGAAGATTAGGCGCTTTAGCTAAGAAAATATGTTCAACTGAAATAAAAGAATTACCCCTAAATGAATCAAAACCTGGAGTGTACTTAAATTCAGCTAGCAATATTGAGCTTGAAGTAGCATATTCTTTAATAAATGCAACTGGATTATTTGATAGTAATGTATTAGTAGATACTTCATTAGGATTGGATGAGGTATTTAATTTAGCATTTGAAGAAAGAGGCATTCATGATGATTTTCCAGATGAATGTGCAGTTGGAATGATTCAATTTGAAGTAATTTGTGATATTGGAGCATTTAGAGATTTGCAAAGACATCGTAATTGCACTCAAATTGTTGAAAAATGGAGTTCATTAAGAGGATATTCTATTCCAGAATCTTTAAATGATTATAAATTATTAGATATTAAAGAAAAATATATAAGCTTATTTGAAGAGTATTCAAAATTAAATTCTAAATTAATAAAAGATAAAAATAATAATTCAGAATATGCATTATTATTAGGCCATAATGTTAGATTTATATTAGAATGTAATTTTAAAGAATTAGCCTATATAATTGAATTAAGAAGTGGTGAAGCTGGACATTACTCATACAGAAGATTAGCTCAGGCTATGTATAAATTATTTGACAATAATTTTAAATCTTTATCAAAGCACATTAGAGTAAATCTTAATGAATATTCTGATAGAAGAAAACAAGAAGAAGTTATTCAAAGCAAAATTGAAGCTAATAGTAATAATTAAAAAATATTAGTTATTTAGGTGTTGGGCCGGTTTTATATTTAAAGCTGGCCCATTTTTTGTTATATTAATTTATAAAATAAAATACTTCATGTGCATTTGCTAAATAATAGTGAGGCACATGAAATATGAGTTATTATAAAGGAAATAGAGATTTAAATAAAACAAAAATAAGCCGCTATATTATAAAAATGGCTAAGAAGATAAAATTAATCCAAGCTCACGGAGGCAGATGCCAAAAATGCGGAATATCTGATCTAGATAGACCCTGGATATATCAATTTCATCATTTAGATCCAAATACTAAATTATTTGAAATTGGTACTAAAGGCGATTTTTCTTATGAGAAGTTATATAAAGAAAGCTTAAAATGTATATGTTTGTGCGGAAATTGTCATAGAGAATTACATCATGTAGATGATAGTAAATATGAAACATTTTTAAATAAAGAATTGTTTCTAAAATATAAAAATATTAATAGTTGTGAAAAATGTGGGTATAATAAAACGATACAATCATTAGAATTCCATCATATTATTAATAAGGAATATGGAATAAGTGATTTAGTAGTATTTACTAAAAATAAAATAAATGAAAACATTGATTTAATATATAGCGAATTAGATAAATGTAAAGTATTATGCTCAAATTGTCATAGAGATGAACATGCAAACATTGAAATGTTTAAAAAATATAAAGATGAAATATATAAGAAAATAGCTTCATTAAAAAATAATTATAATAAAAGAGTAGATAGAGATTTAATTATTTCTTTGCATATTGATGGAGTGGGCCAATCAAAAATAGCTAAAGTAGTTGGGTGCAGTGAATCAATTGTATGTGAAACATTAAAGATGAATAATATTAATTGTGACGAAAATAGTGAAATAATAGATAGAGTTAATATTGAATATTTGATTGAATTAAATTATTCAGATGAAGATATTAGTAAAATATTAAAAAGAAACAAGAGTGTGATTTTGGCAGTTAGAAACAAATCTTAATCAACAGGAGAAAATAAAATGTTAACTAGTTTTCTAGATACTGATGTTTACCAGTTTACTATGCTTGCGCTAGCTAAACAGCATAGTGGAAATTGGGTAGAATATTCTTTTAAGTGCCGCAATGATATTAATCTATCCAATATTGCAGATAGTGTTAGATATCAATTATCTGAATATATTAAATTAAGATTTACTAACAATGAAGTTAAATATTTAAATAAAATATGTTATGATAAATTATCTTTCTTATATGAATATATTAATAATAATGTACCATTTGATGAAAATGGAATAATTGTTAGTATTATTAATAATAATTTAAACATTAAAGTTAAAGGAGAGTATTGGACTACATTATTATTGGATATTCCAGTATTATCAATAGTAAATGAGACATTTAATGAGCAATTATATTCGCGTAAAGAATTAGAGGATTTTGAAGTAAAAGGGGATGAATTATTAACTAGCAAGATAGAGCTATTGAACAATAATCCTAATATTAAACTAATGGAATTTGGAACTAGACGCAGATTTAGTAAAGAATGGCATTTACATGTTTTAAGTAGATTAATAAGTGAAACTGATAATATATTAGGTACTTCAAATGTAGAATTAGGTAAAATATTTAATATTAATGTTTTAGGTACAATGGGACATTCTATTTTGCAATTTTATCAAGGAATCAATCATCCACTTGATTCTCAAATTAAATGTTTATATGATTGGAATAGATTATGGGGAAATAATTTCTTAATAGCTTTGAGTGATATTTTTCCTAACAATAAGTTTTTAAAAGATTTTGATGAATACTTAACTAAGACTTATAATGGAGTTAGACATGATAGTGGTGATCCTATTAAATGGGGTTATGAAATATTAAATCATTATAAAAAATATGGAATTGATCCTAAAACAAAAAGTATGGTTTTTAGTAATAGTTTAAGTATTCCTGATTGTATTAAACTATATGAAGAATTTGGAAACAAAATTAATGTTTCTTTTGGAGTCGGTACTAATTTAACAAATGACGTTGGATTAAATCACACAATACTTAATATTGTAATGAAGATCACTTCAGTTAATGGTCGTCCAGTTTCTAAAATTAGTAATGATATTGGAAAGAGTATGTGCGAAAATAAAAAATATCAAGAATATTTATTGAATGCATTAGAGGAGGATGTAAAAAATGTCTAACTATAAATTAGGAGTTGTTGTTGGAAAATTCCAAGCACCAGAGCCAACTGAATCTCATATTGCATTGATCACAAGCGCTTTAAATAGTGCAAATAGTGTACTAGTAGTAATTGGTTCAAATAGTATCAAAACAGAAATTGATTTAATTCCTTATGAAGTAAGGGTAGAACTATTAATTAGAGCATTATATAATGTATTCAATACTCCAAAATCAACGATGGGGGACGTTATTCGCACTATTAGCCGCATTGAATTTACTGAATTAGTAGATGTGCATGATGTGCCTAAGTGGTCCAAAATGCTAGATGAGAAAATCAAAAATTGCAAATATTATACTACTCCTGATGAAGTTGGATTAATGGGTGGAAGAGATTCTTTTATTGATCATTATTTTGGAGAATTTAACAATAAAGTTAGATTTCAATATTTTAATGACGGCATAAGTGCAACCAATATGCGTCAGCAATGCTCTACTGTATTTTTACCAGATCCTATGTTCATTAAAGGAGCATTTTATTTGGCAAATAATCAATATCCAACAGCTTATCAAACTGTAGATGCTTGCATTTTAGTTGGGGATGGGGTATTATTAGGTAGAAAGCCAAATCAAGATAAATTTAGATTTATTGGGGGATTTTCTGATCCAGATTCTGAATCTTTAGAGGAAGATGCTTTGCGGGAAGTTCAGGAAGAAACGGGATATACTGGATCTATTGATAACTTACGATACATCTTTGGACCTAGAGTCAATGATCCTCGTTATAAGAAATCTAAACATTGCATTAAAACTGCTTTATTTGTATTAGAAGCTGAAGTCGGATCAAATTTTATTCCTTTAGATGATATGAAAGGTGGGGAGTTGAGGTTATTTAGTAAATCTGACTTAACAGAAGATCATTTCATGCCTGAACATAAAGCACTTTTTAACATATACAAAAAGAATGGAGTATTTGATGCCTGAAGCAAAAAAGATTTTAGCGGCTCAAATTGAGATCAAAACGGGTGCCGTTGAAGACAATTACAATAAAGCTTTCAATATTGTAAAGGATAATTTACAATATGATTTTATCGTATTCCCTGAGATGACATTAAGCGGTTATAATTGTGGTGATTTATTTGAAAAAAAGCCTTTCATTCATGATTGTGAAGATAGGGTTAATAGTATTGCTAAATTAACCGAGAATAATAAAACTGTTGTAATCATTGGATCACCTAGATTAGACGATAATCATAAATTATACAATAGTGCATTCGTTTTGGCTGATGGAAAGATTATTGGAATTTATGATAAACAAAAATTAGCTAATGATTATCATCATGAAGATCGTAAATACTTTACCGCAGGAAAGAGTAATAAGGTATTATACTATAATGGTATTAAATTTGGAGTTTTAATTTGCGAAGATCTTTGGAATTCTTATTCTAAGGATTTAATTAGAGAAAATGCAGAAGAAGGTGCTGAAGTAATTTTTTCTCTAAATTTTAGTTATTTTACTTTTGACAAGAAGCAGCAGCGAGCTAATATTTTACATAATATTCATAATATTATTCCTATTTTATATGTTAATAGTGTAGGAATTGGTGATATTAGTAAGAATTTTATGTGCTATGATGGTGGATCATTAATTTCACACAATAAAAATAATGAACACTATGTAACTCAAGTTGCTCCTAGATTTAAGGAGCATTTAGCTACAGTTATTTTGAATGATTCTGATTTAGAATTAACTAGTGAGGATTATACTAGCAATATTTTAGAAAATAAATCAAAATATGGTATGATTGCAAATGCAATCATTTATTCAATTAAGCATATATACGAACAATGCCACATTGAAAATGCTCAAGTTCATATTAGCGGAGGAATTGATTCAGCTTTAGTTGGATATTTCGCCGTTAAAGCTATGGATAAGGATCATGTAATATTCATAACTCAGCCTTCAAAAAATAATGGGAAAATTACTTTAAATAATGCTCAAGTATTAGCCACTAACTTAGGAGTAGAATTAAAGTATGAACCTATTATTGAATATATAGATGTATACAAGAAAAACAACCCAGATGCCAAGCCAGGACAAATAGCTTCGTTTGAAGCCACTTTGCGAAAGGCTTTGGGTATTTCTGCTACTCATAATTATAATAGCGGTTTATTATCCTGTGGAAACCATACTGAAAATGCATTAGGGTGGAATTCATTTGGCGATATTGGAAACTATTGTGGAATTTTGCAGCCAATTGGGGATCTAAGTAAAACTGAGATCTTTAAATTAGCTGAATATATTAATAAAGTAGAGATGGTTGAAGTAATTCCAAAATGCTTGTATGATGGATCATTAAAACCAGCAGCAGAATTAGAAGATAGTAACGAAGATCCTTTTGATTATGTAATTATGAGCAGAGTTTGTGA
This sequence comes from Candidatus Omnitrophota bacterium, assembly GCA_023229385.1. Lineage (GTDB taxonomy): Bacteria > Omnitrophota > Gorgyraeia > Gygaellales > Profunditerraquicolaceae > UBA6249. The sequence continues at coordinate 26,825 of JALNZI010000001.1, read as the reverse complement.
ATTGTTCATTCGAGAAGGCATGACCCCTAAAGAAGTTATTAATGCAATACGAGCAGAATCCAATTATTCAGGTGATTTATGGGGATATACCTTGGAAGATATTACTAAGAATGTATATTTGGCTTGGAAAAAAATCAAGACAACTGCATATAAGAGAGCACAGGGTTCACCTGTGCTGATTTTGTCAAATAGATCATTTGGATTTTCAATGCGAGATACTATTTTAAATAATTATACTGGATTTAATGAATAGATTTTAGATACGTTAAAAGGCTGGTTGTTCTATTAAGCCAGCCTTTTAGAAACACTTTTAATTTAGGGTTAACAGCTACTATTTTATTATAGTACGCGATCCTTAACTCTATATATTTTTTATAGTCATTATTACATAGAGCTAAATATCTGATTGCTCGGCTTACTCCGCCATTTACTGCGAAATCAAATACACTTATTGCTAATTTAACATCAGATATTTTATCACATCCTGCGCAGCACCAATATTGTTGTGAATATATGGCAAAAACTTCATCATCACTTATTAATTTTACTGATTGGATCGGTGATTTTCTATCTTTTCTATATGCATCATATACTGATTTTGTAATTCCTTTATTTGTTTCTCCACCTGGATCGTTAGGATTATTTACATAGCCACCTTCCCATTTTAGAGTAAAGACTAATGCACTAGATAACGAATTCATTATTCATCATCCTTATCAGGAACTTTTTCAGACGCAACTACGGTATTAATGGTATTAATTATTGCTGATTTAGCTGTTTCATTTTTGTTAGTTAATATATATGATCCAGTTGATAATCCAGCTATTGAAGTTACTAGTATTAATACATTAGTATCAAGAGGATGCCCTGATATAATACTATACCATCCAATACCTATTGCAGATATAGTAGAAGCTATTTTAACTAATCTTTTACTAGAAGCGTTTCCATTAGCTGCACTAAAAAATTCAGAAATCCATTTAAACATATTATCCCTCAATTGTTCGATTTAATAGTATTTATGATATATAAATTCACTAACTGTTATAATTAGCTTAAGATAGTTTTAATTTACAAAGGATTTTTCATGTCAGATAAAAATAGAGATTTTGAAGTAGTTTCAAAATATTCAAATGAAACTCTAAAAAAGCCAATCCGAGCTACAAAGCATGCGGCTGGTTATGACATATTCAACAATACTGGATTTGATATAATTATTGAACCAGGGGAATTGAGCGATATATTAACCACAAAATATAAAGCTTTTATGTTACCAGATGAAGCTTTATTTATTTACCCTAGAAGTGGGCTTGGATTTAAGTATTCAGTTAGATTAGCAAACACAGTTGGAATAATAGATTGTGTTCCAGGCGAAACATTAATATCTACTCCAAGTGGGGAATATTCAGTGCTAGATGTTCTTAAAAAAAATATAAAAAATGTCTATTCATATAATGAAGAAAAAAATATAATAGAAGAAGATTTATTAAATGAAATTATTGAAGTGGATGGCATCAATATGGTTAATTTAGAATTAACTAATGGAGATTCAGTGAAAATTCCTGCTACTAAAAAAGTCTATACTAAAAGAGGCTGGGTGATTGTTAAAGATTTAACCTTAGATGATGAAATATTGACAATAATATGAATTAGTATAAATATTATAATATGAGTAAGAAATACATTAATGCGCGTCCATTGGTTAAGTGTTTAATTTGCGGAAATGAATTTAAAGCTAGAAAAGATAGACCCAACATTTGCTGTAGCTTAAAATGTTCAGTAGTATATCGGAATACTATTAAGCATGATGAATTGCTGAAAAATAAAAAAGTTATTATAAAACCAATAAAAATTAAAAATCCATTAATTTGTAAAAAATGTGGGAAAGTTCATTTAAAATATAAATTTTGTGAATTTTCAAAGTGCATTAATTGTGGGCATGAATATCAACCCTTTAAATATGTAAAAAATAAATCAAGATTTTGCTCAACTAAATGCTACATAGAATTTGTTAAGAAAAATGGACCACTTAATAATAAAAAAGTATCAACAAAAATAACTACTAATTGTATATATTGTGGGAAATCTTTTGCATACGATAGATACAGAAAAAATGTTCAATTTTGCTCAACAGAATGCCATTATAATTATAATAATGAATTCATTAAATGTAGAACATGCGGGAAGATTTTTAAATCACCTAAACATAGAAATAAAATATATTGTTCGATTGAATGTGCTAATAAAGGAGTTGGTAAACGAAAGTCTAAATTTGCTAAGAATGTTAATAGTTTTTTAATTAATAATTTCATAGATGTTGAATGTGAAAAATATTTGAATGATGATAATAAAAGGTATAGCTTAGATTTTTGTATTGGAAATGTAGCAATAGAATGTTACGGAGATTATTGGCATTGCAATCCAAAAGTATATGATGAGAAATATTATAACAGTAAAGTAGGAAAAACAGCTAGTGAAATTTGGGAATATGATAAGAATAGAGAAATTTATATAATAAGTAAGGGGTATTGTGTTATAATTATTTGGGAAACTGAGTGGTTTAAGAATAAAAAATACCGAGATGGTAAAACACTGGAGATATTAAATGCAGTTTGTAAAAGTAAAGTCATTAACAAAAATATCTGACATGAAAATATATTATTTAAATGTTGATAATAATCACAATTTTTTTGGAAATCATATATGCTTGCATAATTGTGATTATTACAATAATCCTAAAAATGAAGGTGAAATATTTATTAGATTGCATAATCAAGGAACCAAAACATTAAAAATACTTAGAGGTGAATCATTTGCTCAAGGTATTTTTGCTAAATTTTTATTAATTGATGGCGATAGTTTGGATAATGGAGATGTTAGAGAAGGTGGATTAGGTTCAACTACAGGAAAAGTATAATGATTAAAATAAGCCAAGAAATTAAAATAAAGCTGGGAGATGATGAATATATTCTAACTTTTGAAGAAGCCAGCGATTTATATAATCAATTAAAAACTATTGTAGATAAAACTCCAACAATAATAGATTGGACTAAATTTCCACAATCTCCAGTGCAAGATCCAATAAAAAATCATTGGGAATATCCTTCTTATCCAGGTGTTTGGTATACTAGTCACGATGCAAAATGTGTAATTAATAACGATCCTAGTGTAAAAGCAGGAACTTAATGGTAGAGCAAAGTAAAAGTTTAGAATTTTCTAGAGAATTTTACAATATTTTTAAATCATTAACTTTTAGTAAATGTGTATTAGGTAAAAATCTAGTATTTCGTAAAGTTGACGACATAATTAGCTGCACTAGATTTGATGAAACAACCAAAAATGTATTTTTTTCCTTAACAATGGATGAATATTCTTTTAAATTTCCAGAAGATACAATTACTTTTAATGATTTTTCTGTATTTTTAGATGCATGTAAACGTCAGGGGTATGGGAATGATCCTACGTTTAAAATGCGTAGAATTATTGACAAAAATGGATTTGATATTGTAGAAATACATAACAATAAATCTTCAATGTCTTATAAATTATATAATCCAGATTCTTATCCTGATGAAATGGGATTTTTAGAAAAATTCGATAGAAGTAGATTAGATCCTGAAATGTTTTCTTTTGAATTAACTAATCAAGAAATAGAAGATATTGTAGATATCTGCACTGGTAAGAATTTTAAATGTGAAACTTTTAATTTTGCTTTGAAGAAAAATTGCATAGTTTTAAGCTTTAACAGTGCAAAAGATTTAGAATACAAGATCAAAATTGAATCAGACAAAATAAACGGTTTTGATAACATTAATATTGGGGAAGAGCTTAAATTTAATTTTGGATGTTTCGATATGATGAGCCAATTAGGAGTTGATTATAAAATATCAGTACTAAATTTAGATGATAATTTTAATGTATTATGTAGTGCTACTATAAAATATGAAAATCAAATAATTGAGTCGTCACTAGTATCACCTTCAAGAATTTCAAACGATTAGGATACACAATGGATTTTGCCGATAAAATATGGGTAGAGAAGTATACACCCAAAAGCGTAGATGATCTCTGCCTACCTGAGCATTGTAGTGAAAATGATGAAGTAAATGAGCTAGAAGAAAAAATATTTTTAGCAGATAAACGAATTATTTCACAAATAATTAGTGAGCCTAGTAAATTGCAGCATATGCTATTCTTTTCAGAAATGACTGGAACTGGCAAAACTTCTACATTTAAGATGATCGCTAATTTAATAAAAACTAGATATAAGTATATTAATGCATCATTATGTGATGATGAAAAAACTATTAAAAATGAGATCATTTCATTTTCTAATTATAATACATTTAAAAATAACAATGTTCCTAAGTTAATAATATTGGATGAAATAGATGGAGCTAATGCCATTGCATTCCAAGATCCACTTCGTTCAACCATTAATAGTATTGCAGGGACTAGCAGAGTTGGAATGACTTGCAATTATATTGATAAAGTTATCCCAGCTTTACAGTCTAGATGCATTAAGGTAGATTTTAATCATTCTAATTTAAAATATCTTAATGAAATAAAGTCTAAAATGGTTAATAGACTTGAAAATATTTGTAAATTAGAAAATGTTGAATATGATTTAGAATTTATAAAAACATTAGTTGAATCGAATTATCCAGATTTTAGAACCGCATTAGATAATGCACAGATGATATCTAATTTATGTGGTAAATTAACAACAAATCCTAATGGATCTTCAAAGTTCACCTATGAAGAAGTTATCACTGCCTTAGAAAAAGGCGATTATGCTAATGCTAGAGCGGCGCATCTTAAATTACAATTAAATAGTAATATATATTTGGTTTTGTTGAGATATTTTGAAAAATTATCAATTCATCCATTAAAGAAATTAGAAATTGTTACCATTATTGGTAATGCCAATAATTTTCATAATGAATGCGTGAGCAAAGAAGTTAATATTGCTTATATGTTTGCTGAAATTTGTAAAGTAATATTGGAGAAATAAATGATTGATTTAGATAAAGAATTTGAAAAACGAGTTGATGCTTTGAATAACACTCAGCTAGATAATTATGAATTTAAGTCAATATTTACATCAATTTCAGATGATGTCCGTAAGTTATTAGTTGAAGCAGACTTAAATAATGAGTACAATAAGTCGCCAAATCTTGTTATAATTAGTGTAGTAAGCTTGGAAAAAGATAATCCATGTGGAGTATGCATGGAAGCTTATAATCAACTAATACAATGGGGAAAAGATAGCGGATATGTTGGTGATGGGAAAGCTAGGGTATTACTTGTTCCTGAATTTGATAATAAGAAAATTTGGTACAAACTTAATGCTTCTTTTGACCAATCCCCTAGACATTACATATTTGATAAAAATTTCGCATTGTATGACGTAGTTGATGGAGTAATGACAGGTAGTTACATTGAGACATTTTACGGAAAGTTACTAAAATGAATAAAAGTAAAGAAGTAGTATTTAAGGCTTTGGATATTTTGGATAAGATTAATATGGATTATGATAAGTTTTCAACTGATTGTGCAAGATGCAAGCTATTTGGCTTGGGTAATATAACACATGAATGCGGAATTGAAGGATATTGCCCAACTTATTTATCTGATGCAGATATTAATACATTAACTAAAACATTCCTATGAGATAAAAGTGAGTAAGTATTTTAATAATTAACAATAAAAAGCTAGATCAGTCTAGCTTTTTTTATATAAATATTTTTAAATGATATTACTTGAAGATGAATTCAACGGAAAGCCAATATTTAAAGTTAATTTTATAGATTTTTGTAATTTAGTTTGTAGAGATGAACGCCGTACCAAGTTTGTATTAAATAACGAAGCTTTGATGGAACATATTAAAAAAACTCGATATTCTAAAAATTATGTCATAGAATACAATGGAATCAAGTATTTTCCGGCAAAATAATATTATAAATATTTTTACATGCTATCTAATAGAGGAAATATAATAAATGTATACGGTGATTCATTAGATTCATGTATATATACTAGAATTTTATCTGAAAAATACCCAAATAAGCAAATTATACATTATAATTCTGAATATTTAGGTGGGATATATTCAAATAAAAGCAATATGCTTGGCTTGCTAAATGAGAAGCAAGTTAATTTATTATTAAAATATGAACCAGATCTACGATTTATCCCAATAACAGAATCTTATATTAAAGTTCCATATCCTAAATTAAAATTCAAAAATACTACAGACGGAAATTTGAGATTTCCATTTACTAAAAAAACATTTGAATTTGAATATGATTATAATGATAATATATTATCTACTCCTACATATGATGAATTTATAACTAGATATGGTGATATTAAAAATTTAGTTAAATTGATGAAAGAAATATTTAGTGAATCTTTTTATATGGATGTTAGCAAAAAAATAGGCACAAATATTTATAACACTATCCAAAGCCAAATTGACCCAAGATTCCTATATAAAACATTATTCAATTTAGAATCATTAGCACTAGATGATTATTATATTTATTACACTCCAGTTGGCGGATTTGAAGATTTATGTTTATCTATTTTAGATAAAGATAATATTAAGTTAATAGTTAAAGATAGAAAAACAATCAAGAATATATTATCTTCAAATAAGGATGATAATTATGTTTTTGATTATTTTGACTATTATTTTGATTTTATATTTGGAGGTATTGAATACATTAAGTATTATCCAAAATTAATTAAAACTACGTTATTTAATACAGATGTAATAACAATTACTCAAACTCCTTATGATAAAAAATACGGCATGTATTATCAAATAGATTCTTCTATTTTCTCAGTAAGCACTTCAAAATATTTAATACATTCTAATACATTTGATTATTGCTTACCAATCCCAACTCAAAGTAATTATAAAAAGATTAATCAATATATTGAGCTTACTGCCTCTATGAATAACATACGAATAATTTTTTAACAATAAATAGTAATATACGAGGTTGCTATGAAAAATTGGATGTTAGGTATATTTGCAATATTAGCTGTAGTTTTTGGTATTCTATTTTTTACAAATAGATCAACTAAACATGTTGATTTAGGTTCTATTGATAGCTCTAAATCTAAAATAGAAACATTATATGTTCATAATACTGATACGTTATATAAATTAGGTCAAAATAAGCTAAGAATAGACACTGCTTATGTATTAGATAGTATTTATTTAACTAAATTAGCTACAGATACTAGTAAAGAAAAGAAAGTATTTGATAGTATTTTTCCTATTAATAAATTAGATGGCACTTCAACTAATGTAGGATATTCTCAAATAACAAAAACAATAGAATTGAATAATAAATTCGTAAGAGATTCTAGTAAATTAAGCATAACCAATGTTCAACTTGGAATATGCACAACTACAGTGTCAAATATGGTTAAATTAAGTGATTCGGCACTAGACGCATCCAAGATTGTAGTAAAGAGCGCCTATGATAGTGGATACTCAAATGGAGCCATCATAAGCAAGAAGAATACCATACTAGGAGGAGTTATATTATTTTTGAGTGGGTATTTAATTGGGCATATTTTTTAGATAAATATTTTTAATTATGAGCTTTGATATTACTCTTATTACCTGTAGCTATGACACTCCTAAAGTAACATTAACTATGCTTAAATCATGGAAGCATATTAATTATAATATTACAAATAAACTATTACTCATTGATAATTCTACTAATGAAGATACTGCGGAATTATTGCATGAAAGTAATATTCCTTTTTATAGAAATCCAAATTCACTTCATTATCAAGGAGTTGAGTTAGGTTTGAAATTATGTAGAACAAAGTATGCCATTTTAGTTGACACTGATGTTATATTTAAAAATAATATAACTAAGGAGATTCAATATTTTATTGATAATGATATTACATTAGCTGGGGAAGAAATAGGGGATTCATGTGGATGGCTAATGCACCCAAGAATTCATCCTTATTTTTCATTCATAAATGTCGAAAATATAAAAAACAATAAAATTATGTATACTAATATTAATAAAGTAATATCAACAGAATCCCAAGGATTTTATACTATGAAATCAGACGTACCAAAAGGTAAAGTTAGAAGGTACGATGTTGGAGCTACTTTTTATGAAGATATTAGTAGTTGTAATTTAAAAATATTTAATATAAAAATGAATCCTCGTTATTTATCACATTATTTAGCTATGTCTTGGCAAAGCAATAGCAATACTATTAGTAATTATACCAAAGACACTGCAAATATTGCTAATTTATCAATAAAGGATTGGTATATTAATGGGTAAGCGTCATATTTTAATAAAACGAGAAATGGCAATAGGAGATGTAATATGGGTAACTCCATTAATTGAGCATTTTGCAGTTATTGAGAAATGCGAAGTTAGTGTAATGACTTCACGTAAAGATCCCTTAGAAAATAACCCATTTATAAATGAAATCTATGATTATGAATATATGCCAAATGATGAAGAAATAATAGATTTAGATAATTCATATGAATCTCAAAGAAATAAACATATATTAGCTAGTTATTATTTTACTGCTAAAATTAATAATCCTAGCTTTTTTAGACCTACCTTATATCCAACATTTAATAATTATAATAGAGTGCTAGATAAAATAAGTAGATTATTTAGTAAAGATAAATTAATTACAATACATTGCTCTGCCACTAGTATATTCAGAATATGGCCTAGAGATCGTTGGAATGTTCTAATAAATACTCTTAATGAATTAAATATAGGAATAATACTTGTTGGAGCTAATGCTGATTATTCATTTGAAGAGAATGAAAATATTGTCAATTTAGTTGGATGCACTGATTTTTTAGATAGCGCAGCCGTAATATCTTTATCTGATTTATTTATTGGAGGCGATTCTGGAATGTCACATGTGGCTTTTGCTATGAATATTCCAGCTATTGTGTTATATAATTTAGTTTCACCTGAATTTAGGATGCCTTATGCTTCATATTGTAAACCAATTGTATCAAATAGTAATGGCTGTAGATTTTGCATGAATAATTGCGATGGAATATATAGATGTGATAATAAAATCACTCCAGAGTGTGTGTTAAATGTTAGTTTAAATGAAGTAATTAATTCTGCATATAATATTATATCTAATATCCCCAGCAAACAGTTTATAAATAAAATAAAGCTATTTAATAAATAAATTATATGAAATTATTATATAATGGGTTTATTTATGAATCGTTTGATAATAAAAATCCAATACATGGCGGAATAGGGGATAATACTCATCCAATATCTAAAAAAGAATTAGCTATGGGTATTAAAGTTGAGCAAGAGCATGTAAAAAATAATAAAACATTAAGTCAAAAACAAAAACATAAAGTAGCTGAAGATATTGCTAGAGATCATTTGACTGAATTTCCTCTTCCAGATGGTGAAGGATACTATACTGAATTAGCTAAAATGGAAAAAATATTAGAAAAACGATTAAAAGAATATAAAAAATCTTCTAAATAGTTTTAATGAGAAAAATAATAACTCTATATAATAAATGCAAGGGTAAGTAGCTGCTCCAATAAATCTACGCAAAACTACTTAACATTTCATATAAAAAAAGAGGAATAAATAATAATAGATGAAGATGCGTAGTTATAGGCTTGAGCTAAAGCTCAATCAAGGCCAAAGAGTTCTCTGCTCTAAAAGCGCAGGAACGTCTCGCTTTGCCTATAATTGGAAGCTAGATAAACTTATAGGTGAATATGAAGCTAATAAAGCCTTAGCTACTATGTATGGTTTAAATAAAATCCCTTCTACTTTTGGATCGGCTATTGATTGGCACAAAGATTGGGTTTTATTAAAACAAGAGCTTCCTTGGATTCGTGAAACCTCTAAGTGCTGTGGACAGGAGGCATTAAGAGACCTTCAACTAGCATTTCAGCGATTCTTTTCTAAGAAGTCAGGTTATCCAAAATTCAAGAAGCGTGGACAAAGAGATTCATTTAGAATTTCAAGTAACGTGTATGTTTTAAATAATTATGTCCAAATTGCAGGAATTGGAAAGATCAGACTCAAGGAAAAGAACTATCCTATTCTTGAAGGTAAGTGCTTGCTGTCGCAAGCTACAGTTTCGAGACAGTGTGATGGGTGGTATGTATCTTTCTTGTTACCTGAAACAGTTGAAGATCCAGTGATGGCTTCAATTGAATCAATCGAAGAATGTGATATTCTAGGTGTAGACTTAGGTATCAAAGAGTTAGCGATCACCTCAGAAGGTGAGACATTTGAGAATCCTAAAGCATACAAGAAACATTTGGCGAAACTCAAAAGGTATCAAAGAATGGTTTCTCGTAGAGCTAAAGGGAGCAAGAACAAGCAGAAAGCAATAACTAAGTTGTCGCGAGTTCACAAAAGAGTTGCGGACATCCGCAATGATACTGTGCATAAACTAACAACATCTTTGGTGAGAACCAAGCCAAAGGTCATAGTTATTGAAACACTAAAACCAAAGAATATGTCCAAGAATCACAAACTAGCAAGTGCTGTTTTGGATTCTAGCTTTGGTAAGATAAAGGATACTTTGAAATATAAGTGTGCATGGAATGGAATCCATTTAATCATGGCTCCAACCTTTTATGCATCTTCAAAGTATTGCTCAATATGTGGACATAAACATAATGACTTAAAACTGTCTGACAGAGAATGGACTTGTAGTTCATGTGGAACGCATCTTGATCGAGATGTCAATGCCGCTAAAAATCTACAATATCTAGGTCTTTGGATGGTTGACAAACATTCACCTTCGGGTGAATCTAGCGTGAGTTCCACGCAAAGTTACGCTTGTGGAGATGAAAGGTTACAGTTCCTTTTGGAACAGTGTTCGTCTATGAAACAAGAATTCAAATCACAAAATCAGACCTTGCATCTTGAGTGCGAGCCGCAAGGTGAACATAGTTTTGCATAGATTTGTTAGAACGGAAATGCTAGCTAAGAAACTTTTTAATCAATTAAACACTGAAGATGATTTTGATTTTATTATTATAAATAAAGCATTAATTGTTTCAGTGCCAGTTGGTCATATGCCACCTCAAAGAATTGATGAATATTTGAGCTTACTTTCAAATAAGCTTAATAAAGATGATAAAATGAAGCGTGATTTTGGAGTTAACGGAATATATTGGATACCTAAAAGAAGTCGCTAATTTTGGCATTAAATAATATCTAAATAAATTATACAATGAATAATCCAGTAATATTTTACCATCTTTGGACAGTTGGAGAGTGGGATAGAGTAAATAAAGGAATCTTTACAGAAATTGCTAATAGCGGATTAGGTAATAAAATTGATAAGATGTATATTTGTGTCAACACTGATATTGATTTAAAAGAGATTAATTTATATGGAATTCCTGAAAATAAAGTAGAATTTATTAGAATACCTGACACTAACTCTGAATGGCCTACTTTAGATCTATTATATGATAAATATGTAAATATTCATAATACCCCTATATTATATTTGCATTGTAAAGGGGCTAGATTTCTTTTAGATGATAAAAATTATGAACCTATTAAATGCTGGGTAGATGGGATGACTTATTTCAATGTAACTAGATGGAAAAAATGTATTAATTTATTGAATTTAGGCAAGAAATCACTTGGTATTAGAGTAGAAAAAACACCTACTACACATTATTCTGGTAATTTTTGGTGGATTAATAGTAGCTATTTACGACTATTATTAAATCCAAACAAACAAATACAAGGTATTACTAATAGACACGGCGCTGAATTTTGGATAAGTAGACTTGGAATAAATGATTTATATGATATGGACCCTAAACGAAATAATTTTGGATACACTTTAGTTATTCCTGAAAGTAAGTATAAAGAATTAATAGAAAAAAACATATGTGTATTTAATGAAAATAATTTTGATACTAGATGGTTAAGTAATTTAAGCCAAGATTATAGTGTATATAGTAAAGGAAATGGGATATCTAATAATAGTAGCGTTGAATGTTATTTAACATATATAATTGAAAATTATACCAATTTACCTGAATATACTTACTTTATTAAAGGGGATTCAATTGCAAAAATACCAAATTTATTAGTGCTATTAAAAAATAATTATATTAGTTTTAATAGTTTTGGTACATATAAAACAACTGATACAAATAAAGGATTACCTAACCATCCAGGTTTAGATATTGAAGAATGTTGGAATAGATATTTTGTAGATAAATGCCCAGATTCTTTTAATTTTATAGCTGGATCTGTTTTTGGAGCAACTAGAGAAGAGATATTAAAATATTCTAAAGAATTTTATCAGAATATATTAGACACTATGGAAAAGAAAGATCATCCTAAAGAAGATTATTGTTTTGAGAGGATGTGGAAAGATTTTTTTACATCAGACGTGAACGAGAAATTGTTAGAAAATCCCTCTTCTGGAGAATTATTGACAAAATATCCTAACGTAAAGATAATTACCAATTCTGAATTTAAAAAAGATGATATAATAAATCAAATCAAAGAATTTGTAGATTTTAAGTATATTGTATATAGTAAAGATGATTTAGTAAATGCAGATTTATCAATAATTTCAAATGAAGAAAATGATTCAAAAACCTCAGATCCATATGTAGTTACTATTGCAGATACTAAAGTTTTTGTATTAGATGTTAAGTATTTCTTAGATAATGAAAGAAAGACTAAGAAAATTATTAAACCTTTAGAACAAACTATTAATGATTTTATGATATAATTCATGAATGGGTGTAGATAAATCCAAAATAATTAGTTATGATTTTTTCAGTGATTTAGCTATATCCAAATTAAAAGATTTTAAAAATAGATATGAATCAGTAGATGAAACTAATTCATACAAAGATGCTAAAGATTTACTTAGGGACATGAGGGATACTAAATATATTTTTTCAGAATTATACCAAATGGCTTTATTAAAACAGAGGGAAATTAAGGCATTAATCAGGGAACCTTTGGATGACCAATCATAAAATACTTTTGTTAAATCAATCTTACCAACCGCTATCTGCAATTGGTTTAAAGAAGTATATTAAATTAGAAATTAAAGGTAAGATTGAAACTTTACATTATAGCAATGTTTGTATATATTCTGGTAAAGATGCTTGGCAACTACCTTCGGTGATTAGATTAAGTGGCCCTATTTTTACTAAAAGTTTTCAGGCAAAATATAGTAAAAAAGGCCTACATGCTAGAGATAATTATACTTGCGCTTATTGCGGTAAGAGATTTAAAGAAAAAGATTTAACAGTTGATCATATTGTTCCAAGAAGCAAGGGTGGAATTACTAGCTGGATGAATTGCATCACTGCTTGCAGGAAATGCAATGCATATAAAGCAGATTTTACTATTGAAGAAACTAAGATGTACATGAGATTTAAGCCATTTGTACCAACTAGTGCAATATTACATGACTGTGCAAATTATCGCAACAATAAAGATTGGGTCATGTACCTAAATCCAGAGAAATTTAGTACAAGTAATGTGTGATTTCTTATATTAGAATTGTTATAATTAGATTACTATGAGCATATTACCTACATTCGGAAGACACGTTGTTAAAGAAGATAAATCTGAAGTTACCGTTGGGGGATTAATTCTTCCAGTAAGTGATAAAGATCCTAATAAGAAATTTGTTAAAGGAACAGTGCTAGTTACCTCTAAAGGGTTCTATGCAATGACAGGAGAATGGGTTAACTCCCAGATAGAAGTTGGGGATACTGTTTGGTATAATAAGTATAATGTAGCTGAAGTTATTGATGGTAGAAATATATATGATGTTTTGGATGAGAAAGAGATTCTAATTTACCAGCGTTAACAAAAGGAGTGGCTCTTTGATACAAGTAATGTTAAGATTAATTATTAAGGAATACATTTACTTGATTGTATCTGATTGCAAAGATTCAAAGACGTTTTAAAATTATTAGTCATATAGCGCATTACTTTTACAGTTTTGTAATAAGCCATAATGCAGATAGTATACATATGAGAAATTATATTAGACATTAATAAATTATTAGTAGTGAATCCTGGCTTTGCTAAAGTAATTAAAAAGAAAATAGTATTAGTCTATGAAAATTTGATATAATTAAAGCGAGATTAATCTCGCTTTTTTATTTTAAGGAATTCGTAGTGTTTAATTTTTTAGGGAAAATACCAAACAATATATTAGTTGCAACGTCAGCTAGAAAAAATTCAATGGCAGTTATTGATTTTTTATCAAGATCTGACCGGAAATGCACAATGCTGCATGTTGATTTTAAGGATGATAATTCAAAAGAACGAATATCTTTCTTAAAAAGAGTTAGTAAAACATTTAATATTCCATTAATAGTTGAAGATGCTTCTAAACAAAATAAAAGATATAATGAATCTAAATTTATTATATTAAATGATTACTTTACAAAATATTCTCCGAATTTTGTAATAACAGCTAATGTTTTAGAAGATGTTGTTGTTAATTATGTCATGAATTCAATAAATTGTAATCCTAAAATAATCCAATATAGATATAAAAATATCATTAGACCTTATATAAACACCGCTCAAGAAGAAATTGATTATTGGGTTACTAATAAGAAAGTTGAATTCTTTAATGAAGATTGCAGTGTTGGATTAACACAAGATTTTATTAAGAAACACATGCTAAGTAATTGTTATAAATTAAACCCGAAATTAAATGATATGATACTTAATAAAGTAAATGAAGATTTTTCATATTTTTTAAAGAATAGGAATACAAATGGAAGATAATATAATTGCACCAATAGAAGAAGCTACCAATGAATTAGTTACTTCGCCTAATAGCGCTCCAGTCAATATAATACCTAGTAAAATTCCCTTAGCATTAAATGCTCAAGAGAGTCAAATATTAAGTGGATTAGCTAAAATGGATGTTCTTAGTTCAATATCTCCATATTTAACAAGTATTGTTTTAGATGGATCTACTAATAGTAAAGATATTGGTAAAATAGATGATTTCATCATTGATTGGCAAACTGAAAATGCTGGAGAAGAGCTACCTAAGCCGCTATTGTTTATTCAAAATGTGGTATTAGGCAGAGGATTAAATAAAGAATTAGCTAATTCACCTATTACTGGATTATTTCAACCTCAGCCTCAAAATATTCCTCAAGAATCAATTGAGATAGACCCAGAAAATATACCAACTTATTTGGGCAAGATATATGAATTAATTGAACGAGAAGTACGCAGACGTGTAAAGATTGAAATGAAAGAATATACAATATTGGCTAAAAAATACGATGAACTTAAAAAGAAATTTGAAAGTATTTCTCAAATATTTACAGTAAATTAATTATTTGTTATCATTTTAATATGAGAAGAGTTAATACTGATAAAAAGGAATTTAAGTGGAGTCGGGGCAGATTTAATGAATTAATCCATTCGTATACACTTAATGGAACTGAATTAGCTGAGATCTTTCCAAAAGAAACTAAAGATGGTCGTATTCAGTGGGGATTTTGGATTGGTAGAATTGAAGGGCATAGAGAATTGAATACTGATAATTGTAAATTATATGGTAAAGAATTTGAATTATCTCCAACTTATCCAAAACGAAAAGATGTAAAAAAGAAAATAGAAACAATAATAACGTCACTATTGGAAAAAAATGAAAAATCCATTTGAGTTTGTTAATGATTCAAAAAATGGAGGTAATAGCTTAGAAGGATATGTTTATTTCCCTGTTTTGACTTTTATATCATCTTCTCCTAAATATCTACCAATTTGCGCTAAAATGAATAAGCTTAGTTTTAGTAGATTACCAGATGATACAAAAGCTATAGTAACTAATGAAATAATTAGAAAATATAATAAAGTGTATTTTTCATATCCTAAACAAGCTAAAAAAATAAAAGATGCTTCAGATGAGAAATTAGTAATAATATGCAAAACATTAAAATGCTCATTAAGAGAAGCTAAATTATATTATGAGCGTAAATATATTAGCGATAAAGATATTAAAAAAATGAAGGAATTAGTGAACTAAATATGTTATATGAACTATTTAGAAATGGCAAAAGAATATTTAACAGCTAAATTTGGAGGAGAAGCTCTACCCGAAGAAGCTATGAAAAGATTAGAAACTTGTATGGGCTGCGAATATAGAGTTATTAGTGGAGATAGATACTATTGCAGAGAGTGTTCATGCCCTAAATTAAGAATATGGCCGGATAGCGAATTAAGAAAGAAAACTACTTTTGATAAGGCAAAATGCCCAAAACATAAATGGTAAATAATAGTGAATCAGTTTTAGCTGCATCAGGGCGAATCAATAATGTTATTTTGATGTATGCAAAAGCTAATAATATAATTGTTCGTAAATTTATGGGTAGTGTTAAAATAGATGTTAGGATGAAAGAATTCTTTTCTTTTGCTATAAAAGTTAAAACTGAAAACAAATTAACTAAAGAAGATGAGCTTTATTTATTTTCAGGAAAAAAAGCAAAATATGGTGGATATTTGTTATTAGATGTTAGGAAAATTAGCTAAATATATTGCATGGGACAATTTGATAATTTTTTTGAATCAGTAGATAAAATTTCTGCAACTAATAGAGTTGCAGATGAGAATGGTAATTTAACTATACCCCCGGTACCTAGTTCTTTTTCTGAAAAAACAACCCCTAAAACTATCACAGATGAACTAGAACAAATAAAAGCACAAGAGCCATCTGAAAAATATGAAGCTTTTTTTGAAACAGTAAATACTACCGCAGGTGGTTATTTAACCGCTGAAGATGTAGCTAAAGGAAAAGCTAAACAAGCTTTCATGGAAGCCATCGAATTAATGGATTCAAAAAATGTTGCTTATTGGACTAGTGATAAAAATTTACAAGAAGTTTGTGCAAAATTAAGGCCAGTTCTAAATAAATTAGTAAATAAATTATGATAATCCCAAAATTAATAATATGCCCAATCAATAAGGTAATGGAAATCCTCCAATCAGGTAGAGCCAATGCAGTATTATCATTATTAACTAAAGCTGAAGTAGATAAATTTTACAATACAACTGGAGAAAATTTACAGGAAGTATTTGACTACGAATATAAACCTGGAAATAATTTTTATGGTATAGAAAAATATGTAAAAAATGGCGATTGGAAAATAGTTACTATGGAAGATAATAGAGAAGCTATTGATACTCCAGATGCGCCAGATGCAGATAATGTAGGTGAGGCTATTTCATTTGCTATTAAGAAAATAAATGAAGGAAAACATTTAATAATTCATTGCCAGATGGGATTTTCTAGATCTCCAGCTATTGCATTTTTAGTATTATGTCATTATACTGATCCTCAAAGTGCAATTAATGAAATATATTCAATAAGACCAAATATTTCACCTAATAAAAATATTATAGCGATTGGTGATAAATTATTGGGATTAAATGGAGCGGCTATAAAAGCAGCCGATGATAGAAATCAAGTTAGAAGGGCAATTAAAGAATCATTCGATGGTTGGTTTAAATAATCAAAGCTAGAGTGGTTTATAACTGTTTAGGGGCTGGCAAATGTCAATATGGAGTAAGTCTGTTAGCTTGCATTTTTACCCCCTCTAAACAATTATTTTTAACTTTTTATGAATTAACTTGACAATTGGTTGAATTTTTTTATATTACAGGTAGATGGATCACTCAACTAAGGAGAAAATCATGAAAAAGCTACTCAAATTCATGGCAATTCTTATGATCGTATTTGGATTGCCCACCACTGCTAAGGCGCTCACCAACGCTGATGATCTAGTTGGAGCTAATGGGTGGATTCATACCTATTTAGCTCATAAGGATACCGTTAGTTCTACTGAAGAATACTCTTTATCATCTTCAGGCTATTATGATAATAATGGTATATGGATAGCTACAATGTATAGTGCGTATCACAGTTTGATGGCAATAGAGCTGAATGAATATGATAGCATTATTATTAATTTTAATAGTGATACTTCATATGATAGCATTCCATTGCAAGTTAGTGCTGGGAATTTTAATAATAAAACTCTTCATAATATTAAAAAAGGAAATAATTCATTTAGATTTAATATTGAAGTATTGAGTGGACAAATTAACATTTACATGCTTAAATGTAGTGATTTTATTTCTAATACTAATATAAATACTAATATTAATTTTAGTATTTCAAATTTAAATCTTTATTTCCATAATAAAAATGAAGCATCAAGTATATTAAAAAATAATAAAATTCATAGATCAACCTATAAGGTGATTGCGCTTGAAGGAAATCACATTATTATTAAATACCAAGCACATAATATATTAGGAAATAGGTAATGTATTAATCTATTTCAACTGCAATATATAATAATTTTGCAGTTGAAGTTGGTGTTATAACCAATTTTACTGTATTAGCCGTATTAAAATCACCAAAACTAACATTATCAACTGCAATTGCTGAAGAAGAATCTCTAATACTATATATAGCACTATTAGTGTAATCAGGTATTATTGTTATAAATCTTTTAAAATAATTACCTGTGATAGTTATTGGAGTAGTATTTAACAAAATATCTCCGACATACATATTAAAAGTCCAGGTAATTGAACCAGTTGGGCAATATCCAGCATATTCAATTGTGAATTTATGGGGAGATGTCATATAGTTAGCAGGAATAATATTAGTTCCATTTAATGTAGGTATTCCAACAATTGTAGATAGTGCTGAATTAGTAGTATATCCAGTTGAAGTTGCGTAAAAAATACCAATATCTGAATTATTTTCTACAATTATTGAACATTGAGTTGTACCTGATGTTGAATATGTAGTATTAATTCCAGTTATTGTTTTATAAATTCCAGTTGGAACTATTGAATATTTAATACTAGTATCAACTATTGTAGAATCAGTTGAATCTATTGTGAATCCATTTGGAATTTTATAATACAACCCAGATGCTGATTTAGTTGCAGTAATGTAAGTAGTTCCACTTCCAGATACTAATTTTGCTATTTTTTTGACCGATAATGTTAAGGTACCATTAAAATCAGTTGTTGGTAGTACTGAAATATTTGAAGAAGCGCTTAATTGTAATACTGAAGAACCTGTAGCTGAAATTGAAGAAATTGTCTGGCCTCCAATATAGATTGTAATACTACCTGCTGCTGTTGCGCTATATGAAATAGTATAAGATATTTGATATATATATCCAGATGTATATGAGGTTCCTTCTGACAATATACCTGTTCCAGATGTATGAGTAAATCCAGTTGCAAATGATCCACTCCACCCTGTATTAGCTGTCCAATTGACAGTGAGTAATTCAGAACCTAATGTATATGCATATGTTGAATTTTCTTTTATTAAATATTTTGCTGCAACATTAAAAATATCTGTTGCAGTACCTGCGGTTAATGATAATGGGGTGAAATTATATAAGGTTCTTTTTTTATATCCAATTAGATTTTCAGTAGTTTTTGTTAATTTTCCATTTGCATCAGTTATTAATCTAGAATCTGGTAAATCGCTGAAAAAAGTATCACCTGATACTGCAAACCCATTTTCACAATTTAACTGTTCATGTGCTGGAATAGATTTCAATAATATCTGGTATATTGTTGGATTATTCTCTGTTGAGAAATTGGAAATTGACTTTTGATAGAATAGTGTTGAGGTTGTTTGGGTTTCTGATATTGTGTATTTTTGTGTAGCAAAACATGGATAAATTGAAGAATCTGAAGAATCAGTTGTATATCCATCTCTAGTGATATAAAATGTACCATTCGTATCGTCTCTAGTGAGATTTAGCAGATATTTTGTATAATCTCCACGTAATGGTCTAGTTTCAGTATATATGGTAATATTATCTGGTACTGTTTTATAATAAGCGTGAGTACACTCTATTGTTAATATATCACTAGCATTAGCTGGTACATTATTTGAAGAATATGCTTCATAATTTGTATATCCAGATGCATCAGTTGTTTTATAATAAGCTCCACTTAATGTAAATCTTTCATAGTTTGAATTGTCGTTATTTGAATTAGATGTATAAGCATTAATATGATATCTATTAGCAACAGCCGAACTTGAGGTATTATCTGAACTATATGAAAAACCAATATCAGTCTTAATCCAAGTTCCAAATGCATTATCTTGAATTATTCTTAAATTATAGGCTCCTGTATCTGATTTAGTGAAAGATTGAGCATCACTAGCTATATTGTATTTTTGAGTACTTTCTGTTATAACATATTTGTCACCACTTCTTGGATCAGTGCCATACCACCTAATTCCATCATAATCAATTGCAGTAAATATGGCTAATGATGAATCATAGTAGTATGTCCAATTTATTAAATCTTTTGAATATGCATAAGAAGTAATTGAAGAAGATCCGCTTGATTTACCTGGATCTGACCCTATTGTGGCTATCCATATACCATATGCATAATTTAATGATCCCCATATCCCAGAACGTTCACTACTTCCTAAATTAGGATCTAATGTTATTTCGGCAATATGACTATTACCATCTTTATCTATAATTGATAAATTAGATATTCGTATCCAAGTTACCCCATCATTGGTTGATTTATATAAAAAACCATCCCTACTTATTAAGGCCCAAGTTCCATATGTATCATTTGCAATACCGCTTAGATGATTATTATCACCTAATTCACTAAAAGTTACACCTGTGTAACTACTAGGAGTTAATATATCAGTCGTTCTAGCAACATTAGAACTATCCCCAATATAGCATATTGTTGATCCATCTATAGCACATTTACTCATTCCTCCTGTGTATACTCCACTAATTAGTGTTCCATCTTCTCCGGTTACAATGGTTGAAATAGAAGACCAAGCAGATACTTTAATACTTCCATCTTCATTATATGTGTTAATATTATGTAGAGCATATGCTATTTTTTCAGGTGCAGCTATTCCGTGTGCTCCACTTGTATTTCCTGCTGAATTTCTACCTGCACCTGCAATCCAAGCATATGAATTTAATGAAGAAATATATGCAAATTTAATAGAATTCCATTTCCACATTGAAAGAGAATTGGATGATTGTTTTAATGAAGTATCTACTATAGAATTGTTCCAATAATCAATGGTAAAATTCATAACACCTAATGTTGATTGAGCAACCCAGCATTTTTTTTCAATTCCATTTATGAATATTCTTCCATGTGTAATTCCAGTACCACCATTACTAGGAATTAAATCTGTTTCATTGTTAGTTGGATTAAACTCAAAATCAGTATCAATTATTTCTAATCCAGCTTGCACACCTGTTAATTGTTTTACAATTAATTCATGTGGATACTTTCCAGTAATATCAATTCCATTACAATCCGCTCCATCATATACATACCTATTATCTAAATTTTCTAAAGTGTATGGTAAATTTTTAATAGGACCAGTTTTAATTCCATAATAAGTGTCTGGATTCAATTTAGGTAAGCTCATGATTAATATTTATATGTATTAATTATTTGAGATTGTTCTTCTAGGAACAACTTTTATTAATGGCCCTACTATTTCAGGCGCATTACCATATTTATCGCCAACTATTAATTTAAATTGATTAGATCCACTAGAAGCAGTCCATTTTGATTGAATTGTTACTTCTTCAGTCGCAGTTCCAGTAACAATCACAGAATCGTTATTACTAAGCGAATAATTAATAGTGTCTTCATCCGGATCACTAATTCTAAATGTTATTTGAACTTTGCTTCCTGTGTGTACTTGAGTAGATTTAGTAATAAATATTCCAATTGGATATTGATCATTAATAACAGTAACAGTTGGACCAGCTACAATTGCAGAAGATCCTAAAGTATCGGTCATTGTAATTGAAAATGCAATAGTTCCTAGTGATGAAGCTATATATGTTCCAGATACTTCATTTCCAGATACAGTATCCGTACTAGATGCAATCGAAACTCCATTGGCATATATTGTCCAAGCCACATCATCGCCATCTGGATCAATTAATAATACTGTTGGAGTTAATGTTTCATCTATTCTACATTCACTAGTTGCCGGTAATATCCAGGTACAAGTTGGAGCACTATTTCTGCCACCAAATATTCTATAAGATGCTTCAGTAGAGGAATATTTATCAGAAAATAATGCTTTAGCTGTTATGTCAAAATCATGTACTTTAGGCGGAACGGATACTTTGTATGTATATTTTGGATTTTGATTTCTTAGAGATAATGGACCATCTGAATGTTTGACTTGTGTAAAGTTCAGAGATCCTAATGTATTGAATTTTACTAAAGAAAGTGGATCAGATCTGTAGTGAGTTGGTTCAGATGGTTGCCCATATGTAAGAGTTATGGATTTATTGTTTGGTAATCCAGATCCAAAGTCTTTTTGAGGTGTTAATTGAAGTATCGAACCATCTGAAACTCTCATTCCAAAAGACGGTCCAAGAGGCATTACACCTCCGCCACCGGATACACTTACTTTTTGGCCATCCGGTAGATATCCAACAAAGGCGGCATTAGTTACTGAAGCTGCTAAGTAACGCTTAGATAGCTGTAAACTAAGTGGGCCAAACTTAGGAGCAATTACCGCTAAGGGATTAGACACTTACCATCTCCGCAGCGATATTTCCAATCATGATAAATGTGCGGTCATCTTGCACTAGCTGGGTTCCAGGGGCTACGTACTGATAAGCACCTGCTATTGGGCAATGATAACCGAATGGTATACAACCAATTGGGGATATTCGTTGAGTTGCTTCATGTCTAACGTATATCGTTGTATTTTGTCCAAAGACAATTCTCCCTGTCATATTATTAACATATCCAGATGCAAAGTCTTCAACCACATTACATAATTGATTGGGACAATAATAAGTACTTCCATCAGTCATATCGGAGACTAGTAGATTAGTATTTGTAGTCAAATTGAGCCCAACTACAATACTACTGTAATAAGTAGACGTAGTTCTTAATGGATTATCTGGTTCATATTCCTGTTGACCACGGCCACCTAGTATATAAATAGCACCCCAATCTGTTAGCCCATCAACCGAAACATCCACTGCTCCATAAGGACTGTGCTGATTAGTTGCATTAATAATACACGGCCCTGAATTACTTGAACTCAATATTGTAGATGGGAGTAACCAGGAATCAAAATAGCACCCACCGGTCCATACCCCAAATCCTGACTTATTAAGCACACCCCATTGCATCAAATCAGAAGCACTTATATTATTTCCACGTTGAACAAATACTTGACAATTACCAGATGCGTCCCCAAATAAATACAAACTATTATTTGTTGTTGTAGTTGGTATGACTATGGTTCCATAAATAACAGCCCCTGATTGTACTTTAGGAGTTCCGGATTGCACATTCCACTCTAATGAAGATGAATATGCTCTTGATGTAGTTAAATACAATTTAGAGTTTACTGTATCAGTATGGAAGTTGAGGTAAATTACTTCACCTGTAATAAATGTAAACTGATAGTGCGCCTTGTACCCAGTGTATGTAACAGTATCAGCAGTTGGTGCTAGGTTTCTAGTGTACCCCATAGTATTCACTAGCCATGTATCTATACTGTTTAGTGCATCCTGTGCTGATGTATATGTGGTGAATAGGTATTTAGGTGTAGGCATTATGCAAGCTCCAGAGCATAGGTATTTGAAACATCAGTAATATATCCATTTTGAAGGGTTATATACTTTCGTCTGTTCATAATGTTTCTAAATATAACACCACCTCCTATTAGAGACCCATCTGCCTTATTACATGGCATTACTTTAACAAACGGGATTATTCCCAGTACCCCCGCCGAAACAGGTTGATTATTTGGATTTGCATAACTAGTTGCGGTTTGTATTTTGATAGTAAATAAAGGTATAGTGTCATCCAAGTTTGTTTGAAGACGAGCACCCAGTCTTCCATCCGTTATGGATATGCTGTCACATTGAGTTTCATAACTGTATCCACTTGCTAGCTGTAATCCAGCTATCCTGCCGTTTGGCATATATGTTATTAAGTTTGAATTGATTACACCTGAATCACGGTAGTTAGTTTCACGCCAACCAGCACCAAAGTTTAGCGCAATTGGAGATCTACTAGAAGAATCTGACCAGGGTACAGCAGTAAGTGCGTTTCCACCAATCAATAGAGGTTGCGGATGTTGGTCAATTGTATTGGTCGCATCCATCCATCCAAAGCAAGCAGATGAATACGTAGAACCAACCAAACAACAAGCGTAACAGAATCTACCGTCAGCTACAGCATACAGCGTACATGCTTGACCTGTCGCTGGTCCTAATGTCCAGTAAGCTCCAGCATATCGTTTCCATTGTGATGCTTCAGCAAGCGCTGGTTGCCATACTGGATACATAACAACTTGAGCATCAAAGTAGTTCGTTGTGATATTTGAAGAACATAACAGCCCAACAGTGGCACCCCCATTATTGTCATTACCAGGAGTTTGCCAAGTATATTGAGCAGCTTGTGAGTGTACCAAAGCAGTCCAAGGTGCAGTCATTTGTAGTTGAATAACATCACCTACAACATTTGCTGTGCTTCCAGCTACAATTGTAAAATTCACGTAGGTTGAAGTGAACGTGGTTCCAACCGCTCCAGTTCCCAGCGAGCCATTAACAGATCCAACTACTGTAAATGCTGTAGCACTTGTAAAAGTAATTGTGAATAGCTCATATACACTAGAGGCAGTCCCTACCGCATCGTCAATGTAGCAGTCACTTACAGGTGTTACGATCAAGCTGGTTGTGATCGTACCTACGAAATCAGATGTCGGAGTAATAGCCAAAGCTGTTGTAGTGGTAGCTACAAATGTTCGAGTATATGTTGAAGTTATTGTGCTCGAAGAGAAGCCACCCGCTGAGTAGCCAATAGATCCTGATGTATAAGCAGTCACATTGATAGTGAGTGTGTATGTTCTTCCAACTAGTAAAGCCGTTGACTCAGTGAGTGCAGCAGTATTTCCAGTTGCATGAACATAGCCTGTGGTGTTGTTGCCTGTCCATCCAGTTCCAGGGGTAAATGTAGTCAGCGAGTTAGCTGAGGTGTAAACTGGCGCAAGTGTATGGCCTAGCATTAAGAAAGAATGTAAACCTTCTAAAAGGGCTTGGCCTGTTGCGTATGTTGCTATAATACTACTCATGATATTTATTTATATATTTTTTGCCTAAATCATTTTTACTAGCTATTCATCTAGGTTTCATTAGTATTGTATATTTGATATTAGAACGATAATTTCAATTAGGATGATTGGTTAAAGTTAGTAAGGATTAAAATGAAATCTATTATAATATACTATTATATAATTAAATTGGAAAATATGTAGTATTTGATATTACAAAAAATATTATGAGGTTTTAATAAATCTGGCATATGAGATCAATGACACTGTACTGTTTGCGTATTGTGAATATTATTAAATAATTAATTCCAATAATTTCGGAATATCTCCGGGCTTTATGCCCGCAATATCATTAATTGAAATTTTATACCATGCTGGTGGATTAACCTTTTTGGATAGGTATTTATTCATTATGGTATCATGATTATTCAGCATGTTTGAATATTTTTCGTTAATTTCTTTTTTGGAGCATTCATCCACAGAAGATTTTATTTCGTTTTCATATTCTTTATACTCTAAGGTAGATAATAAGGAATCTCTTAATTTATTGAAGGCTAGTATGTACGGAGTTATTAATTTAATATTCATACTTATCCAATATGCGCTTTTTATATTGACTAATTCTGGCTCCGAATTGTTCAGCACATCGAATATAGTAATTATTTCTAAATTATTCATTTGAATGCTCCTTTGTTAATGTGTATTTTGGATAGCTATTTTCTAATATTTTTTGGTAGTCTTTGTAATCTAGTGGCATTTCACCTAATGCAATATTTCTACTTTTTGTATGGTCAGGTTGATCATAAAATATACCATTCGGCAATAATTTATTATATATGTTTTGAATCATAGCTAATTATATTATAACAATTATACCGGCTCCAGCACGTAGTGGTCCGGAGATCCTGCGGTTGGTTGATCAGTACCATAGTAAAGAGCCACCAACGTGTAACTGCCTGATATCAGAGACGCCCGAAATTCTCGACTACCCTCAGTAGCCCCAGAGACAGGCGTGATCGCATCCAATTGAGCAATGGCGTCTCCAAATTCACCCACCATGGCAATCCGGTCATATGCTGTGTAAAGTTCTAAGTTCATTTGTTACCTCACATTCCAGGCGGATCCATCATAGATCGCTCTGGTGATTGCGTTTGCTGCGGGGATGCTTGCGGATGCAACAGCAGTAGCTGATCCATAGTAGATGATGGCAGACGCAGCGGTCAACGTGAATGCGTATCCATGCTGAAGGAAAGTGATCTCTTCACCCGCAAACGGAGCGGTCGGCAGCGCGATTGACAGACTGCTCGCACCAATAACCTGATTGCCAGTACAGTTGGCTGCCAGGGTTTGACTGGTGCTTAATGTAGTGTTTTGCTCATTTACGGAATAGACTGTAGTCACTGCATTGAGTGATAACGTCTGTGCAGCAGCGGTTGAAGCTAATGTACCGATGATGGGAGTATTAGCTAGCTCATTTGCAGCAGAGACACGATCACCATACCCGTCAATTGCAAACCAGTTAGATCCTAACTGGTACAGTCCAGCACTGTATCCGATTGCTGTCCAAGAGCTGCCTGTGGTGTTATTCCGTCCAGTACCGTATCCGATTGCTGTCCAAGTGCTACCTGTGG
>JALNZI010000081.1 GCA_023229385.1 Candidatus Omnitrophota bacterium | reverse complement strand
CCCGGCAGGAGTATTTATTGCTGCCCTTAAAAAGCAGGTGTTCCAGGTAATGCGAAATGCCTTTGCTGGCTTCCGGCTCATAACGGCCGCCGATATTAATCCAGATACCCAAAGAAAGACTGCCTACGCCACTTAAACGCTTGGTGATAATCCTTAAACCGTTAGCTAATTTACTTTTCCTGTACATTAAACCTTTCCACAAAGCTGCCCACTCTTTTGACTAAATCATTACGGGTAATATTCTGCCGGATATTATTTACGATAGCGCTGCCGACAATCCCTCCGTCGCAGATTTTTTGCACCTCGTTTAACTGCTTGGCGTCGGATATACCAAAACCCGCGCAAACAGGAATACGCGCTACTCTTTTAATCCTGGTTAAATTATTCTTTAAATCCGCTGCCAGGCTCCTGCGTGTTCCGGTAACCCCGGTCAAAGCAACATAGTAAATAAAACCTTTGGAAATCTTAGATATTGTCTTTATCCGGCTTGGCGAACTAGTGGGCGCAAGAAAACAAATATTAGCCAGCCCCTTTTTATTAGCATACTTAATGAATTCCTTTGCCTCCTCAGGAGGCAGGTCGGGAATAATCACCCCGTCAACCCCGGCCGCTACCGCTTTATCTATGAAATTTTTATCACCCAAACAAAATATAGGGTTGTAATAACTCATCAGGCAAATCGGTAAGTCAGTAACCTTGCGCAGGTATTTTACCAAATCCAGTATCTTCGGCAGGTTAGTTTTCTTTTTAAGTGAATATATGGATGCTTGCTGGATTACCGGGCCGTCAGCTAAAGGATCAGAAAAAGGAACTCCTAACTCAATTATATCCACTCCCCTTTTCTCAAGCTCCAAAACAAGTTTAGCTGTTATAGTCAGGCTGGGATAGCCGGCGGTAATAAAAGCGATAAAGGCCTTCTTATTTTTTTTCTTAAGCTCGGTAAACTTTTTATTAATACGATTCATGCAGATCCTTATCCCCTCTTCCGGAGAGGCAAACAATGACCACGGAGTCCTTCTTAATATTTTTTCTTAATTTCTTCAAATAAGCAATGGCATGGGCTGATTCTAACGCCGGGATAATTCCTTCAATCTCTGATAATAATTTAAACCCTTCCAGTGCCTCTTTATCGTTAATTGCCACATAACTGGCTCTCTTAATCTCATTATAATAAGCATGCTCCGGACCGACGCCCGGATAATCCAGGCCGGCAGCCACAGAATGCGTGTTATTAATCTGGCCGAATTTATCCTCCAGGACATCGGATTTGCAGCCATGCAGGACTCCGGGAAACCCGCCTAAAATACTGGCGGAATGTTTACCTGAAGACAAACCTAAACCCGCGGCTTCCACGCCGATCATCTTCACTGTTTTATCCTTAAAAAAAGGATAAAACAATCCCATGGCATTACTTCCGCCGCCAACACAAGCCACCAGGTAATCCGGCAGTCTTTTTTCTTTTTTTAAGACCTGCTGCCTTGCCTCTTTGCCGATTATCGACTGGAAATCACGCACCATAGCCGGATACGGATGCGGACCGGCAACCGTACCAATGATATAATAAGTATTTCGCACATTAGTTACCCAATCGCGCAAAGCCTCGGTCATCGCATCTTTTAAAGTCTTGGTGCCGCTTTCAACCGGAACCACCCTTGCACCCAATAACTTCATCCGCAAAACATTTAACGCCTGGCGCTGGATATCCTCCGTACCCATATAGATATCGCATTCCAATCCGAATAATGCCGCAACCGTCGCTGTAGCCACACCATGCTGGCCAGCGCCTGTTTCAGCAATCACCCTCTTCTTTCCCATCCTCTTGGCTAAAATTGCCTGGCCCAGGGTATTATTTATTTTATGCGCACCGGTATGTAAAAGGTCTTCTCTTTTTAAATAAACCTTTTTTATTTTAAGATATTTACTTAAATTCTCAGCCAGGTATAAAGGTGTAGGCCGTCCGGCGTATTCACTAAGGTAGCCGGATAATTCCTTGCGGAATGCTTTGTCTTTTTTAACTGCCAGATATTCTTTTTCTAACGCATCCAAGGCAGAAATCAGCGTCTCGGGAACAAACCTGCCCCCGAAGCTTCCGAAATGCCCTGTTTTATCTGGTACCGCTTTCTTGAAAAACACTTTAAACCCTCCCCAACTTTCAAACTACCTGGCTGCCTGAATGAATTTCTTAATCTTCTTAATATCTTTTTTCCCCGGCGCTCTTTCCAATGCGCTGGAAACATCAACCCAGTCGGGTTTTAATAATTTAATCGCTTCAGCTACATTTCCAACAGTTAAGCCGCCGGAAAGAAAAACCGGTTTATTTATTTTATCCAGTTTTCTTAATAAATGCCAGTTAAACTTTTTACCTGTGCCCCCGGGAAGCTTTTTTGAATAAGTATCAAAAAGACAGCCGCAGCCCTGATATTCTGATATTTTAGCTGAATCCAACCCTTGCTTAACCGGAAAGACTTTAATAATTTTATAGCCTTTGAATTTCCGGCAATACCCGGCAGATTCACTGCCATGGAACTGCAGCATATTCAAACTGCAAAGCCTGGCAATTTTCTTTACGGTTTTAATATCCTCATCAACAAAAACCCCGACGCGGATAATCTTCTTAGGCAAAATACGCGAAATATTGCGAGCTTTAAGCGGACTGATATAGCGGGGGCTCTTTTTATAAAAAACAAAACCTATTGCGTCTGCTCCGCTGAATAAAGACGCCAGGGCATCCTCTAAATTAGTTATCCCGCAAATCTTTATTTTTACCAACCCATTACCTCTTCCACTTTTTTCTTTATATCTTCAACTTCCATAAAAGCTGTGCCGATTAATACAGCGCTTGCTCCAAGAATTTTTAAGAATAAGATATCCTGATAATTTTTAATCCCGCTTTCCACAACCACCACCTTATCCCGGGGGATTAAAGTGAATAATTTCTCCGTGGTTTTAAAGTCAACTTCAAGAGTATGCAGATTGCGGTTATTTATCCCGATAATCGGAACTTTCAGGTCAAGCACTTTCTTCAACTCTTTTTCATCATGCACTTCCACTAAATAATCCATGCCTAAACTATCGGCAATCTGCATTAATTCAACCAGTTTATCTTTAGACAATAAATCCGCAATCAATAAAATCGCATCCGCCCCTAAATAACGCGACTCATATACCTGATAGCTTTCCAAAATAAAATCTTTTCTTAAAACCGGAGCGGTAATTATATTTTTTACCTCATTAATATAAAGTGGGTTTCCCGCAAAAAAATCCTCCTCGGTCAATACGGAAACTGCCTGCACCCCGGCTTCCTGATAACTCCGGGCAATCTCCGGCAAGTTAAAATTCTGGCGGATCAATCCTTTGGAAGGTGAAGATTGTTTTATTTCAGCAATAAGCGAAATCTGCCGCGGCTTGCTGATTGCCTCCTTAAAAGGACGGCAGCCAGCTAACCCGGCTACCCTTGCCTTCAAATCCTCCTCGGGCAACTGCTGTTTAGATAAAATAATCCTCTCTTTTTTCTTTGCCACGATCTCTTTTAAGGTATCAACTTTGGCCATTTTAATGTGTATACTCCTTTAATAACTGCAGTTTCTTTAAAGCCGCTTTTGAATCAATTGATTTTTCAGCCAGTTTTATTCCTTCAGCAATGGTATTAGTTTTATCCGCGGCATAAATTGCGCAAGCGGAATTCAATATAACAATATCCCTGGCTCTTCCCTTTTTACCATCCAACACATCTTGTACAATTTTAACATTCTCCGCAATAGAACCTCCATTTAAATCGCCTGGCTTAGCCCTGGATATCCCAAACTCCTCCGGAGTTATCTCATAATCTTTTAATACTCCTGCCTTTACCTCCGAAACAAAGGTTTTATCAGCAGTAGTTACCTCATCCAAACCATCTGCGCCGTGCACCACTAAAACATGTTGAGAACCTAAATTATACAAAACCTGCGCCAGGGGCCTGGTCCATTCCTGGGAATACACCCCGATTAACTGGTTAGTTGCCCGCGCCGGGTTAATCAACGGCCCCAGGATATTAAACATGGTCTTACCGGCGATTTGTTTTCTTGCCGGCATCACATTTTTCATTGCCGGATGCAGATTCGGAGCAAATAAAAAAGCAATACCAATCTCTTTAAGGCATTTCTTTATTTTTCCCTTATCCATATTGATATCTACGCCTAAAGCTTCTAAAATATCCGCGCTGCCGCATTTGCTGGAAACTGAACGGTTGCCGTGCTTGGCAACAGTAATCCCGGCTCCGCTGGCAACCAAAGCAGTAATTGTCGAAATATTAAAAGTCCCTTTTTTATCCCCCCCGGTACCGCAGGTATCTAATATATTATCGGTGTCTATGATAATCGGCTCGACATATTTAAGCATTTCATTTACCGCCGCAGTTAATTCTCCGACTGTCTCGCCTTTTTCATTCAACGAGGTCAGGAAATTAATGATATCAGCGGTTTCGGTTGCGCCGCTTAAGATCTCCCGCATCACCTGCTGCATCTCTTGAGCAGTTAAATCTTTTTTATTAGCCAATTGTTTAATAAGGTCTTTGATCATTTCAGCTTAATAAAATTATCCAGTATCTGTTTACCGCTTTTTGTAAGTATGGACTCCGGATGAAACTGCACTCCCCAAACAGGATAAGTTTTATGTTTTAGCCCCATAATCTCATCTTCAACAGTATGGGCGGTTATCTCCAGAATATCAGGTAAACTTTTCCCCTCAACCAGCAAAGAGTGATAACGTGTGGCTAAGAATGGATTAGGTATGCCCTTAAAGATATCTTTTTTATTATGATAGATCTTTGAGGTCTTGCCATGCATAAGCCGCCTGGCCCCCACAATCTTAGCTCCAAAAACATAACCGATTGCCTGATGCCCAAGGCAAACTCCCAGAATAGGGATCTTACCGCTAAATGCGCGGATAACCTCACAGGAGATACCCGCATCCTCCGGTCTGCCCGGGCCGGGAGATACGACAATCTTTTCCGGATTAAGCTTTTTTATATCATTAATACTCAAAGCATCATTGCGGTAAACTAAAACCCGCGCCCCTAATTCACCTAAATACTGCACCAGGTTATAAGTAAAAGAATCATAATTATCAATCATTAAGATCATTCTTTTTCTCTCCAAATCTTTGCCCCCAGGTTAATCAATTTCTCCTCGATGTTTTCATATCCGCGCTCCAAATGATAAATCCTGGAAATAGACGTCTTGCCGCGGGCGGCTAAACCAGCCAGCACCAGGCAGGCGGATGCGCGCAAATCAGAAGCCATAACCGGAGCCCCGGATAAAATCTTGATCCCCTCAACAATAGCATGCGGGCCTTCTCTTTGGATATGCGCGCCCATACGGTTAAGCTCAGATACATGCATAAACCTGTCAGGATAAATCTTCTCGGTAATCACGCTTATGCCCGGAGTAACTGACATCAAACTCATCATCTGAGCCTGCATATCAGTAGGAAAACCCGGATACGGAAGCGTAGTAATATTTACAGACTTCAATCGCTTATTTCCTTTAACCCGCAGGGAGCCGTCGCCACGCTCAATATGCGCCCCTGCCTCATGCAATTTATCCAGTAAAGAGCCCAGGTGCTGAGATTGCACATTTTTAATTAAAATATCGCCTCCGGTAACCAGGGAAGCTAAAATTAAAGTACCAGCTTCAATGCGGTCGGGAATTATAGAATGCGTTGCCCCGCGTAAATGCTTGACTCCCTCTATTTCAATAACCGGCGTGCCGTGGCCTTTAATTTTTGCGCCCATTTTAATTAAGAACTCCGCCAAATCCGCTACCTCCGGCTCGCAAGCCGCGGATTCGATTACGGTCTTTCCATTTGCCAGGACCGCAGCCATCATCACATTATCAGTAGCTAAAACTGACGAGCCGTATACGCCGCCTAAATAAACATACGCTCCTTTTAATTTATTTGTCTTAGCAATGACATATCCTGAATCAATACTTATATCAGCGCCTAAAGCTTTAATACCTTTAAGATGCAGGTCTACCGGCCGCACGCCGATAACGCAGCCGCCGGGAAGCGAAACCTTGGCTTTTTTAAGTTTCCCCAGCAGCGGACCCAGGACGCAAAATGAAGCACGCATAGTAGAAACTAATTTATATTCAGCGACATAACTTTCGGTTTTCCCCGCGCAGATACTTACCCTGCCCTTATCAAACTCGACAACTTTTCCTAACGCGCGCAAAATCTTCAGCATACTGTTAGTATCGCGCAGATTCGGTACCCCCTTAATTATACAAGGCTCATCAGTAAGCAAACTTGCCGCTAAAATCGGCA
>JALNZI010000080.1 GCA_023229385.1 Candidatus Omnitrophota bacterium | reverse complement strand
GGTTGAACCTGATGAATATGGTTGGCCTGCTCGTAAATTTAAAAGGCAATATCATCACTAAGACTCAAATCGCCCGGCCGCAGACATCAGTAAAAGAAGTTTCCGAATGCCTTTTGGAAATCGTACGCGAGATCTTGCGGCGCTCTAAAGGCTATGCCGATAACATAAAAGGCATCGGGATTGGCGTTGCTGGTTTAATCAATAAAAAAGACAGTTCTATCCATTGGCCGCAGAAAATGGATAATTATTATACTTATGCCTCAGTAGACCTGTCCTTAAAGTCTTTGATGGAAAAAGAATTTAACCTGCCAACCCTGATCGAGAATGATGCCACTAGCGCCTGCTTTGGCGAACACTGGCTGGATTTAAAAGATGGATATAAAAATGTCCTCTATATGTTCTCCGGGGTTGGATGTGGAATGATGATTAACGGAGAACTCTACCGTGGTTCGCAGGGGTATGCCGGAGAGGTCTCGGTGTATAACTATAGAGAGCAGGAGTCACTTGCCTGTTCAGATAACCAGCCTTGTTTGGTTAAACGCTGGGATATGGATTTAGGCGTAGTCAATGATGTGAAAACTACTTTGCTTCGTTCCAAAGAACAGGCAGATGAATTTTTCCGGATTACTTCAACTAAGCCGGAGGACGCGGATTTAAAGAGTATTTTTATCGCCAGTCGGGCAAACAATGAAGTGGCCGTTCTAGCTTTAGATAAAGCGGCCAAAAGATTAGGTATTAAAATTGCCTATTTGGTGAACCTGCTTAATCCCCAGATAGTGGTTATTGGAGGGGGTTTTGAGGAATCCGGTGAGAATTTTTTGAATAAGGTCAGATCTACAGTTATGGATTGGGCTTTTCGGGAATCAACCAAAGACTTAAAAATTGTTTATTCTCAATTGAGAGAGAATGCCGTGGCTATGGGTGCGGCAAGCCTGGTTTTAGAAAGAGTTTTCGCCCAATTATAGGATGGAAGGCAACTGTCGCTTTCCTTCACCCGGCCTTATCGGATAGGCCGGTGCGCGCTTCCGCGCAGAAGCAAAGCCATAACAGGGGGATAAATGGAGCATAAAATAAAATTTATTATTATCGGCCTGGCAGGTTTTTCTTTGGTCTGCCTTTTTCTTTTTATCCAGGCAACTAGCTCACAGCAGATGCTTACCCGGGAACGCAATGATTTAAAGAGCGAGAACACAGCTCTTACCGGAAAAATAAATAAACTCGAAGGGGATCTTAAAGAGAACCAAAAGAAATTGGCGTCTCTTAAAAGTGACCGGGATAAGGCTTCCCAGGAACTCATTGACCTGCTGCAAAAATTTGAACAGGTCAGCCGCACCAGGGATGAGCTAGTAACTAAATTGGAACAACAGAGCAAGGCTAGGCCTCGGGAAATAGTTGTTGTTAAGCAGGAAGAGGCTGTTGCGCCTAGTACGAATACGGCTGATGCTTATTGGGCGGGGGTGCTTAAGGCAAAGACAGATTTAGAAATGCAGCTATCCAGCATCCGCGGGGAATTAAGAAGCCTGCAGATTAACAATGAAGCCTTGCAAAGAGATAAAGGTGCTTTAGAGACGGACATAAAAAGCTTAACTAATGAAAAGGCTGATCTCTTGAGGCAGCTTGATTATAATCAGAAGCTTTTGGATAGTTTAGCCCAAGATGTGGTCAGGGAGAAAAATGACAAATCCAAGATTCAGGATAACCTCAAAATAATTAAGGGTGAGAATACAGTTTTGATCAGGCAACTAAAGAGTTTGAACAGCCGTAAGGCGGCGTTAGAGAAAAAGATCAATGAACTTCAGGAAGGCAAATCTACGGTTGAGAAGCGTTTGAACGAAATGGAAGAAATGCTTGCGGACCGGGTTTCTCAAATTGATTCTCTTAAAGACGGCCTGGATCAGGTAAGAAGCGGGAAGGCTTCTCTTTCTTCGGCAGAAGATAGGCCTAAACAGTCAGTGGAGCTGCCGGCGATAGTCGTGCGTTCTCTGCCCTCTGACAGTAATGAAAAAAAGGAATCGGTTGATTTTTCCGGCAGGATCCTGGCAGTAAATCCGGACAGTAATTTTGTGGTTATAGACGCAGGTTCTTCCGTCGGGGTTAAGATTGGGGATTCCTTTAGCGTTTACCGCGACGGAAAATCTATAGGTTTAATTGCAGTGATCCAGGTAAGAGGTAATATTTCTGCCTGTGATATAAGGAAAAAGAGCACAGCCTTTAGAATCGGAGACAGTATTAAGTAGTTTCCCTTCAGATAAATGACACGGACTAAAAAACTTCCTTCTAAAAATATTTCTATTTTGGATGTTGCCCGGGAGAGCGGTGTATCCATTACTACTGTTTCTAGGGTAATTAATAAAGTAGGAACAGTTAAGGAAAAAAACCGTATTAAAGTAATGAATGTAGTTAAGGAATTAAAATTCCAGCCGTCTATTTTTGCCCAGCGCCTGGCTACCGGTAAAAGCAATGTTGTGGCTTTAGTTATCCCGCGGTATGAAGGTGTTTTTTATTCCTTCTACGCCTTAGAGATTATCCGTGGCGTTGGCACGATGTGTGAGACATTAAAACTGGACCTGCTTCTGCACCTGACTGACGCGCGTTCAGCTTTATCTTTGCGCGGCGTAGGCGGGATGATTTTTTCCGATATTATCGGAAACCGCGCCCAGCTTGAAGACAGCCTGGCAAAAGGCATTCCCACCGTAGTTATCAATTATTATGTGGAAGATCTGGATGTTTCCTGCATTGCCGTAGATAATTGCGGAGGTGCGGAAAATGCGGTTAATTACCTGATTGAATTAGGCCATAAAAAAATAGCCCATATTACGGGCGATGTAATGACTCAGGCAGCGGCAAAGCGCCTGGAAGGGTATAAACGGG
The DNA here is from genome assembly GCA_023229385.1 of Candidatus Omnitrophota bacterium. GTDB lineage: Bacteria > Omnitrophota > Gorgyraeia > Gygaellales > Profunditerraquicolaceae > UBA6249. Next base: position 3,470 of record JALNZI010000080.1, on the reverse strand, counting down.
CATTAGAGAAGAATAATATTAAACTGAGGGAAGATTATATATTCCATACCGATTATTCCCGTGGTCAGGCTCGCAGCGCAGCAGAAAGTTTAATTAAGGCTGCTGATCCGGCAACTGCTGTCTTTGTTGCCTCTGACTCGATGGCCCTTGAAGTAATGGCAGTTGCCCGCGAGCTGGGTAAGAATATACCGGGAGATTTATCGATTGTCGGTTTTGATGATAATCCCTCTGGCCTCTATGGACCGGTTGCCCTGACTACTGTACGTCAGCCGTTAATCCGTATGGCCGAAGAGAGCGTTAAAGAATTGAACCGCCTGATTGCTTTAAAGAAAAATGCGCCAAAAAAAATTCTGCTTCCTGCAGAATTAGTTATCCGGGAATCCTGCAAACCTTTTTCCGGCGGATAAGCTCTTAATACAATCTATTGTATATTCCAATATGTACTTACACTATATATTGTAATTTTTTTTGTTGACAACTAAGACTCCTTTTGTTATATTGCTCGGAGTGATTTGAAATTAACCTTCCTTATTTAACCGAGGTGAAAAATGGATTTAAAGCTATCTCCTAATGCCATTAAAGTTCTTGAACGCAGGTACCTGCGTAAGGACGAAGAGGGCAAGCTTATCGAAACTCCGGAACAGATGTTTACGCGTGTTGCCAGCGCTATCGCTATTGCGGATAAACAATACGGCAAGACCGATCAGGAAGTAAAAAAACTCCAGGACTCATTTTTTAAAATTATGACAAATTTAGAGTTTTTGCCGAACTCCCCGTGTTTGATGAACGCGGGAAAAGAATTAGGCCAGCTTTCCGCTTGTTTTACTCTCCCGATTGAAGATTCAATGGAATCAATTTTTGAAACATTAAAAGTTACCAGTCTGATTCATAAGTCCGGCGGTGGGACAGGTTTTAATTTTTCCCGTCTGCGTCCGAAAAATGCGGTAGTTAAAACTACCGGAGGCGTTGCCAGCGGGCCGATTTCATTTATGCGTGTTTATGATGCGGCAACCGAGGCAGTCAAGCAGGGTGGCACCCGCCGCGGAGCCAATATGGGCATCCTGCGCGTTGACCATCCGGATATAATGGAATTTATTACCTGCAAGGAAAACAATAATCAAATCAATAATTTTAATATTTCCGTCGCTATTACCGATGAATTTATGTTCAGGCTTACCCGCGGTGAGGAATATGATTTGATTGACCCGCACACGCATAAGCCGGTGCAGAAAATTAATGCCAAAGAGGTGTTTGATCTAATTGTCAAGCAGGCGCATAAGAACGGCGAACCGGGGATTATCTTTATTGACCGGATTAATCAATATAACCCTACTCCGAAATTAGGAAAGGTTGAGAGTACTAATCCTTGCGGAGAACAGCCTTTATTGCCTTTTGAGTCTTGTGATTTAGGTTCGATAAATTTAGACCAGATGTGTATTAAGACTGATTCAGGTTGCGAAATAGATTGGGATAGGCTTAAAGAAGTAACAGCCCTAGCAGTGCATTTTTTGGATAATTTAATTGATGTAAACAGGTTTCCCTTGCCGGAAATCGAGAAAGCTACCAAGGCTACCCGGAAGATAGGTTTAGGCGTGATGGGCTGGGCAAGTTTGTTGATCCGCCTGAATATTTCCTATAATAGCGCCGAGGCCGTGGCCTTAGCGGAAAAAGTAATGGGTTTTATCCTGAATGAGGCGAATAAAAAATCTCTGGAGTTGGGAAAAACAAAAGGCGTATTCCCGGCTTTTAAAGGAAGCATCTATGACAGGAAAGATGGCTCGACCAGGATGCGTAATGCTACGCTGACAACTATTGCCCCGACGGGTACAATAAGCATTATTGCCGGGCCTTGTTCATCGGAATTGAGCCGTTGTTTGCGATATCCTATTACCGTAAGGTTATGGATAATGATAAGCTGGTTGAGGTTGAGCCGTTGTTTGAGCAGGTGGCTCGGGAAAGAGGATTTTATAGCACCAAGCTCATGGAAAAGATTGCCGAGAGCGCATCAATCAGAGATATTAAAGAGATTCCTGAAGATGTGCGCCGGGTATTTGTTACTTCGCATGATATTTCTCCGGAGTGGCATATACGTATGCAGGCGGCTTTTCAGAAATACGTGCATAATGCAACAAGCAAGACGATTAATTTTCCTAACGAAGCGACTATTGAAGATGTGCGTAAGGCTTATATCCTGGCATTTGATTTAAATTGCAAGGGTACTACTATTTATCGTGATAATAGCCGGGAAGAACAGGTTTTAAATGTTGGTAAACCCAAAGAAAAACAAGAAGTAAAACTTACACAAGAGACTAAGAAAGAGATTGCCCCGCGGCCCCGGCCGGAAGTAATTATCGGTACGACAACTAAGGTATCCACAGGTTGCGGCAATCTTTATGTAACCATCAATGTTGATGAAGACGGCAAGCCCTTTGAGTTATTTACCCAGATGGGTAAGGCCGGCGGCTGCGCTGCTAGTCAGCTTGAGGCAACCGGCAGGTTAGTTTCTCTTGCCTTTCGCGCCGGTATTGAAGTAAAATCAATTATTGAACAGTTACGCAATATCCGCTGTCCGTCTCCTTCCTGGGAAAAAGGCCAGAGGATATTTTCTTGCGCTGATGCTATTGCCCGGGTTGTAGAGCGTCGCCTGGTTAATACACAGGTGCCCGCAAGGCTTGAGGCAGAATCAATAACTATTCCCATGAAGCATTCGCATGATGATCAATTGCAGACCTCGGATTTAAATGAACAAGTAAATATTGTCGGGGTTTGTCCTGATTGCGGAGGCGCCCTGCGCCATGAGGAAGGCTGCGTTAAATGCCATGCCTGCGGTTACTCTAAGTGTTAATTTAGTTTCCTTTAAAAAATCTCCATGAACAATTTTGATGTGATTGTTATCGGTGCCGGCCATGCCGGCATCGAGGCATCTCTTGCTTGTGCCCGCCTGGGTGTAAAAACCCTAATGCTTACTCTTGATATTAATTCTATCGGTAAAATGAGTTGTAACCCGGCTATTGGAGGCGTGGGTAAAGGGCAGCTGGTAAAAGAGATTGATGCTTTAGGCGGCGCTATGGGAAAAGCAGCGGATGCCTGCGCAATACAACTGCGTATCCTTAATTCTTCCAAGGGCGCTGCTGCGCAGTCGTCTCGTGCCCAGATTGATATGCATAGATATGGCCGCTATATGCAAAAATTGATAAAACGGCAGAAAAATCTTGCGATAAAAGAAGCAGAGGTAAAGGAATTAATCGTTAAGGACGGAAAGGTTTCTGGCGTAGTCACGGATAAGGCGGAGATTTACGCTAAATGTGTGGTTATTTGTCCGGGGACATTTTTAGACGGCCTGATTCATGTAGGATTAAGGCATTTTAGCGGCGGCAGAATTAATGAGCGCGCCAGTATTGGCCTGGCGGATAATTTAAAGAATTTAGGTTTAAACCTGCTGCGTTTTAAGACCGGTACTTGCCCGCGCC
>JALNZI010000079.1:1238-6443 GCA_023229385.1 Candidatus Omnitrophota bacterium | reverse complement strand
GGCTAAACATAAGGAGCCCAAAATCCTGCAAAAGAAAAATCTTACGCCGGATTTATTAAAGCTGCTTGCGCATTACGATATTTGTTCTAAGGAATGGGTAATCCGGCAGTATGACCATGAAGTGCAGGGTGGTTCAATTATCAAGCCTTTAGCCGGCATTGTAAATGACGGGCCGTCTGATGCCAGTGTTACCAAGCCTTTATTTGATTCTTCCAAAGGAATTATCATTTCCAACGGTATAAATTTCCGGTTTGGTTTTATTGATCCTTATTGGATGGCGGCTTCCTGTATTAATGAAGCGCTGCGGCAGATTATTGCTGTGGGAGGTTCCCTGAAAGAAGTAGCGATACTGGATAATTTCTGCTGGGGCAACCCGGATAAGCCGGATCGCTTAGGCAGCCTGGTGCGCGCTTCTTACGGTTGTTATGAGGCGGCTAAAGAATACGGCGTGCCGTTTATTTCCGGCAAAGACAGCCTTTATAATGAATTTAGCGTGCACGGCAAATCAACCTCTATTCCCGGAACATTACTTATTTCGGCAATCAGTGTGATGGACGATGTGAATAAATGCGTATCGATGTACGCCAAGAAAGCCGGCAACTTAATTTACGTCGTGGGGAAGACCCGCGATGAATTAGGCGGTTCGCATTATTATGATTTATATGGGGCAGTCGGTAATCAGGTGCCCAAGGTCAATTATCAGGAGTCAAAGAAAATATTTTCCGCTTTAAACAAGGCGTCGGAAAAAGGCCTGGTTAAGGCAATGCATGATTGTTCTGACGGCGGTTTGGGTGTGGCATTGGCAGAGATGGTTTTTAGCGGCGGCCTGGGCGCGGAAATATTTTTAGCAGAAGCTCCTTATGAATCAGCAGCCCGCAGAAATGATTTCCTTCTTTTCTCAGAGTCTAACTCCCGTTTTGTAGTGGAGGTAGATAAAAAGGATAGAAAAGAATTTGAGAAAACATTAAAGGGCATAGATTTTGGCCTGGCAGGCTGTGTAACGGGCGGCAATAGTTTTAAAATACACGGCTTAGACGGCAAGCTTTGCGTAGAGGCGGATAGCCGTAAATTAAAAGAAAGCTGGCAGGCGCCTTTAAAGTGGTAGGGGGGGTAATGGTTAAAATAAGATCGCGCGTGAAAAAGAATTTATTGGTAAAAGATGATTTTACTCAGGAAGATACCTGGCGGATATTCCGGATTATGTCGGAGTTTGTGGATGGTTTTGAAATACTTTCTAAAGTTGGAAAAGCGGTTTCTATATTTGGTTCGGCGCGTACCCAGCCCGGCAGTAAACATTACAAACAGGGCGAGGAGATAGCCTATCAAATTGCAAAGGCAGGCTACGCCATAATTACCGGAAGCGGTCCAGGGCTTATGGAAGCAGCTAATAAAGGTGCTCGTCGCGCAGAGGGTTATTCTATCGGTTTAAATATCCAGCTTCCCCGAGAGCAGAAACCGAACAGGTTCGTGGATACTGTTTTAAGCTTCCGTTACTTTTTTGTGCGTAAGGTGATGTTTGTAAAATACGCCAAGGCTTTTGTAATCCTGCCCGGAGGCTTCGGCACGCTGGATGAATTTTTTGAAGCGATTACTTTAATTCAGACCAAGAGGATTTCCCGGTTCCCGGTAATCCTTTTTGACAGTAAATATTGGAAGCCGTTATTAGAGTGGTTAAAGTCTACGGTCCACAGCCATGGCAATATCAGTAAAGAAGATATGGATATATTCGTTTTAGCCGATGAACCCAAAGAAGTAGTCCAGTTGATAAAAAGATTTTATGATAAAACCTAAAGTTTGCATTTTAAGAAGCGCGGGTACTAATTGTGAAAAGGAAACGGCGGCGGCCTTTAAGCTTGCCGGGGCAGAGTGCGAACTTTTGCATATTAATAGTTTAGTCAGCAGGCAGAGGATACTTAGTGATTTTCATATACTGGCTTTGCCTGGAGGCTTCAGCTATGGCGACGATATTGCCTCAGGAAAGATTTTTGCCAATGAGTTGAGGTTTAAGCTTGCGGATTCATTGCGCCAATTCATCGCTGAGGGAAAACTGATTATCGGTATCTGTAATGGTTTCCAAATTTTGGTCAAGAGCGGGCTTTTACCCGGATCTGCAGAGCTAAAACAAAATACCAGCTTAATTATTAATGACTCCGGAAAATTTGAGTCCCGCTGGGTGTACCTGAAGCCGGATGGTAAATGTGTCTGGACTAAAGGATTAAAGAAAATAATTTATTTGCCTGTGGCCCACGGTGAAGGTAAATTCGTAACACAGGATAAAGCGGTGCTAAATGGCCTTAAGAAAAATAAACAGATTGTCTTTCAGTATTGCGACGCTAAAGGTAAGTTTTCCGGTTACCCTGATAACCCCAATGGCTCAATGGAAAACATTGCGGGGATTTGTGATGAAACAGGCAGGGTATTTGGATTAATGCCTCATCCGGAGAGGCATATCTTTGCCGCACAGCATCCGCGTAATTGGGATAAACTGCCCGCGGCAGAAGGCGATGGTTTGCAAATTTTTAGGAGTGGCGTTGAGTATATTAAAAACACCCGGCCTTAAAGGATGTGGCCGGTGTACCCTTTCTGGGTAAGGAGCATTTAAATGAGTGGAATATTCGGGGTAGTTTCTAAGAAGAATTGCGCGGATGATTTATTTTACGGCACGGATTACCATTCGCATTTAGGCACGCAGTTTGCCGGCTTGGCTGTTTACGGCAAAGAACTGACGCGTAAGATCCACGATATCAAAGGCAGCCAGTTTAAGGCCAAGTTCCATGAAGATTATCTCAAGATGCCCGGTGATAAAGGCATAGGGGTAATCAGCGCCCGCGATGAGCAGCCGATTGTAATGAACTCTAAGTTTGGGCCATTTGCAATAGTGACCAACGGTTATATTGATAACGCGGATAAATTAGCCAAGGTTTTGTTTAAAAAAGGACGATCATTTGCCGAGGTGGCTGAAGGTAAAATTAATTTTACCGAGCTTTGCGCAAAAATGATCATATCTTCCAAGAATATAATTGAGGGGGTTGAGAGCTTTTTTGCCAAGATCCAGGGTTCTTGCTCACTGCTTTTATTGAACAAAGAGGGAATTTATGCCTGCCGTGACAGGTTAGGCCTGACTCCTTTGGTTATTGGTAAAAAGGGAAGCAACTGGGCGGTTTCTACAGAGTCTTCAGCGTTTCTTAACTTAGGGTATAGTTTGGTTAAATATCTTGAGCCGGGAGAGATAGTTTTGATTACCCGCGATGGGTTAACAGTAAAGCGCCAAGGTTCTAAGTCAAATCAGATTTGTTCATTCCTTTGGGTTTATACCGGATTTCCTGCTTCCAGCTACGAGGGGATTAATGTCGAGACCTCGCGTGAAAGATGCGGAGCGCTACTTGCTAAAGATGATGATATTAAGGCGGATATTGTTGCCGGTATTCCTGATTCCGGGACAGCGCATGCCATTGGTTACAGTATGGAATCAAAAGTCCCTTTGCGCCGGCCGTTAGTAAAATATACTCCGGGTTTTGACCGCAGCTATACTCCGGCGACCCAGGAGCGCAGGGATCTGGTCGCCAGGATGAAGCTTATACCTATTCCGCAGATAATCAAAGGCAAGCGGATTGTTTTCTGTGATGATTCCATTGTGCGCGGAACGCAGCTTAAGAATTACACTATCCAGAAATTAAAAAAACACGGAGCCAAGGAGATTCACCTGCGCATTGCCTGTCCTCCGTTGATGTTTCCCTGCAAATTTAATTATTCTACCCGCAGCATCAATGAACTGGCAGCCCGGCGGGCAATTAAGACACTTGAGGGTAAGGAGCCAAAGAGCTTAGCTCCATACCTGGATGAGAAATCAGCCAAGTATAAAAAGATGGTTGATTGGATTAACAAAGATATCGGCTCAACCACATTAAAATACCAGAAGCTTTGTGATATGATCAGCGCTATTGGCCTGCCCAAGGAGAAACTTTGTTTATATTGCTGGACAGGAAAGGTGCCTAAAAGCGGAGCAAAGAATGCTAATAAAAAAAGATAGCTTTGAGCCAAAAGAGTATTGCGGGTTATTCGGGATAGCAGGCAACCGGCAGGCAGTCTGGCTTACTTACCTTGGTCTTTTTGCCCAGCAGCACCGGGGGCAGGAGGCCTGCGGCATTGTGGCCAATAACCAGGGCGTGCTTTCTATTCATAAAGAGATGGGTTTGGTCAGCGATGTATTCAGCGAGCAGGTGCTTAGCCGTTTGAAGGGGAACATGGCGGTAGGGCATGTGCGTTATTCAACCACCGGCTCAAGCGTGTTAAAAAATTCCCAGCCGCTTTTGATTGATTATGCCAATGGTTCGATTTGTATCGCCCACAACGGAAATTTAGTAAATTCGTTTGACCTGCGTCAGAAGTTGGAGAAGAGCGGGTCGATATTCCAGACGACTACGGATTCAGAGTTGGTTATTCATCTTATGGCAGCAAGCAATAAGCGCAGCCTGGAAGACAGCCTGGTCTATGCTTTAAAAAGAATTAAGGGCGCTTATTCTTTGGTATTAATGAACAGTGATTACCTGATTGGCGTAAGAGATCCGCATGGTTTCCGTCCGTTGGTTTTAGGCAAGCTCGGTGTTTCGTACTGCCTTGCTTCTGAAACCTGCGCTTTTGATTTAATCGGCGCCAAATTCGTGCGCGAAATTGAGCCGGGCGAGATTGTGTTTATCAATAACCAGGGTGTTTTAAAGTCAATTAAACCAAAAGAATTAATTGCCGGACACTATTCATTTTGTACTTTTGAGCATGTTTATTTTGCCCGCCCGGATTCTAATGTTTTCGGCGAGACTGTGCATACAGTGCGCAGGAAATTGGGGGCTAAATTAGCCAAGGAGCATCCGGTGGATGCGGATTATGTGGTTCCGGTCCCGGATTCAGGGTATTCCGCTGCCCTCGGCTATTCCCAGGAGTCAGGGATTGTTTTAGAGATGGGGATTATCCGCAACCACTACGTGGGCAGGACATTTATCCAGCCGGCGCAGGATTCCCGGGATATGGGGGTGCGCGTAAAGTTTAATATTTTAAAAGATATTTTAAAAGGCAAACGGATTGTTATAGTTGATGATTCTATTGTGCGCGGCACGACTTCCAAGATCCGCGTGCGCAATTTGCGTAAGGCCGGGGTAAAAGAAGTGCATCTAAGGATTTCCTGCCCGGCGCACCGTTTCCCTTGTTTTT
>JALNZI010000079.1:0-1228 GCA_023229385.1 Candidatus Omnitrophota bacterium | reverse complement strand
TTCACCGGGCGAGTGAATTGATCGCCAATAAATATGACAGCGTAGAAAAAATCAGGAAATATTTAGAGGTGGATACTTTGGGTTATTTAAGCATGGAAGGGATGTTGGATTGTTTTAAACACCCTAAGGGTAATTATTGTACCTCATGCTGGACAGGCAAGTATCCGGTTAGAGCGGAAAAGAGGCATAGTAAATTTTCTTTGGAGAGAAGTTGCTGCGGACAAGGGGAGCTACAGATATGAAGAAGATAACTTATAAAGATTCCGGTGTGGATATAAAGAGCGCGAGCATCTTTAAATCAAAAATAAAAAATTTGGTTCGGAAGTCATTCCGTAAAGAGGTGCTTACGGATATCGGAGGTTTCGGTAGCTTCTTTAAATTAGAGAAAAACCAATATAGAAATCCGGTTTTGGTTTCCTCAAGCGATGGGGTGGGGACAAAGCTGGTAATCGCCAAGTTGGCTAATCAGCACGATACTGTAGGAATTGACGCGGTGGCGATGAATGTTAATGATATCCTTTGTACCGGCGCCGAACCGCTTTTCTTCCTGGATTATGTGGCTTTTAGTAAAGTTAAAGAAGATGTCTTAGTGGATGTGGTCAGCGGCATAAATAAGGGTTGTATTGAAAGCGGCTGTTCGCTTATCGGCGGGGAAACCGCGCAGATGCCCGGGATGTATAAGGAAGGCGAATACGATATTGCGGGGTTTTGCGGAGGGGTCGTGGAAAAAGACAAAATTATTAATGGCGATAAGATTCAGGCAGGGGATGAACTAATCGGCATTGCCTCAAGCGGCCTGCATTCTAACGGTTATTCTTTGGTAAGAAAAGTTTTAGGCGCTGCAGAATTAAAAAGAATGAGCGCGGAATTGCTTAAGCCCACGCGCATTTATGTTAAGCCTGTTTTAAAAATATTGCAGCAGTCTGGCCAGTCAGTGCACGGAATTAGCCATATCACCGGCGGCGCTTTTTACGATAAGATCAGCCGCATATTGCCGAAGAATATTGACGCGCGTATTGATAAAAATTCCTGGAGCGTGCCTGAAATTTTCCGGCTCATCCAGAACAAGGGTAATGTTGAAGATCGGGAGATGTACCATACTTTGAATATGGGCATCGGCATGGTTTTAATCGTCGAGAAAAAGGCATCGCCAATGATAATTAAAAAGTTAGCGGAGCTTAAGTTAAAATCCTGGATTATCGGCCAGGCTGTAAAAGGCGCGGGAGAG
>JALNZI010000078.1 GCA_023229385.1 Candidatus Omnitrophota bacterium | reverse complement strand
CTATCTACGAGACAATCATCGTCAATAAAGCCGACGATCTCCCCGGAAGAAAAACGGATGCCTAAATTCCTGGCTACTGCAGGACCCCGATGATTTTGCGCCAGGTATTGTAAGTTTGGGTGCTTTTCTTTCAATTGGTCCAATAATGCCTTAACCCGATCATCCTGGGCATCATCAACTACAATAACCTCATATTCCGTTAAAGGATAATCCTGCTGCAACACAGAATCCAGGCATTGTTTTAGTAAATCGTATCTTTTATATGTAGGAATAACTATTGAAAGATGCATAATTTATTAATGGCTGTGATAAAAATCATCCATAAATCCGTCAAATTCCCCCCTGCGGGCACAACTTAGCAGGCAATGATTACTGCATTTCTTTATGCTTCTCCTGAAAACCTTCGCCTTATCGGAATACCAAAGATCCTTCAACCTGTCCTTATGGATATCCCCAAAACTTACTTCTCCGTTATCCGGCTCTGCAGCGCAAAGATACACCTTTCCATCCTGCGAAATGATTATCCGGTTAAACCCTGCGTAGCATTTCTGCCTGTTCAAAACCGATCCCCCCTTAAAATAATCCTTGATTAATCTTAGCTGAACTAACCCCGTATAAATAAATTTAAAATTTTCCTTATTTGAACATTTATATTCCAGCAATTTGTCTATAGACCTATCAAGTATAGCATACCTTGATGGGGGTATCCAATTTTGATTCGGGCTGTTTCTCAATCTTTGATCGGTATTATTCGTAACTACCGGCTGGAAGCCTATTCCGTCAACTTCTAAACTTTTCGCTAAGTTTACAATATCCAGCAACTCTTCAATATTCTGATCCATAACCGTACAAGCTATGCTTATGCTGGGCGAAATCAATCCCCTGTCTTTCTTTATTTTATTAAACAACCGAATATTCTCTATAATCCTTTCGAAAATTCCTTCGCCTCTTATATTTTTATATGTATTTTCATTCGCTCCATCAATAGATATGCCCAGACTGCGCAGGCCGGAGTCAAAGGTCTTCTCAATAATCTCGAGGTTACCCAAAAGGGTTCCATTCGTAAAAACAACTGTCTCCATTTTATGCTGGCCGGTAAACTTGATAATATCAAACAGGTCTCTGCTTAAAAAAGGCTCCCCTCCGATTAAAAATAGCTGCTTGATCCCCATATCCGCCGCCTGGCATATCAAATCCTGCATTATCTTAAAATCTAATTCATAAACCTCACCTGAGATTTTAAGTTTTTCATATTTTTCCTGGACATTGCACATCTTGCATTTTAAATTACAGCGGGATAAAAAACAAAGCTGCAGCATATCCGGGGCAACCAAAGGATAATCCAATTCTCGGGAGAGAAAAAATTTAAAATGCCTCAATAAAACCTTAGTCGAACTCAACCAAGACATGAATCATCCTTGTATTTAATCGCCGCTACAAACTATCTTCCCGTTAAAACACAGGTAATCACCCGCGGCCAGGGTTCTTGCGCCTGTATTTGAACACTGCAAAACCCTGCCCCTGTGGTAAATATCGGAATTTACGACATTAAGAAGCTGCCCTGAGTTTCCCTCTTGAGCAGATAAAGTAACTGCGGGTAAAAATAAGCCGTTTTCTGCCGCCTTAACTACTCCCACGCCATCAGGCCCGGACGAGCAAGAGTAAATAATATCCCATTTGTCATCTACGTTGCTATTGAATCCGGGAAAACTATGTACCTGCCCTTGCCTTACCCATTGTGAATATATTTCCGACAGCATAAGGTTTGCCTGCAGGGCCTCGACTTCCAGCGCTTTATCTAAGTTCATTCTGATAATGAAATTAATAAACTTGTCTTCTTTTAAACTTATTTCCCAATATTGACTTATCGGCAAATATAGCCATTCTCCGGTAATTTTAATTACATCCTTACCTTTCTCAACAACCTTCCATCTTGCCGAAGAAGAAGAATCATGCCAGCGCCCTCCCGAGCATAAAGAAGTATAAAAACCGATCCTCTTGGTCAACTCTTGCCCATCCCAAAGTACACGACCGCCGCCCTGGTTAAAAATAAACTTTAACCTCTCGCCATTAAGCTCATTTGAGCCTGGATCAAATACCTGCTTATCTCCATCCAGGGAAATAGCCAGCTTAAAACAGGGATATTTTCCGGGAGGGAATTTTTTAATCCTTTCAGGTTCTACTTTATCTATACGCATTAATCTCGCTTTTTCGTAAAAGTTAGAATTCATGATCTTGGCGTAATTATGGAATTCATTGGAAAACTTCACCCGTAATGCGGGTAATTTAGCCTCCTGGCTTAAGAACCCGAGTTCGCCATCAGGAAGACATCTTTGTAACATATCCATTTCAGTTTCCCGGAAATCCGCGGGAAAAACTCCCGAACCGTAATTACTGAACCATTGCGAATAATCATTTGAGCAACAAATAAAAAAATACTGCTGTTCAATAACCAGTTCTTCTTCAACTTCTACGTTAACATCCCATTTGAAAGAACGGCCATCGATAACTTCAATTTCCCAGGACTGGGTTAAAGCCAGATCCGGCCATCTGCCTATAGCAATAATTTTATGGTCATTTTGTTTTTTAAAATCCCAGTGCGCTAAATGAGAAAAGTGCCATTTCCCGTTTGCATAAAGAGAGGTAAAAATATGATTATTTTTGGTCAATTCTACCGACTTATATTCAAGCCTGCAAATACCATTATCAAAAGCTAACTTTGATTCCGGGGTAGATAGAACAAACTCATTCTGTACCTTAGAAATATAAGCATCTATATCCGGAGTATTTATTATGATTTTCCCCGCAAAACAAATAAACCGGTCAGTTTGATTTCCTGATTTACCGGAAAAAGGATTAAGCTTATATTGCAATATGCGGCAATGCGATAAATAATCGGAATTTAGAATTAACCCCTGGGCTAAAGATCCTAATGATAACTGCTCAAATAGCAGGGAAGGAAACTCAGCTGCATCCAAAATCTGCTGATATACTCCGATGTGTGCGCTTAAACCATTCTTGGTAAATACGGTATTCCAGTTTTTATCTTCGTTTTTAATCGGAGGGAAATCCCCTTTTTCTGAATTGCTAAACCACCGGCTATACTCATCTTTAAGCGCAATATTGACATACATTTCAGATAACCCAATATCTCCGTCCATTCCAAGCTCTATATCCCACTTAATTTCACAATCCCCTAAAACCTCGAATCTCCAGACCTGGGTCAACCCTAATTGGTAGATCTTGCCGACTGCCGTAAAAACTCCCCGCGGCTCTTCTTTAACCTCCCATTCTGCCTGGGTAGAGCTATACCACTTATTAGCTACGTTAAAAATCGTATAGGCCCCGGAAGTAGAAGTGATCAATTTGCCATCCCAATTTAAAAGCAACTTTCCATTATTAAATGCCAGACCAAACCTTTTCTTTTCAATAACCGCTATTCCTTTTGGGCTGCCGACTGTCTGGGAGTAAAAAGAAACTACCTTGGCCGTTTCTTCATCCTTAACCAGCATTCCCTGTTTTAAGAATATTGTCCTTGCGCAGAGCTTCTGCAACATTGTCATATCGTGGGTAACAATAACCACGGTCTTGCCCTGTTGTTTTATTCTGAATATTTCCTTAATACACTTCCTCTGGAAATACTCATCCCCTACGGACAGCGTATCATCTACAAGAAAGATATCCGAGTCCATATGCACTGCTATGGCAAATGCCAGGCGCACAAACATACCCTGGGAATAACATTTTACCGGGGCATCAATAAACTTGCCGATTTCAGCGAAATCAATAATCTGGCGGAATTTTTCCTTTGCCTGGACAGCCGGCAAACCAAAGAGTTCACACTGCAGGACAATATTCTCCCTGCCGGTAAGTTCAGTCTGAAAACCTGCACCTAACTCCAAAAGCCCTGCGACACTGCCTGAAACCTCTATTTCTCCGCGATCAGGCTTGAGCATCCCGGCAATCAATCTTAAAATGGTCGACTTGCCCGAACCATTCTCGCCGATAATCCCTAATATCTCCCCTTTTTCCATGGAAAAGCTAATTCCCTGCAAGGCCTGGAAATCTTCCCATGAGGATTTGCCTTCAATAACGAATTTAATCCGGTACATCTCCCAAACATCATTAAAGCTGATTATAGACATATTAGATACGTTTTAATACTCTGGGCTCAAGCCAAATAGAAACCAATATTCCCACGGATAAACTAAAGAATGCCCAGGCAGTTACCGCCAGAAAAGTGGCCAACTCCGGCACGTGACAGTAAAAAATTATCTCCCGGTAGAATAAAATGAATGCCGAGACGGGGTTTAAATTAAAAACCCAGCGGAGATTCGCAGGAACCATTTCTACGGAATAAAAAATTGGCGTAATCCAGAACCAAAACATAAGCAAAGTCCCGATTAAGTGTTCCAGGTCACGGTAAATAACGTTAACTACGCTAAATAACAGGCTTATCCCGCTGATAAAAATACAGGTCAGCAGAAATATTACCGGGAGAAAAACAATCATGGTAATAGCCCCGGGATTACGGAATAAAAACAAGGGACAGATAATTAACCAACTGATAAGGAAATTCAATGCATAAGATAACACGCTGCTCAAAGGAATTATTTCTTTTGGTAAACTAAACTGATGTAAAACGCTCTTTTGCGCTGATAAGGAAGGAGTAGCTTCAGACAAAGCCCCGGAGAAAAACATCCAGGGGATAATCCCTGAAAGGACAAATAAAGGAAAATCTTTCCCTTCGGTTTTAAAGACAGTCGTGAAAACAAAGGTTATTGCCAGCATCAATAAAAAAGGGTTGATGGCTACCCAAAAAATACCCAAGACAGAACCGGCATATTTGGCCTTAAATTGTTTTACCGCCATATTCCATAAGCTGTGCCGGAAAGAATATATTTTGTTAATTTTTATTGCAATTAGTCTTAGAGTCATTGTTTGATTAAAAACACCCGCGCGAAAATCCTCGATTTAATTGCGGGTTCTTTCTATGCGTTCAATTGAATCCCGGTAAAAAATAACTTCTCCCTGGGAAGAACCCAGCAACACTTCCAGCACTATCCTGTCCGGATACTCTTTTTTTATCTTCCCCTGCAATTGACGGCCGCTTTTTAAATAAAGCGTATCCTTTTGCTCCGGGAGAGCCCCTGGCTTAAGTTTAGGTTGTTTGCTTAACCTGGTTATTTCATTGTCGATGAAACCCTCTCCTGCTGAAAGTTGTTTTGCTTTTTCCATTGCCTGTAAAGCCAGATCCGGCTTATGCATCTTGTCGTAGATTCTGGATAAAGTCAACTGCGCCTGTCGATAACGAGGAAAGGATTTTATTACGCCATCGATAATTGCCTTGGCTTCATTAACTTGACCCAGGCCGTTTAAAGCATAGGCGTAATTGTTGAGTAAAACAGGACTATCAGGATTGTTTGCCATGGCCTGGCGACAATACGCTACTTCTTTCTGGTATTCTGAAACTGCCTGCGCATGCTTACTCAGATTATCATATATTTCAGCCAGGTCATTATGCAAATTAGGGTAATCTTTCCTTAATACAATCAGCTTATTATATTCCGAGATGGCTTGTTCAAACATTTTATTATCCCGGTAAACACTTCCTAAACTATAGACATAATCGGTATTATTCGGATCAAGGATAACTGCCTTTTGCAAATAGGGAATCGCCTCCGCATAACGTTCCAGATGCATCAATGCCAGGCCAAGATCATTGTAAACAGAGGCGTCATTATTGCTTACCGCAAGCGCATCCTTGGCGCTGGAGAGTTCTTTTTCAAAGCTTCCTTTCTCAAAATACACCTGGCTGAGCAATTTGTGCGCGTAATTAAACTGGGGATCTATCAAAAGGGCTTTTTTCAGGCTATTCTCGGCATTATTATAATCTTTAACCTGGAAGTAATAATAACCCAGGGTGTAGTGGGCTATGGCAAAATCAGGGCATGACTTAAGGACATCCTGCAAAAGAGCTATCGCATCCGCACTCTTATTCGCCAGAAAAAGTTTGGTGCTTTTGTTTAAAGTAGAGACCACAAAAGAGTAGCAACACTCCTGTGAGGATTGGTTAATTTGCGGGTTAGCAGGGATCTTATTACGCGCTTGGCTAATCACATTTAGGGCTTCTATGTATTTGCCTTCCTGGGAATATACTTCTGCCAGGGATAGATAAGCCTTTAAACAAAGGGGGTTTATTTTCAAAACCCGATTATATTCATCTGCTGATTTATTGTAATCTTTGCTGTATCTATAAGCTTCCGCCAATCCCAGACAGGCCTGCCAGGATTGTGGGTTTATTTTAAAGGCATTCCCGTAGGAATCTATAGCCTCCCTGTATAAAGAACGCTCTATATAATTATTGCCGCGGTTATAGAAGAAGGCTTCCAGCTTGCCCCGGGCCAAATATAAAAATATAGCTAAAACTACAAAAAGTAATAAATACTCAATTATTCTCTTCATCAT
>JALNZI010000077.1 GCA_023229385.1 Candidatus Omnitrophota bacterium | reverse complement strand
TAACTAAGAATGAAGAGTCTTGTATCGGGCAGTGCCTTGAATCGGTGAAATGGGCGGATGAAATTATTGTGGTTGATGATGAAAGTACTGATAAGACGGCAGAGATTATTAAGAAATATAATTGCAAAGTTTTTTTCCGGAAGATGGATGTGGAGGGAAGGCACAGGAATTGGGCTTACGCGCAGGCGAGTAATGAGTGGGTGTTAAGCCTGGATGCGGATGAGACGGTAACTCCGGAGTTAAAAATTGAGATTGAGCGGGTGATC
The DNA here is from genome assembly GCA_023229385.1 of Candidatus Omnitrophota bacterium. Classification (GTDB taxonomy): domain Bacteria; phylum Omnitrophota; class Gorgyraeia; order Gygaellales; family Profunditerraquicolaceae; genus UBA6249. The sequence goes on along the minus strand of JALNZI010000077.1, from coordinate 6,210 downwards.
CAGTCCAATGATTTCGCAGCTTACGATATCCCGCTACGTAATTTTATCAGTAATTATTGGGTAAGGCACGGCGGTTGGTATCCGGCGGCAAAAGTGCGGCTTTTTCAAAAAAATAAATTTAAGTATGAAGAGGCGGAGGTGCATCCCCGGGCATTTATTGACGGCGCCTGCGGGCATTTAAAGGGCGATATTATTCATCGAGGATATCCTGACCTGGAGCATTTCTTAAACAGCGTTAACCGGCAGTCGACTCTTGAGGCGGTGAAATGGGTTAATACCGGCCGCAAGATGACGTTATTATGGGCTTACTGGAGAGCGCTGGACCGTTTTTTCAGAAGGTATTTGTCTAAGAAGGCGTATAAAGACGGGATGTATGGTTTTGTTATTGCTTATTTTGATATGTTGTATCAGATATTGAGTTACTTGAAGTTTCGGGAGATGAAGAAGAATAAATTACGGTAACGGGTCCTGTCTCGAACTGTTTCTCGCCGCACACCGCGTCTCGAATCCAGTTCGAGTCACCCGTTACTAATGACACTTATGAAAATTATATTCTTAGATCGAGATGGAGTGATAAATAAATATCCCGGTGACCGGCTTTATGTTACTTCTTTAAGGAAGTTTAGGTTCCTGCCGCGGGCTAAAGAAGCGATTGCCTTGTTGAGTAAGAAGGGGTATGGGATATTTGTGGCGTCTAACCAGGCTGGTGTGGGTAAGGGGGTGTACGCTCAGAAGACTTTAGATAGCATAACTGCTAAGATGCTTGGTGATATTGAACGGGCCGGCGGGAAAATTACCAAGGTTTATTATTGCACGCACCGCAAGGAGGCAGGATGCGGCTGCCGGAAGCCAAAACCGGGTTTGCTTAAGAAAGCGGCGCGGCAAGTCAAAGTTGACTTAAGGAAAGCGTATTTTGTGGGCGATACTATACGCGATGTGCTGACTGCCCATGCTGTGGGCGCTAAGTCAATCCTCGTTTTTTGCGGCAAGGAAAAATTAGCTAATCAAAAGAACTGGGAAGCAAAACCGGATTTTGTGTTTAAAGATCTTTTTGCGGCTGCTAAATTTCTGATAAGTGTAAAATAATGGGAAAATAATGGGGACGGTTCTATTTTTTCTGGAACTGGACTCGGGGAAAATAGAACCGTCCCCATTATTTGCTGATATGAAGGTATTGATTACTTACGCGTCGGCTGGCGCAGGGCATCGCAGGGCGGCTGAGGCAATATATGACTTTTTAAAGAACAACCGCAAGGACCTGGCGGTGGAGTTGGTTGATATTCTTCCGCTTACCAGTAATTTTTTCCGTTTTTTCTATAATCGCGGCTATCCATTTTTAGTACATTCCGCCACATGGCTTTGGGGGTTTTTTTTCTGGATGACCGAATCAAGGCTGACTCGTGGTTTAAGCCGTAAGAGCGCTTTGGTTGTAAATTACCTTGGGTGCCGCAAATTCGCTGCCTATTTAATTAAAGGGAAGTTTGATTATATTATTTCCACGCATTTTCTTAATTCCGAACTTGCCGCAGGATTAAAGTTAGAAAATAAAATTCAGTCTAAGTTAATTACAGTGATTACGGATTTCGGGGTGCATCCATTTTGGATTTCAGCCGGGACTGACCTTTATATTGCGGCTTCAGGTGCAACCCGGGATCAGTTGTTAAGTATGGGAATTCCAGCTGAAAGGATTCAGGCTTCGGGTATTCCATTTAACCCCAGTTTTCTTAAGGTTCAAAATAGGGGGCAGTTGGCTGAGAAGTTCGGCATCAGCGCGAATAAATTTACCGTACTGGTTATGACCGGCTCATTTGGTTCCGGGCCGCTGGAAGAGATTGCTGAAAGTTTATGCGCCCAAGCCCAGGTGTTGGTAGTCTGTGCGAGAAATAAGAAACTTTTTGACCGCCTTCAAGAGCGGAAGCTGGAGAATGTAAAAGTTTTTGGATTTGTGGATAATGCGGAAGAGTTAATGGCGGTTTCTGATATTATAATTACCAAGCCCGGAGGCTCAAGTATTGCGGAATTTCTGAGTATGGGATTATTTCCTATTTTTATATCCGCGATACCGGGACAGGAGCAGGAGAATATTAAAATTTTAGCCGGTTATGGCGTAGGTTGCGCCCCGAAAAATATCCAACAAATTAAAGAGCTGGTTGTTGAGTTGTCAAATAACCCGCAAAAACTTCAGGGTTTAAAAAAGAATATCGCCCAAGTTGCCAGGCCTTTATCCTGCCAGGAGATAGCTAGTGTTATACGCTGAGGTTGTGTTGGGCTTACCTATCGAAGGCCCGTTTGATTATCTTGTCCCGCCAGATTTAGAAAATAAAATTTCCGTAGGGACAAGGATCTGGGTAAATTTCCGCAATAAAAAAGAGGTTGCCTACGTAGTTGGCTTAAGCAGTAAAACAAAAATCAAGAAAATAAAAGAGGTGGCGGCGGTAATCGATGCAGCGGCTGTTTTGGATGAGCAGATGCTGTTGTTGACCAGGAGGTTAGCGGAGTATTATTGCTGTTCTTGGGGTGAGGCGATTGAGGCTGCGCTGGTTGATGAGTTGAGAAAGGGCAAAAAAACTGGGGACGGAAAAATAGAACCGTCCCCTTTTTTTAAAGGAAAAATAGAACCGTCCCCTTTATTTGTTCAGGGGAAAGATAGGATGCCGGTTTATTTGAGAGAGATTAAAGAGGCTTGGGCGGCTGAGCGTTCGGCAATTGTTTTATTTAGTGATATCCGGGAGACAGAGAGGGCTAAAGAGTTAATTGAAAAAGATTCAGGCATAGAAGTTTTTCTGGCATTTCGCAAGCAGCCAAAAGAATTAGAGGTATGGGAAAAGATCCGCCAGGCGCAAAAATGTGTTGTGGTAGGCACGCGTTCCAGTATTTTTTCTCCGGTAAACAACCTGGGTTTGATTATAATTGATCAGGAGCAGGATCAGGCTTATAAACAGGAGCAGGTGCCGCATTATCACGCCCGGCAGGTAGCGTTAATCCGCGCCCAGATTTGCGGTTCAAAAGTTGTCTTGGGAGGCTTTGTCCCTTCTCTAGAAAGTTTTTATCTTGTCCAGGAAGGCAAACTTAAATTTGAAGTTATCCCTTCAAAGCAGGCATATCCGCTGGTTCAGATTATTGATAGCCGCAGGCTTCCTTATTCGGAGAGAAAGACTAAATCCATATTCTCAAAGTTTTTGTCGGATGCTATTTATGCGAACTTATTGGAAAAAAGAAAAACCCTGGTGTTTATTGAGCGCAAGGGTTTTGCAACCAGCGCCGCCTGTCATAATTGCGGGGTGGTTTTAAAATGCCCGCGCTGTAATATTAACCTGGTGTTTCATTTTGATGAGGACAGGTTAAGGTGCCACCATTGTAACTTTAAAATGGAAGTGCCGAAGATTTGCCCGAGCTGCCGGAGCGGTTATATAAAATACTCCGGTATAGGCACTGAAAAAGTAGAAAGCGAGTTAGCCAGGATTTTCCCTCAGGCGCGGATAAGGATTATTAATGAGGAAAATAAATCTGGCTTTAGTTTGGACGCGGATATTTTTGTAGCGAGCAGCTCGGTGATAAAACATCGGGATTTAAGTTTTGATTTAATCGGGGTGGTGGCGATAGATAACTCGCTTAACCGGGTGGATTTCCGCGCCGGGGAGAAAACATTTGCTTTGCTTATGGGGTTGGCGGGCCTTACTTGCCGGAGAATGATTATCCAGAGCGCTAATGCCAATCACCATTGTTTTCAGGCGGTGATTAAGAATGATGTTGAGATTTTTTTAAAAGAAGAATTAAAGCAGCGTAAGCAACTAAATTTCTCGCCGTATAAACATATGATCTTAATTAAACTAAGAGGGGCCAGTTTGGATAAGGTTAAAAAGGCGGCTCAGGATTTATTTGAGAGGTTGGGCGGGATAAAAACTTCAAGCATCAAGATGCTTTCGCTTAATCCCGGACAGCCGGCTAAGCTGCGCGGTAATTTTTATTACCAGATATTGATGCGCGCATCTAGTGTGGAGAAGGCGGGGAAGTTTTTAAGATTGCACTTAAAAGAAGGCCATTTTTCGGGTATAATAGTGACGGTGGATGTAGATCCGGTTTAATATAGGTAAGGTAGGGGTAAAGAGATGAAGATTGTATTTTTTGGAAGTGCGCATTTTGCGGTTCCGGCATTGCAGGCCTTGATTAAATCCGGCCACGAACTTGTTTGCGTGGTTACTCAGCCGGATAAGAAAAGAGGCAGGCATCTGCATATTTCCGAGACCGATGTTAAGAGCACTGCTGTTGCGGCAGGGCTGAAAACTTTTCAACCGGAGAATATTAAGTCTAAGGAAAGCGTAGATTTCCTAAAGAAACTGGATGCCGATCTTTTTGTGATTGTTGCCTATGGCCAGATTTTTTCCCAGGAGGTTTTAGATATTCCTAAGATTATGCCGATTAATATCCATGCTTCGCTTCTGCCGCGTTACCGGGGGGCAGCTCCGATTAACTGGGCGATAATTAACGCGGATAAGCAGGCGGGGGTAAGTATTATGTATGTGAGCCTGAAGACGGATTCGGGCCCGGTTATCCTGCAGAAGGGGATAGGGATTGAGGATAGTGATACGGCGGTAACTCTTGAGGAAAAATTGCGCTATCTGGGAGCGGAGTTGTTAGTGGATGCGCTTAAGATAATTGATAATCGGAGTTATTGTTTATTGGAGCAGGATGAGGATAAGGTAATCCTTGCCCCGAAGTTGAAAAAAGAGGATGGTTTAATTGATTGGGATGAGCCTGCTGCGGCTATCCATAATCAGGTAAGAGGAGTTTTACCCTGGCCAGGGGCGTTTACTTTTTTCCGCGGCAAGATGCTGAAAGTTTTTCAGACGGATGTCTTGCCAATATTCCCAAATCATAAGCCTGTTCCGGGCGAGGTAATCCGGGCGGATAAGCATGGTGTTGTTGTAGCTTGCGGCAGAGGTTTCTTAAACCTTAAAGAATTACAATTAGAAGCAGGCAAGCGGATGCCCGGGCAGAATTTTATCATAGGGCATAGGCTTAAGCTGGGGGAGGTATTAGGGAAAAGTAAATAGTTTATAGGAAGGTCGAAATATTTGTTTTGTAACTATTTGATTTTAATAGAATTACATACACTGTCTATGATTTATGATTTTTGTTGCAAGTTTGAGAAGTTCTGTTATAATTAATTTCTATGCCAGAATTAAGAAAAGATCCGATTATAGGTAGATGGGTAATTATTGCCACTGAACGCGCTCAACGGCCTGACCAGTTTGGAAAACACCGGGAACAGGATGATCCCGGCGCCTGTCCATTCTGCGAGGGTAAAGAGTCTCAGACTCCGCCGGAGATTTATGCTGTGCGGCCGAGGAACTCCACTCGCAATGGCCCGGGTTGGGATTTGCGGGTTGTCCCCAGCATTGCCCCTTTTTTAAGGGTTGAAGGTGACTTGGACCGCCGCGGAAACGGTATATATGATGTAATGAATGGTTTGGGAGCCCACGAGATTGTTATTGAAACTAACCAGCATATCGCCAATATGGCGGATCTAAGTGAAGACCAGATTACCAATGTGCTTAATTGTTATTCTGATAGGATAACTGATTTGGAAAGGGACAGCCGGCTTAAATATGTTTTGGTGTTTAAAAATTATGGCAAAGGTTCCGGAGGCGGGGGGATCAGGCATTCCCGTTCGCAGTTGATTGCCACACCGGTTAATCCTAAGCGCGTAAAAGAAGAATTGGCCGGGGCCCGTCAATATTTTGAATATCATGAGCGTTGCGTATTTTGTGATTTAATCAAGCAGGAGCTTACGCAGAAAGACCGGGTGATTGCTGATTTTGATGGTTTCTTGGCAGTAGCTCCGTTTGCCGCGCGGTTTCCTTTTGAGACCTGGATCCTGCCGAAGAAACATTGTTGTGATTATACCTGTATGGATGCCGAATCCAGAAGGCATCTTGCCCACGTACTTAAATCTGTACTTTTAAAATTAAAGATCGGGTTAAACGACCCGGATTATAATTATGTAATTCATACCGCGCCGTTCCGCAGGCAGAAGATGGGTTATTGGAAAACTATTGAACAGGATTATCATTGGCATATTGAGATCATACCGCGTTTGACTAAAGTCGCGGGTTTTGAATGGGGCACAGGTTTTTATATCTGTCCGCTTCCGCCTGAAGAGACAGCCAAGTTTTTAAGAGAGGTAGTGGTTTAATATGGCAGAATTAA
>JALNZI010000016.1 GCA_023229385.1 Candidatus Omnitrophota bacterium | reverse complement strand
TTGCTGGATTTGATCCAGGAGGGAAATATCGGTTTAATGCGTGCGGTAGAGAAATTTGAGTATAAGCGGGGTTATAAATTTTCAACTTATGCTACCTGGTGGATCCGTCAGGCAATTACCCGTTCGATTGCCGATCAGGCGCGGACGATCCGGATTCCTGTGCATATGACCGAAACAATAAATAAAATAATCCGTTTTTCGAGGGTCTTTGTGCAGAAAAATGGGCGCGAGCCTACGCCTGAAGAGATCGCCCATAAAATGCGTTTTCCCCAGGGTAAAATAAAATCCATATTGAAGATCGCTCAGGAACCTATTTCATTGCAGATGCCTATCGGCGATGAAGGGGATACTCATTTCGGGGATTTTATCCAGGATAAAAAAGCGGTATCACCGGCAAATGAAACTGTGCGTTCAATGTTAAAAGACGAGATGAATTCCGCTTTAAGCACGTTAACAGAAAGAGAGAAAAAGATTTTAATCTTGCGCTTTGGTATTAATGACGGATCTTCGCGTACCCTGGAGGAAGTGGGCAACGTTTTCAGGGTTACCCGCGAAAGAGTCAGGCAGATTGAAGCTAAGGCCTTGAAAAAACTTCGCCATCCTTCCCGTTCACGCAGGTTGCGTACTTTTATGGATATGACTTTGGCGCACCAGAGAGAGTATTAGTTTCCAATTACTTTAAATATGGAAAATCAAAAAGAAAAAAACCAGGCTAAACCAAGCCAGGATATTTTGGTTAAACTCAAGGACTATAAAGATAACCCTGAATTGGCAATTACGAAGCTGCGCAATACCGAGCTTCAACAGAAGGCTATTTTGAATAATATTCCGGATATGGCCTGGCTTAAAGATATTGATGGCAGGTTTATTGTAGTTAATGAAGCTTTTGCCAGGGGGTGCGGTTTTAAGGCTGATGAAATTGTAGGTAAAACTGATTTAGATATTTGGCCAAGGGATTTGGCAAAGAATTACCGTTCCGATGACCTTGAGGTAATCAACAGTAAAAAGCTTAAGTGCATTGAAGAGAGGCTGGTTAATAAGGAAAACGGAGATACTTGGATAGAGACTGTTAAAACTCCGATTTTTGATGACCAGGGTAAAGTAATCGGCACAACCGGTATTGCCAGGGATATCTCCGAGCGTAAAAAAGAGGAAGAAAAACAAAGGGATATTCGTTCTGAACTTGAAATCCGGGTTAAGGTCAGGACAGCAGAGCTGACTAGCCTTAATGAAAACTTGCGTAAGGAAATACGCGACCGCGCCAAAGTTGAACAAGAATTGTTTGCTACCGGAAGTTTCCTGAATTGTGTGGTTAGCAGTATTCAGGACGGTATTAGCGTTTTGGATACCGATTTAAACGTTTTAAGAGCTAATCCTACTAAGGAAAAATGGCATGCGCAGAATATGCCTCTGGTCGGCAAGAAATGTTACAAGGCTTTTCATGGCGCAGATAAACCTTGCAAGATTTGTCCTGTCAGGGAAACTCTGCAAACTTTAAAACCAGCTTCCAGAGTTGTTTCATTTTTAGACAAGGATGGTAATGCCGGGTATCTTGATCTCTATAGTTTTCCGATGTTCGATGATAAAACCAAAAAACTTATTGGTGTAATAGAATATGCGCGTGATATATCAAGACGCATGGAAGCTGAAGAAGCCTTGCGGATAAGCGAGGAGAGGTTTCGCACTATCGCTGATTTTACATATGACTGGGAATATTGGCAGGGTATAGATAACCGGATGATTTATGTTTCTCCTTCCTGCGAACGGATTACGGGATATACGCCAGATGATTTTATGCAGGATCCTGCTTTAATTGAGAGGATTGTGTATAGGGATGATATTGAAAAACTGTGCAAGCAGGTAAAAGAAGCCACTGAGAAGTGTATGAAATTAGAAGTTGATTTTCGTATAGTTAACCGTAACGGTAAGATTGTATGGCTTAGCCATGTATGCGTTCCCATTTTTAATAAAGAAGGGAAACTTCTCGGACGCAGGGCTAGTAACCGCGATATTACCAAGAATAAAGAAAATGAGGCTGAACTGCGGGTGTATCGCGAAAAACTTGAGCTTTTAGTGGAGCACCGGACAAAAGAATTAGAATCTGAAATTAAATCGAAGGATGCCGCGGAATTACAGGCTAAGAAATTACGCCAGCAGATTGAGTTTATTTTAGGTTCTACTAAAACCGGTTTGGATATTATGGATAAGAATTATTATATCCGTTATATAGACCCGGAATGGGCAAAAGTGTACGGGCCATGGGAAGGCAGACAGTGTTTTGATTATTTTATGGACCGTAAAACTCCTTGTTCTGATTGTGCTGTTGAGAAGGCCTTCAAGACCAAGAAAACCGTAGTCAGTCAAGAGGTGTTACCTAAAGAAAATAACCGTCCGATTTCAGTAACAACTATTCCTTTTCAGGACGAGAATGGCGAGTGGCTGGTGGCTGAGGTAAATATTGATATCAGCGAGAGAAAGAAGATTGAGGAGGGTTTAAGGCGTTACCGTGAGCACCTGGAAGAAATCGTGGAGGAGCGTACCGCTGACCTTTTACAGGAAGTTTCCTTGCATAAAAAAGCGGAATTAGAAAAAAGCAAGCTTCACCAAGAACTGCTTAAGTCATATGAAAAATTAAAAGGTATTTCACTGGTTGATTCGCAAACCGGGCTTTATAATCGCCGTTACCTGCAAGATGTAGTTGAGGTGGAATTTCATCGTACGCGCAGGTTTGCGCATAGTTTAGCAATTATTATGCTGGATATAGATTATTTTAAATCCATAAATGACGTTTACGGAATTGCTTTTGGGGATTTGGTTTTAAAACAATTATCCCGGCAACTTAAGCGGATGGTGCGCAGGTACGATACGCTTATACGTTACGCTGGAGAAGAATTCCTGATTATTTCACCGAGATTAAGCAGGGATGCGGCATTTAGCATGGCCCAGAGATTGCTGGAGTCATTGAATTTTATTAATTTCGGCAATCGGAAGCAAAGCGTAAGATTGAAGTTGAGTCTATCAGCGGTATCATTTCCGGAAGATAGGGCTAAGAATGGGACAGATCTAGTTAATTTAGCCAATACAGTGCTTAACAAAGCTAAAGAACAGGGTGGTAACCGCGCTTATTCTACCTTAGATATGAATAATCTTTCCGGAAAGAGAAAGGTTGCTAAGGCAGGAGGGGGCGTAAAAACATTGAAGAAGACAATCGATAAGCTCACCATGAAATCAAAGCAAGGGCTTACAGAATCAATTTTCGCGTTTGCCAAGACTATTGAATTAAAGGATCACTATACTGGTGAGCATGTGGAGAATACGGTGCATTATGCGACAGAGATTGCCAAGAGCCTGAGCCTTCCCAGGGAAGATGTGGAGTTGATTAAACAGGCGGCTATGCTGCATGATTTAGGCAAGATTGGTATAAGCGAGAATATATTGCTTAAAAAAGGCAAACTTAACAAGAAGGAATTTGAGGAAATCAAAAAACATCCGCAAATCGGGGCAGATATAATCCGTCCGATCCAGTTTTTACATGCCTTAATCCCTTTTATCTTTTATCATCACGAAAGATGGGATGGTAAGGGCTACCCCAGTGGCATTAGAGGAGAAGATATCCCGGTTGGGGCCAGGGTTATCGCCATTGCGGATGTTTACCAGGCTTTGATTAGCGACCGGCCGTACCATAAGGCTTTTACTAAGGCCAAGGCGTTGGAAATGATTAAAAAGGCATCCGGAACCCAGTTTGATCCCCGAATTGTAAACAACTTCCTTACCGTTATCAAGAAGGAAAAATAATTCCTTTTTAACTTGCTAAAATCCGCTAAAAATAGTATTATATAGTATTATTTTAGGGCCCATAGCTCAGTCGGTTAGAGCAGTTGACTCATAATCAATTGGTCCGGGGTTCGAGTCCCTGTGGGCCCAGTTTTTGGATTTTTATGGGCGATTGGCTCAGTTGGTTAGAGCGCTACATTCACATTGTAGATGTCAGAGGTTCGAGTCCTCTATCGCCCAAATAATTAATAACCAGGAGAAAAATTGCCTACTGTTGATTTGAAAGCGCAAATTATGGGTTTAGTAAAGCTACAGGGGTTAGATAGCGAGATTTACGCTTTGAAAAACGAAAAAGAAGCTAAGCCTTTAGAGATAAAATCGATAGAGGAATCTTTTGAGGCTAAAAAACAGAATTTAGCTTCTCTTGAAAAGGAATCTTTGGATCTGCAAAAACAGCGCAAAGAGAAGGAATTGGAGCTTGCGGCTAATGCCGAAGCAGTGAAAAAACTTCAAGGCCAGCTGTATTCTTTAAAGACTAACAAAGAATTTCAAACTATGCTGCAGCAGATTGCTGATACCAAGGCCGACGGTTCTTTGATTGAAGAGAAAATACTTATATCTTTTGAGGATTCGGATAAGGTAAAAGCAAAAATTGACCAGGAAAATATTAAGCTGAAAACAGAAGAAAAAGTTTTCCTGGATGAGAAAAAAAAGGTTGAGCTGCGCATAAAAGAAATTGATGAACGATTAAATCAACTGCAGGTCCAAAGAAAGCAAATCACTCCGGAAGTTGATCCTAAAATGCTGGCTGAATACGATAGGATACTTTCAAGCCGCGGTGGCCTGGCGATTGTTACGGTTTTGGATAATTCCTGCGGCGGGTGCCATATGTTAGTACCTCCCCAAGTGATTAACCTGATCAAAATGTACGAACATATTGTTACCTGTGAAGTGTGCAACCGTATCTTTTATATCGCAGAATGAATTGTCTAGATATTTATATTGATGGTGCCTCAAAGGGTAATCCGGGGCACAGCGGTGTGGGGATTGTAATCTACAAAGACGGCCGTTTGATCAAAGAGGTTTCTAACTATATCGGTCAGGCTACGAATAATATAGCAGAATATACCGCGCTCATCTATGCGTTGGAAGAGGCCTTATTATTAAAAGCTGAAACTTTAAAAATTAATACAGACAGTCAGCTTTTGGCCAGGCAGATCAACAGGGTTTATAAAGTTAAACATGAAGGTCTGATTGGTTTATATGAACGGGCTGTGCGTCTTTTAAACGGTTTTGAAAAAGTTTTAGTTAATCATATCCCGCGGGAAGAGAATGCTTACGCGGATAGACTGGCAACAGCAGCAATTAAAGAAGCATTGAAGAAATAAGCAGGCAGAACGTGGCTGCCCTATGTAAATAGGGAGGAAAGTCCGGGCTCCAGAGGATAACGCAGCGGGTAATTCCCGTCCATGTTGAATAAACATGCGGATTAGAGCCACAGAGACGAGTAGCAGCCGTAAGGCTAGCGAGGTGAAACGCGGCAATCTCTGCGTGGAGCAATGTAGAATAGGAGATGAGCGCTCATCCGGCGCGATTTTTCGCTTTTGGGCGAAAAAGAAATCTCGGGTAAGCTGCTAAAGTTGGCGTGGTAACGCGCTAATTGAGAGGAATAGCCACTAATCGATGCGCAAACTCGCATCAAGACAGAACCCGGCTTATTCTGCCTGCTGTAATTTTATTAAAAACGAAAACTGGATGAACAATTAAGGAGGAAGTCATGTCAGGTCATTCTAAATGGAAGACAAATAAGGGTAAGAAAGGTATTGCTGATGCAAAACGCGGCGCAACTTTCACGAAAATTATTAAAGAGCTTACTGTAGTTGCCAGGGACGGGGGTGGTAATCCGGATAGCAACCCGCGTCTTCGCGCGATAATGCAGAAAGCTAAAGAGGCGAATATGCCTTCGGATAACGTAAAGATGGCGATTAAACGCGGAACCGGCGAGCTGCCTGGTGTAGTATATGAAGCGGTCATGTATGAAGCTTATGGTCCAGGCGGAGTTGCTATTTTAATTGATTCGCTTACTGATAATAAAAACCGCGCTACCGCGGAGTTGCGCAATATTGTCTCAAAAAGAGGCGGGAACATGGCTGGTGCCGGTTCGGTAAGCTGGATGTTTACTCAAAAAGGGTATATCTCAGTTTCAAAAGAAGCGATTAAAGAAGATGAGCTTATGAATATAGTTTTAGATGCCGGGGCAGAAGATATGAAACACGAAGATAATATGTATGAAATTTATACTTCTATTCAGGATTTAGAGAAGGTTAAGCAGGCATTGCAGGATAAAGGAATTAAATGGGAAGATGCCGAATTAACCATGATTCCGTCTTCTACTATAAAGGTTACTGGAAACGAGGCGAAACAGGTTTTGGGTTTAATCGAAGCCCTGGAAGAACACGATGATGTGCAGCAGGTTTATGCCAACTTTGATATACCGGATGAGATTATGAATGAGGTTGCTTCTGAGGAATGATTATCCTGGGGATTGATCCTGCTTTAGCTATTACCGGCTATGGCGTTATCCAGGTTAGTCGGGATCGTTTATTTCTACATGAAGCAGGGATAATCCAGACTCGGGCAAAAGAAGATACCTCTAAACGGTTGGATAAAATATACCGCGGGGTTATTAAATTAATCGAAGATACACATCCTCATTGTCTGGTGCTTGAGAAAATATATTCGCATTACCGGCATCCCACGACATCTTATATTTTAGGTCAGGCAAGAGGGGTTATCTGCCTGGCAGCGGCCAGTAAGGGAATTCCTTTTTTTGAATACAGCGCTACGCGTATAAAAAAGGCCATTGTGGGAAAAGGATTGGCATCTAAAGCCCAGGTACAGAGAATGGTTGCTAATTCCTTAGGTTTAGAAACTTTACCGCGCTATATGGATGTTACTGATGCTTTAGCCCTGGCTATAGCGCATAGTTATATTATAAAGTCAAAGATATGATTTCTAGGATCGCAGGCAAAATTTCGGAAAAGGGGGATAATTATCTTATCCTGGATTTAGGCGGGATTGGTTATAATGTTTTTGTCCCTGCCTGTGTTATGCAGCGTATTGATGAGTCCTGCGGCCCAGACGGCAAGATTGCCATGCTGACTTATCATTATCACCAGGTTGAGCAGTCTAAGAGCGTGCCGATATTGATTGGATTCCTTAACCAGGTGGAAAAAGATTTTTTCGAGGTTTTTATTACTGTTTCCGGTATCGGCCCGCGCGCGGCGCTAAAGGCTTTAAATAAACCCATTTCATTAATTGCCCGGGCTATTGATGAAGGCGACCTGGTTTTTCTTAAATCCCTTCCCGGTATAGGAGAGCAAAGGGCAAAAGAAATCGTGGCCAAACTACAAAATAAGGTAGGAAAATTTGGTTTAATCCGGGATCATGATTTGCAGCTAAAGGCTTCGGCAAAAGGTATATCTGAAGAGGCGTTAGATGTCCTCTTGCAGTTGCAATATAAGCGGCCGGAGGCTATTGCTATGATCAAGAAGGTTTTGGATTTAAACCATCAGGTAAATACAACAGAAGAGTTATTGAATTTAGTTTATAAACAATCACGTTTAAGGTAAAGGGGAGAATGGAAGAGAATAATTTTAAATCGGCAATTGAGGCGTTAATCTTTGCTTCGGAAAAGCCGGCGACTATTGATCAGATAAAAAAGGTATTAAATATCCCGGATGCAGCAAGCGTGCGTAAAGTTATCGAGGAATTAAAGGTTGAATACGAAACACAGAGCAGGGGTTTACGTATAGTTGAAATTGCCGGCGGTTTTCAAATGATTGCCGCAACTGCCTTTTCGCCTTTTTTAAAAAAACTTTTCAAATACCGCTTCAACGATAAGCTATCCAAGCCCGCCCTGGAAAGCCTGGCGATTATCGCTTATAAGCAGCCGTTGACTAAGTCAGAGATAGAATCTCTGCGCAACGTGAATGTTGACGGTGTAATGAAAAGCCTTTTAGATAAGAATTTAATCCGCATCTGCGGCAGAAAAAAAATACCCGGTAGGCCTTTTGTCTTTGGGACAACCCGTCAATTTTTAGAACACTTTGGTTTGAAATCTTTAGATGACCTTCCCAAAATGGATGAGTTCAATGCTCTGGCCAAAGAAGCAGAGAATAGGGCTGACATAGAAGAGATACCTGAGGCGAATTTGGAGGTTAAAAATGACTCTGGAGAAAATGCGCAGGAAAATTGATATACTTGACCGTAAATTAGTCAACCTACTGAATTTACGTGCCAAGATCACCAAGGAAATCGGTAATGAAAAGATCAATACCGGTAAAAGTATCTATTCGCCTGAGAGAGAGATGCAGGTTTTACGTAAAGCTGCTTGTTTAAATAAAGGGCCTTTGAAAAAAGGGGCGCTTGAGGCGATTTATCGTGAGATTATGTCCGCCAGCCTTGCTTTAGAGAAACTTTTAAAAATCGCCTATATGGGGCCAGAGGCTTCTTTCAGTAATTTGGCGGCCCTGAAAAGATTTGGTTCTCAGGTTAAATTTGTTGCCTGCGGAAGCATCCCGGAAGTATTCCTTGAAGTTGAAAGAGGGGCTGCGGATTACGGGGTGGTTCCTGTTGAAAATTCCATCGAAGGCGCGGTAACCCATACCCTGGATATGCTGGTGGATTCAGATCTAAAGATTTGTTCGCAGGTAATCCTGAATGTATCGCATAATTTATTAGCAAATTGCGCGAAGAATAAAATCAGAAAGATATATTCAAATCCGCAGGTTTTTGGCCAATGCCGTATCTGGTTGCAAAAAAATTTACCCGATGCTGAATTGGTGGATGTATCCAGCACAACCCGGGCGGCGGAATTGGCAAAGAAAGAAAAGAACAGCGCGGCAATCGCCTCTCTTTTAGCCTCTAAAGTATATGGGCTCAAGGTATTGGCAGGCGGTATCCAGGATTCATTAAAAAACGCCACCCGTTTTCTGGTGGTTGGAAAGAACGTGGCGGCGCGGACGGGCCACGATAAGACTTCGCTGCTTTTTTCAATTAAAGACAGGGTAGGCGCTTTATATGATATGCTTCTGCCTTTTCGTAAATACGGGGTAAACCTTACGAAGATTGAATCGCGGCCATCCAAGAAAAAAGCCTGGGAGTATTATTTCTTTGTTGATATTTCAGGGCATCAGGATGATTATAAAATTAAAAAGGCGTTGGATGAGTTAGAACGCAGGTGTATATATTTAAAAATATTGGGATCTTATCCCATAGGAGAGTGAGAAGTAAAGTGAAAGAATTAGTGCGTAGCAGTGTATTGAACATAAAACCCTATGTTGCCGGAAAACCGATTGAAGAGACTAAAAGGCAATTAGGCTTAAAAGAAGTAATTAAGCTTGCTTCTAATGAGAATCCCTTTGGGCCGTCTCCAAAAGCAATCAGCGCGATAAAAAAATGCCTTTTGCGGGTTAATCGTTACCCGGATGCGCAGGGGTTCTACCTTAAAAAGCGTTTGGCCAAATACTTTTCTCTTGAGCCGGAAAATTTTGTTCTGGGAAATGGTTCTGATGAGCTTATTGATGTAGTGATCAAGACTTTTGTGGAACCGGATGAGAATATCGTCACATCCGAAACTACCTTCCTGGAATATGAGATTATTGCCCAGGTTAATGACCGCAAGATTAAAAAAGCGCCGCTGCGTTATTTCAAATATGATTTGGACGCGATGCTTAAGCTGGTGGATAAAAAGACCAAGCTGATTTTTATCGCTAACCCCAATAATCCAACCGGTACATATGTAACTAAATATGAAATAGCGGATTTCTTAAACGCCCTGCCTGAATCAATAGTGGTTGTTTTTGACGAGGCATATGATAATTTTGTTGATGTTGATGATTATCCGGATTCAATCAGTTATTTAAGAAGAAAAAAGAAGGTAATTATCCTTAAGACTTTTTCCAAGAGTTTTGGTTTAGCGGGTCTGCGTTTAGGTTATGCTATAGCTGACAGTGAACTTATCTCTTATATGGAAAGAGTCAGGCAGCCGTTTAACGTTAATAATTTGGCGCAAGAAGGCGGATTGGCGGCTTTAGACGATAAAGAATTCCTTAAGAAGACCCGCCGCATGGTTTTAGAAGGGAAGGATTTTATTTATAAAGAGCTCTCTAAGCTGGGGCTGGGTTTTTTGTCTTCAGTATCAAATTTTATCCTTATTGATACCGGCAGGGATGGCTTAGAGGTTTTTAAGGCTATGTTGAAGTTTGGGGTAATTGTCAGGGATATGAAACAATATGGTTTAAAAGATTTTATCCGTGTGACCATCGGTACTCAAAAAGAAAACGAAAGATTTATCCGTGTTTTAAGAAAAGTGCTTAAGGAGAAACCTTAATGATTATCGTTTTAAGACCCGATGCGACTGAAGCGCAAGTTAACCATATTATCGAGAAGGTTAAGGTCTTGGGGTTAAGTCCGCATGTTTCCAAGGGGTCGGAGAGAACGATTATCGGGGTTATCGGCCCGGAGGATGTTTTACGGATTACCCCTCTTGAGGTTTTTCCGGGGGTTGAAAAAGTTATTCCCGTGCTTTCGCCATATCGGTTGGTATCCCGGGAATTTAAAAAAGAAGATTCTGTAATTGATCTGGGTAAAGGTGTAAAGATCGGCGGCAAGGCTTTAGTGATTATGGCCGGACCGTGTTCAATCGAGAATATTGACCGTTTATATGAAATAGGCAGGCAGGTCAAAAAAGCCGGGGCAACTGTTTTACGCGGCGGGGCTTTTAAGCCCAGGACATCCCCGTATAGTTTTCAGGGGTTGGGGAAAGCCGGCCTGCAGATGCTCAGAGAGGTAGGTAGTGAATTAGACTTAGTTACAGTAACTGAAGTAATGGATGCCCGGGATGTGAGTTTGGTTGCTGATTACGCGGATGTCCTGCAGATTGGCTGTCGGAATATGCAAAATTTTAATTTGTTAAAAGAAGTAGGCGTAACTAAGAAACCGGTGCTTTTAAAGCGGGGGATGGCTTCTACTGTTAAAGATATGCTTATGTCTGCTGAGTATATCTTAAGCGGAGGAAATTTCTCGGTAATTCTTTGTGAAAGAGGGATACGTACTTTCGAAGATTCTACGCGTAATACTTTAGATATAAGCGCAGTTGCGGTAACCAAACAGTTATCGCATCTGCCAATTATTGTTGACCCGTCTCATGCCGCTGGCAAGTGGGGGCTGGTTCCCTCTCTGGCAAAGGCAGGTGTTGCCGCAGGATGCGATGGTTTGATTATTGAGGTGCATAACCATCCAGAGGAGGCAGTTTCTGACGGTGAGCAGTCACTTATCCCGGAAAAGTTTTCCAGGCTTATGGCTGAGCTTAAAGGAATTGCCGGTTCCGTGGGAAGAGAAATCTTATGAAACTATTTAATAAAACAGTAATTATCGGCACAGGTTTAATTGGCGGTTCTTTAGGCCTGGATTTGAAGAAAAAGCACCTGGTCTCTATGGTTACTGGTTTTAGCCGGCATAAAAGTAATGTAGAATTAGCTAAGAAATCCGGAGCGATTGATTGTATCGGTTCATCTTTGGAAGTTGTAAAAGACGCCGACTTAATTATACTGGCGATGCCACCTGAAGCAAATATTAACTTTGCCCTCAAGATTGCGAAAAAAATAAAGAATGATTGCATAGTTATTGATGTGGGCAGCACCAAAAGAGAGATAGTCTCTAAAATCAATCGCGTTATTGCCAACTTTATCGGATGCCATCCGTTATCGGGTTCTGAAAAGAAAGGGGCTACTAATATTTCTGCGGGAATCTTTAAAGATTCCGTCTGTATTGTTACTCCTTCAGCCAGGGTTAATAAAAAGGCCTTAAACAGGGTTTGTCTCTTATGGCGTAAATTGGGCAGTAAGGTAGTTATTCTTTCTCCGGAAAAACACGATCAGGTCCTGGCTTTTACCAGCCACTTGCCGCATGTTGTCGCCTTTTCTTTGATCAACGCTATCCCGGATCAGTTCTTAACTTTAAGTTCCGGTGGACTCAGGGATACTACGCGGATTTCAGCTTCGGACGCAAATCTCTGGAGTGAAGTGTTTTTAAGTAACCGTAAGAATATTTTGTTTTGCTTAACTGCCTTTCAAAAAAAACTTGCCGCTTTAAAACTTGCCCTGGAAAGAAAAAACAGGAAACTTCTAACAAATATACTTTCAGCTGCTAATAAAAAAAGAGAGAAATTGGGATGATTGTTGCTATTGATGGACCGGCCGGGGCTGGAAAAAGTACTGTAGCCAAAATCTTAGCCAAAAGGCTGGACTTTCTTTATATAGATACCGGGGCAATGTACCGGGCTTTAACTTTGAAGGCCCTGGATAATAATGTTGATATTTATGACGAGCGTAAAATCAACGACCTTGCCTTAAAGACTATTATAGATTTGCGCAGCAATCCCGATGGTTCATTGAGCATTTTTCTCGATGGGAAAGATGTATCTTTAGAGATACGTCGGCCAAGGATTACGCAATATGTTTCTGATGTTTCTAAGATTAAAGGGGTAAGGCAGGTATTGGTTAAAATGCAAAGAGAACTTGGGAAAAAGGGTGATTGCGTTTTAGAGGGCAGAGATATCGGTACGGTAGTTTTTCCTAATGCCGAAAAAAAGTTTTTTATTGATGCCTCTGCCGAGGTGCGCGTAAACCGGCGTTTTAAAGAATTAAAAGGATTGAACCAGAATGTGGCGGAAGTTGATGTGGCTAAAGATCTTTCTAACCGCGATAAGATCGATTCTACCCGTGAGGTTTCTCCTTTACGTAAAGCGGAAGATGCAATTTATATCGATACCACAGAACTTTCCATAGAAGGCGTGGTAGAAAAAATGCTGGAGTTGTGCAAATAAATGGATAGATCGCTACTGAGAAATTTTTCTATTATCGCCCATATTGACCACGGTAAATCCACTTTGGCTGACCGGATATTGGAATTAACCGGAGCCGTGGATATTCGGCATAAGGGGGATCAACTTCTTGATGATATGGAGCTGGAAAAGGAACGCGGCATTACCATAAAAGCTTCCATGGTCAGGTTGAATTATTTTTCCAAGAAGTTTAATAAGGAATATATCTTAAATCTGATTGATACTCCGGGACATGTGGATTTTACGTATGAAGTTTCTAAATCTTTAGCTGCTTGCGAAGGGGCGATACTGGTGGTGGATGCCGGTCAGGGTATCGAAGCGCAAACCGTAGGTAATTACTATCTGGCCTTGGAAAATAACCTCCAGGTTATTCCGGTGATTAACAAAGTTGATTTGATTTCTGCGGATGTAGAACGGGTTAAGGCGCAGGTAGAAACTGTTCTCGGTTTTAAAGAAGAGGAAATTATCCTGGCTTCGGCAAAAGAGGGCCGGGGGGTTATTGAAATACTGGATAGAATAGTTGAGACTATTCCTTGTCCTGACGGCCAATCTAATGGAGCGCTTAAAGCCTTAATCTTCGATTGCCGTTTCGATTCTTTTAAGGGAGTGGTTGTTTTTGTGAAGGTTATAGATGGTTTGATTACCCCGAAAACTAATTTGAAGATGTTTCATACTGGCAAGGTTTATAAAATTGAGGAACTGGGTGTTTTTAAGGATTTGAAATATTCTGCCGTGGATTCTTTAAGCTGTGGAGAGGTTGGCTATTTCACTGCCAATATGCGTGATCCCCGGGAGGTAATTATTGGAGATACAATCACGGATCCTAAAAATCCCTGTTCTGAGGCCTTGCCGGGTTACCGCACAGTCAAACCCCTGGTTTTTTGCGGCATTTACCCGGTTAATCCGGCTGATTTTCCTGAATTACGCGATGCCATGGATAAATTAAAACTATCGGATGCCTCTTTTGTTTTTGAGCCGGAGAATTCCCAGTCATTCGGCACGGGTTTTCGTTGCGGTTTCCTGGGGCTTTTGCATATGGAGATCGTCCAGGAGCGGCTGGAACGGGAATATAATTTAAATCTTATCCTCACTGTTCCGAATGTAGTTTATCGTATAAAAACAAAAGACGGGCAGCTCATCGAGGTTGATACGCCGGCTAAGCTTTCCGCTTCACAGGATATAGCCGAGGCCCAGGAGCCCTATGCCAGTCTTTTAATGATTGTGCCCGTGGAATCTATTGAGGCCGTTTGTGATTTTACTAAATCCCGCAGGGGAATATTCGTTTCCAATGAATACCTGAGTGAAGACCGGGTAAAGGTGATCTTTCAAATTCCCTTGTCTGAAATAATCGTTGATTTCTATGACCGGGTTAAATCAATTACCCGCGGGTATGGTTCAATGGACTATGAGTTCAAAGAGTACTTGGCTACAAAATTAGTAAAATTGGACATACTCTTAAACGGGCAGGTTTGCGATGCTTTTTCATCCCTGATGTTTAAAGATAAGGCTACTTCGCGGGCCCATCTTTTAGTGGGTAAGTTAAAGGAATTGATTCCCCGCCAGTTGTTTGAAGTGGTTATTCAGGCGGCAATAGGCAGCCAGATTTTAGCTTCTGAAAAGGTGCGTCCGGTTGGTAAGCATGCTACAAGTAAATGCTCTGGAGGAGACATTACCCGTAAACGCAAACTTTGGGAAACACAAAGAAAAGGAAAGAAACGGCTTAAGCAGTTTGGTAAAGTAGAGATCCCCCAAGAGGCATTTCTGGAGGTATTAAAAATATGAGTTCCAAAAAGAAGCCCGTAAAGAAATCCGTATTACGCGATTGGACAGAATCAATTATCATTGCTTTCCTGTTATCCCTGGTTATCCGGATGTTTTTTATCCAGGCATATAAAATACCTACTGGTTCTATGCGGATGACTTTACAGGAAGGTGATTTGATATTTGTAAATAAGTTTATTTACGGTGCTAAGGTGCCGCTGACTAATTTCTACCTGCCGGCGTTAAGACAGCCTAAAAGAGGGGATGTAATAGTTTTTGTTTATCCTGAAGACAAGAAAAAGGATTTTATTAAAAGGTTGGTTGGCCTGCCCGGTGAAACAGTTGAGATTAAAGGAGGGTCAATTTATATTAATGACCAGCCGGCTAATGATCCTATTTTTAAGCAAATATATTATTATAACCGCGGGGAGTTTTCTGCTGAGGGGCAGAAGATTGTCGTGCCAGCAGATAGCTATTTTGTTTTAGGTGATAATTCTGTTACTTCTAAAGACAGCCGTTATTGGGGGTTTGTGCCGAAAGAAAGTATACTTGGTAAGGCCTTGATAGTTTATTGGCCGCTGCACCGCATAAAGTTAATAAAATGAATATAGCGAATAAAATTTCCACCTTTCGTATTTTAAGCGTTCCGTTTTTTATTGCCTGCCTTGTGTACTATACTCCGGAGAAACAATTTTTAAGAATCCTGGCCTTAGTTATATTTATCCTTGGCGCAATTTCCGATGGCCTGGATGGTTTTATTGCCCGAAGGGCTAAGTTGCAATCAAAAGCAGGATTAATTCTGGATCCTCTAGGGGATAAGCTTTTACTAATGAGTGCTTTTATATTTTTATCTCCGATAAGCAGGTTGGCATTAGAATTCCCGCTTTGGGTAAGTTTTATTGTGATATCGCGCGATGTGATTATTATTATAGGGGCAGTGGTTATATATATGGTTAAACAATCACTGGATGTGTATCCTACGAAATGGGGGAAGCTTACAACTACATTTCAAATGCTTTCAGTGCTTTGCGTTTTACTGCAATATAAGCAGGCTGTTTTTATATGGTGGATTGCGGTAATCTTTACCGTTGTTTCCGGGATTGATTACGTGAAAAGAGGGTTTAAAATTTTATATGCTTTGGACAGCCGTCGCATTAATAGCTAGCTATTTATTAGGTTCAATTCCCACAGCTTATCTTTTCGGAAGAGCCAAAGGGATTGATATTCGTAAGGTTGGATCCGGCAATATCGGTGCGACCAATGCAATGCGTGCTTTGGGAAAAAGGCTGGGGATTACGGTCTTATTATTAGATATCCTGAAAGGTTTTATTGTAGTTGTTTTTCTTGGGGATTATTTTAGGAGTAAACCTATTCTATGGCAGGAGCATAACTTACGTATTATCATGGGGTTATGTTCCATCTGTGGACATAACTGGACAATATTCTTAAAGTTTAAAGGTGGAAAAGGTATAGCAACTAGTTTTGGCGTATTGCTTGGGCTGGCGTTAAAATTACCCGGATTAGGCGTAGTGATCGGCATTCTAATAATAACCTGGTTAGTTGTTTTTTTGATCTGGCGAATAGTATCCTTAGCTTCTATTGTGGCAGCAATAGCTCTTCCGGTTTCTGTCGTAATGTTTAAGCAGTCGACTATCTTGGCGGCGGTTAGCCTTATTCTTTGTGTTTTTGTGGTTATCCGCCATAAATCCAATCTTTTAAGAATATTCCAAGGTAAAGAGCCCCGTCTTTATTTCAACAAACCCAAAAAATAGTTTCTCGTCGGTAAAATAAGCAAGCGCTTTCTTTTTAAGGCCGTTTCCTATTGAAACGGCCTTCTTTTGGTTGCATAATTAGCTGTGTGGAGGTTTAATAACCCCACTAGCCAATAAGAGGGCAGCTGGGTTGCCGGTTAAAGCAGCCCAGCTGGATTTAGGGAGAATATGCGAGATTTACTTTATAAAAATTTAACTTCAGCCGACAGAAGCCGCAGGGTGATCGCCAGTTCTGAGATAACTGATAAAGAGGGCGTACACAGCGTAGTCCGCCGGCATTTTGCCTGCATGGTGCGCCAGGTTGAAAAAGCCGATACAGAGAAACCTGCTCCGTATCTTTATGTTTTGAAAGAAAGAAATACCCGGCAGAAATGCGAGCATTTCTTCTGCAAGATCAAGGGAAGCCTGCTTGCGGTAAATAAGGGCAAACTTTTTCTGATTGTTTTTGTGCATACATTAAGTATCCGGCTTACCGCCATTGAAAAAATAAGCGAACAAATCGGCTAATTAATAAGTTAAATTCAGGTTTAAAACCAGGTAATAAAAATTACCTGGTTTTTTTATTGACATAAACTAAGTTTTATATATAATATTTACAACTATGATTAAACAGCCTTTTTTATATAAAACTATGGCGCTAGTTTCTTTAGCGCTTATTTTTTTAAATTTCACTCCAGCCTTTGGCCAAAGTATGGAAGTAGACTATCTTTGCGAAATAGGTAAGACTTACTATATCCAAGGCAAAGTTGATGATGCCCTTTCGGAATTTACCAAAGTCCTTTCGATTGATCCGAATAATCGGCAAGCCAAAGATTACATCAATAAGATATTTAACGGTGAAATGCGTTACCGGGAAGAACCTGCTACTGTTAAGCCGTCTGTACCTGTTAAACCTTCCGTAACTGTTAAATCTCCTGCGCCGGTTAAACCCGCAGAACAGCTGGCTGTCTCTGCGCAGCAGAAAGGTCCAACTTTATCAAAAGAAGAGGCTATGGACCAGGCGCTTAATAATTTAAAGAGCGCAGAGCCAACCTGGATTACTCCTTATGCTGCCTCTAAGGATTCGTCAGATAAAAATGTAAAGAAGGATGATAAGAAAAAGGGGATAAAAGCCGGGCCATTAAGAATAAGCGGAGAAATGCAGGTAAGCTTCGGTGTTACTCCTAATGATTTTATTTGGAAGCGCGCCAACTTTGATCTAAATGAAAAATTCTTTAGTTGGCGGATGACTTCGTACGATGGGTTTAACCGCGGTTTCAATACTTACGATCCTGCCATTTATGATTCACTTAGCGTTAATTTAGATACTGAAAATGAGCAAGGGTTTAATTTCCATACCAATCTTACTGTAGACCCATGGAGCTTTACGGGTAAGAGCAGTAAGATGACGGTGAGCAATGGTTCTGATACCGCAGATATCCAGCTGTATTCTTGGGCAAACACAGGATATGTCCTTAATCATACGTTTTACAGTCTTGATAATGGTACCGCTCTCAATATCCCTGAGTTGAAATTAAAAGACGGCAAGACTACTGCTGCTACAATTTCAGGTTATACTATTCCCGAATCGAAACTAAACACTACTTTTCAGCCCATACGCGAATTATGGCTGGATTATACTAATGATACGGTTAAGTTTCGCGCTTTTCCAATGGGTTATCAGGATCAGGCTTATTCTTCCGATGATCCTTTAAACATAAGTAATCATGGGATATGGTGGAAGGATAGTAAATGGTTACGTATGTATACTCCAGGAGTGTATCATTCTGGTACATCGCCAGGTAGTTTTACAAAAGGTTCCTGGGATGATTCGCTTTCCTTTATATCTAAAGACAGTACCGGTAAATATTTAACTGCCTTGCGCGGTTTTTCTTTTAATTTCCAGCCGGAAGAAACCACTACCTTTGATACTACGGTAGCCACTCCAAAACATCTCTGGCAGGATTATGATCAAATGGATAACTTGATTACTGCTAGCCGCCTTAAACACCATTTTTCGGATAATTTTATGCTGGGTGGTACCTTTACTTCCCGGTTAGGCTATAAAACTGATCCGCAAAAACTGGATAGCCAGAATTTTGTAGGCGGTGTTGATTTAGGATATGAGATTGTTGATGGTTTTAAGGCTCAAGCCGAAATCCTTACTTCTAAATCAAATTATGATATGACTAATTCGACTTATGAAACAGAATCGCGCGGCAACGCGTATTATTTTTCTTTTATTACACGTTATCCCCAGCAAAGCATTATGGATTTAAAATATGGCTATGACGAAATAGCGCTGGCTAAAGATGAAACATTCTTGGTTAAGAGCAAATTTTACGCCAGCCGGATGGACAAGGGATTTGATTCCGCTCTTTCGGATTTTCACAATACCCGCCAGGATGTTTTTTGGTCAAGGCATATCCATTTTCGTAAGCCCATGGATTATTATTCACAGGGTTTAAACGGATCTAAAACTAATTGGGATGAACTTAATTCTTCGCGTATTGGTGATGGAATTGATGCCGGCAGGAATACCTTTGGTTTTCGTATCGAGACTTTTTTGGAGGATAGGTTTTATAATCTTTTTGATATGCATAACGTGCATAATACCAGCGGTAAATTCGTGGAAAATACCGTACGCGATGAAGCAACATTAAAGCTAACTGATAAATTAACCGCCAAGGCTTTAGGTATCTACCAGAAAATGCCTGATACTGTAGGTGGAATAGATCCATATATCTACGATGGCTCAACTGGAGAGTTTTTTACAAATGCCGCTGTTCCTGACGGCGAGGATCCTTCGATTAAAACAGGATCTTTGGGCTTAAATTATGATTTCTTCGACTGGTTGAGTTTAAATGGTGTATATGAGCGCACAAATGATTATACATTAGCCTACGGCAATTTTCCCCAAAATGTTCTAAGGGATGATACGTCTTTGTATGGGCGTTATTATCAAAACGGGAATTATTACAGCTCGGTTAACCCGTTTCTTTACGGCCAGGGGATTTTCCCCCAGGCTCCCTATGATTTTTATAATGTTTTTAAGACAGGTTTACGGATCGTCCCGATGAAGAATATGGAGATTTATTTGGATTATACGCGCAATGAATACGAAACCGCTTCTTTAATTAATGATAATATGAACCACATGGGAATGGAAGTTACCTATATGCCAACCGAAAAAATCGGCATGTCATTTAAATATATTTATTCCCGGTGTAAAGATCTTGTTTATAATGGTACAGATTATGTTCTTACAGATGGTATTGTAGGCCATCATAACTTTTTCAGCGAGTTCAGGTATATGCCGTCAAAAGATGATGAATTCAGCCTGGAGTACGGGGTAGGAGATACCAGCTCTATCGGTAATATTTCTTCCTTGGATCCCTATGGCGGCAGCATGCTTACCCTAGATACCCAGCATATTATCCGCGCTTATTACCGCCGCAAGTTTTAACCAATTACACACGAATCAAATATCTCAAGGCAAGAAAAACCCCGAGATTACGAACAGGTTATTAGGTTTGTTTATACTTATATCAGGTAGATATCAATTTTGTTGATTTGCCGAGACCTTATTTTCTGGGCATAGGCTGAAGGGATGTTTGCGGAATTTATCTCTATGGGGTCGCCATTTTCGGAAAGGATTATTTTAGATATCTTCGCGCTGTTTTTACCGAAAGTATCTTTTCTTTTTGGGTTATGGTAAGTTACCTTTATTGAGCTTAAGAAATTAAAAGAATATTCCCCTTTGTGGCTAAATAACCAACCCGGAAGAGATGGTTTAAATGCCAGGTTGAGTTGTTTGTTGTGATCCAGGTAAAATGGGTTGTTACCTGTATTCATGATCAGCCAGATTTGCAAGAATTCCGCAGTTGAACCTGAAAGCCTGGCCACAAAGCCATTTCCGTGCAATTTCTTGTCAGGGAAAGCGCTGCTTGCCAGAAAAGAGGAATTTTCTAAAATACTGCGTCCGTACTTCTCGGGATTATGGAAGGGGATAAGTACATTTTTGAATTCGGCGTAGAATTCTTTGGTTAATCCGGTTTTAAGCATTTCCAGGATGTATTTATATTCCATATGCAGCCAGATAGATTCATTTTCCAGCCATCCGGGAGTAAATATCCGGCACCTGCCGATTTCCTCCGGCATGCTCTTAAGCGCAGCCGTTACCTTATACATTTTTAATTCTTTATCAAAAAGCGGGCTTTTTTTGGTTGCCTTATAAATAGCTAAAGCTTCTTTGGTTTCCTGGCATAACCTCAGCGCGTGCATTTGTCCTTCTAAAAACAAGGGGGCAGGTGTTTGCGTGAACTTTTTGGGTTTTAGATAATGGTCTTTAATCAGGTCAAATTCAGTTACTTCATTGATAAAATATGAATCATAGGTACCCTTTGATTCATTAAATGCTTTATTTAATCCGGTTTCAACTTTTTCTAAGGCGGAATTGATAAACAAGAGCAATTCTTTGGTTTCCGCGTATGCTAAATTACCGGAGAAGCCCATTTGATTATTATGGCGATAAGCTTCTTTTAAGGTATTGCTTTTATCCCAATAGGAGAAGCTCTCTTCATTTAAAATAAGATAAAGCTGTTTGATAAAATCCAGGATTTCTTCAGCGAATTCTATTTTTCTCTCTTTAGATTGTTCCAGTGCTGATTTTATCATTTTAAGCAAGCGCTTAAGTTCAAAAGTTTCGCAGGTAGATGAACCAAAGAGGGCGGGCAGGCCGTTAAGAGAATCAAACCAGTTAGGTTTTCCGGCCTCCATTTCAATACCGACGCCAAAAGGATCCAAAGAGGCTAATTTGTTAGTCGCAAGGCTCAAAAGTTTGGCAATAAGCGTGGTAAAATAAATTTCGCCGTTTCCGTGCTGCGTCCTTAAGAGATGCGGATTATGGCTGCGATTACGTAACATCTCTTTCTTTGCGCTGTCAAGAGCCAGGCAGTGTAATTGCCGGGGTTTACCGTTATACAGCATATATCTTTCGCTGCGCGGTCTGACTACTTCAGCGTTATCGTAAAAAGTATAAATCTTTTTCTCAAAAAATAATTCATTAAATTTTTCCGGGTAGATTCCCAGGTAGCTTTCGATTAAATCTAAATTATAAGTCCAGTGATCAGTCCAGAATCCTTCCCCGTGTTCTGCTTCCTGGGTTTTTAAAGAAGAGGAAAGGATTGTATCTAGAAAATTATCATAAGCGACATTAAGTTTTATCTTGTTTTCCTCGACAAAGAAGATTAATTCTCCCGGGGTAAATGGCCTCCTTAAGTATGACTCAAGTTTTTCTATACCGTTTTTATCAACTATAGTCTCAAGCAGTTTATGCAGATCAAGGTTTTCTTTGAGCAGGAAGCTGTCGGGCTTTACTACTAAGGGGTTAAAGCCGTCAGCCTGAAGCAAATTCATGAAAAAGATTATATTCTCGTCTTTTACCTCGGGATTAAACCAGCAATCATTGCGCCGGTTTTGATTTATATCCCGGTAATTGCCGTTACCCTGGGAAAGATAAGTAGGTTGCAGCTGAAATTTATTATAGTCTCTTTCTAAATCGCCGTGTTTGCGTGAATAAAGATAAAATATCAATCCGGATTTAAAGATTTCCGGATATCCTCCGCGCATAATATTATCGAGATAAGTTTGCCCGGCGTATAAATTGAATTCTTTGGAGCTACTGTCAGTTAAAACGTCATTCTTTAATTTCTGGATAAGCTCAAGGTTTTCGTTTAATTTCCTCTCGATGTAACCGAACTTTGTGATTTTAGGAACTGAGGTGTTTAAGGTTTTAACATTACGGGCCTGCCCGATGATTGAATAAAATGTTTTTTGTTCTTTGGGTTTTAATTCCAGGTTCATTAAAAGCAAGGCGCAGGGGGTCTTGCTTTTAGGCATCTGTTTCTCAGGATATGCGAATTTGGCGTTGCTTAAGAATTGGGCGGGGTAGGAAAAATCAGTTACTGCTCCAAAGACAGCTTCGGGGTCAACAATCGGCCGGATGATTTCTGCTTTAGTTCCTTTAAAATGAAAGCCAAGATAGAAATTACCACCGTCAATATGCACCACTTCCGGCCGGTCAGCCGGGTCAACCGCAAGTTTATAAAAAGGAATGTCATTTTCCAGATTATCGATATTCATCCAGGCTTCAATGGTGCGCCCCATTTTTTTTAAGAAGAAATTATGGGTACCATAAGGAACAACCTGAGGCAATCCATCAATAAGCTGTATAGATTTAAGTTTGTTTCCTGTGTTTTCAATGCTTACAATCCGGCTTAGTCCGGCATAGGTATCATTGGGGATATTGAAATATTCTACCCGGGTTTTAATACCCAGGGTTTTATTTTCTTCCTCAATAATAAGCTGGCTTGAACCTATGCGCATAGAGTTGGTTATTTGGTATTTCAGGTTCGCATAACCGTTATGGAAGGGTTCGTAGTAAAGCGGTTCTTTTGCGGTTTTGATTTTAATAAAAGTGCGGAAACCCTGGGCAGAAACAAACTGCCAGGATTTATTTGCCGGAAAAAACTCCAGGATAGCCTGGTCCTTATCTTTAATTCCGAAGCTGGAGATGCACTGTCCGCGGTTAACGTAAAAAACCCACATCGGGATGCCGTATTTTCCGGCAATCCCGGGAAAGAAATTAGCAAACGGTTTGGAATAGTTATAGTTTTCAATAACAAACTGGTCCTGGCCGTTTAGATAATATTTTGATTTTAATTTGGAGGATTTTTTATTCATTTTGAGCAAAAGTTAATTAGTAGTATTTTACAGGTTTTATTTGTTTTGTCAACTTAAAAGGGACTGGGTAAGTGCTCATTGACTTTTAAGATAAAGGATGTTAAAATATTTCTTCAAAACGAGGAGAATATGGCAATCGACAAAGAAACAGTTGAATATGTTGCGCATTTAGCGCGTATTGAGCTTAAACCTGAAGAGCTGGAAAGACTCTCTCAGCAATTGCATGACATAATCGGCTTTATTGATCAATTAAGTGCGCTGGATGTTGAACAGGTTAAACCTGCCAGCCATATTCTGCCTATAAGCAATGTCTTGCGGGAAGATCAGCCCCATGCCTGTTTAACTCCGGATAAAGTTTTGGAGAATGCCCCTAGTAAAATCGGGAATTTCTTCAGCGTTCCGAAAATAATAGAATAACTATGGACTTAAATCAACTTACCGCTCACGAATTACTGGATAAGCTTAAAAAAGGCCAGGCTGTTTCTAAAAACATATTGGATTCTCTTTATGCGCGCATCCAGGCAATTGAACCTAAGGTTAAGGCTTATGCCAGGTTTAAATCTGATGTTAAACTCAGTTTGAACCCGCAGACCTCTGGTTTATTGACCGGATTGCCTATAACCATAAAAGATAATATCTGTACCGAAGGGTTAAATACTGAATGTTGTTCTAAGATTCTTACTAATTTCCGGCCGCCATATGATGCAACAGTTATTAGTAAATTAAAAGCAGCCGGCAGCAGTATTTTTCCTTTAAAGGCAAATATGGATGAGTTTGCTTTTGGTTCATCCACAGAAAACTCATATTTTGGCGCAACGCATAACCCCTGGGATTTAGAATGTGTTCCCGGCGGTTCTTCGGGAGGTTCGGCTGCTGCTGTTGCCAGTGATGAGGCAATTTGGGCATTAGGTTCGGATACCGGAGGTTCGATACGCCAACCCGCGTCTTTTTGCGGCGTAGTGGGATTAAAACCTACTTATGGACGTGTCTCGCGTTTTGGATTGATTGCTTTTGCTTCCAGTCTCGATCAGATTGGGCCGATCACAAAAGATGTAGAAGATGCAGCAATGTTAACCCGGATTATTTCAGGTTATGATCCTAATGATTCGACTTCAGTAAACCAGGATGTGCCGGATTATACTGAAAGTTTAGGCAGTGAAATTAAAGGTTTAAAAATCGGTATCCCCAAGGAATATTTTATTGAAGGCATGGATGCACAGGTTAAATCGGTTATCGAAGAAGCAATTAATAAACTTAAATCCCTGGGCGCGGTGGCAAACCAGGTAACCTTGCCGCACACTCAATATGCCGTCCCGGTTTATTACATTATCGCAACCGCCGAAGCCAGTTCGAATTTAGCCAGGTTTGATGGAGTGCAATACGGTTACCGCGCTAAATCAACCAGCCTGATTGATATGTATAAAAAGACCCGGGCTGAGGGGTTTGGAGAAGAAGCAAAACGCAGGATAATCCTGGGAACTTTTGCTTTGTCGCATGGGTATTATGACGCTTATTATTTACGCGCCTTAAAGGTGCGCACCCTCATAAAGAATGACTTTGATACAGTGTTTAAGGATTTTGATTGTATCGTTGCCCCCACTTCGCCTACCCCTGCTTTTAAAATAGGCGAGAGGACCCAGGACCCTCTAAAAATGTACCTTTCGGATATCTATACTATATCGGTGAATTTGGCGGGAATTCCGGCAATCTCCATACCTTGTGGGTTTACCAGAAATGGACTTCCTGTAGGTTTGCAGATTATGGCTAAGCCATTTAATGAAGAAATGCTTTTTAGGGTGGCTCATGCTTTTGAACAAAATACCGAGTGGCATAAAATTAAACCCCGGCTATGAAATATCAGACAGTTATTGGCTTAGAGGTACATTTACAGTTAAATACTAAAACCAAGGCATTTTGCGGTTGCCCTATTGATTTTGGTAAAACACCTAATTCCGCTGTTTGTCCGGTTTGCCTGGGTTTTCCCGGCTCGCTTCCGGTTTACAATAAAGAGGCGCTTAATTCCGCGATTAAGCTGGCCTTGGCTTTTTCCTGTCAAATCCAGGAACATACTAAATTTGACCGTAAGAATTACTTCTATCCGGATTTACCAAAAAATTATCAGATTTCTCAATTCGATTTGCCGTTATCCCGCAATGGTCACTTAGATATAGTCAGTGAAGGTAAAACAAAACGTATCGGGATTACCCGGGTACATTTAGAGGAAGATGCGGGTAAGCTTATCCATGAAACCAGTTCCAGTCTGGTGGATTTTAACCGCACCGGGGTTCCTTTACTGGAAATCGTCAGCGAGCCGGACTTATTCAGCCCACAAGAAGCTTTTGATTATCTGACCAGTTTAAAAAATATTATTGAATACCTGGATGTTTCTGATTGCGATATGGAAAAGGGTTCTTTGCGTTGCGACGCCAATATTTCTCTGCGGCCTGAAGGCGCTAAAGAGTTGGGAGTCAAAACAGAGTTAAAAAATATGAACTCTTTCAAAGGAGTAAAAGATGCTTTAACTTTTGAGGTGGGCCGCCAGACTGAATTACTTGAAGCCGGCCAGACGATGTTGCAGGAAACCCGGCTCTGGGATGCGCAAAAAAATGAGACTGTTTCCATGCGTAGCAAAGAAGGGGCTAAAGATTACCGGTATTTTCCCGATCCGGACCTGACGGTCTTTATAATTGATCAAGAGATGGTTTCCAGGATAAAAACTCAATTGCCGGAATTACCCCAGGAGAAAATGCAGCGTTTTATGCGGGATTACGGGTTATCTGAATACGACGCCAAAATTTTAGTCAGTTCTAAAAAAGATGCGCAATTTGCCGAAGATTGCATTCAGAAGTATCCTGAAAAGGATAAAAAGATTATGGTTAACTGGTTAATTGGTCCTTTGTTATCGGAAGCCAACAGCCGGAAATTGAATTTATACGAATTGAATATTAATAAAGACGAATTGATCAACTTGATTGGTTTTGTAGAGAACCAGTCAATTTCACATCTTTCGGCCAAGCTTGTCTTGACTCAGATGATTGACTCTCAAAAACCAGCCTCCCTGATAATTAAAGAAAATAATCTGCTGCAGATATCCGATACTGCTGCGCTCGAACAGATTATTTCCGATGTTGTCCAGGAAAATGAAAAGTCCGTAATTAGTTTTAAGGCGGGAAAGACAAATGCGCTTATGTTTTTAGTGGGCCAGGTGATGAAGAAGAGCGGCGGCAAGGCTAATCCTAAGGTGGTTGGAGAATTGATAAGGCAGAGGTTAACTGATGCGTAAGAATGTGTTGATTGGTTTTTTATTAGCCGTGATTTTGTTTGCCGGGGTAACCGGTGCGTTTTCTGCCAACAAAAATAAAAATCACGACGATTTATACCGGCAGGTAGAATTATTTTCTGATACCCTGGCAATTATTCAAAGCGAGTACGTGGAAGATACAAAACCTAAAGATTTAATCTACGGGTCTTTAAAAGGCATGCTTGCTTCCCTTGATCCGCATAGCCAATTTATGGATCCGGAAACATATAATGAATTAAAGGTAGATACGGAAGGCAAATTCGGGGGCCTGGGTATAGAGATTACTATTAAAGATGGGTTATTGACGGTAATCACGCCTATTGAAGATACCCCTGCCTGGAAAGCAGGCATAAAAGCAAATGATCATATTGTAAAGATCAATGGCGAATTGACGCGTGAGCTGGCGCTTACTGACGCGGTTAAGAAAATGCGCGGTAAGCCGGGCGAGGTGGTTAATCTTACTGTATTGAGAGATTCTGAAAACAAACTTATGGATTTTAAGATCATCCGGGATATTATCAAGATCAAAGATATTAAACAGGCTCGGATTTTAGAAGACGGCATCGCTTACATCCGCCTATCTGAGTTTCGGGAAAACACTTTAAAAGATTTTAATAACGCTCTAAGTAATTTATCCAAACAGAAGATGAACTCGTTGATTTTAGACCTGCGTAACAATCCTGGAGGCCTGTTGGATGTTGCTGTAAAGATCGCTGGCAGGTTTGTGCCTGCCGACAAGATGATCGCTTACACCAAGGGAAGAAAAGAAGAGCAAAATTTTGAATTTTATTCTGATAGCAAAAGTGCGATCCTGGATTTGCCAATGGTGGTCTTAATTAATGAAGGTTCTGCTTCAGGCAGTGAGATTGTTGCCGGGGTTTTGCAGGATTATAAACGCGCCATAGTTATCGGAAAGACTTCTTTTGGCAAAGGTTCGGTACAAACAGTTATTCCGTTAGGAGATGGTTCAGCGTTGCGCTTAACCACTAGTCACTATTTTACTCCTTCCGGTAAAATAATTCATGGCAAAGGAATCACTCCTGATATTCTGGTTGAGGCAGAAAAAGAAGATGTCCCGGAAATTGAACCAGAGAAATCAAGTAAGGGTACCGAGGTATTCAAGGAAATCGAATCGGCTGGTAAGAATAGCCCGGTTCGTACCGATTCTTTTGATTACAAGAAAGATCCTCAAATAATGCGCGCTTTAAATACCCTGAAAGCCATTGAGCTTTACAAACAGGCCAAGCAATGAATAAAAGATTGATAATTATCGTTCTTTTAATTCTATCTTTTTTTGCGTTTATTGCGCTTATCTTGACCTCTGTGGATAGGAAACTGGTGCGTAAACAACCTGTTATTCCTCCTGCCATAAAGGGTAAAATTGCTATTGTAATCGATGACTGGGGGTATAATTCCAACAATCTCGGGATTGCCGAAGAAATAAAACAACCCCTGACTTGCGCGATCCTGCCAAACTTAAAAAACTCCGGGTTGATTGCGGAAAAGCTGAATAATCTTGGTTTTGAAATAATCTTGCATTTACCGATGGAACCTAAGGAAAAATACGGGTTGGAAAAAAATACTATTACTACATCCATGGATGCGGCCCAGGTTTATAATATTATCAACAAGGATTTAGCTTCGATTTTATTTGCAAAAG
>JALNZI010000076.1 GCA_023229385.1 Candidatus Omnitrophota bacterium | reverse complement strand
TTTTGCATTGGAAGTCCAAGAGTTTTGGTTTTCATTCGCGTTTTATAAGCCTAGCTTCAAATATAATAGATGGTATGCCGGAGTATATTGTAAAAAGGATTAAAGATTGCCTAAGCTGGCGGAATAAGAATATAAAAAGTTCAAAAATACTGGTTATCGGAGTTACTTATAAGAAAGATGTTAAGGATTTGCGTAAATCTCCCAGTATTGATGTAATCAACAGCTTAAACAGGCATGGGGCAAAAGTTTCCTATTCAGATCCGCTTATCCCTTTTCTTAAACTAAAAGACATTGATTTAAGATCCGTAGCCTTGACGGATACAAAGATTAAGGAATTTGATTGTATTTTGATTGCCACTGATCAGTCCGGAGTAGATTATCCCAGGCTATTAAAAAACGCAAAATTGATATTTGATTCCCGGAATGTTTATAAAGGCGGGCACAAGAATAAGGTTGAGCGTTTATGAGCAGGTATCTGGTAACTGGTGGCGCTGGTTTTATAGGTTCGCATATTGTTGAAGCCTTAGTTGGGCAAAAGCACTATGTGCGCGTTCTGGATAATTTTTCAAACGGCAGGATCTCTAATCTAAAAGGTTTGGGGAAGAAAATTGATTTAATCAAAGGGGATATTTGTTCTTCAGGCATTTGCCTTAAGGCTACGCAGGGAATGGATTTTGTATTACACCAGGCAGCCCTAAGAAGCGTTCCCAAGTCTATGGAATCGCCTCATGCGTACAATCGGGTTAACATTGATGGTACATTGAATATGCTTGAGGCGGCAAGAAAGAACAAAATCCGGCGTTTTGTTTTTGCTTCATCAAGCTCGATTTATGGCCAGGTAAAGGACTTTCCTGAGAAAGAAACGCTTATCCCCGGACCTATTTCGCCATATGCCTTGAGTAAATTAGCAGGAGAGTATTATTGCCGGATATTCAGCCTGCAGTTTGGTTTACCTACGGTTGTTTTACGTTATTTTAATGTCTTTGGCCCGCGCCAGACGCTCGATGACGAATACGCGGTAGTTATCCCGAAATTTATTAAATGCTTGATTAAAAATAAACAGCCTCCGGTTTTTGGTAGTGGCAGGCAATCGCGGGATTTTACTTTTGTGAAAAATGTAGTCGAGGCTAATATTTTAGCGGCTAAGGTTGGTAATTTGAACTACGGAGTATTTAATGTTGCCGGCGGCAAAGATATTACTATATTAGAGCTGATTAAACTGTTAAATAAAATTTTAGGCAAGAGTATCGCGCCTGTATTGTTAAAGAGCCGGCCGGGAGACATATTCCGGTCTTTAGCAGATATAAGTAAGGCAGCTAAAATTATCAAATTCAAGCCGGTTGTTGATTTTGAAAGCGGATTAAAAATTACAGTGGATTATTGGAAAGAAAATGCGTAAAAAAACAGTATTGATTACCGGTGGGGCGGGTTTTATCGGCTCGCATATGTGCGAAAGGTTGCTTACTGATAATTATAGGGTTATCTGTCTGGATAATTTTGCTACGGGTTCTCCAGATAATATTAAGGAGTTGTTTAAATATAAGGATTTTCGTTTTAATAAGTGTAATGTTTCAAATCATATAGATATCCTGGGAAGGGTAGACTATGTCCTGCATTGCGCTTCCTTTGCTTCTCCTAAAGACTACCTGGATTTTCCAATAGAAACTTTAAAAGTCGGCTCTTTAGGAACGCATAATGCTTTAGGTTTGGCGAAAAAGAAAAAAGCCGTATTCCTTTTGTTTTCCACTTCGGAGGTTTATGGAGATCCGTTGGTCCACCCGCAAAAAGAAAGTTATTGGGGGCATGTTAATTCAATAGGTGTACGTAGTTGTTATGACGAATCCAAGCGTTTTTCCGAGGCCCTTACTATGGCCTATCATCGCGTGTACAAGCTGGATACTAAAATTGTGCGTATTTTTAATACTTATGGCCCGAGAATGCGCCATAATGACGGCAGGGTAGTGCCTAATTTTATATTTTCCGCGCTAAGAAATCAGCCTTTAACTGTTTACGGAAAAGGCCAGCAGACTCGAAGTTTCTGTTATATCGACGATTTAGTCGAAGGGCTGCTCCGCCTGATGTTTTCCAAATTCAACGAACCGGTGAATTTAGGAAATCCTAATGAGTTTACGATAATGCAGTTAGCCAGGCTGGTTTTAAAGATAACCAAGTCTAAAAGTAAGATAATCTATAAACAGCTACCGCTGGATGATCCCCGCCAACGCCAGCCGGATATTGACCGGGCTAAAAAAATGCTTTCCTGGCAGCCTTCTGTTTGCCTGCAAGAGGGGCTTGAGCGGACTGTATCCTGGTTCAAGGGGTAATTGGAAAGCCCTTTCCTTGACAAGCCAGCCGAATATATGTTATACTTTCAAATACTTCATTAATTAGGAGGATATAATGTTTATTGATATCTTTCAACAGCTTAATTTCCTGGACATACTCATCTTAATTATATTATTTCGAATATGTTACATCGCTATTAAAACCGGTTTGGCCATAGAATTTTTCAAGCTTTCGGGTGTTATATTCGCTATATATATTGCTTCGCATTATTATATTTCCATTGCGGATATTATCCGGGAGCGTTATCTTCATCAAGTTATTCCTTTGGAATTTGCGGATTTCCTGGTTTTTTGCCTCCTGGCTTTATTAGCCTATTTATTTTTTGTCCTTTTACGGATAACCTTCTATCGCTTTATGAAAATGGAGGCTGCCCCTAATCTGAATAAATACGGAGGGCTTATCCTGGGGTTGGCCAGAGGGTATTTTAGCGTCGGCCTGTTAGTTTATTTATTGATGATTTCAAGTGTAAGTTATCTTAACGATTCGGTAAAACATTCTTATTTGGGAACCAGGTTTTCTTCGGTTTCCGCTCAAACCTATAACTGGATCTGGGATAGTGTTTTTTCTAAATTTTTTCCGCAGGAAAAATCCAATGTTGTCGTAAACGAAGTCAGGGATAATTTTACAAAAAAATGAAATTAATTGATTTTTTCAACCAGGCGATCCGCTTTGGCCGGCTTGCCGATCCGCGCGCAGACAAGAAAAAGATTGCTTCTTTTCCTGATTCAGGTATTCTTTTCGGCAGGCCCAATACTGAAGTAAAGAAAATAATGGTTGGTATTGATATTGAAGTGGCCGAACTCTTGCTTGCTGAGCATATCCGCCAGAAGGAAGGTCTGGATTTGGTAGTTGCCCATCATCCCGAGGGTAAATCTTATGTTGGTTTGCACGAAGTTATGCGGTTGCAGGTGGATTTATTACGCCAGGCCGGAGTAGCCTATAAAACAGCGGTTAGGCTGGTTGACGAGAGGATGCTGGAGGTGGAACGTAGGGTATTGCCGCAAAATCATACCCGTCCGATTGATGCCGCCAGGCTTCTTGATCTGCCTTTTATCAATCTGCATACTCCTGCTGATAACCATGTGTATAAGTTCCTCAAAGTTCTTTTTGATCGTAAACGCAGCGTTCTTCATTCAGTCGGAGACATAGTTAAGCTGTTAAAGGATATCCCCGAGTATCAGATTGCCGAAAAGTTTAATACCGGGCCGCGGATAATACTTGGCAACCTAAAAAGGCCGACAGGCAAAATATTGCTGGAGATGACCGGGGGTACCGAGGGGTCAAAGGATGTTTTTAACAAGTTATATAAAGCCGGGGTAAGGACTCTGGTTTCAATGCACTTGAGCGAGGAGCACCTTAAAAAGGCAAGAGAAGCTAATCTGAACGTGGTTATTGCCGGGCATATATCCAGCGATACCCTGGGTTTGAATTTACTTCTGGATAACATAGAGAAAGCCGCAAGACAAAAATTCCAGGTAATTTCCTGTTCCGGTTTCACTAGAATTAGAAGAGGTCAATAATGTCCGGCCGTATACCAGAAAACCTGTTGGAAGATATACTCAGCAGGGTGGATATTGTTGAAATTATTTCCGGTTACATCCCGCTTAAAAAGGCCGGGCGTAATTTTAAGGCTAATTGCCCGTTTCACCACGAAAAAACACCATCATTTACAGTATCTCCGGAACGCCAGATTTATCATTGTTTCGGCTGCGGCGAATCAGGGAATGCTTTTAGATTCCTGATGCGCCATGAGCGGATGGAGTTTCCCGAGGCTGTTGAGATATTGGCAAAAAAAGCCGGAATCACCCTGCCGGAGCAGGATCGGCCGGAAATAGCCAGGGCAGCCAGCTTAAGTACTCAGATTTATAAAATCAATGAATTGGCTGTAAATTTCTACGAAAACAACCTTAACGCTCCCAACGCAACAGCCTGGCGGGATTACCTTTTGAACCGGGGGGTCAAGCTCCAGACAATTAAAGAATTTCATTTGGGGTTGGCAACTTCCGGATGGGACGGTTTGATTAATTATTTAAGATCAAAAGGTATTAGTATTTCCCTGATGGAAAAAGCGGGTTTGATTTTGCCTAAAGACGCCGGCGGTTATTATGACCGTTTTCGCAACCGGGTTATTTTTCCCATTTTTGATGTCCGCAGCCGGGTAATTGGTTTCGGCGCGCGGGTAATGGATAAAACCCTGCCCAAGTATATAAATTCTCCGGAGACTCCGGTGTAGGTTAAGGGCAAGAATCTTTTTGGCCTGAATTTATCAAAAGATTATATCCGGGAGAATGATTTTGTAGTTATTGTGGAAGGCTACCTGGATTTTATGATTCCGTACCAGGAGGGATTGAATAACCTAGTGGCCTCTCAGGGTACTGCGCTTACCTTGGAACAAATCAGGCTGCTTAAGCGTTATACGCATAATGTGGTAATGATTTATGATGGCGATACTGCCGGTGAGATTGCTACCTTAAGAAGCCTGGATATGTTGATTGAAGAAGGAATCCAGGTTAAAATTGTCCCTTTGCCAAAAGGCTTGGATCCGGATGCCCTGGTGCGCAGGGACGGGGTTGACACCTTAAAGGCTAAAATCAAAGATGCTAAAAACCTTTTTGATTACAAGCTGGAAATATTGAAATCCCGCCATAATATTAAAGAGGCGCATGGTAAAAGCAAGATCGCTTCGGAAATGCTCTCAACTATCAATAAATTTGATAATGCTATTCTCAGGGGTGAATATGTAAAACGTCTTTCAGAGGAGATCAGGATTCCGGAACACTATATAATTGAGGAATTAAATAAATTAAAGCCATCGTTGACTGAGCATCAGGATGAAACAGTGCTTCCTAAGAAAACATCCTCCGGGATTAATCCTGCGGAAAAGCTTTTAATTAAGTTTATGCTCGAGGAAAGGGATTTGATCGAGAAAATAATGCAGGAACTTTCGCCTGCTGATTTCTCCGATATGCGTACTGCAAAGATTGTTTCGGTAATGCATGATTTGTTTACTCAGGGCAAAAGTATCGAGCCCAGCATTCTGATGAATTATTTCAGTGAAGATGATGCCAGCCAGCTTGTTTGTGAATCGATGTTTATGCCTGAGCTTGCCGGCCAGGACAGGGAAAAAGCCGTTAATGACTGTATTGCGCGGATTAAAGTGCAAAGATTGAAATCCCAAAGGGAGCATCTGCACATACAAATAAAAAGCGCCCAATCTTTGGGCGATGAACAAAAACTAAATAGTCTGATTAAGGAGTTTCATAATTTAATTAAGAAAGGCGACTAAAGAATGAAGAAGAGAGAACAACCTAACAAAGATATGGAAAAATTAATTGCCCTGGGTAAACGTAAAGGGTTTCTTACTTATGATGAGGTAAATGACCTGTTGCCTGAGGATCTCTCAAGCACTGTAGCGATAGACCATCTTTTTGAGTTATTGGGAAATGAGGATATCCAGGTGGTTGAAGGAGAGGCGGATGCGGCTTTGTCGGTAAACAGGGCGCAGCAGGATAAACAGGACCTGGCGCAGGCAAGGGATGAATTACTTAGCGAGCAGCTCAAGAGCGAAGAGCGTTTTATGCCTTTAGATGACCCGGTGAAAATGTATTTAAAGCAGATGGGTTCTATTTCGCTCTTAAGCCGGGAAAATGAAATTGAATTGGCTAAAAGAATTGAAGAGGCGGAGGATAGATTTAAGCGCGTGGTCCTGGTAACCAAGTTTGCCAGGAATGAAGTTCTGACAGTTGCTAATGATATTCTGGAAGATAAAATTAATATGGAAGAAGTGGTTAAGGAAGATATCAAGATAAAGAAAAATAACGTAATCGGAAGGTTCAAGCGTTTTGTAGCAAAGGCCAAACATTCACGCAGCGAAAATAATACGATTAACCTTATTTTGCAGCTTAATTTTACTACTTCTGTAATTGAAGCGGCAGTGCGTAAATTAAGTGCTTTACTTAAGGAGTTTGAGCATCTGCAGCGTTCAGGTAAGCTTAACCGGGAATGTAAATCCCAGATTTTAAAAGAGATCGCGGAGCCGTATAGCAGGATCAAGGAGCAGATGAAATTGATAAAGTCTGCCCACCTTAAGTTCAGCCGCACAAAAAAGAAATTGGTGGAGGCGAACTTGCGATTGGTCGTAAGTATTGCTAAAAAATATACTAATCGCGGGCTTTCTTTCTTGGATTTGATTCAGGAGGGAAATATCGGTTTAATGCGTGCGGTAGAGAAATTTGAGTATAAGCGGGGTTATAAATTTTCAACTTATGCTACCTGGTGGATCCGTCAGGCAATTACCCGTTCGATTGCCGATCAGGCG
>JALNZI010000015.1 GCA_023229385.1 Candidatus Omnitrophota bacterium | reverse complement strand
AATCACATTTGAAAGTAAATAAATTTCTATTAACCCTAATAGTAATTCCACCTCTATCTTCTATTGCTTTAAGCTCATTTGGAAAACGTAAATCTGTTATGATCCACGAAGGATAAGTAATATTACTATCATCAGGATCTTGCATTGTTCTATGATCAATTAGTTTATAATCAGCAAACAAAGCATTAATCCAGAAGTCACTATGAATTTGTCTACCTACTTCTGTACCAAATAATTGTAATAATTCTCTAACTGTATATTCATGTTTATATGCTGTTTGCCAATTAGTTTTATAATGCTCAAGATATTCTTCTTTAGTACATTGTTTATTATTCATAATTGGTTTACCATCCATATCTCTATAAAAAGTATCTGCATAACCATATCTTATCCATTCTTCTCCTAAAGTACTATTTTTTACTTCTATTTTCTCTAAATCTTTTCTAGAAATACCTGTTATTATACTAACACATTCTTTAAGTTTATCAGCAAACTTCTTAATTTTCCATTCGCTAAATTCAGGAGCTTCTTTCATTTCTCCTTCTAAAGTACCCATTTCAATATCTTCTTTAAAATGTTCTTCTGAATTACAACTAAGATACTGTATAACATTACCTAATGTATCTTTACCTGAACCTATCTTCCCCGACACACCAATTATAGCCATATTATTTTAATTTAATTTATTACTATGACAAGCGGCAGTTTGTTTATTATATTTAATTGCTTCCACTTTATCGTATTTAGTATATTTCCAAATATATCCATTAGAGGTTTTTAATTTGCCTCTAGCACATTGTCCTATAGCTTCTTCATTACCATTTAAAATAGTAGCCGCTTCTTTAGCAGTATTCCATTCTTTAATAAATTCTCCTGTTTTTCCACTATATTGAAAAACGTGTTTATCTCCTTTTATTTTAATACTTTTTCCTTTATTCCAAGGAGTATGTCCTTCTTCAAATTGTGTTTCTTTTCCACCTTTAGTAGAATTATCTAATGCATTAGTAATTAAAGAATTTATATCATCTTCAGTTAAATCATAATATTCATCTTCATATACCCATATTAAATTTTTAGCTGTTTTAGTTATTTTTCTTAAGACACTACTAATATTACTATCAGTAGTATTATTTATTTTAGCAGCACTAGAAACAGAAGGATATGAATTAAAAAATGTTCCATCTAATGAAATAGCAATAATAGGAATATTATTTTCTCCTTTTTGAAAACTAGTCTGATTACCATTATAATCAAAATTACCAGTATTAGTTAAAGGACTCCCTAATTTTCTAAAAGTTTGAATAAAATATTTTTCTCTTTCTAATGCAATAGAATCATCAACTTCTTCTAAAATAGAAAATAAAGGTTTTAAACCTATATCTCTTAATTCTTTTATCCATTTTCTTTTAGGAGTTATTAAATCTCTAGCAGGATTTAAATGAGCTTTAATCCGTTGTTGAATATTTTTAGTACATCCAACATAATAAATTTCTCCATTTCTAGGATCTTTAAGATTATATATAGTAGTCATAATTAAATTGAATTAATTTATTTCCTGTAAAAATAATAAACTTTTTCCATATAAACAAATAAAAAGTTAAAATTTTACCAAATATTCTTATTATCCACTTCCTATTTTACCACTAATCCCTATTATCATATTTATTTAATTTACAATTTCTAATTTTATTCTACTATCTAAACCACCATGAGGTTCACAATCAAATCTACCACCAAAATATTCAAGTTCATGAATATTTTCTTTAAAATAAGCAATTATTTTATCAGGGTCATCTTCATAATCAAATAAAGTAGTTACACTACCATAATGAGAATTAGATTCAATATTTTTAAATACTGGTCTATTCCAACTATCTATTCCTTTAAATTTTATTTTTATTATCATAATACTTTATCTTTATTTTCTTTAACCCAATCAACCATATATTTATATACATGATCATACCATATATCTTTATCTTTAATAGGTGGTTTACCACTTCTTTGTCTAGATATATCCATATATTCATAAATTTCTCCAGACATATTAACTAGAAGCATATATAACCATTTAGGCGGAATACAAAATGCATATTTATCAGCTACACATAATTTAGAAATAGGCTGATTATTATTTTTAGCATAAAAACGAGAATGATAAAGATTAAAATTGTACCAATAGTTAAAAGTATTTAAACTTTTATAATATCTAGTAGTTTGATATTTTTCTTTTGATATAATTATACCTTTATCATCAAACAATCTACTCATTATTCTAGCACCTAATTCAACATGTGTTTCACCTTCTTTTCCATCCATATTAGGTTTTCCCCAATATCCCCAATCATGTACTATAAAAGCAACCCATAATCTAGGATCTTTAGGAAATCCATAAAGTTTCCACCACGCTATAAATACAAATATAGGATGAAGTATAAATTGATGTGCACCAAATAACAAACTTTTAGTACCTACTTTCATAATTATTGATTTATAAAGTCATCATATACATCCCAATCCATTTGTCCATTCTGATCAAAAATACCAAGTGTAATAAA
Source organism: Candidatus Omnitrophota bacterium (assembly GCA_023229385.1). GTDB lineage: Bacteria > Omnitrophota > Gorgyraeia > Gygaellales > Profunditerraquicolaceae > UBA6249. Next base: position 26,343 of record JALNZI010000015.1, on the reverse strand, counting down.
TTCATTAACTTGTCTACCAAACCAGCCTTGAAGTCCTTTCCACAATCCTTTACCACAAATATAACTCCATGCTTTAATACTATCTGTTTTACCATCACTACTTTCAAATCCTTCAGCAACTCCAACTGCTAAATAATCTGTTATTTCTGTTCCATCTTCAAACTTAGTTTCATATGGAACTTCATTATTTATATTATCTGACATAATTCTAAATTAATTAAAAATTTATAAACAATAATTTTTTGTGCAGTAGTAAGATCATGTTTAATACGTTCTTTAATAAATAGATGTAAAGGATTAATAAATCCTCTACTATGTTGTCTATAATAAAGATTTCGTATATATTCCTCTTGTGTCATACTACTTCATTTAACATATTTAATAATTCATCTACTGCATTAAGATCACTATAATAATCACCACTTTTCATTTTAAGTTTTATAGTTTCTAATGTTTTCATAACATCAAATATAGGATATACTAATCCTTTTCTACATTCAGTAGCTATTCTATATGCTGTGTTTTTATCTTTAAATATAACAGGCTCACCACCATTATTAAAATTGCCACTTCTTCCTTCGATATGTGTTTTAGTAATATTTACCTCATTGATAGTAATAATGTGAGGTACAGTATCTAATTCAATAACTAAATATTCCATTTTATTTACTTTTTTAATTTTATAAATCTTCCTTTAGCATCTCTTCCTGGATAAGGAGTAGTTAACTGAGTAGTTTTAGATAATGGTGTATATGATATTCTCGTATGAATTATACCACCTTCTGCTTTTATTTTCTTTCTAAGAGCAGTATGATAAGCAATATCTATTTTATTACTAAATGTTTTACGAACTGTACTTTTATGATTTCCATATTCGTCAGACGTATAAACAACAACAGCCAATCCAGCACTAGTATAACTAGAAACATGAAGTAATGTTTTAACTCCTCCAGATTCTTTATCTTCTATTGTATACAATGTCTGCATTTTATTGTGTATTATTAGATTTAGCGTTAATAATTTCGTGATCCCCCTCTAAAGTTAGATGTGCAGATTTATTATGTTCAACTACAGTATTTACATACTGTAACACTTTAATAAACTTCTTTAGTGCATTCTTTTCATTTAATGCTCCTATATATATTTGTCCTAATTCAGGAGTAACAACTACTTTACTACCAATATTTGTATATATAGCAGTATTTAATTTACCACTTTCTACATCTATTTTAAATAGCTTATGTCCATTATTAAGTCTTAATCTAGATAAATTTTGATAATGATTAAGACTTATTTTATATAATTCTTCTTTATGAGCATCTGTAATTGTAAATGTATTCATTGTATTTTAAATTTAGATTTATCACGTAAAGGAATACTAAATATAACTCCATATTTAGGATTTTTTAATTTCTGTATTAAACAGTTCCAACTACAACCACCGTCTTCATGATATATAATATTAGCATCATTAGACTCTTGCCAATTTGCGTTAACAAAACATTTATAATTATTTTTTTCAATACCATTTATTCGTGTTTTTATTGAATGAATAAGAGTATTTGCTTGTCTTACATCCATTTGAGTATCACCTACTGCTAAAATACCATCAAATGTAAAATGATGTTGTTTATACAAAGCATCATTCATTTCTTGCTTTTTAATATCATTTTTAAATAATGTAGCATATCGTGTCATTGCAGAATCTAAATGATTATATTGATCTTCGGTTAAAGGTGTAAATAAAACCATACGCTCAATAGAAGGATTTTTCTTATCTGTTTGAGTATCAAGATGCTCAACAATAGGATTAATAGGATATACTTTTTTCATAATGTGATTAATTAATTTCATTTTCTAATTCAATTTGCTGTTTAATATAATTATATACATCTTGTAAAAGATCTATACAATAATGAATACCTTTATTATCATAAATTTCACATAAATCTTTACCTCCGTAATTATAAGTTCCATATCTTCCATTAGTAGGAATAAATCGCATCATTCCATACTTTTGTTTATGCTGTCTACTACTTCTCAATCCTGTTAAATCAAAATCATGATTAGTTATTACTGTAGGATAAATATCATACAATTTAAGTGCAAAATTATCAGATAATACAATAGTTTCTGATGTGAAATTACTAACTTGTATAGTATGTTGTAATACAAGTTTTGGAATGAGTCTATTTATTAACAATTTCTCTTTATATGCTTTAGTAATAACTAATATATCAGCAGGTTTTAGTTCATGAATACATTCAAGTGGATAAAATTTGTTATTCTTTTTAAATCTTGGTTTACTTTTATCTTTTCCATCTCTAAAAGGAAAATATAAAGTATATAATGTCTGATTGTCATAATATCCGCTAATCCATGCATATCCAGGATCATTTTCATCATATGTATAATCACAATAATTAGAAATAAAACTGTGTGCTAAAGGAAAAATTATGTGACTATGTTCATTAAAGGGAAGTCCAAAACTATTCCATAATGTAATATCTTTTTTATTCCATAATCTAGGTTCTATATGAATAGATGTAAATATATCTTGTTTAGGAAGAGTTAATTGAGTAGTGTTATGTTGTAAAGTTTTATGTTTCATACTATATATAATATCTTTACATATAGTAACAAATTCAATACCTTTATTAGGATTCAAAGAACGTAACTTTCCAACTAAATCAAATATATCACCACGATAATCAGAATCTGCCCAATCATACATTTTAAGTTTATATAAATTAGTTGTCTTATCTACTACAGCCATAAAACCCAATGATGGATTTCTATCTATTCGTAATGGATTACTAATTTTATAATTCTTATTTTCTAAACAATAATTAATATCATTTTCAGGTATTTCTAGATATGAAGCAAAGATACTAACTTGGTCATAATTTTCTAATATTTCTTTCTTAAGAGCATTACTATTAAATACTTGCATATATAAACATAAAAAAGGGATAGTAAAAAATTACTATCCCTTAATTCATATTACAATTTTATTTCAAAAGAGCAGCAACTGAAGGATCAATCGAACCAGGAAGTGATTGTCCACCAGGAGTATATCCAGCAGGAGCAGGAGCAGCTGCTGCATTTAAAGCTAAACTTTCTGTAGGTTTAACTCTAATAATTTTAGGTCCACCAACAGGAAGATCTTTATCTACTTTCATAGGTTCAAATACTCCCTGATTGATAAATCTAGAGATAGCATAATATTTAGCATTTCGTTTGCTATCTTTATCATAATTAGGAAGCATTTTTATCCACATCGGAAGACCTTTTCCAGTAGCATCTACAATCTGTGATTTGATATCTTTTCCATCACCATTGACAAAAGCAACAAGATAATCAAAAAACGATTTAAAAGCATCAATTCTTTCTTTAGGAGAACCTTCAGCAGGAAGATCAAAATATTTAATCTGATCTTGTTTAGGAACATTAACTATATTTCTATAGTTAGGACTTCCAATAAGATTTTCAAGAAAATGTTTGATAGATTTCCATAATGTAAGAATGTCTGCTTCAACATCTACTTTAGGTCTATCTTCATACATATCTGAACTTCCTTTTACAAGTTGTTTTGTTCCAACTATTTTGAAAGTATGTGTATAAAATCTGTCAGGATCATTAAGATTAAGTTTAAAATTTTCAAATTCAATCTGTAATACAGGAACATCCATTTCTTTAAATTCACCTTTCTCATGTTTCTGAGTTCCAGTATGAAAATCAATAACCCTTGTAGGAACACAACCTTCAAACATATATCCACCTGCTGGATTTTTAATAGGTTCCAATCCTAGTCTACTAGTTGCTTGTACTGTTAAATCAAGTAATCCCATAATTATATATTTATTAAGTAATGATTAAAAAGAAGGAGTAGTTATGTTAACTACTCCTTGTGTTTTATGAATTAAAATAATGTTATTCAGTAGCTTCGTCAGTAGCATCATCTTCTTCTCCTTCTGCACGAGGAGTATGTGCAACGATATCCATTTCTGTAAGAGCAAATACAGGCTGGAATATACCTTTAGCAACTTCAAATTCTGTAAGATCAGGTTCACCTTCAACTTCATTAGGCTGAATAAGCCTTTCTACTTTGAAAGTTACTTTCTGTGTTGCAATAAATGCTTCTTTAGGAGCATCAGCAGTTCCAGTCTGACGAGTAATACCTTTTCCTGCAGCAACCATATCCTTTATACTAGCTTCAGATATAGCAGGATTATTCATCATAATAGCTGAATAAATTCCAGCATATGAAAAACTACCATTCCTACCTATTTTAGCACCTTCGGTCTGTCCTTTTCCCTTATCCCAACCCTGAGTAAGATACCAACGAGCATTAGAATCATCAACAACCTGTTCTCCTCTGTTCATATCAATCATAACAACATTAGACCCTTCTGATAATCCCATAAGAGCCAATGCTTTTCCATTAAGAACAAATTTGTCCTTAGTGGACGTTGCTGTCAATGTAGGATATGCACTTCCCTGAACTTTGCTACCACTTGCTACTGTCTTACCAACAAAAGAGTTTGAAAATCTAGATAAATTCATTGTTTTAAAATTTTAAGTTTAACAATAAGAAATAAAAATTGAAATATAAAAAGAATTATGATGATTAGTACTTTATTTATGATTATGTATTATATCGCCTATTTGCATTATTGCATTATTAGGAAAAATCCTTATCTGTTGCGATGTTACTTTTTAAAATAATCACTTAATCATCTCGCTTTATTACACAATTACAGCATCAACTATAGGAGCTTCATTTTCACTTACTATACCAGCACTTACAACTTCTTCTCTAGTATAAATACCATTAAGTAAGTCTGCTCCAATTATTCTACCGCCAATAGATATTACTCTATTAGCTAACATTTGTGGTGTATTATTAATCCAATTATCTTTACCTGGAGAAAGTAATACAATTTTACTTTTATCATTAGCATCAGAACCATATGTAGGAAGTAATCCTGCTCTTTCTGCATCTAATGTACTGAATCTCTGATAATGAACTACTGTACTACCATCTGGATATTTACGAGTAAATTTTGCTTTTGTATAATATCCATGTTGTTCTTTAGTAATTACTATTTTACTAGCATCTTTAATCTCTTTAACTTTTATTTTAATATTATCAGGAGTATCTGACAAATTAACTACTTCATATTTATCAAGAAGATTATCTGTATCTTTATCTAAAATTTTATCTAATTCTAATTCATTCCTATCAGCATCTCTATAGATATAGTATGGAGCATAATTTTTTATAAACGGTAGAAAGGTAATTTGATTTTGCATTAGTTTAGCACTAATTATATCTACCATTGTATAACTTACAGTATTACCATTTTTACTAGGTATTGTAATTATTTTTTCAATAGCTGTTGCAATATCAACACCTAATCCTTTACCTTTCATAATACTCATATAAGTAGATTGATTAAGTTTTTTACCGTACAGTAATGATCCACCCATATTAAGACCTAATTCGTGACCTGTCATTAAACATAATGCAACATCAGCAATATTTATCTTAGGTTTTCCAGTATTTTCATCTATGATAATATTACCATCTTTATCTCTAATTTCAAATCCTTTAGTGAAGGCTTCACTAGTAGCTAAATATGTAGCTACTTCTTTGATCTTTTCAAATGCATGTATTGTAGCATCTAGATCATTAGTAATTACACTAACTTTATTATTATTTGTACTTTCCATAATTGATTTGTTATTCAAATATACATTCAATTTTTCAAACTTGCAAGGAAAATCTAACTTTTTTTATTCGGATGTATCAATATTTATATCGTCTAAATTTTTGATCCATTTTATTGAGCTTCCTGTTGATTGTTGCCTCAAAATTAGCTTTGTTTTATCCCTACTTTTGATTAATTCACCATCAATATTACTAAAATCATCAAATACAAGATTATATATTTTAGTAATTTTATCAGGATTGTAAAAATCTACAGTCTTTCCTCTTGCAGTACGTTGTTGATAGGTCATTGGATTAGTAGTTCCACCACTACATATTACTTGTTCAATCTTAGGAATATCTAATCCTTCATCTAAAGACTTTGCAGTAGATAATGCATTGTAGTATCCATTTCTAAATCCTTCAATAACTATTTTCTTAATTGATTCCTTACCTAATATTTTAGGTTTACCTTTTCTATCTCCAGTAGTAAATTTGAAACAATCTCCTGTAGTAGGATCTATCATTTCTCTAGAATCAATTTTAGAATGATAACAAGCAACTCTAAAAGTATCTTTAAATCTGTTATTAAGATAATTTGTTAATCTATCAGCAAATACTGTACTTTCATTGAATAATATTGTAGGTACAGGATTTCTTTCAATTATATCACCAATAACTTCTAATTTAATATTATTATCAATTAGAATATCATTTCTCTTTCTAACAAAATCTATAAATACTTTGGCTCTGTTATGTATAGCAATAGGACACCAAATTTTATGCAATTCTTCATTTACGGGGATTGTTATATCTAAGTCTTTATGCCAACCTAATAGATACGCTATTGTATTACATAATTGGTCATAAGTAACCCATTTATCTCTTCCTGATAAACTTATTGTAGAAAACCCTTTTGTGCATGCTGTAATTAGAGAAAATTCATCTTCAAATATTCTTTTATTCTCTTCTCTGACTAATATAGAAAGAAGTGGTTTAAATAGTTCAAGAGTTTCTTTTATAGGCTTACTAAATTTTTCATATTTAGCTTTATCAATTGCAGATAATTCAAGAAGTAGATTATATTCTATAAAAGGACTAGTCCATTTATTAGCTATCGCTTCTTCTTCAGTAATAATATCTACAATAGGATATAATTCTTCAATCCAATTAATACTATTTGGATATGTTCCAGTGAGTCCTAATCTATAATGATGTTTTATTAAAGTTCCATCAATTACAGCTTTTCTTTCAGGAGTATTAGTATATTTATGTAATTCATCAACGACTAATAATGTGCAACTAGTTTCTATCTTATTTAAAACTGCATAATTTACTGAAATAATAGTAACTCTAAGCAAATCTACACAATATGACTTAAGATTATCTTCCCAATGTTTATTTACAATATCAGATGGAACAATTACAATTACTGTATTTCCAACATTAACATTTAAATGTGGATTTATAATAAATGATATTGTTTCAAATGTTTTACCAAATCTCATTGGATGAACTAATGTTCCAATTCCTCTAGCATTTCTCCATCTGGTTGATGCTTCAACTTGTCTGTCTCTTTTTGTAATGTCTAAATTCATGTGTAATATGTTATAAATATATCGTTATCTCTATTATATAAATCATAGAAGAAATGACCTTTGCCATTATTACTTCTACTACAATGTTTTATATTACATTGTGCGTACATTAGAAAATGATTTTCATTAATGTATTTATAAATTCTAAGTAATGTATTATACCTTCTTACATGAAAACGATTATATTCATCGTATCTAGGTTTTATTCTCAACTTTTTGTTAATTTCTTTAGCGAAATTAATAGATTTTTTTAAATTCATAGTTATTTTAGTATTAATAATCCTACTGCAAATCCTACCGCACTTCCTATACCGAATGTTTTTAATGTATTAGTTTTAACTTCTTGTTTTTGATATACTTTCATTACAGTAGTTTCAGTATCTGGATTAAGATTAGTAATATTAGCATACATCTTTCTTTTAAATAGACTAACTTTTTCACCACCAATAGTAACATCATAATCATTTTTGATTTTAATATTTAAGTCTAGTTTTGTTAATCCCATAGTAATTTCACCATTATACCATTCTCTAGTAAATTTACGATTATAAATAGGATAAGTAATTGAAGGAGTATCTATATTATTAGTATATCCTATAATAATAGATTTTATACTATCTTGTAAGTTAACAATTGTAGTATTACTTGTTACAATAGCAGTATTTAATTTTCCTATTTTAAGTTCGTATTCTTTTACAAGATTTTGTAATCTATTTATACTAGCATCACTGCTTTTTAATTTTGTAAATAATGCTGTATTTTCAGAAGTAAGAACTTCAATAGTAGCAGTTTGCTCATTATTTTTACTTCTTTCAAATCTAAGACTATCCTGAGAAACTATATACATAGTTTCAATTTGTTGTAAATTATTTATTCTTTTAGAACTGAAATATAATAATATACTAGTAACTATTAAACATATTGTAACAAATATAAGTAATATATTTGTAAGTCTTTGATCTTTCATTTTAGTATAATTTAAAGTTAATTAATTTTCTTTAGTTGTTTGTGGTCTACCATTTAAAAATCCTCTTGGCATAATTCTAGGTTTTAGATCTTCTGCTGTTAAAGAATCTGTTTTAGGATTAAATCTTCTAGTAAATGTTATTTCTGTTTTAGATGATTTTTCAGATTTAGCTTTTACTTTAGCTTCATTAAAATATTTTAATCCATCTTTATACTTTTCTACTGTTTCTCCAGCAGGAACATAATAATTAGATAAATCACTAATGTCTTTAGGCTTACCTACAAATTTTATAAATAATGTAGGATATATACCAACATACGTTAATTCAGTATCTTCAACTTCAAGAATTAGTTTTTCATCAAACAAATTATTAAATTTAGATACAAGTTTATCTCCTTTTTCATAGAGAACACATTTATATTCAGATTTTTTTGCCATAATTAAATATTATTTAATCCAATTAATTTTGATACTACAATAAGGACAATAATTATAACCTTCAGCTATTTCAAATGCTGAAGAGATAGGATCATTGCAATTAGGACATCTATAAAACATTGTATATATTTCAATTTCTTCACAAATGCCAAATTGTTCTTCATCTTGTTGTTTAATTGTAATTTCTTCCATATTTTAAATATTATCAAATAGTTTACCAATTTGTTCAACACCTTTTTTCTTACTACCTCTAAACACTCTACTTGCTCTAGGTTTACTATATTCACCTTCTATTTTAAGTAATAAATCAGTAGCACGTTTAATATAATATTGATAATTAATGTCATATTCATTCATATTATCAACTCTAAAATAATCATTAAATGGTGTTATCAATACACCTTTAATCATATTAGCATATTTATCTACATTATTATTATCTGTTTTATGTTTAAGTAATGTTCCTCCTTTATTAGATACAAAATATCTTAAATTCTTAGATAACATCATTACATCTAATTCTCCATTCTGAATAGTATGTAATTGCTTATCATATACATCTCCAGTTTTAACACTTATACAATAATCATAAATGTCAGTGTGATTACGAATAGTTTGTTCAATAGGAATATTATTTACAATTAATTTATCAATTGCAATAGCAACTATAGGCGCATTAAATCCTTTAGATAATTCAACCTCAGTTATAAATTCATCTTTTCGCTTAATAACATCTTCCATTTCAGGATGTTCTAACCATTCTTTCTTTATTGCAATATATGAATTTACAGATGTTCTTACGTATTTAATATAATCAGTAAACTCTAATTGTAATTGAGTATATGCTTGCCATGCAGTTGTAATATCATTGTAATTTTGTAATTTAGTCTTATCAAATTTAGCTATGATACCATCTGTATTAGCACTGATTACTTCTATTCCAGATTCTTCTAATTGTTCAATTAACATCATTAGATATAACTGACCATTAAGTGTTACTTGATACATTGCTTTAAGATCTAATAACCAACCATCATATCCCATTTTACCAAACAATCCACTATTAGCTACAATCTTTAATGCATCAGCACCAGTTTTAGCATCTTTAGCTTCTGCATATCTAGCAAGTGATTTAAATAACTTAGCATCGTCTTTATATTTTAATCTATCATTTTTTATCATTAATACAATAGATAAAAATGCTAATCTAGCTAAATGTGCTGGACATACCCCTTCATTATATACTAAACTTGGATAATAACTACTAACGTCTGCATCACGTAAAAATTTATTTGTAGCATCAACTTCAAATCTACCTGGACGATCTATACTATGTAATCCTCCAGTTCTTATATTATATCCTTTTTCATGGAATATTATCTTTTTTAAATATTTTTTATCAACATGAAAATCAGTATTCATTATTTCTTCATATGCCCGCTTTAAACTAGGTGTAATAAAATTAATTCTAGGATTAAGAATTTCTCCAAAATTAATAACACTTCTATAAGTTCTTAAATCTTTAAACTGAAAATACTTTAATCCAGTATATTCGGAATAAAATTTACCCATTAATTTATCAGCTATTGTACTTCTATTAGAAGTCAATACATTTACACCATATTTAGCACCGATATTTATTCTTAATTCAAATTCTGATTTCTTTTTTAAATGTAATGCTCTAGTAATAAGAACATCATTCATATTATAATCAAATATTTTAGAAAATTGATCAATATTAACATTACTATCTGGTTTTAACGGTAAATCTTCTATTCTATACCATTTTATATTAATAGCTGCTTGTTTTAAACTCTTTCTAGCTATTGTTTCAAATAATGACATTAATAGATCAATACTTGTCCACCATTGTTTAAACTTCTTTAAGTCTTCATCAATCCATTTGTAATTAATATCCTTATTACCTATAATTTCATCAGATAACATTTTCATTCTCTCTATAGCCCACCAATGTGTACTTGGTTCTAATACAACATCTTTCATTATGTACATCTTCATAACCAAAAGATCATCAAATTTAATGCTATTGAATCCTATAAGTAATTTAATATCTTTCATAAATTCAAAAAATTCAACAGCATCATATTGATCTTTATGAAGAATAAAACACTTATAATTCATATGAGTAAGTGCGTATCTCTTCGTTTCGACATCTTTATTAATGTCTGCATCAATATACATGTCTATCCATTCCTGTTTAGTAGTCATGTCCAGAAACAAAAAGCTAACATAATTACTAAATACTTCTATATCATAATACGCACCTACCATATGAATAATTATTAAAAATGTTTAATTTGTTATAGATTATAAGAGTTAAATTCTCTAATATAATCTGAAATTTTTGTTCCATTCATATCTTGTTTATCTACAATACCATTAGAAGTAACAAACAAGTGCATGGAACCTAATCCTCCTAAATGCATTGCCGCAAGTAATCCAGCTTTAGTTATAAGAATATCGTTAATATATGTTCCAAAATAACCTTGATATTTAAACAACGCTATTTCATTTGCTTTAATGAATTCTTTTAATACTTTAAGCTGAAGTTCTCTAGGAAATACTAAAGGATTTATTCTAAATTTGTCTGGTGTAATATGTCCATACCCCATGTGTTTTAAAGTAGGATATGAAAATTGCCATTCACCAAAACAATTAATGCTATTAATTGCAGTCCAATCATTTCTTGATTCTTTATATCCTAAATAATCAATAAAACGATTAAATTCAACATTATATTTTTCTTGTTTCCAATTATTAATTAGTTTATCTTCTAAATCAAGATGAATAAAAAATGAAATTGTTGGAGCAAGCAAAACATAATGTATTAATAACATCGAGATACTTATTAAGAGTCTCTTCATAATACATAATTTAAAAGGTTTAGTATTATATTATTCGGATAATATATAGTGTAATTATTGTAATGTAAGTATAACTTTTTCAAATTTAATAGAATCTTGTTTCCAATTATCATTATAATTATCTAACATTGATTTATTATATTGCATATTAGTATATGCTGTCTTGTATCCAATACCAAATGATAATCTAGCTGTTTCTGCAACAATAGGAAAAAGTTTATCATTTGTAGTTGTAGAACAACAGACAATTAATAATAAAACACTTAATAATATTACTTTCATCTTTTTATAAATTAAAATTAACAGTATGACCAGGATTAATTATTCTATATAAACTAAGTAATGATAGAAAAGCATTATACAGAGCTAATCTATTTGATGCTGAATTTACAGCATGAGCAGGATTAATCATAAATAATATGACTCTTCCGTTATGTATCATATATTTAGCATTAATATCATTTATGCTTACCGTAGTTCCAGTAAATGCTAATTTAAAATAACTCCTTAAAGCAGTCTCTCCTAATAAAACAATTATTTTAGGATTAATATGTCTAACTTCATTATCTAGATATTCTCTACAATTATAAATTTCTTGATCTGTAGGATATCTATGACCAGGAGTTCTGCATTTAACTGAATTAGTAATATAAATAATATCTCTACTAAAGTTAAATAAATCTAAATACCTTTGAAACAACATTCCATCCTTATTTATAAGGGGAATGTTGTTTTTTATTTCAAAAGTACTAGGATTTCTGGCAATAAACATAACATTCGCATTTAAATTACCATCACCAATAAGTGGTTTATGATTATTTATAAGACAAATATCACATTTAGAACAAGTAAATTCTATCATTTATTCCTTTTTAGATTTAATAAACAATATAACTCTTTCTAAAATATAGATTGCTCTATCTTTTTTAATAAAATTAAATACACTAATAACATATTGATAAAGTGTATTGTCTGAAGCATCTTTCCAATGTTCACCACAACTACATGGTGTTTCCCAACATTTAGAACAATCACTTAAACTCATTTTAAGTATGTATTGCCCAACCATTAGTCGGAGTTAAATTAACACTAAATGTAGGTGAAGAGCCATCTCCACCATTATCATGTTTACCATGAAATATAATTCCGCCATTAGATATAAATCCAGGAGTATTCTGTCTAAATCTAACAAAATAGAAAGAATATGGAGCAAAATCAGTAGTTATTTCAGTTTCTATATTATCTCCACCATCTTTATAAGTTTCTTCATAATGCTTAAGTCTATCTAAACATTTTTGAAGAGAATCATCTTTTATAGATTCAGCATATTTTAATGCTTCATCTAATTTACCATCTGTTAAATCTTTCATCTTAAAACAAATTATCTACAATAGCTAGACAAAAATCTTTTTCATTATTAAAAACAAATACTTCTCTACCAGAAGCAATAGCTTTTTTAATAGAATCTTTCATGTTAGTTTCAGAAACAAATGAAGCTGATGATCCAGGATAACTAAGATTGATAAAACCAAAACCAAATATATATTTATTTATACGAGTTCTATCAATTGCGACTGTTTTTCGTAATATAGCATGTGTGTTGCCTTTACATTTATATGCTACTATTTCATTACCAACAAGATTATCTAAATAAATAAAATCTGGTTCTACTTGTGTTATTATTTTTTTCATTATTTTAAGTTTAAATAAATATTACAAAATTTACTTGTTCTACTAATTGCAGTATAAATAAGCTTATTTCTAATAGTTGTAGCGCCAGGATGCCAACTACTATTTTCTACTAATCTACCTGTACTATAATATAACATGTCATTTAAATCAACAAAGGTGTTTTGAATTGTACTACCTTGTAATTTATGAACTGTTAAACTAAACGCATAATCTAAATCTTTAGTAACATATGCTTTTGCTGTATCTCCTTCTTTTATTGGAAATGTAAATAAAGTCAAATGATTATCTTTATACTTGTAATACGTTTTCCATTTAGCTGATCTATTACTATATGTAGAATATTTAGCATTAAAATACTTACGTTTAAGCAATTCATAGTAAACTAAAAATGACTTATCTCTATAATCTACTACGTCAACATCAACTGTTCTGCCACCATGTCTTGGCATTATTGTTACAGCATAAGATTTAAATCCACCTTCTGACATTCTAGGAATAACTCTATTAACAACATAATCTTCACTGTTAATAATTACAGTTTCATTAAATTCATCAGTAATAGTTTTATATCCTATTAATAGATCATTTAGATCAATCAATTCAGTTGTAGGAACTCCACCATTAAAATGAGCAGATACAGCATTTCTTACTACTGTATTATATCCCATTACTGTATCATTTTTCCATGCTGCAATTCTACCATAATCAGGATCTTTGCTAAATTCATCACTCTTAAAACAATCAATAGCTGAAGTTACAAAATCTTGCATACTATTATAGACTTTATATCCTTCTCCATTTGAATTAACTTGAATAGGATTTTTTAATAAATAGGATATAAAATTATTAGTTTCATTATCCACATCTTTTACTACTAATTCAAGTAATTCAGTTAAAGGGTTATCGCTAGCTTGTCTTATAATTTCTGTTAATTCGTAATGATTTTTAACATTAAATGTAGGACTTATATCTGCATCACTTTCATTATTTTTGCTCACTGGTGGTAATTGTTTAGGATCGCCTACATATAATAGTTTAATACCTAAATCTCTTGCTCTTCTAATATTTAGATCATGTAATCCTATATTAACCATACTACATTCATCAATAACTACAATTTTATAGTTATTCATAGTAGGATTACCAAGTTGATCAAATTTAACATTATTAAGATCAAAATCTTCTAAATTAACATTAGGTTTTAAACCATGTAAACTTTGTAATGTTTTTCCTTTACGACCAGTACTACGTTCTACTTGTCTTACTGCTTTATGTGTAGGTGCTGACACACAAATAGGATGTTTAACAATATCATCTATAAAACATTTAAGAAGATATGTTTTTCCAGTACCTGCTCTACCACTTAGTGTAAATAATAGATCTTTAGGATTTCTGTACCATGCATCTAACAAATCAAGAGCTTCTTCTTGATCTGGTGTAAATCCATATCCTCCATATTTTGCTACTTTATTTATAAAATCTGGCATATTACAATTATTAATATAAGAATGGTTCATCTATAAATACATCATCGTCATCTTCTTCTGTATCATCAACTATATCTGTATCTTCAAATATAAATCCAGATGCTTCAAGTCTATCATCACATAATGCTATAATTTCCTCTTTATTATTAACATCATGTAAACTATTTATATCGTCTAAATCGTTCCAGCTAAAATCACATATACTAGCTAAATATTCATTAGCAATCTTAAGTTTTTCTTCGTAATTCATAATGTTTATTTATTAGATTTTATAATTTATTTTATAACTCCAGTATAAAGTATTGTTCTAACAGGTGTTTTTCTTCTTTTATATGTTACTACTCTATATGGATTCATATTTTCATTCCATACTGTAAGATCATACTGACTTATATTTTTCATCGGAACTTTATATGGAATACCATCTAATTCACGAAATAATACAATATCCACTGTAAGAGGTATTAATAATTTACCAAAATTAGGATATTCTAAATTAGTTTCAATAACTTCTGGATTAACTTTAGTAATCTGACATTTTTCTTTAGTAGGCTTATATTGCATAAGTTTACATAAAGGAAGACCATTTGGAAGAGTAATAAATTCAAATTTTTTCATAATTATAGTTTAAAATGGTAAATCATAATTTTCAAATAACCAAATAATACCTAATTCATATCCATAAATAATACTTTTAGGTTCTGTATGATCATATTTATAATGATTATACTGCATATTATTTACACCATAAATAGGAGTTTTTCTATTATCACTAAATTGAATACTGTATCCCCTAGTAGTTACATTAATAATAAGGTTATACATACTTTCAAAATACTCTAGATAAATTCCTATTTGAAATGCAAATGGAAGATCTTGAAATAATGCTATAGAATTTGGATATCTTCCAGAATACCATTGTAAAAATGGTTTTATAGAAGATTTATTCAACAGTAACTTTTGGAATATTGGATTCAACATGTTTAATAGGATTTTGATAAAATACATTATCTACTATCTTACCATATAAAGTCATTCCTTGCCAATATTTTCCCCAAAAACGAAGAGTCATCGCAAGAATATTCTTGTCATTATCTTCAGGTGGAAGATAAGGACGTTTATGCCATGGCGTATAATAAGTATTTGTAGGTAATGAATAAATATACTTACATTTACTTAAATCATCCCAACCATCAATATCATATACGTCCTTACCAATTCTACCTTGAAATTTATTATTCTTCCAAATAACTTTAACTTTAACTTTCTTTCCTGGAAGTTTAATAGGAGCTTCAACAGTTTTATTTATAAAAGATATCATATTAGCCACATCTTATTGATAATAATATAAAATAATCCTGTGGTACAATAGCAAATGAATTTCTGTTCATATTAAATGTACCTTCAGATGTTTTAATATCATATGTAATAGGATGATTGTGATTAGTTATATTAACAATTTTACCTTTAAGATCAGTAATATGATTATCTAGAACATATCTAGCATCACATATTTCCACATTACTTTTCTTTATGGGGTTGATTTTATAAGTCATTTTATCAACTTTAATACAACTAAATCCATTATCCTTATGAATATGATTTAATAGAGTTAAATAACTATATTTCCAAATATTACCTCTTATAAAAGAAGTATTATAATAAGGATAAATACTTTTATAATTTGAAATAAGTTCTTTAATTTTGAACTTTAATTCAGATTTAATATAGTTATCATACCAGAATGCAGTAGCAACTCCTTTATTAATTTTATATATATAACCAAAACTATTTAATGTTTTAGAAATAGGAGTCTTTTTAGCAGTAAAAAATGTATTCTTACTGAAATTTTGTTTAGTAAGTTTAAATGTTATCATTTTAAATAGATATTAATCGTTTATGAATTACTGTAATTATAGTAACTAATGCAGCACTTGCACAGCCTACACATATAGTACTTAATATTTTAAATTCAAATTGCATATCAAGTATTAATAATGATAATATAATACCAATCCATGTAGTATTACATATAATACATCTACCAAGTGGTTTTGTAATATAATATAGAAATTTAGATCTGCTATGTGAAATATGTTTACCACAACGAAAATAATGTGAATTACTTAAATTAAAATATGGTAATTTAATACGGTAAAATGTAATAATAACAATTGTATTATACCATAATTTAAATTCAAATAATCTATAATGTATAGTCTTAAATTCTTTATTGGCAAGATAATTAAGATAATCATTATATTTACCAAATATCATATCTGGTTCTAACATAAGTTTAAATCCAAATCCAACTAATGCACTAAGAAATGCTAATGCAAGTATACTATTTATACTAATATATGTTGCCATAATTAATTTACTTTTAAATATTTAAGATAACTTACATTATTTTTCCATAATTCTTCTTCACCTGGAGTAGCAAGCCTAACTTTAGAACGATCTATATACTTCCAATCATCTTCACGTTCTTCTTTTTGGTTTCTGTAAACCTTTATATCTTCTCTCCAATCTGGAGTTTCTCTTGCAACTTTAACAATTGAACCTGTATGTATATATTTAACACCACAAGCAGTACTTTGTGTAGCTATTGCTACTAATATTGTGCCTTCATTAATAGTTTCACCAGTTTTCATAATAAATAAATTTAAAGTTAAGTAAAATTTTTGAATAAATAAACTAAAGATAATACTTTTTTAATAGTGCTAATAAAATATTTTTATATCATACACTATATGTAATAATAAAATAAAGTAAATGATTTTAATAGTAAAGGAATAAGAGAACTTGTTAGTCCTCTTATTCATACTATTTTTTAATTACTACCAGACACGAACACGAATATCATTTGTAGGCAATAATGGACTAGTAGGCTTTCTGATATCTTTCATACTATCGTATTCTGTATTGATAATAGATTTAGCATCAGGAGCATTAATTTTATAGCTTTCAGATTTACCTTCGTATTGTTTTTTAAATTCAGCACTTTGAGAATAATTATATGCGTTAGTGGAATGTTGTTTTTGTTCAAATCTCCATTTAGCATAATCACTATTATCATAGTCAGGAGTATATACTTCTGTAGGATGATATACAGTACATCCTATAGTAAATTCCATTAATGATATTAAAGATATAATTTCTATTATTAATATTATTATACGAATACGTATACGATTATCTAATGTTGTCATATCTCTTTTTCTAACTTATTTCTCCATAAATCATATAATGCTACCCATTCTGTATTATAGCATTTTACATGTATCCAATAAAATCCAGCAATAAGCCAACGGTCTACAGAAGTTGTTTTATAAAAATCATTTAACGTAGTATATGAACAATGAATACAATATTGTTTATCTTTCGGTAATGATAGATTATATTTAAATCCTTTTATAAAAGCGTTATATACTCTCCTTTTTTTAAGGAAATTAGTAAACGCCTTAATTTGTTCTTCTTTAGAAGCATTAATTAATTTCATATCTTTATGTATTAAAAAGTACTTAAAATCTCAATATTAAGTCTATATCCAGTATTACTAATATTAGCATATGGAATAGCACATTTAGAACCAATATGTGTATTTGCTTTATAGGGAGCATTATAAATAATAACAGCTGAACCTACTTCAATATTTTTAGAAGTATATGCTCTAACTGTTATCTTTACATTGCTGTAATCTCTTATATTAAAAGCATCATCAAAACAAACACGACCATTCCAAATACCACCATTAACAAATGTTGGATTAATAATAATAAAAGGATCAGGATTTGAATCATCAGTAATACTGACAAAAGTGCCAGATGGAATAGGAATTGTACTTCCAGGTCCGAGTGTAAGATCAATTTTAGTGCAACTAATAAGTATAACACTAATCATCATAAATAAAGCAACAATTGTTTTCATAATTTAAATAGATTTAATTTGTTTTGTTTTAATAATTATAAGTTTTTTTCAATCCAATTAATATCATCTGAAGTAAATTCTCTTGTTTTATAAGAAGAATATTTACGAATTATATCAATTATTTCTTCTCTTGTCCAAGTATATTTAACTTCTTTTATGTTAATACTATTATCAGAATTCACTTTTAAAGATATTGGAATAATAACAGCGCCTTTAGTATCATCCCAATCTTCATCTTCTGCTAAATATTCAACCATTACTGTTTCAATTTTATTTCCTTTATTATATTCAGAAATGTATGTATTAATAAATGATTGAGATATACCAGGCATAGTATATGATCCACTACCATCTTTAAATTGAATATCTAAAGATTGATCAGTTGAAGCAATAACTTTATAATAACCATAATCTGATGGATTATCAATTCCATCAAATTTAGTAATTATAGAATCTAATCTATGATAAATATAATCATCTTTTTCAATTTTATCATCAGATAAAATATAAAGATGTTGATGTTTCCATCCTAAATATTTAATACCATGAATAGGATTCTTTTGATTATATTCTAAATCATAATTTGATTTAGTAAATAAAAAACTTTTTTCAGTAGTAGGTAATAATACTACTTTACATTTTTTCCACATAATTAAATAGTTTTACGTTTTAAATACATTAAACACTTATTTTTAGCTTCAGTTATTTTAATAAACATATCATTATCACCACCTTTATCAGGATGATGAATTAAAGCTAAAGCTCTATATTTATTTTGAACTTCTTCAATTGTAGCTGTATTTTCAAGATTAAGAATAGCAAATGATGTATCAGGAATTAAAGATGATAAAAATATTTTAGCAAGTATTGCATCAAAGATATCTGAATTAAATATGCTAAAAAATGGATTAAACATATTTCTTTCTCTCTCTTCATGTCTTTTATATTCGTCATATCTTGCTTTCTTTTCAGCTTTTTCAATAGCCTGTTGCTTTACAACTTCTGGAAATAATTTATTCTTATATCCAATAATAACAGTAGCATAAAAATATTTCCATAATTTTTCAGGTATTTGACCAAGTGTTTTATTATTAATTCCGTCCCACTTCATTCTAACTGCTCTAACAGCATTTTCAAAACCTTTATAATTAGTCATACCATTGCCAACTTCAAGTAATGTCATGAAGTCAATGGTTAAATCAGATACAAATTCATTATGATTAAAATTGTTAGCACCATGAATAGTATCTAACTTATATTTTATTATATATTCTCTTGGTTTCATAAATGAAGTTTAATTATGTAATTCAATTAAAATAACAGGTTCAATTTTATCTCCAATATAAGATTTCCTTATAGTATGAGTTATTTGTACTACTCTTAATGTAGAAGAATGCCCTTTATATAAAACTCTAACACTATCTCCTATATTAGGAATAGCTACAAATACCGTAATTTTACTACAGTCATAATCGTCTAAGTTAGTATGACAAATACCATTTATATATTCCATTACTTTGATATTATTTGATGTTCAAAATAGTCTTCTAATGAACTTGTTGCTCCATTACCACTTACACATAATATATCATATTTGTTAGGTAATATAAATATATTAGTTTTTTCTATAATTTTCCATATAGTATTACCTGTTGAAATAAAATCATCAATAACAACTATTAATTGATTTTTAATAATACCATAATGTAAATCACCATCATTATGCGCGACTTCATCTTCTTTCTTAATATGAATAATTGTAATATTATCAATTTCAAAAAATAATTTATTTGCAACTATTCCTGCAATAATAGAACCAGATGATCCTCTACATATCAATATTAAACCATCTTTATCAGCAAAATAAATATTTTTAATACCTAAAATACCATTAGCCATGCTATTAATAACAGGTAAATTATATACGATATGATTGCCAATAGGATATTTAGTTTCTCCTTCAATAAGTTTATGTGTTATCATAATTAAATAAGATTAAATATCTGTACTATATTTATTAGTAAAAGATATTAATTATTAAATAGGTTTCCAATACGATTCTTTATCTATATTATTGATATAAAGATTAAACCATTCTTTAAGTATATTAATATTAAAATTGACATCAGAATAATCATAATAAATATTATCTATAGGTGTGAGACTATCATTCATACATATATTTGGCTCAAATTCTGTAGAATATAATGATCCATTTAAAGTAAATTTAAATCTGCCATTTCCTCCTACTTCTTTTATAATAGCATTACCTGATATTTTGATAACATCATAAATTTCAGCTACAATTTCTTCTCTAATAAGTTTACCGTCTTTTACAAAAGTACGACTATAATAATCTCTTTCCATAATAAATAATTATTAAATAGAATTAAGTAAAAATTAAATAAAGATAGTTATTAAGATTTTCGTATCTTACTTTTTAACCATGCTTCACGTGGTTTCCATTGATGTAAAGGCCAATACCAAGAATATATAATATGTTTTTGATAATGTATTCCTCTTTTTGGTCTATGTACTTTAATATAATTATGTAATTTACATCTTTCACTATGAGTTATGATTTCTCTTTCTAGTAATCTATCTACTAATGAACATAATCCACTACAAGGCCATGCATTAAATAAATCTTTGTTTGCTAACATTATTTTTAATAATGCTTGCATTGATCTTTCTTTTTCCATAGTTATAATTATTAAATAGGTTTAATTCCATGTTTCTTTAAATGATCATATAGTTAATTATCTTGAGTTATTTTGTTTAACCCAATCAACAAGATCCATTATAACTAATAATATACCAAATATCGTAAATGAAGTTGGTAGATCAGTATTTATAATATCTTTTCCAGATATAGCTAATGCTATTAATAAGGCTGATACAAATGTTATTGCTCTCATAGTAAATAATTATTAAATAGTTGTAAAAAACATAAATAAATTAACTCTTTTCATTAAAATCACAGTGCTAAAGCATCTATTTAAAACTTAAAATTAACATTTAATGGCAATAGAGATAAAAATAAAATAGATGCTAATAGCACTAATGATATAAAAAGGACTGATATTACAAGATAAAAAAGAATGAAAAAGTAAGAGAAGGAGTAAGAGAAAAAAGATTAGGAGGAATACTGGTGCGAGTCTTACTTTATTTACTTAACTCTTCATGCCATTTTACAGATAAATCAGCCCAATAAGGAAAGTCTCCCCAATGAAAACTATTAACCCACTCTTTTGCAGGTCTTTCTTTAAACACTTTAGCCACATCCATACCATAAAATCCACGCTTATTTACAGTTCTTGTCCATTCAGTAAGAACATCATTATCATAAAGAAATTTCTTAAACTTCCTTATCATCTGTTCATGTTGTGATAATTTTCTTTTCATATCTCTATTTCTTTTCCGTTTTCATCAAGACCTGCATTAATATCAAGTATACCTGCAATAAACTCAGCATTTACTATTGCATCATGTTCAACTATAAGTTCAAATACACTTTTCATATCATATTTAATTTAACATTTGGATACATCATTCTTATTCCACGTACAACTTTCATTATTGGAAATGTAAGTACAGCAACTAATTGATCATTCTGAATTAACAGAACATTATCATTTCTTGCACACTTGATATTAATATCAGTGTCATTATAAATAGGTGAAACGTTAATCTGAGATGCACGTTTACCATGTTTAACTATAGGTGTCATAACTTTAGCTTAAGTATAAATTCCCAGATGAATACTGGTATCTCACTGCCGATGAAAAAAGAGCACTACTATGTATAGCAATGCTCTTATATCGGACACATGAACAAGATTATTTTAAACCGTCCACTGCAGGTTCCTTAACAATCAACGGATCTGTATTGGTAGGATTCAGTATCTGATCAATCAATGAAGCCTGATCTTTCCAGTTGATATTCTTCTCAATGGTCTTGGTAAGAATAACGTCTGTGACCTTATCAGGAAGGACAATACTATCCACATTACAATGCATGGTAGTTTTGGTATATACTTGTTCGTTACCTTCACTGTCCACATACTTATCGCCTTTCACATGTTCTTCATATGAAATAGTAGCCACACTCTTACAAACACCGACATATGTGGCAAGATCTAACCAACCGTCTCTGCCTTTTCCACGAATAGCATTTCCGTGCATGGCAGCAAGGTTAGTAATTTGCTTACCAGAAAGCTCAATGGCATTATTATCAGACTGTCCTTCACTCTTAGGAAGCATTTCACGAAATACAAGCGCACCTGCACGTGTCCCTTTGACCTTATTTACTGCAGATTCAACAGACCTTTCTTCAGGATAAATCCTAAGAAAATTAACAGGAACAATGGCAATTTTTTTCATAATGTTTTAAGAATTAAAAATGTTTAGAAATTAATTTATGAATAAGTCCATTTTTTAGTGACGGGGACTTTCTTCGTCAAGATCAAGTAGGGGGTGATGTATCAGGAGGTTCTCGTCTAGATTTATATCTATATCCTTCTCTATTCCCTTCAATCACTTCTCTTATTTTTATAGGGATTTCTATAAATTATTCCAATAGTACTGTTATTAATTGTAGTAACATCTCTTATTTTAACATTTTTATTGACATTTCTATTTCTATAAAATTTAATAGTTCAATTTTTTCTATTGACTACAGTATAATCATAAAATTTAATAGAAAATTTAGTATTTATATACAATATAATATAAATTAAATTTAATTTCTGTATAAGTGCTAAATTATCTAGAGATGAACTTTTCTTGATGGTGCTAATGAAAAAATATTAAATTTTTCTTGCATATATCAAAAAAATTTTATATATTTGTATAGTCTTACAGACGATACCTATATTAAAGAAAATAAAGAGATCAATAAATATAGTAATAATAAGTACTAAGTTAGTACTAATATAGGGGTCAAAATAAGTGTTAAAATAAATGCTATTGAAAGTAATAATATATTGCCTACTAGATAATGAACTGGGTCTTCGGGTACATTGAGTTAAAACTCTATTTAAACATCTTTTTGTAATGATTAGGTTGCCCTAGATACTAATGATAGAGTATCTAGGGCTTTTTCTTTTATTAAACGTGAACATACCTAAAATAAACACCTCTTTATACCTTTATATTATATACACTATAATAGCAAAAATTTAACGCAATAATTACTGAAATATAGATAAAATTTTATACCTTTGTATATACTTAATGTCAAACTAAATTAATTTTAAAATGGAGACAATTGAACGTGGTACATCTTTATGTAACATTACACCTAGAGGTAATAATGTTTTAATTAAGATGAATTTTAGAGCTAGTATACTTTCATTAAATACCGGAAAGTATGACGCTGAAAAAGATGCTAATGAAGAAGTAAAATTTACTGTTGCAGGTATTGGACCTAATGTTAAAGATCTTGTTCTAGGAGAAGAAATTTTATTTAAACCTATGGCTGCTTATGAAGACGTTCCTGTTGAAGGTAATCATAACAGTATAAAAGAACTTACTGAAGTATATAAAGCAATGAAGCCTAGTGAGATTCAGATGCTTCTTAGAGATGGTAAAAATAAAGTTGATGTTGTTCAGTATGGAATGTTTCCTGAATTTCAAATACAAGGACATATAGAACACACTATATAATGAATACAAATGATGATGTATTTAAGAATATGGTAGAGGCTGTAAAAAAGTCTCTACCTTCTTTTCATTCTCATAAACGTAAAGCTAGAATATATGCAAAACGTTTTCTTAATGGATTTAATGATAATGATAAAGAATTTATTATTAGAGAAATACAACATCAACAAAATAAAAGTATAGTTAAAGCAATAGCTAATAAAAAGAATATTGCTATTCCTATGATAGGATCTTTTCAATATAGAGAATCATTAGAAATGATTCGTGCTATAAAAAATGAAGTTAAAGAAGAATTTGGAGTTGAAGATCTACGTAAAGTAGATGAAGAAACTTACGATAAGGTTAATGATGAAATTCAAAAAAGAAAGAAAGCTATTATATTACCATTATATTATAAACAATATGGAGGTAAAGGTAGTAGTGTAAATCATAATTTTTTAAAAAAATGATTACCAATCAAATCATATATTTTGATGAACGACTACATAAATATACTGATAGTCGCGGTAATATATATACTAGTGTAACTACTGTTATTCCTAAGTATCACGAAGAATTTAAAACAGATGATGTTGCGGCAGCTTGTGAAAGAATAGGTAGAAATCCAGCACATCCTAAATATCTTAAATATAAAGGAAAAACTGCTGCTGAAATTAAATATGGATGGAATAAGATTAAAGTTGATGCTTTAGCTAATGGAAATAAAAAACATGATTATCTTGAAGATACTGTAAAGAAAGCTACTAATTATAGAACTATAGAAGGTACAGATTTAATTCAAGATAGACTTTTTACTATTGAAGATATAGCTAATAATACATTTGGTGAACTATCTATAGAATGGTTTATTACGAGTGGAATAGCTTTTAGATATCCAAAAATATATAGTGCTATATTAACACTACATAATGCGGGTTTTAAATTTTATGCAGAAGTTGGAGTTTATAATGTTGAATTATTAGTTTCTGGAAAGATAGATTTAATTGCTGTTAAAGGATTAGATTTTATTATTATAGATTGGAAAACTAATAAGGATGATATAAGATATGAGGCTGGATATTTTGATAAAGATATGAATGGTAAATCTACAAATATATTTATATCTACAAATAAATATATGAGATATCCATTACATTTTCTTCCAGATAGCATTGGTAATCATTATAATTTGCAAGTTAGTGGTTATGCATGGCTTCTTGAACAATTTGGATTTAAGAATATAGGTAATATAATTTATCAGATACGTGAAACTGAAGAAGGTCTAGTTGAAAAGGTTGATAAAATTTCATTATTTGATTATAGAGAAAAGAGTGCAAGTATGTTTAAACATCATTTTGAAAATAGGATACTTAAACCTCAACTAAAAATTAACTATGCAAACTAGAAAAGTCTTTATTAGTGCTGGTCATAGTAATTCTCCTAATAGTGATATGGGAGCAATTGGTATCAGTGGATTAAAAGAAGGTGATCTTGCTGTAGAATTAAGAGATCTTATAATTAAAGAACTAAAATTACTAAATCAATATGCTATAACAGATTCAAATTCTTATGTTACTAAAGATACTGTTGCCATTATTAATTCTATTCTTGGTCCTAGAGATATAGCTATTGATCTACATTTTAATGCAGGTGCTGAAATCATTAAAGGAACTGAAGTTTTAGTTCCTTTTAAATCTAGTCCTTTTGAAAAGCAATTAGCTAAAACATTAGTAGATAATATAAGTGCATGTTTAGGAACTAGAAATAGAGGGGTTAAAACAGAAGCTGATTCATTTAGAGGTAGATTAATATTTATGACACCTAATTGTGAAAATATTTTAATTGAAATATGTTTTATTACAAATAAACTTGATGTAGCAATGTATTTATTTAAGAAAGATGTTGTTGCTAAAGTTATTGCTAAATGTATTTTTGATTCACTAAATAAAAATTAAGTAATGAAAAAATTTAATTCAATTGTAAAGATTCTT
>JALNZI010000075.1:4992-6762 GCA_023229385.1 Candidatus Omnitrophota bacterium | reverse complement strand
GTTTCATCGGATACTTTTAAAACAATGTCCTTCTTGGTCATCTTCTCTCCTCCTTACCCAGGAAAGGTATACGCTATAACCCGGGGTGTATATGCTAAACATAATAACAACAAAAAGTTACAGTGTCAAGTAATATGAATACCCTTCTTTTATAATACCAGGGAGAGCCGGTCTTCTCCCAGTAGATCATCAAGCTCCTGGATTAATTTTTCTGAAGGTAAAACATAAAGATTCTCGCCTACTACCAGCTGCACCCGGGATTTTACGGGTGCTTGTTTTCCGGAAGGGTTGGTATCCAGGCGTAAATATATCGGTACATTTCCCTTGTGTTCCGAAAGCAGGGTTTTTAAGGTTTCAAATATATTTTCCTTGATTCCCGAAAGGTTGATGCTCATGGCAGTAATCAGTTTGTAAATCTCCTCAAACGGGAAAAGATCTTCTGCGATTATTTTGGGAGTATCTTCCGTCAAGTTCAAGGTGCCGCGGATATGCACGATTGTATTCGGCAGAATGTACCTGCTTACCTTAGAGAAAGCCCGGGGGAAAACCAGGATTTCTATGGAACCGTCCAAGTCCTCTAATTTTAGTATCGCCATTTTTTCTTGTTTTGCGCGGGTAAGCGTCTGTTTTATTTTAGCGATCAGACCGACAATCTTTATCGTATCCTGGTCTTTATGTTCGTGCAGACTGGCAGTAGAACAGGAAACAAAGCGTTTTAGTTGTTTGGCATAACGGGCTAAAGGATGCCCGCTGACGTAAAAACCCAGCATATCTTTTTCAAATGATAGTAATTGCGGTTCCGGCCACTCCTTGCAGTCGGCCAGGCTTTCGGCAGCCTTCCCGAATTCGTTGCTGGAAACTGTCTGATCGAAAAAAGAAAGCTGGCCGCTGGATTTTTCTTTTTGCAGTTTCTGCGACCTTTCTAGGATTGTATCCAGGCTGGTAAACATCCTGGCCCTAAGAAACCCGAAACTATCCAGGGCTCCGCATTTGATCAGGCTTTCCAGGACTTTGCGGTTTGCCAGCCTTAAATCTATGCGGCCGCATAAATCTTCGAGGGATTTGTATTTTCCGGCGGCCCGAGCGTTTACAATCGATTCGCTTGCTCCTTTGCCGACATTTTTTATCGCCAACAAACCAAAACGGATACTGGATTCGTTTTCAACTTTAAAAAGGACTTCGCTTTCGTTGATATCCGGCGGCAGGACCTTTAGCCCCATCTGCTGGGTTTCATTGACGTAAGTTACGATTTTATCGGTATTGTCGCGTTCTGAAGTAAGCAGCGCGGTCATAAATTCAACCGGGTAATTTGCTTTTAAATATGCGGTGCGGTAGGAAATTAAGGCATAGGCAGTTGAATGGGATTTATTAAAACCGTATCCGGAAAAGTATTCTATTAAATCAAAGATTTTAGTTGCGGTGGATTCTTTTATTCCGTTTTTCAGGCACCCGTGGGTGAAATTATTCCTCTGTTTTTCCATAACTTCGGGTATTTTTTTGCCCATGGCCTTGCGTAAAATATCCGCCTGGGCAAGCGAAAATCCTGCCAGGGCGGATGCGATCTGCATAATCTGTTCCTGGTAGACCATAATTCCGTATGTTTCTTTGAGTATCGGCTCTAACTTGGGGTGTTCATATTTTATAGGAGTCAGTCCGTGTTTACGTTTCATAAAATCATCAAGCATGCCTGAGCCAATCGGGCCCGGCCGGTAAAGGGCTAAAAGAGCGATTAAATCTTCAAAGCGTTCAGGCATAAGTTTCTTAAGTAAA
>JALNZI010000075.1:0-4982 GCA_023229385.1 Candidatus Omnitrophota bacterium | reverse complement strand
ATCCCCGAACTTTCAACCTGGAACACTCCGATGGTGTGGCTTGAGGCAAGCAATTTGTACGTGTTGGGATCATCCAGCGGAAGAGTTTCAATGTTGATTTCTATGCCGCGGGTTTTTTTGACAAGTTTTAAGGTTTCGTCGATAACCGTAAGGGTTTTTAAGCCAAGAAAATCTACTTTAAGTAAGCCGATTTTCTCCAGCGTTTCCATGCTGTAGCCGGTGGTAACCTGGTCATCCCCGGTTTTGAATAAGGGCATATAGGTATTTAATGGCTTATCCGTGATAATTACTCCTGCGGCATGTACGGAGGCATGCCGGTTTAAGCCTTCCAGGGATAAAGCCGTATTGATCAGTTTAGTTATTTGCGGGTCGTTCTTGTAAAGGTTATTTAATTCCGGTTCACTCTCCATGGCTTTTTTAAGAGTCATATCCAGTTCAGCCGGGATTAGTTTGGCGATGCGATCTACATCTGCATAAGGGATGGCCATGACCCTGCCAACATCTCTGATTACTCCTCGCGCCTGCATGGTTCCAAAAGTAATAATTTGAGCGACGTTTTCCCGTCCGTATTTCTTGGTTACATAATCAATAACCTCCTGCCTGCGTTCATAGCAAAAATCAATATCAATATCCGGCATTCCTAATCGATCAGGATTTAAAAATCTTTCAAAAAGCAGCCCGTATTTTAACGGGTTGAGGTCGGTAATCCCTAAAAGAAAGCTCACCAGGCTGCCTGCAGCTGAACCTCTTCCCGGCCCGACCGGTATCCCCTGGCTTTTTGCGTAAGAGATAAAATCACAGACAATCAGGAAATAACTGATAAAACCCATATGTTTGATAATCTTCAGTTCATGTTCAAGCCGGGCTTGTGCTTCCGAATCACCTTTAAGTCCTTTTTCTTCCAGCCCTTTTTCACAGAGTTCAAGCAGGTAGGCTTCCTTGTTTTTGCCGTCCGGCGGAGTGTATTTAGGCAGGTGCATTTGGGTGAAATCCAGCTCCAGGTTGCAGCGTTCGGCTATTTCCGTGGAATTCTTTATTGCTTCGGGGCAATCCTTGAATACTTCCTTCATTTCTTCCGGGGGCCGGAAGTAAAATTCGTTTGTTTGAAAACGCATATGTTTGGGGTCATCAAGGGTTGCCTGTGTCTGGATACATAAGAGTGCCTCATGCGCTTCGGCTTTATCTTTGGTGGGATAATGTACGTCATTAGTTGCGACTACCGGTATAGAAAGTTCTTTGGCAATTTTAATCAAGCCGTCATTTACAATTTTCTGTTCAGGGATAGAGTTGGCCTGCAGCTCCAGATAGAAATTCTCCTTACCGAATATATTTTGGTAGGCCTCGGCGGCTTTTAAGGCGTCATTAAAACGTTTCTGCAGGATGAGCCAGGAGACCTCTCCTTTCAGGCAGGCGGATAGGCCGATTAGACCTTGAGCGTGTTGAGCAAGCACTTCTTTGTCGATACGGGGACGGTAATAAAATCCTTCGAGGTATCCGATCGAAACCAGTTTGATTAAATTTTGATAGCCTGTTTCATCGCGGGCCAGGAGGATTAAATGGTTTGCTGCATCTTCAATGCCGCTGCCGCCTTTATCCAACCTGCTTTTTGGGGCGACATAAACTTCGCATCCGATTATAGGTTTGATCCCGGCTTTTCGGGCTTCCAGGTAGAATTCAATTGCCCCAAACATGTTTCCATGGTCGGTTATGGCCAGAGAATCCATTTTATGGCTTTTGGCTATAGCAAGTATTTCCGGGATACGGCAGGCTCCGTCAAGAAGACTGTACTGCGTATGCAGGTGGAGATGGACAAATTCACTTCGAGGCATTTTAAGCTCTGGTTTTGGACAGACTTATTCCCACTCAATGGTTGCCGGAGGCTTGGAACTGATATCGTAAACTACGCGGTTGATACCTCTAACTTCATTGATGATGCGATTGGAAATTTTCTCCATAACTTCGTAAGGCAGCTTTACCCAGTCGGCGGTCATGCCGTCAAAGCTGGATACGCAGCGTAAGGCTACGACATTCTCATAGGTTCTTTCATCACCCATGATTCCTACGCTTTTTATGGGCAATAAAATTGCAAATGACTGCCAGATTTGTTCATAAAGCCCGGCTTTGGATATTTCCTCAATAACCCGTTTATCTGCTTCCCGTAAAAGTTCCAGGCGTTCCGGGGTAATCTCTCCGATAATTCTTACCGCCAGGCCCGGGCCGGGGAAAGGCTGGCGTTGGATTATATTTTCGGGAAGGCTAAGCTGCCTGCCGATTTCTCGCGCCTCGTCTTTAAATAATTCCCTAAGAGGTTCAATAAGTTTAAGATTCATATGTGCGGGCAGGCCTCCGACATTGTGGTGGCTTTTTATTTTCCTGCTTGGTCCGCCGGTAGGCGAAATTGATTCAATAACATCAGGATAAAGTGTCCCTTGCCCCAGGAATTTTGCGCCCTTTGTTTTCTTTG
Source organism: Candidatus Omnitrophota bacterium (assembly GCA_023229385.1). Classification (GTDB taxonomy): domain Bacteria; phylum Omnitrophota; class Gorgyraeia; order Gygaellales; family Profunditerraquicolaceae; genus UBA6249. The sequence continues at coordinate 2,518 of JALNZI010000075.1, read as the reverse complement.
CCTCTTCTTCAAATACCTTTACAAATTCGCCACCGATAATTTTGCGTTTTTCTTCAGGGTCAATTACTCCTTTTAAGCGTTCGAGGAATCTTTTGCTTCTGTCTACATAGCTTAGATTTAAATGATACATATCCTTAAAAACGTTTTTAACCTGTTCCGCCTCCCCTTTTCTGAGCAGGCCGTTGTCAATAAAAATGCAACGCAGGTTTTTACCGATTGACTTATGGATGAGTAAGGCCGCTACTGAAGAGTCTACTCCTCCGCTTAAGCCTAATACCACTTTATCTTTACCGATAGCTTTCTTGATATTTTCAACGGATTCTTTAATGAATGATTGCATGGTCCATCGGCTTAAGGAGCCGCAGATTTTAAAGAGGAAATTGCTTAAGATCTGGTTTCCTTTTTCGGTATGGGTTACTTCCGGATGGAACTGTACGGCAAATATTTTTCTTTTTTGGTTAGAGATAGCGGCAATCGGGGTGTTGGCGGTATGTGCGCTGGTATGAAACCCTGCCGGTATCTTGGTTACATAATCCCCGTGGCTGGCCCAGCAGGTAAAGTTACCCGGCATATGGCTGAAGAGGTCGCGGTTATCGTCAATAAATAATTCGGTTTTGCCAAATTCCCGCTCCCGGGTGTGTTTTACCTTTCCTCCCAGCATCTCGCAGATAACCTGCATCCCGTAGCAGACGCCAAGTATGGGTATGCCTAATTTAAATATACCTTTATCGGGATAGGGTGATTTTTTATCAACTACCGAGGCAGGCCCTCCGGAAAGTATCAGGCCTTTGGGGTTTAAGGCGGCGATCTCTTTAGCCGGCGTATTATAAGGGATTATCTTTGAGAAGACTTTATTTTCTCTTACCCTGCGGGCGATCAATTGTGTATATTGAGATCCAAAATCCAGAATTAATATTGTCTGCCTCGTCATTATTCTTCCTTTCCCCGTCTGCAATATGCTCTCACCTATTGTTTTATTTGCCCATGCCTACTCTTTGGCCTACCTGAAAGATCTTTCCTTCGGTTTGAATTGAAGGAGCGATAATAATTTCTACATCATGCATTTCTCTTATGGCGGATGCGCCTAATGAACCCATTGAGGTTTTTAACGCGCCTAAAAGATTCTGTGAGCCGTCATCTACTTTTGCCGGCCCAAGTAAAATATCTTTTAATGTCCCGGTTGAACCTACCTGAATACGTGTGCCGCGAGGCAGATTGACATGCGAAGTAGCCATTCCCCAATGGAAGCCTCTTCCCGGAGCTTCTTTTGCCCGGGCAAAACTTGATCCGATCATAACTGCGTCTGCCCCGCAGGCAAAAGCCTTGCAGATATCCCCCCCGCGGTTCATTCCACCGTCAGTGATAATGGAGACGTATTTTCCGGTGCGTTTGAAATAAAAATCACGCGCCCCGGCTGCGTCAACTGTTGCAGTAACCTGAGGCACGCCGATACCTAAAACTCCTCTTGTAGTACATGCGGCTCCCGGGCCTACTCCGATAAGCAGGCCGCTGGCCCCGGTTTCCATAAGTTCTAAAGTAGTTTCGTAGGTTACGCAATTGCCCAGGATGACCGGGATTTTTAAGGATTTGCAGAATTTTACCAGGTCGAGTGTTTTGTATTGGGTAGATAAATGCTTGATCGTGGTTACTGTGGATTGAATGACAAATATATCAGCGCCCGCGGCAATGGCCAGCTTTGAGAATCTTTCAGCGTTTGCCGGGATACAACTGACTACCGCCATGGCTTTAGCTTTTTTAATTTCAGCGACTCTTTTAGTGATTAATTTTTCTTTTATCGGGGTGGTATAAACTGTTTGGATAAGTTCAGTAGCTTTTTGAGGTGTTGCTTTAGCGATATCCTCCAGGACTTCATCGGGATTTTCATAGCGGGTTTGAATTCCGTCCAGGTTTAAAACCGCCAACCCTCCTAAGCGCGACATCTCTATGGCAAATTTAACATCTACAACTCCGTCCATGGCTGCGGCAAGAATAGGAATTTTATATTTTTTACCCATAAATTCAAAACTAGTATCAACTTCGTTTGGATTTACGGTTTGAGCTCCGGGGACCAAAGCAATTTCATCAAAACCATAACATCTTCTTGCTCGCCTGCCTATACCTATCCATTCTGCCATTTTGAAAATCTCCTCAAATTAACTTATTGGTTTATAATAGTTTACGAAAAATTGGCCTTTTGGTTTTAGCAAATTGACTGCTAAAACCAGATTTTAAGCAAATTTGGGAAAAACTTGAAAAGAATATAAAATTCTACCCCAAGGAAGCTGGTTTGTCAATATTTATTTTAGTTTAGCGCCTAAAGCAAAAGGCGTAGATTTTTGTCTACGCCTTTTGCTTTTACCTTACATTTGTTAACTTTTGACTATTTAACTGTTTTTTTAATACATTCCTCCACCCATGCCGCCCATTCCACCCATTCCACCGGGCATTGGAGGCATCTTTTCGTCTTTTTCAGGCTTATCAGTGATCAGGGTTTCGGTTGTAAGTAACAGTGCGGCAA
>JALNZI010000074.1 GCA_023229385.1 Candidatus Omnitrophota bacterium | reverse complement strand
CTATTCTTTCACAACCCTCCAAAGTCGCCTCTAAAGGCACATACTCTCCTTTTCTTCCCGTATAAGCCTCGGCGCAAAAAAACGGCTGGGTAAGAAAATTCTGCAGCTTCGCCGCTCTTTCAAATATAGTCCTGTCACCCTGAGAAAGTTCTTCTACTCCTACAATGGCAACAATACGCCTAAGTTCCTCATAGCGGTTAAGGATCCTTAAAACATCCTGAGCAGTTTTAAAATGCCTTTTTCCGATAATCATCGGGTCAAGAAAAGCGCAAGACGAAGTTAAAGCGTCAATAGCCGGAAATAAACCCAACTGGACATAACGCCGGCTTAAGATAACGATAGAATCCAGATAACTGAATATACAAACTACTGCCGGGTCAGTTAAATCATCAGAAGGCACATAGACTGCTTCCATTGCCGTAATTGATGCCTGGCCGATTGAACGGATCCTCTCCTGAAATTCAGCCATCTCTGAAGGCAGTGTAGGTTGATAACCGGTCTCGGAAGGAATCCTGCCTAAAAGGGTGGATAGCTCTGTCCCGGCCTGGGCAAACCTGTATACATTATCCACAAACAACAAAACATCATCCCCTTGCTCAGCAAAGTTCTCCGCTATAGTCAAACCTGTATTTACTATTTCAAACCTGGCTCCGGGAGACTCATTCATCTGCCCGAATACCAAAGATGACCTGCTCAGGATATCCTGTTTCTCCAACTCATAATACAACTCATTACCTTCCCTGGTCCGTTCTCCTGCCCCCGTGAAAACACAATAGCCTTTCTGCATCTTAATAATATTATGCATAAGCTCAAGGATAATTACGCTCTTGCCGCAGGCTGCGCCTCCTAGGATGCCGTTCCGGGAACCCTTGATTAAAGGAAACAGAAGATCAAACATCTTTATGCCTGTTTGCATAACCTCAAACTTTTTCTCTTTACCGTCCCCGGTATCAACAGTATCTATCTGCTGTTTTCTATGCGTAGGTCTGATCATATCCGGGCCGACATTGATCGGGCCCTTCTTATCTACGGGCTCGCCCAAAACATTCAGTATCCGGGAACAAGTTGCTTCTCCTACAGGCACACTAATGGTTGAACCTTTAGCAACTGCCCTGGCGTTCCTGCGTAAACCAAAATTCGGATTCAAACAAATACACCTCATGGTATTTGTCTTATCCGAATCAGATTTACTTAAATATTCTACTACCTCAAGTACTATCCGGTGGCCGTCAAAAGTCTCAGTCTCGATAACATCATAGATAGCCGGAAATAATACATCAGCGGGAAACTCCACATCTACGATCGGCCCCTGGACTGAAACTATCTTGCCTTCCTGCATTAAAAACTCCTCATTTTTAAGATACAGCCCCGGTCTTAATCAAGGCCATCCGGCTGACAAAGATTTCCCGGGTATTCTTATCGCTTCGCTCTTGCATGGTGCGGAAATATTGCAAGCGCATCTTCTTCTGCTGATTCCTAAGCTCGTTGGTACTTCTTTCTAGATGCATCACCCGCGCCGCCCATTCAGAAAGTTTGCTTTCCCAATATATAAGATTAATTAATTGGCCAATCCATATTCGAACTAAATATTCCACTGTTGTTTTTAATGATGAGTCCAGGATTATCTTTTCATCGGTTCCGGCTTCCCAGAACTTTGCCGCCCGATTACCTGCGGCTTCGGACTCCTGGGGGAACAAAAATCTGCAGGGGAATAACTGAAACTGTTCTATCTTCTGCACGGAGAAAGAAACAAAATGCGGATAAACTATAACCGTGCCGCTTAGCTTTTTACTAAAAAATTCCTTTATAATGTGATCCCTTAATTTGATTACCCCGCTATAAGAAATGTCATCATCAATACCCGGAAAACTTGTATATTTATAATCATCCTCGCTGATATACCTTGCACCTTCTTTTCCCACAACCGTCAACAAATCGCCACTCTGATATTGGCTTAAGCCATAATTTACTACCGCCATATTAAGTTCGCCGAGAAAACCGGAATCGGAAGTTATTAAAACAATGTTTTTCGCAGAAGGCTCGGAGTTTAAAAACGGGTGCTTAAAATCACCGACATCTACCTGAGCGAACAGGTCTCTTAAGTAACCCTCAAACTCATCAAAGCTCCTTCTTTTGCTCTGAAGATGGAAATATTCAGTAGCCGCGACGCCCTTTAAAACCTCAATGATGCTTTCCATTACCTTATTAAACGCCAGATCCTTGCGTAATACGACTAATGGAATCATTTTTTACTCCTTAAACTTAATTGCTTGCCGCGGCAAAAAAATCCTCAAACGCCTTATCCAGGCCTCTTTCTATCCCTCCGGTAAGAAGCTTTTGGATAGTAAGCTCCTCGACTAATTCCGGATGTTCTTTAAGCAAATAGCTGAAGATGTTTTGTTTAAAGTTTTCTCTTTGTGACTCCTCCAGGATCTCAGGCAGGTCTTTATTAAATGCGTAAAAAAGCACGATCATCTCCTCTACGCAAAGAGGCCTGGATTTATCCTGCATAAGCAAATCTTTCAGGGCCTGCCCCCGCTTAAGTCTTAGCTCGATATCCGCGGACAATTTGGTCCGGATAGTAGTCAGGGCGGCTAATTCTTTAGCTAAAGCAAACTCTCTTTTCAGTGAACGGCTCACCTTCTTTATTGCATCGCACTGCACCTTGCTTCCGATACGCGAAACCGAAAGCCCTAAATCAATAGCCGGCTTAAAACCTTCATTAAAAAGAGAGGCGCTTAAATAAATCTGGCCGTCAGTTATAGAAACAAGATTAGATTGGATAAGGCCGGTAATATCACCTTCCTGGGTTTCTACAATCGGCAAAAATGTCATTGAGCCTGAACCTTTTTCCTCATTTAGTTTACCCGCCCTCTCCATCAGCTGTGAATGGGTATAAAACATATCTCCGGGATAAGCCTCTCTACCCGGGCTTCTCTCTAAAAGCAGGGAAATCTCGCGGTAAATCCAGGCATGCCGGCTTAAGTTATCAAAGGCACAAAAGACATCCCGGCCATGATCCATAAAATACTCACCCAGGGCAGCCGCCGCATAGGGAACAAGATACTGCTCTGCAGGAGAAGTTGAAGCAGATGCCGTAACCACAATAGTCCATTCCATGGCCCCGCTTAACCTTAACTGCTCCATAATTTTTAAAAATGAAGACTGACTGCCGCCTATCCAGCAATATATGCAAATTACATCTTTACCCTTCTGGTTGATAATTGCATCGATAACCAGAGTGGTCTTACCGGTAACCCTGTCCCCGAGGATAAGTTCCCTTTGCCCTTTTCCTAAAGGTATGCATGTATCAATAATTTTAGTCCCGGTAAGGAAGGGCTCAAGAATAGGGGCCCTGTCCAGCACCCCGGGCGCGTTGCGAAAAATCGGATAGGTATCCACACCCTCAATTTTACCTTTACCGTCTAAAGGCTGGCCAAATGTATTTACCACCCGGCCAAGAAAGTTACTGCCTACGGGAACCTCAAAAACACCTTCTTCTCCGTAAACAGTATCACCGATATGCACCTTATTCTCGTCACCAAGAACTAAAACCAGGACATCCTTCTTAGTAAAACCAATAACCATCCCCATCAGGCCAGGGGCAAGCTCAATCAATTGCCCGTTCACGCAGGAGGCAAGCCCGTCTATTTTTATGACACCGCCCTTAATTTCCCTGACCGTGCCGACATCCTTTATTTCTAATGGTTTTAAATTAATCTCTTGCATCAGCCCTTCCCGGTTTGCCCAACGCCTTCCCTGGCTTTATCCTTCATTATCGGGACTATTCGCTTAAACTTATTCCTGATGCTGCCGTCAATAACCACAAATCCGCTTAAGCGGATAATCAAGCCCCTACAATATCCGGGTCAATCGTCTCTTCAATAATAATGTTACGTTCCAACTTATTGGATAAGGCTTGTTGCAATCTCTGCTTTTGCGCCTCCCCAAGTGAATAAGCGCAGACAATCTCCGCCTTATCCCCCTGGGCGCGTATTTTTTCTTTATCCAGTCCGGAGACATCATCGATTAATTCATCGATCACCTGCTCATGTAACACCTTGCGGATCCTCTCGGTAAAAATATATTTTACGATATCCGCCGCTAAATACACTGCCTTGTCCTGCATATCTAAAAGCAAATCATTATACTTCCTCTGGCTGTCCCTCATCCCCTCACTGACAATACGCTTAGCTTCTTCCTTGGAGGTCTCAAGCAAACTCCTCCTTGTTTTTTCCCCATCCTCTTTTGCCTGCTCCTTAATATTCTCAGCCTCAATTTTGCCTTGCTGGATCTCAACCTCCGCCTGTTTCCTCGCCCGTTCGAATTCCTCCTTGAGCACTTTCTCTTTTTCCAGGTTTTGCTGATTGAGTTTTTGTAAACGGTCTAAAGCACGGCTAATATGGCTGTAAAGCAGCCAGCGGAGGAATAAAACAATCAAAGTGAAAGTAGCAATCTGTATAAGGATTATCTGCCATACCAACATATGAACTCCTCTTTAAATGAGCACCTTATGCTCTTATTTAGCGAAATCCCGAGCTTGCGAAGAAGATTTCAAAGAAATCTTCGAGCGCATAAGCGAGGGAACACTGAATACAAATTTAAAAATTCAATTACTGTCCAAATAAGTTGTACACCACCAAAAGCCCGATTATAGCGATGGCCTCGGCAAAAATAAAAGCCAAAACCATGGAAATCAATATTTTCGGAGATGCTGACGGGTTTCTCCCAATCGCCTTAACCCCGGAAAAACCCACTGCCGCAATAACCGCTGAAGGCCCTAAGGTGCTGATCAACATAATCAAAATAATAGTTAGATTTTTCATATGTCTATCTTCTCATCATATGTACACAACCTGTTTTTACCTGATTTCTTAGCCCGGTAAAGCGCCTTGTCAGCGCGTACGACAAGATCGCTTTTAATTTGAGCGTTCATCGGAAAACTGGCTAAGCCGACGCTCATAGTCACCGGCATCCTGCTTCTGACTATTACCAGAAGCCTCTCACCTGCTTTCTGGGCGCTGAGCTGATCTGTCTGCGATAGAATTATAGCGAACTCTTCCCCTCCGTAGCGAAAAACCATATCGTTATCCCTGGTAGAGCTGACTAACAATTGCGCGAAGTTATGCAGTACCTTATCCCCTTCTACGTGGCCTTTTGTATCATTGTATTTTTTAAAGTCATCAATATCAATAATGAATATTGAAAATGCCTGTGGGGAACGGTTTAAATGCGAGATATTCCAATCCAGCATCTCATGAAAATGCCGGTGGTTATAAACTCCGGTTAAACCGTCCATTGTCGCGATATCCTGATAATACTTTCTCTGTCCTGCCTGGATCAAAAGAAATGTATTCTCTATAGCCCGCCTTAAAACTAAATTCAGCTCTTCAGTATTTAACGGCTTCATCAGATACGCATAAAGCCCTTCCTTCATCGCCTCAACCCCTAAATTAACAAAGGCATATACGGTCAGACCGATAATATTGATCCTTTGGTCTATTTTTTTAAGCCGGCGGACTAACTCCATCCCGTTCATGTCGCCAATCTGCATCTCAGTAATAATGGCGACAAAATAACCCTCTTTAGCCAGGTTAATCGCTTCCTGGCCGGTAGTTACCCGATGCAGCTTATACTCCGGATTTACCGTTAACCCGTCGCTGATAACTTTATATGTCCGATCATCATCTTCAACAACTAAGATATTAAATTCACGGGTCTTTACTTCATTCCTCATAAATCCAATCCTCCAACTTTAATTTTCAGTTAAATCCGTAACCCAGTTTCTTTCCAGTTCATCCAGATTTTTTAATCTATAGACACCCCTGAGAGACTGCACCCAATCAGGCTCATCCCGCAGGGAACGGCAGAAATCCACAAATTTGCTTCTGCCGTACCTTCTCAGGAGAAAATCCACAAGGCTGGCAGATTCATTATAAAAAATAAAAGGAATAATAACCCCGGGATCTTTAATCTTGGATAAATCATCCAAATGCGTGTACAATTTCAAATTTACCAGGCATTTGGCGGTATTCAAACGCTCGGCGCTTTCATATTCCTGCATACAAGCCACTCCTTCATCAAGCCAGAGAGGCAATTCCCTGTTAAAACCAACAAATTCCCTGAATATTATATGCCCCATCTCATGAGGAAGGATTGTATCAAATAACATCTCCTGCCACATATAAGTGCTGATTTCTTTCTTAGAAATCTGAACATGCCCCCTTGACCAACCAATAGCTCCGGTACTCGCTAAATACGCCTGTTCGCCCGGATAAAGGAATATCTTACAGCGATTATCCCAAGTCCAAAAATCAAATCTCGCAAACCCCAAGTATTCGGTAATATTCTTATAACAACGTTCCGCCTCCCGCACCAGGCGGTTAATATATGCATCAGGAGCATCCTGGAAATAAATAAGAAAATGCTTGCTTTTTTCTACATTATTCCAGGAAACATCTGCCCCAGGAGCCTCTAAAGGGTATAATAAAAATATACTTAATAACACCCAGCTAACCCAGGATTTCATCATAAAATTTTACCACATTAAGAATTTTAAATCAAGCACCTTATAGGTTTTATCTAACGCAGTCCTGCCGAATTTATGAGACAAGAATATGCTAAAATTAAATAGGGGCTGCCCCTCTATCCGGAACACCCCCTAAAGAAACTAAAACCCTTACTTGCCTTTTGTCAGGCAATTAAACTTCTCTCTTATTGGCCTATCGGCTCATCAGTCTTATCTGCCTTCTTTTCAAGCAGCGCCGCCTTGGCCTGTTTGTGCCATACGATAAAAAGCCCGAACGAAAGCACTCCCAG
>JALNZI010000073.1 GCA_023229385.1 Candidatus Omnitrophota bacterium | reverse complement strand
GGTCTGTACTCATATTGCGGATATTGATTTCGGAAAGATCCACCTGTATCCGGGAAATTATACTTTTTGGGCCGAGGCAAGCCAGCTTGCCGCGCGCCAGCGCAGCGAAGCAAATAAGAAGATAGAGGAGAAGCGCAAGGAACTAAAAGAGTTCATTATGCGTTTTGCCAATAATGCTTCTAAATCGCGCCAGGCCACCAGCCGAAAAAAGATTCTGGAAAAACTTACCGTCTTGAATATAGAGCCTTCTTCGCGAAAATACCCTTATATTAATTTTGAGCCGGAACGTGAAGCAGGTAATGACCTTTTAAGTATCAGTAATCTGTTTAAGGCAAGCGATGGCCAGGTGATGTTTGAGCGTTTAAGCATAAACGTTAACAAGGGTGATAAGATAGCTTTTGTTGGGCCGAATGATTTGGCTAAAACCATACTTTTTCAGATTTTAATGAATGAAAGTCCGGCGGATAGCGGCAGCTTTAAATGGGGATTTTCAACTAAGCGGGCCTATTATCCCAGGGATAATGCCGCATTTTTTAATATCCAATTGAGCGTAGCGGATTGGCTTAAGCAGTATTCAGTGAATACCGAAAAAGAATTCATCCACGCTTTCCTGGGGCGCATGCTTTTTTCAGGAGAGGAATCGCTTAAGCCGGTGGATGTTTTATCCGGCGGCGAAAAAGCAAGATGCATGCTCACCCGGATGATGGTTAGTCAGCCGAATGTGCTTATTCTGGATGAGCCGACCAATCACCTTGACCTGGAATCAATCACTGCTTTAAACCGGGGCCTGGAGAAATTCCGCGGCACAATCCTGTTTTCTTCGCATGACCATCAGTTAGTGCAAACTGTGGCTAACCGGATTATTGAGATTACGCCTAAAGGTTATATTGACCGGATGGATACAAGTTTCGATGAATACCTTGCCAATGAACAAGTCACTGCCCAACGCCACGAATTGTATAAAACTACCCGTTAAATATGCTATAATATTCCGGTAAATTTTAAGCATGGGAATATTAAATATGGAAGTAAAAATAATCCGCAGTAAAAGGCGCTTGCGTACGGTAAGCGCGCGATTAGTCAAGGATCTGCTTTTGGTTAATGCCCCCCTAATGCTTTCTGATGAGCGCCTGAATAAGATTGTCATTGATTTTAAATTAAAATTCGCCAGAAAAAAACTCAAGGAAGAACTGGGGAAAGAGCGCAATCTTTCAGACTTGGCGGATAAGCTTAACAAAAGATATTTCGCCAATAAGTTAAAAGTGGAATCTATCGAGTATGTTACTACGCAAAATAGTAAATTCGGCTGTTGTAACTATGGTACCGCGCGGATCCGCATATCGCATAAAATAGGTTTGATGCCGGAATGGGTCAGGAAATATGTTTTAATTCATGAAATGGCGCATTTGATAGAGCCGAATCACAGCCGGGCATTTTGGGATATTGTTTCCCGTTATCGGCTGGCGGAGCGGGCAAGGGGGTATCTGATGGCTGTGGGTAGAGGTGCTGATGAAGGAGAGATAAGCTATGAAAAGTAAGGTTTATTTTATTCCTACAAAAGGCTCTGACAGTACTGCGGTTATTAACGAGAAACTTAAGAGCCTGCTGGATAAAAGCAATGTCCTGGATTTTATTACCAAGGGGAATAAGGTTGCCGTTAAACTCCATTTTGGCGAAGAGGGTAATACCGGGTTTGTAAATCCTGAACATTTGCGCGTGATTTGCGATGAGATTACTGGAAACGGGGGCAGCGCTTTTTTATCAGATGCAAATACTCTTTATCGCGGCCGGCGCCTAAATTCCGCAGACCATTTGAAATTAGCCTATGAGCATGGGTTTACAAAAAAGGTAACTGGGGTTAATCTGGTTATCCCGGATGACACAAAGAAGGAAAATGTAATTTCCATAAGGATCAATCAAAAGTTTATTAAGGAAGCCAAGGTGGCCCGGGTTTTTGTCGACACTGAAGACTTAATTGTGGTCAGCCATTTTAAAGGACATATCCTGACAGGTTTCGGCGGAGCGCTAAAGAATATCGGTATGGGTTGCGCTACGCGAGAGGGTAAGCTTGCCCAGCATTGTGATGCTGCTCCGGTTGTTTATTCTGAGCGGTGTATCGGCTGCGGGAAATGCGCAAAGATCTGCCCGGCTTCAGCAATCGTCATTAAAAATAAAAAATCAGTAGTGGATAACCTGAAATGTATCGGCTGCGCCAGTTGTCTTGCTGTCTGCCCTACTCTGGCCATGTTCATTGATTTTAATGCTGGGGGCAAGGTTCAGTATAAAATGGCTGAGTACGCCTTGGCAATAATGAAGGGCAGGAAAAACAAAAGCGGATTTATAAACTTTGCCGTTAAAATCAATAAGGAATGTGATTGTTGGGGGCTGGAGAATCCGCGAATTGCCCCGGATGTCGGGATATTGGCGTCAAATGACCTGGTCAGCATAGATAAGGCAAGCCTGGATTTGGTAAATAAGGTTTGTGGTAAAGATATCTTTAAAGCTGTCCATCCTGATCAGGATGGGTTAAGGCAGCTGGAATATGCCCAGGAAATAGGGTTGGGCAACCTGGATTACGAGCTGGTAGAATTATAATACTGGACGTGGTATAATAAAAGCTTAGACTGATTTTAGAATGAGGCCACTATGGAAGATGAGCTTAGCGGGAAAGAACGTAGAAAATCTGAACGCGTAGACGCTGCATTTACGCTTACTTATAGCATAGAGAAATCTTATACCTTGCATATCAGCATGGGGCAAGCGGATAATCTTGAGACTATAATGGTAAATTTAAGCGATTTAGGCATGGCGATTGTAACAAATTACGATATTCCCAAGGGAGCGCACCTTTATATTAAGTTTAACCTTATAAATATGCGTTTAAGCGGAGATGATCGTTGGAAATTTATGAAGATTGGCGGAGAGGTGGTTTCTAATGTCCGCCTGCCTGATGAAAGCCATAGGATAGGTATACGTTTTAATAAGATTTCTGAAGAGGACAGGATTGCGATAAGCAACTTTGTTATCGGCAATAAAGTTTCTCCCGGTTAAGTTATGAAAAATAGGAGGAGTTGATGTTCAGGGAAAAGATAAAAGTTTTGGATTGCACAATAAGGGATGGCGGCCTGATGAATAAGCACGATTTTGATCTTCGTTTTGTGCGCGAGGTTTATAAGGCTATCTCAGAAGCAGGTATAGATTATATGGAGATTGGTTATAAAAATTCCAAACGGCTTTTTAATCCTAAAGAGTTTGGCAAGTGGAAATTCTGCGATGATGAAGACATAAGAAAGGTAACTGAAGGGGTTCAATCCCAGACCAAGATTTCGGTTATGGTTGATGTGGACAGGGTGGATGTGGATGATGTCCTGCCGAAAAAAGACAGCCCTGTGGATATGATCAGGGTTGCTACTTATGTTAAAGATGTGGATAAGGCGATATATCTGGTAAATCATTTTGCCGATAAAGGGTATGAAACCACGGTAAATATTATGGCGATATCCCGGGCTTTGGATAATGAACTTACCGAATGTCTGCATCAGTTAGATAAAGAGTCTAAGGCGCAGATTATATATATAGTGGACAGCTTTGGTTCTCTATACCAGGAGACAACTGAGTTTCTGGTTAAAAAGGCTAAAAGTATACTTAAGGCTAAAGAGGTTGGTATGCATGCGCACAATAACCAGCAGCTTGCCTTTGGCAATACTATTGAGGCGATCATTCATAATGCTAATTACGTGGATGGGTCTATTTTTGGTTTAGGCAGGGCTGCGGGAAATTGCCCTACTGAATTGATATTGGGATTTTTAAAGAATCCTAAATATGATATCCGGCCGATCCTGGATGTTATCTCCAAAGAATTTATTCCCTTGCAAAAGAAGATAGAATGGGGTTATTTTATTCCTTACGCGATAACCGGGATTCTTGATGAACATCCGCGCACAGCGATTGCTTTGCGGGAAAGTGATAAAAAAGAAAATTACCGCGAGTATTATGAAGGTCTGATTGGGGAAGTAGAGGAATAAATGGATGTAGCTGTTTTTAAGAAAAAACCCATACTGGGTATCTTGCGCGGGATTGAGGCTGATATTTTAGAGCCGTTGCTTGAGACGGTTATTTCCGCAGGACTTGAGACTTTGGAAATAACCATGAATACTGAGGATGCACCGGAGTTAATCCGCAGGGCTAAAGATATTTGCGGAAGCCGTCTGGATTTAGGGGCAGGCACAGTACTTTCAATGCAGGATTTAAAAACAGCCACTCAAAGCGGTGCTGGTTTTATTGTTATGCCGGTATTGATTCAGGATATTGTGGAATACTGCGTGAAGAATAAAATACCTGTATTTCCGGGAGCATTTACTCCTGGGGAGGTTTATAAGGCTTACGAGGCGGGGGCGACAATGGTTAAGGTTTTTCCGGCAAAGTTCTTCGGGCCGGAATATTTCCGGGAACTTAAAGGGCCTTTTAATAATATAGAGCTTTTAGCTTGCAGCGGGGTTACTCCTGATAATTTAAAGGATTATTTTGCCAGCGGCGCCAGCGCTGTATCCTTCGGCTCCAGTGTTTTTAGAAAAGACTGGCTGGAAAAAAAAGATTTTAAATCAATTAATCATGCGGTCAAAAGATTTATTGACGCCTGGAATGAATAAGAATAAAAAGGAGGGCAAAATTATGGCAACTAAGGGGAAAAATAAGAATAAAGGTTCAGCGCTTCTTTTTGGGGAAAGTATTACCGATAAAATCCGCAGGCGGGCTCAGGAATTGTATGAAAAAAGAGGCTGTATCCCGGGAAATGATTGGGCTGATTGGTTTGAAGCGGAGAGGCAGATAAAAGCTGAGCTAAGCAGGAATATTTTCTAAGCAAGATTTTTGTTTTAAGAAGGGGGGAGCATGAGGATTCTTTTGTTAATATTGTTTTTGACCGCGGCCATTTTATCTTATTTTACAGCAGATATAAGAGCTGAAATTGGAGATGAGGATCTGAGGTGGGGAAGCACGCCTTTGCATAAATTAGAGAGAGGGCTGATAAATGTCTGCACCTGTCCGCTTGAATTACCCGCAAGCATGATCAGCGTCGCGGATGAAAAGGGAGAAATCTTCGGGTTTTTCATCGGAGCTGCCGAAGGGGTCTTTGCATCTGTATTCAGGGCTCTATCCGGAATTTATGATACATTAACCTTTTTTATTCCTTCTTACAGTAAACTGATTATGGAACCAGAATACGCTATCCAAAGTTTGCAAAAAACTCAAGAGTAAACGATGGTTTAAGCCATGAATAAAAACCGTTTAGTACAGCTTTCAAGGGCAGTTAAAGATTTAATTATAATCGCTGTATTCTTTATCCTCGTATTAACTCTTTCTTTATTTTTCGATGTTTTTGTATTTATATTGAATTTGATTAAGCAAAATCCCGATTCAATAGTTTATGTTGACGAGATCATTGTCGGGCTTTTAACTTTAAGTATTAGCTTTGCTATTTTTTCCTGGCGCAGATGGCAGGAAACAAAAAGAGAAACCGCTGAACGCATAAGGGTTCAGGAAGAGCTTATCAGGATTGCCAATACAAAAGCGGAGACAGAAAGAATAATCAGTAAACAGCTGCATATTGAGATCGAACAGCGTAAGCGTACTCAAAATCATACAAGTAAATAAAACCGGGGGAGGATATTTATGAATCAGGTTTTATATGTTATTTTGGGGGTTGTTGCTGGAGTTTTGAGCGGAATGCTTGGTATTGGAGGCGGGGTAATTTTAATTCCGGCGCTGGTTTTTATATTCGGTCTCACCCAGCTTCAGGCTCAAGGTACTACACTTGCACTGATGATCCCTCCGATAGGGCTTCTTGCCGCACTGCGTTATTATCAAGCCGGTAATGTAAAATTAGGTATGGCGGGTTTTATTTGTTTAGGTTTTTTCATAGGAGGGTTTATGGGGGCTGGTTTAGTGCAGAATTTGCCGGAACCCCTGATAAGAAAAATCTTCGCCCTTTCCCTGTTCCTTATTTCCCTGCGTATGTTTTTCGGAAAATTGTAAAATTAGCAAGGAGGTGTTTATGCATACCTTAATTGTAAAACAGTTTAAAACCGGGAGCTGCTATTCATATATCTTGAGTTCGCGGGCTGACGCATTGATTATTGACCCTCATATAAGTTTAAGGCAGGAATATAAGAAGTACTTGGGTAAAAAACACCTGGAGCTTAAGGTTATAATAGATACGCATACCCACGCGGATCATTTTTCGTTGGCTGCGGTATTAAAGAATAAGTTCAAGGCTCCGGTTATTATGCATGAAAAGGCAGTTTCCGAAGTTGCTACCCGCAGAGTCAAGGATGGTGATGAGATAAGCCTCGGGCAGGAAAAGCTAAAAGTTATTTATGCGCCCGGGCATACGGATGATACAATAAACTTGTATGCTCAAGGTATGGTTTTTACCGCAGACGTGCTTTTAATCGGTAGTGTAGGCAGGTCGGATTTTCAGAATGGTTCCCCTGAGTTAATGTTTGATACTTTGCAGAAACTAAAAGTTCTGCCCGGTAATACGGTTGTCTTTCCGGGGCATGATTACCATGAAAAGAAATCCTCAACTATAGCAATCGAGAAAGGAGCTAACCCTTTCTTGAAAGAAGAATCAAGGGATAGGTTTATCGGAGATATGCGTTCCAAGATACTCCAGAAGCCTTTTAATATCGATAACATTATCCGGGTTAACCGTAAAGGAGAAGCCTTATCTTTGGAGATGATTTCGCCTAAGGATGCGGCAGCCTTAAGCAGTAAGGATCCGCAGATAAAGTTCTTAGATGTGCGTTCTGTTTTGGAGTTCAGCCAGGAGCATATTAAAGATTCCCTTAATCTGCCTATTGATATGCTGGCGGCAAAAATTAATGAGTTAAACCAGGAGGCCAAGACTTATATAGTGCTTTGCCGTACCGGCAACCGCTCTCCAATGGCCGCC
>JALNZI010000014.1:8053-30947 GCA_023229385.1 Candidatus Omnitrophota bacterium | reverse complement strand
GGAATATCTGGTCAACGAAGTGCAGGAAGTTTACCGCCTCCAGGGTGTACGAATTAATGATAAACATATTGAAGTTATAATCAGACAGATGCTTAAAAAGGTTAGAGTTGAGGATCCGGGTGATACGGAATTCCTGGCTACCCAGCAGGTAGATAAGTGGGTCTTCCAGAAGGAAAATACCCGGGTGATCAAAAAGGGCGGCAAGCCTGCCCAGGCTACTCCGTTACTTTTAGGTATAACCAAGGCCTCGCTGACTACGGAAAGTTTTATTTCCGCAGCCAGTTTCCAGGAGACGACACGCGTTTTGACCGAAGCAGCAACCAGTGGAAAGCGCGATGAATTGTTCGGTTTAAAAGAGAATGTTATTGTGGGGCACTTGATTCCCGCAGGTACGGGATTCAAGGCGCACCGCGATATTGAGGTAATAAAAACCGGCGCTGAGAAGAGCGCAGAGAAGAAAGAGGAAAAGGAATAATCTATGCCCACAATTGCTCAATTAATCAGGTTCGGAAGAGTCTCCAAGAAAAAGAGAAGTAAATCTCCGGCGTTAAAAAATTGCCCGCAGAGAAGAGGCGTTTGTCTTCAGGTGCGTACGATGACACCTAAGAAGCCCAACTCCGCTTTAAGAAAAATTGCCAGGGTTAGGCTTACTACGGGTATTGAGGTTACTGCTTATATTCCGGGAGAAGGGCATAATCTTCAGGAGCACTCCATTGTTTTAGTTAGGGGCGGCAGGGTCAAAGATTTACCAGGTGTGCGTTATCATATTGTCAGGGGTACATTGGATGCTTCAGGGGTGAATGCGCGGAGAAGGTCGCGTTCAAAATACGGGGCAAAGAAACCAAAGGATAAATAATGAGAAGAAGAAAAGCGCAAGAAAAAATTATTTTAGCAGATCCTAAATTTAACAGCAAGATAGTTGCCAAGTTTATCAATATGGTTATGGTTGAGGGCAAAAAGGCAGTGGCAGAAAAGTTAGTTTACAGTGCTTTTGATATTGCCCAGAAGAATTTGAATGAGCAGGATATACTTAAGGTTTTCTATAAGGCATTGGATAATGCCCGGCCGCGCTTAGAAGTAAAACCGCGCAGGGTCGGCGGCGCAACTTATCAGGTTCCTATAGAGGTCAGGCAGGAGCGTGGTACATCTATCGCTTTGCGTTGGATCAGGGATTTTGCCCAGCATAGAAAAGGCAAGCCGATGCAGGAGAAATTGGCGGATGAGATTATTTCTGCTTATAAAGGTGAAGGTTCAGCTATAAAGAAGAGGGATGATACGCATAAGATGGCCGAATCAAATAAGGCCTATGCGCATTTCCGCTGGTAAAATATGAGAAAAATACCGTTAGATAAAATCAGGAATATTGGGATTATCGCGCATATTGACGCTGGGAAAACTACAACCAGCGAGCGCATCCTTTATTATACAGGAAAAAACTATAAAATCGGGGAAGTCCATGATGGAGCTGCGACTATGGACTGGATGGTTCAGGAGCAGGAAAGAGGTATTACGATTACCGCTGCCGCTACTACTTGCACCTGGAAAGGTATAACCATCAACCTCATCGATACACCAGGACACGTTGATTTTACTATTGAAGTAGAGCGTTCATTAAAGGTTTTGGATGGCGCAGTGGTTGTTTTCTGCAGTGTCGGTGGAGTTCAGCCGCAATCAGAAACTGTATGGCGTCAGGCAGACCGTTATAGTGTTCCCCGTCTGGCATTTGTAAATAAAATGGATCGTACCGGCTCAGACTTCTTGGGCGTAGTAGACCAGATGCGCGAAAGATTAGGGGCCAATGTTGCCGCTATTCAGCTACCTGTAGGTAAGGAAGCTAATTTTAACGGCATAGTTGACCTGGTGGAGAAAAAACTGGTTCATTACAAAGATGAGATGGGGAAAGAAATTGAAGAAAAGGAAGTCCCTGAGGATATGCTGGCGGATTTTGAGAAATACCGCTTAATCCTGGTCGAGAAAGTCGCAGAAGGCGATGATTTGATTATGGAGGATTATTTGGCGGGTAAAACAGTTACTAATGAGGAATTAAAAAAAGCCATCCGCCGGACTTGTATCGCCAATAAATTTGTGCCTGTACTTTGCGGCACAGCTTTTAAGAATAAAGGGGTACAGTTGGTTTTAGACGCAGTCAAGGACTATCTTCCTTCTCCGGTTGAGGTGCCTGCAGTCAAGGGTACTAATCCGGATAGCGGCGAGTTTGAAGAGGTTATTGCCGATGACAAGAGCCCATTTACCGCTTTATGTTTTAAGGTAGCAACCGATCCTTTTGTCGGTAAGATTTATTTTACCAGGGTATATTCCGGGACACTTACCTCAGGTACATATATTTATAATGCTACTAAACGCCTGAGAGAAAGAGTTACTAAGATTGTGAAGATGCATGCTAATCATCAGGAGGTAACTGATAGTATCTCTACGGGTGACATTGCGGCGTTGGTGGGTTTAAAAGATACCAAGACTGGTGATACTTTATGCATGGAAAAGAATCCTATTCTTATTGAAGCAATGCGTTTTCCTGAGCCGGTTATCCAGCAGGCGATTGAACCTAAATCAAAGGATGCTCAGGAAAAATTGGGTTTAGCTATGCATAAGCTGGAAGATGAGGATCCGTCATTCAGGGTTACCTATAATCAGGAGACCGGCCAGACCTTAATTGCCGGAATGGGGCAATTACATTTGGAAATTATAGTAGATAGGATCTTGCGTGAGTTTAATGTAGAGGCCCAGGTGGGTGCTCCGCAGGTGGCATATCGCGAGACAATTAGAAAGAGTGTTTCCAGTGTGGGAAAATTTATTTCACAATCCGGCGGCCGCGGACAATATGGCCATTGTGTTATCGAGATGGGCCCTCAGGAAACTCCAGGCACAGGAATTACTTTTGAAGATAAAATTAAAAGCGGCGCTATCCCGCGTGAATTTATTCCTGCGGTAAAACAGGGAATAATGGGTGCGGCAAAAAACGGAGTTTTAGCCGGCTACCCGGTTACTGATATTAATGTTGTATTAGTTGACGGATCATTTCATGAAGTTGATTCTTCAGAGTTGGCATTTAAAATGGCCGGTTCAATTGCTTTTCAGGATGGGATGAGAAAAGCGCATCCGGTTTTATTGGAACCGATCATGGATATTGAAGTAACTGTTCCTGAGGAGTTTATGGGGCAGATCATCGGCGATCTTTCATCACGGCGCGCAAAAATTATTGCCCTCGGGCAAACATTAAATTTACGTACTATCCGAGCGAACGTTCCGTTGTCTGAAGTTTTTAATTATGCAACTATAACAAGATCCTTGACACAAGGCCGCGCATCGTATACAATGGAACCTTCCTTTTACAGCGAGGTTCCTGCGCATGTAGCGGAAAAAATAGTTTCAGGATCAGCAAATACTAGCGCAAGAAAAACTTTTTAAAAAATAGGAGGACTAAAAAATGGCTAAAGAGAAATTTGTAAGAAGTAAACCACACGTAAATATCGGAACCATTGGTCATATTGATCATGGTAAGACTACGCTTACTGCTGCCATCTGTAATGTTTTATCAAAACTCGGTAAAGCCGCACATAGAGATTATGCGGATATTGCCAAAGGTGGAACAGTCAGGGATGATACAAAGGTAGTTACTATTTCAGTTGCCCATGTTGAATATGAAACAGATGCCCGCCACTATGCGCATATTGATTGCCCGGGCCACGCAGATTACATTAAAAATATGATTACCGGCGCAGCCCAGATGGACGGGGCAATTCTGGTAGTTTCAGCAGCTGACGGCCCTATGCCTCAGACTAGAGAGCATATTCTTTTGGCACGCCAGGTTAATGTTCCAGCTATGGTTGTGTTTATGAATAAAGTTGACTTAGTAGATGATAAAGAACTTTTGGATCTGGTAGAAATGGAGATCAGGGAGCTTTTGACTAAATATGGTTACCCTGGAGATAAAACTCCAATCATACGTGGTAGCGCAAATAAGGCTTATTCTGCCGCGGATGCTAATAGCCCGGATGCAAAGCCGATTTTAGATTTAATGAAAGCGGTTGATGAGTTTATTCCTCTTCCTCCGAGAGAGTTAGATAAACCTTTACTTATGGCAGTGGAAGATGTTTTCAGTATTGAAGGTAGAGGTACAGTAGGTACAGGAAGAATTGAACGTGGTAAAGTGAAGGTTGGCGAAGAAGTTGAGATCATCGGTTTAAGGCCGGAAGCCAAGAAGTCAGTAGTTACCGGAATTGAAATGTTCCGTAAGCTGCTTGATGAAGGACATGCCGGAGATAATGTCGGTCTGCTTTTAAGAGGCGTAGAAAAAAATGATATTGAACGCGGAATGGTTATTGCTGCTCCAAAATCTATTCTGCCGCATACAAAATTCAAGGCCCAGGTTTATATCCTGACCAAAGAAGAAGGTGGAAGGCATACTCCATTCTTTAAGGGGTACAGGCCGCAGTTCTATTTCCGTACTACTGACGTTACTGGCTCAGCCACTCTTCCCGAAGGGGTAGAGATGGTTATGCCTGGCGATAATGTGGTCCTGGAGGTAGAATTGATTACTCCTATCGCTATGGAGAAGGAATCGCGTTTTGCCATCCGCGAAGGTGGACATACCGTGGGTGCAGGCGTAGTTACGGAGATTATTGCATAACTAATGAATACTCAGAAGATTCGGATTAAATTAAAAGCCTATGATCACCGGCTTTTGGATCAGGCAGTAATAGAGATTGTGGATACTGTTAAGCGCACCGGGGCTAAGATTTCCGGCCCCGTTCCGCTTCCCACTAAACGTGAGATTTATACGGTACTACGTTCTCCGCATGTTGACAAGAAATCTCGTGAACAGTTTGATTTGTCTACCCATAAGCGCCTTATTGACATCTTTGAGCCCACAGCTAAGACCATCGATTCATTAAGGAAATTGAATTTGCCCGCAGGTGTGGATGTAGAGATCAAGTAGTAAATCTAAAACGGATAAAAATAAAATGATTGGTTTAATTGGTAAAAAGATTGGAATGACTCAGGTTTTTGCGGCAGATAACTCTCAGGTTGGAGTTACGGCTATAGAGGCTGGTCCTTGTCCTGTTTTAATGATCAAGGATAAGAATGTTCAATTGGGTTTTGAAGTGGTGCCTGAGAAAAAGATTAAGAAGCCTCAGGCGGGAGTATTTAAAAAATTGAATATACCTGCGCGTAAGGTGATTAAGGAACTTTCAAAAGAAGCAAATGTTGAATATAAAGTCGGGGATGAACTTAAGGTTGACCTTTTTACTGAGGGTGATTTTGTAGATGTCAGCGGGATTTCTATCGGCAAGGGTTTTGCGGGTGGTATGAAGCGCTGGCATTGGAAGGGCGGACCAAGGACACATGGTTCGACTTCACATCGCCGGGTTGGTTCCATTGGTTCTAGCACTACCCCCGGGCGTGTATTTCGCGGGCATAATATGCCGGGGCATATGGGCAATGAAAAGGTTACAATTCAAAACCTTAAGGTTATAAAGGTGGATTTAGCAAATAACGTTCTTTTGGTTGAAGGGGCGGTTCCCGGACATAAGAATGGCTATTTGGTGATTACTAAGGCCAAGAAAAAGGCGAATAAGAAAGTAGTGGTTAAGAAATAATATGTTTACTTTACCTGTATATAATAGCGAAGGCAAGGAAGTCGATACGATAAAGCTCAATGCTGATATTTTTGATGGCTCTCAAAATACCGATTGCCTGCATCAGGCCATTGAGGCTTATAAGGCTAACCAAAGAAAAGGTTTAGCAGCGACTAAGACCCGCGGAGAAGTTTCCGGCGGCGGTAAGAAGCCCTGGAAACAAAAAGGCACAGGACGTGCCCGTGTAGGTTCTACGCGTTCTCCTTTATGGAGACATGGCGGCGTGGTTTTTGGCCCTCATCCAAGAGATTTTTCTTATGAACTCCCGCAGAAGATTAAGGCACTGGCTTTAAAGACTAGTTTAAATACCAGACTCAAGGAAAATAATTTCCTGATCCTGGATGAATTTAAGGTTGAGTCTCCGAAGACGCAGCTGGCGGTAAAGATATTAACTAACCTGAAATTATTCTCTCCTAAAGTAAAGAAAGAAAGAAAAGTTTTATTCTTAACGCATAAATTGGACGCTGATTTGAAAAAGGCCTTAAAGAATATCAGTTTCTTAACCGTGGATTTAGCTAAGGATTGCCATGCTTATGAGGTAATGAATAACCAAAAACTGCTGATTACCAAGGCAGGTTTAAGCGATTTGACTGAGAGGTTAAAGTAATGGGCACGAATCCGATTATAATCAAGGCGCTTTTGCAGACGGAGAAATCCAGCACCTACCAGCCAAGCGGTAAATATCTTTTTCTGGTAGTTAACTCTGCTAATAAAATACAGATTAAAAAAGCTGTTGAACAGGCGTATAAAGTGAAAGTAAAAAATGTGAATACCTTTGTTTCTGCAGGCAAGTTAAAAAGGGTAAGGCATCAGCTTGGCCGCACAACAGATACCAAAAAAGCCGTAGTTACTTTAGTAGCCGGACAAAAAATAGAAGTTCAGTAAATATAGGAAAATAAAATGGGAATAATAAAATTTAAACCGACAACACCATCAAGAAGGCATATGAGCGGCCCGGATTTTGCCGAGATTACCAAGCATACGCCTGAACGCTCTTTGTTATTACCGCTTAAGAAAACAGGTGGAAGAAATTCTTACGGCCGTATAACTACCAGGCATATAGGCGGCGGGCATAAAAGGATGCTGCGGATAGTTGATTTTAAGCGTGATATACATGATCAGCCGGCAAAGGTTTTAGGTATTGAGTATGATCCTAATCGTTCAGCCAGAATCGCTTTAGTGGAATATCCGAATAAAGAGAAGCGCTATATTATCGCTCCGGTTGGACTTAACGTAGAGGATATAATTGTTTCCAGTAATCAGAAGGATGTAGATATTAAGGTTGGTAATTGTCTGCTTATCCGCAATATCCCTTCAGGTACCCTGATTCATAATATTGAATTATTTAAAGGTAAGGGCGGCCAGATTGTCCGCGGAGCAGGCACCAGCGCGCAGATCATGGCAAAAGAAGGTGATTTTGCCCACATAAGGTTACCTTCTGGAGAAGTGAGATTGGTAAGTTTGGATTGCCATGCGACTATCGGCCAAATTGGTAATATAGAGCATGAATCGTTGATTTTAGGTAAAGCAGGGAAGAACCGTTGGCTGGGTATTAAACCTTCAGTAAGGGGTGTGGTAATGAATCCCTTTGACCATCCGCACGGCGGAGGCGAAGGTAAATCGGGCCAGGGTAATCCTCATCCGGTTACTCCTTGGGGTAAACCGACTAAAGGTTATCGGACGAGAAACCGCAAAAAATATTCTAACAAATTTATCATAAAGAGAAGGAAACCATAATTATGCCGCGCTCATTAAAAAAAGGTCCATATATCGAGGAAAGTTTATTAAAAAAGGTCGAGAAGCATGTGAAGAGTGGGGATCGCCAGGCAATCAAGACCTGGAGCCGCCGTTCAACCATAATTCCTGATTTTGTGGGTTTGACTTTTGCGGTTTATGACGGTAGGCGGCATAATCCGGTTTTTATCACCGAGAATATGGTTGGCCATAAATTAGGGGAGTTTTCGCCCTCGAGAATATTCAGAAAACATGGCGGTATAAAGGCTAAGAAGGCCCTGGAGAAGACATAAAATGATTTCAAAGGCTGAAGGAAAATTTTTACGGGTTTCACCAAGCAAGGTCCGGCTGGTTATGGATCTTATCCGCGGCAAAGATGCCTCCGAGGCCCAGAGCATCCTGTTGCATTTAAATAAGAGGCCCAAGGAATATTTGATTAAAATATTAAGATCCGCGATTGCTAATGCCAAGGTTAAGGGTTTTGGAATAGATAAATTGTATGTTTCGAAGATTGTCTGTAACCCGGGACCGATGTGGAAGAGATTTAAAGCCGCTGCTTTTGGCCGGGCTGCATCAATAGTAAAACGTACCGCGCATATAAAAATTGAATTGGATTTAAAACCTGGAGAATAATTTATGGGTCATAAAGTAAGTCCTTTGGTATTAAGGATTGGTTTTATAAGACAGTGGCATTCACGCTGGTTTGCTAAAGCTAAAGATTTCCCTCTTTTTATCCAGCAGGATGTTAAGATCAGGAAATTCATTAAAAGCAAATTCAAACAGGCAGCGATTTCTAAGATTGTTATTGAGAGATTAGCGGAAAAAATCAGGATCCGGATATTCTCCGCCCGTCCGGGAATTATTATCGGCCGGCATGGTTCGGATATTGAGCGCTTGCGTTCAGACTTAAACAGCCTGGTAAAAAATGAGCTTTCTATAGATATACATGAAATAAATAATCCCGCCTGGGATGCGCAGCTAGTGGCTGAGAATATTGCTTTACAGCAGGAAAAGAGGATTGCCTTCCGCCGCGCCGTTAAAAGGGCTATGGAGCAGTCTATCGCCTCGGGAGTAAAAGGGATAAGGGTAAGTTGTTCCGGCCGGCTTAATGGTGCAGAAATGGGCCGCAGGGAAACTTATAAGATTGGTTCGGTTCCTTTACAAACTTTGCGTGCGGATATTGATTATGGTTTTGCCGAAGCCCTGACTACCTATGGTTTAATCGGGGTTAAGGTTTGGATTTATAAAGGTGATGTTTTGGGTAAGCAATTCATACAGGAAGAGACAAAGACGGCCGGTCAGCAACAGCAGTCCAAAGAACAGTTCAGGCCTCAGAGATAATACTAGAGTTAGGAGCAGTAAGACATGGTTTTAATGCCAAAGAGAGTCAAATATCGTAAATTGCAAAAAGGGCAGAGGCGCGGAATAGCCACTAGCGGCGCGTATTTGTCTTATGGGGAATTCGGTCTAAAGTCATTAGAGAACGGTTGGGTTAAGAATAACCAGATTGAAGCGGTGCGCGTTATTCTGGCGCGCCAGCTGCATAAAGGCGGTAAGCTTTGGATCAGGATATTCCCGGATAAATCCATCACCAAGAAACCGGCAGAAGTACGTATGGGTAAAGGAAAAGGCGACCTCGATCATTGGGTTTGTGTGGTAAAAAGAGGCCGCATACTTTTTGAGTTAGGCGGGATTCCCGAGGAATATGCCAAGGCCTGCTTTCGTATGGCAGCCTTTAAGATCCCTCTGCGTACTAAATTTGTAACCAGGGCGCATAAATAATATGAAAACAGAAGAGTTGAGAAATCTATCGGAAGATGAGTTGTTGGTAAAAGAGAAGGCTTTGTATGATGAGTTAGCTAAGCTGAATACTCAGCGTTATACGGGCAGCGTAGAGAAACCGCACAAGTTTGGTCTGATCAGGCAGGATATTGCCCGGATCAGGACAATCTTAAAAGAGAAGAAAGATAAATAAGATGGGTAGGCAAAAAGAGTTTACCGGAGTGGTAGTTAGCGATAAGATGCAGAAGACAGTAGTGGTCAAGACTATGCATTTAGGCAGGCATGCGAAATATTCTAAAACGGTAAAGCTGCATAATAAATTCAAGGCGCATGATGAAAAGGGTATCGCGAAGTTAGGGGATACGGTAAGAATCGTTGAAAGCCGCCCTTTGTCAAAAGATAAACGTTTTATTGTTAAGGAAGTGTTAAAGAAGTTCCAGAAGGTTGAGATTACTCCTGAGGAGATTGCATAAATGATTCAACTACGTAGTATTTTAGATGTTGCGGATAATACCGGGGCACGCCGGGCTTCAATGATTGCTACCTTAGGCAAAAAGGGAAGTTTTAATGCCGAGATCGGGGATGTGATTAATGTAAACATTAAAGAATCTATACCCGGGGCGGCTGTAAAAAAAGGCGAGAAGGCCCGGGCGGTAATTGTGCGTACCAGGCATGATATAAGAAGAGCGGATGGTTCAATCTTACGTTTTGACCGTAATGCTATAGTGATTATCGACGAAAAAGATAACCCCAGAGGTACGCGCGTATTCGGGCCGGTTGCCCGTGAGTTGAGGGATAAGAATTTTAATAAAATAATTTCTTTAGCACCAGAGGTAATTTAATGCAAAAAATAAAAAAGAATGATATCGTTCAGATAATTAAGGGCAAGGACAAAGGTAAACAGGGTAAAGTAATTAATCTGATTGAGGATGGTGCGCGGGCTTTAGTTGAGGGTTTAAATCTTGCCAAGAAACATAAGCGCCAGAGCCGCCAGGATCAAAAAGGCGGGATAGTTTCAATTGAAATGCCGGTGAGTATTTCTAACCTTATGCTTTTCTGTAAGCATTGCTCCAAACCCAGCCGTGTAGGGGTAATGATATTAAAGGACGGCACAAAATCCAGATTTTGCAAGAGCTGTAAAGGGGCGTTATAAAATGATACCCAGGTTATTGGAAAAATATCGTAATGAAATCGTTCCTAATCTTATGCAGGATTTTAAGATTAAGAATAAAATGGCTGTGCCTGCAGTAACTAAAATTGTAGTGAATATGGGTATTGGCGAGGGTACTCAGGATATTAAAATGCTGGAAAAAGCTGCTGAGGAATTGGCCAATATAACCGGACAAAAACCGATTATCCGCAGGGCAAAGAAAGCAATCGCTAATTTTAAAGTTAGACAGGGCCAAGCAGTTGGGGCAAAGGTGACTTTAAGAAAAGCGATGATGTATGAATTCATGGACCGCTTATTGAATATCTCTTTACCGCGTATCCGTGATTTCCGCGGCGTCTCCCGGGATTCTTTTGACAAGGCGAACAATTATACCTTAGGCTTAAGCGAGCAGATAATATTCCCGGAAATTGAATATGATAAGATTACCCGCACGCAGGGCATGGATATTACCTTTGTGATTAAAAACGCCAAGAGTGTTGACCAGGCAAGGGCGATGTTAAAATATTTTGGCATGCCCTTTAAGGATAAGGAATAATAATGGCAAAGAATTCTCAAATCGCTAGATGGAAAAGACCGGCAAAATTTTCAACCCGTAAATATAACCGCTGCTCAATTTGCGGCAGGAGTAATGGTTATTTAAGAAGGTTTCAACTTTGCAGGATTTGTTTTAGAGAGCTGGCTTGGCAGGGGTTAATCCCTGGAGTGAAAAAGGCGAGTTGGTAGATACAAAATACTTTGCCGGACAGGCAAAGTATTAATTCACGCATTGACTTGCTCACACTGTCGCGTTCGTAAGTCAAGCGTTCATTAAAATGGGGGCTAAATGTCAAGAACAGATTTAATTGCAGATGTTTTTACGATTATACGCAACGCCATAATTATTAAGAGAGATGTTGTGGACCTGCCGGCATCTAATAATATAAAATCAATTATAACTATTCTTAAGGATAACGGGTATATTGATAATTTTAAACTGATTGAAGATAAAAAACAGGGGGTAGTCAGGGTTTATCTAAAATATACCGCAGGCAAATCCGCTATCCGTAACTTAAAACGTATCTCTAAACCCGGATTAAGGGTTTATGTTCCCGGAAAAAAGGTGCCTTCAGTTTTACGAGGCAGGGGATTGGCGATTATTTCAACATCTCAAGGTGTAGTTACCGATAAAGAAGCTAGGGAAAAAGGCATCGGCGGGGAAGTTATTGGTTATGTTTGGTAAAGGCACCCCGCGCTTATAAGGAATTGCGCGGGTGTCCTCTATTTGAGGAAAAAAATAAATGTCTAGAATTGGAAAGAAGCTGGTAGCGATACCAAAGGAAGTAAAAATTGAAGTTAAGGATGGAGTAGTCTTTGTTGAGGGCCCGAAAGGAAAGATCAATCGTAAATTATCCGATCGCATCAGTATAGAGATTAAGGATAATCAGCTTTTCGTCAAAAGGGTATCTGATACAAAGGTAGATAAATCCATGCATGGACTTTTTCGTGCCCTGATTGTAAATATGATCAAGGGTGTAACTGAGGGATACGTCAAGGAGCTTGAGATTCAAGGGGTAGGGTTTAAAGCCGCGGTAGCCGGAGACAAATTGAATATGGCTTTAGGGTTCTCCCATCCGGTGAATATCTCTATTCCCTCGGGTGTAAAAATTGAGACTCCCAAGCCTACGCAGGTAATCTTAAAGAGCGTAGACAAAGAGCTGATTGGAAAAATGGCCGCTGAGATTCGTTCGATTTATCCGCCTGAGCCTTATAAAGGTAAAGGGATACGTTATTTAGGAGAGCATGTCAAAAAGAAAGTAGGAAAGGCGCAGGCCACGGGAAAATAAAATGAGAAAAAAAGAAGAATTAAGGTTAAAGAGGCATAAAAGAATCAAAATGAAGATGTCGGGCACGCCGGAGAAACCGCGTTTGGTTGTGCACCGTTCTTTAAAAAATATCTCTGCGCAGGTTTTGGATGATACTTGCGCTAAGGTTTTATTTTCTCTTTCTACTAAAGATAAAACCTTAAAACAAAAGTTTCCTTCCGCCGGAAACCTTAAATCATCCGCTCTTTTTGGAGAGGTTTTCGCTAAGACCGCAAAAGAAAAAGGGATTAGCAAGGTGATTTTTGACCGGGCGGGTTATCTTTATCATGGCAGGATCAAATCTTTTGCCGAGGCATTAAGAAAAGGTGGAATGGAGTTTTAAATTATGCGTGAATTAAATATTGCACAGCAGTCGGATTTAGTTGAAAAGGTAATTAGTATAAACCGGGTTACCAAGGTAACCAAGGGCGGTAAGAAACTGCACTTTAGCGCCTTAGTGGTTGTCGGAGACGGCAAAGGCAGAGTAGGTTTTGCTTTGGATAAAGCCAATGAAGTTGCCGAGGCTATCCGCAAATCCCTGACTAAGGCAAAAAAGAGTCTTTTTAATATCCCCATGGAGGGTTCAACTATTCCTCATGGCATCGTCGGTAAGTTTGGCGCGGCAAGTGTTATGCTTAAGCCCGCATCAGAAGGAACGGGAGTTATCGCTGCCGGTCCGGTTCGCGCGATTTGCGAAGCTGCCGGGATTAAGGATATCCTTACCAAGTGCTTAAAGTCCAATAATCCAATTAATGTAATCAAGGCTACGATGCAAGGTCTAAGGAGCCTTAAAGAATAAAATGAAAGAGAAAAAAACCAGCAGTAAAAAATTAGTTAAGCAGCCGACAGCTAAGCAGACGGCGACTAAGAAGGCCGCCTCAGAAAAAACAGAGGAAAAGGTTGAGGTAAGTTCGCTTGCTTTGCATAATCTTAAGCGTCCGTTTGGTTCCCACAAGAAAAGAAAATACCTGGGCCGCGGTCCAAAATCCGGCCATGGTAAGACATCTACGCGTGGAAGCAAAGGCCAGACCTCGCGTGCCGGAAGGCATTTTTATTTAGGTTTTGAAGGAGGTCAATCTCCGCTTATTCGCAAGATGCCTAAGCGGGGTTTCGTAAGTAATTTTAAGAAAATATACCAGATTGTTAATATAGAAGATTTGAGTTCGATTAAAGAAACTGTAGTTACGCCTCAGGTCTTAAAGGATAATGGTTTCATCCGCGATGAAAGCGCTCTAATTAAAATATTAGGAAACGGCAGTATTAAGAATGCTTTAACTATACAGGCGCACGCGTTTTCTAAGCGCGCGGCAGCTGAGATTGTTAACGCCGGCGGTAAAGTAGAAATCATAAATGTTTAACGCACTGGTTAATGCGTTTAAAATCCCGGATCTAAAAAAGCGGCTGATCATCACCGGCGCGCTTATCGCGATTTACCGCGTAGGTTGTTATATTCCTACTCCCGGTATTGACGGGGCTGCTTTAGCGGATTTCTTTAACCGGATTGCTAAGACTCAGGGCGGTACGCTCTTTGGTATAATCAATATGTTTTCCGGCGGCGCTATGGAGCGGCTGACCATATTTGCCCTGGGGATAATGCCCTATATCTCATCGTCCATTATTATGCAGCTTTTGACTGCGGTAATTCCGGCTTTTGAGAAAATGGCTAAAGAGGGTAAGTCCGGATACGAAAAAATAAATCAATTTACCCGTTACGGAACGGTTCTACTTTCGGTTGTACAGTCTTATTTTATTGCTCTTTGGCTGGAGAATCCGGCTCGTTTTGAGGGGTTGCAGATTGTTATGCATCCGGGTTGGGGTTTCCGCATCTTGACGGTGTTGACGCTTACTACCGGGACGATTTTTATTATGTGGCTGGGAGAGCAGATCCAGGAGCGCGGCATTGGAAACGGCATATCCCTGGTGATTACCGCAGGTATTATTTCCAGGATTCCTACAGCTTTAAACCAGTTGTTTGTTTTAATTTCACCTTTTGCTGCCAGCCGCAGGCAGATCCAGCCGATCACTTTGTTGGTTATGGCCTTATTGCTGGTAGGCGTGGTTTTTGCGGTAATCATGATTACGCAGGGGGTAAGAAAAATCCCTGTGCAATATGCCCGGCGCATAGTGGGCCGAAAGATTTACGGAGGTCAGAGTACTTATATACCGCTTAAAGTTGATACCTCCGGTGTTATCGCGATTATCTTTGCGCAGTCAATTATACTTTTTCCGGCAACCCTTGCTTCTTTTATACCTAATCCCGGGTTTCAGCGTTTAGCTGAAGGTTTGATCCGCGGACAGGTTTTGTATTCTGTAGTTTATGCTCTTTTGATAATTTTCTTCTGTTATTTTTATACGGCGATTGTGTTTAATCCCAATGACCTGTCTGAAAATATGAAGAAATACGGCGGGTTTATCCCGGGGATACGGCCAGGCAAGCCAACTGCTGAATTCCTTGATTATGTAATGACCAGGATCACTTTAGCCGGCGCCAGTTTTATCGCGGTAATCGCAATTTTTCCGGATTTTATTATGGCCTGGCTTAAGATACCTTATTTGGTAGCTTCGTTTTTCGGCGGTACGGGAATTTTAATTATCGTTGGGGTTATGCTGGATACCTTAAAGCAGATTGAATCGCACCTTTTGACACATCACTATGAAGGTTTTATTAAAAGCGGCCATATTAAAGGGAGAAGATAATGTATCTGGTTCTTTTAGGTCCACCTGGAGCAGGTAAAGGTACGCAGGCAAAAAGGCTGGCTGAGAGGTTAAATCTGCCGCACATATCCACTGGGGACATATTAAGGCAGAATGTTAAAGCCGGGACTCCTCTGGGTAAAGAAGCTAAAGGTATTATGGATAAAGGGCTGCTTGTGCCGGATGATTTAGTAGCTTCAATGCTTGATCAGCGTTTTAATAATCCGGATATAAAGAAAGGCTTTATTTTAGACGGTTATCCCAGGACTCTATCCCAAGCTAAGACCCTGGATGAGATTTTAGGCCGCAAGAAGTTTGCGGTAGATATAGTAGTTTATTTAAATACAAGCGACGAGGTAATTATTAAAAGGCTTACCGGCAGGTTGGTTTGCTCCAAGTGCGGAGCGAATTTTCATAAGGTAAATATGCCTCCTAAGGTTAGCGGGTTATGCGATAATTGTAATGGTGAGCTGTATCAACGCTCTGACGATAATGAAATCACGGTGCGTAAGCGCCTGGAAGTTTATAAGAATGAAGTTGCTTCTTTGATAAAGTATTACGAGCAGCAAAAGAAACTGCATAGTTTGAATGCGGATTTAGATGCCCAGGAAGTACTGGAGCAGATTATCTCGCTATGCGCTAAGGTTTAAGTGATCCCTATTAAGTCGGAAGAAGATTTACAGATGTTAAAGCGTTCCGGCCGGATTCTTTCAGCGGTTATGCGTAAAATAGAAAAATCCGTACGGCCGGGATTAACTACTCTGGATATTGATCTTTTAAGCGAGGAGCTCATCCTTAAAGAGAATGCGCTTCCGGCTTTTAAAGGGTATAAGGGATTTCCGGCGACAGCTTGTATTTCCGTTAATGAAGAGATTGTCCATGGAATTCCATCCCCGAGGGTAATTTTGGAAGGGGATATCGTAAGTATAGATTTAGGCGTAAACCTTAAGGGTTATTTTTCGGATATGGCAGTTACCGTGCCTGTAGGCAGGGTAGATGAAAATAAGAAGAAGCTGATTGAAGTAACCAGGAATTCGCTGGAGGCGGGAATTAAACAGGCGCGCCCAGGGAATTATTTAAGCGATATTTCTCATAGCATCCAGAGTTTTGTGGAGGAACACGGGTTTTCAGTAGTGAGGAATTTTGTCGGGCATGGAATTGGTAAGGCCTTGCATGAAGAACCGGAGATTCCAAATTTTGGAGCCGCACATTTAGGCCCGCTTTTAAAAAGCGGGATGGTTTTAGCCATTGAGCCGATGGTAAATCTCGGCAGCTGGCAATGCTGTATAGCTGGCAATGGTTGGACAGCGGTAACTAGAGACGGCCTGGCTTCAGCCCATTTTGAGCATACGGTAGCGGTTACTGATAAGGGTCCGGTTATACTGACGGAGTGATATGCCTAAAGAAGAACTGATTGAAACAGAAGGTAAAATAATCGAGGCGTTGCCCAATGCCATGTTTAAAGTAGAGCTGGAAAACGGGCACGTAGTTTTAGCGCATGTTTCAGGCAAAATGCGCATGAATTTTATCAGGATTCTTCCGGGTGATAAAGTAAAATTAGAACTTTCTCCCTATGATTTAAGCCGGGGGAGAATTACTTTTAGGGTGAGATAGAATGAAAGTTAAAGCGTCGATTCGTAAAATTTGTGATAAGTGCAAGATAATAAAAAGAAGAGGAGTGGTGCGGGTAATTTGCGCTACTAGTAAACACAAACAAAGACAAGGTTAATTATTTTTTCACCCGGCTAAAAGGATTTGGCCGGCACATTGTTGAGCACCCTTTGCGGGTAAGGAGTTAATAATATGCCAAGAATTATGGGTATTGATATACCTAAGGAAAAAAGAGTTGAGATTGCCCTTACTTATTTTTACGGGATCGGCCGGGCGCTCTCTAATGTTGTGCTTAAGGAAGCCGGGATCAATCCCGATAAACGGGCAAAAGATTTAAGCGAAGAAGAGATTTCGCGCCTTACTGCAATATTGCAAAAGGGCAGCTTAAGGATTGAAGGCGACTTGCGCCGCGATATATCGCAGAATATTAAAAGGCTTATGGATATTGGTTCTTGGAGAGGGATGCGCCATAAGAAAGGCCTGCCGGTAAGAGGGCAGCGTACTCGTACTAATTCGCGCACCAGAAAAGGTAAAAAGAGAGTTAACCTGGCGGTAGCTAAAAAGGCAGAACCGGCAAAGGTTGCCAAGCCCGCTGGTAAATAAGAGGAGTAAATAGAATATGGCAACAAAAGATAAAGCGAAAAAGAAGAAGATTGCTAAAGGGATTACCAGCGGTGTCGCGCATATCCAGGCAAGTTTTAATAATACGATTATCAGTATAACCGATAAACAGGGCAATGTTATCGCCTGGAGCGCTCCGGGAAATGTCGGTTATAGCGGGTCTAAAAAATCAACGCCCTTTGCCGCCCAGATAGCTGCGACTGACGCTGCCAGAAAGGCTAAGGAAGTAGGGCTTAAAGAAGTTGAGGTTTATGTAAAAGGTCCTGGTTTTGGCAGGGAGTCGGCAATCCGCGCACTTCAGGCTGCAGGCTTGGTGGTAACTTTAATTAAGGATGTAACTCCTATTCCTCATAACGGTTGCCGTCCTAAGAAGAAAAGGAGAGTTTAATTTATGGGTCGCTATACTGGTGCAGTTTGCAGGTTATGCCGCAGGCAGGGAGAAAAGCTTTTTCTAAAAGGGACAAAATGCCAGACTGAAAAATGTCCGGCTAATAAAAGGGCCTATCCTCCGGGGCAGCATGGAGAAGGCAAGAGAAAGAAGCTTTCTAACTACGGCATGCAGCTAAAAGAAAAACAGAAAGTAAAAAGAATTTATGGAATTATGGAAAAACAGTTCCGTAAATATTTTAAGGTTGCCTCAAAGACCAAGGGCGTAACCGGTAAGGTGCTTTTGCAGCTTTTAGAGCGCCGGCTGGATAACGTTATTTTTCGCATGGGGATGGGTATATCCCGTTCACAGGCGCGTCAGATTGTCAGGCATAATTTAGTTGCGGTAAATTCACGCAGGGTGAATATCCCTTCGTTTTTAGTGGATAAGGATGATTTGGTTGAGATTAAATCCAAAGATAAGCCTAAGATAAAGATTAAGGATAATCTGGAGCTTTCTAAAGACAGGACTGTCCCGAGCTGGATTGAGTTTCAGGCAGCAGAGATGAAGGGTAAGATCTTAAGGCTTCCGGAGAAGTCAGATATCCAACAGCCGATCCAGGAACAGTTGATTGTCGAGTTGTATTCCAAGTAACAAGTATCCCTTGAACAAAAACTATCAAGTACTTCGCTGAGTAAAGATTATAAGGTGCTCGATTTTAGTGATAAAAATGAAAGTGTTCGCCTAAGGAGGAATTAAATGGGTATAAAATGGAGAGATTTTCAGTTTCCTAAGAAGCTTGAATGTGATGAGTCAACCTATACTGAGACATATGGAAAGTTTATCGCTGCTCCTTTTGAAAGAGGATACGGCGTAACCTTGGGGAACTCTTTAAGAAGGGTACTGCTTTCTTCAATCGAGGGAAGTGCGGTGAGCGCGGTCAAGATTGCCGGAGCCTCGCACGAATTTTCCACTATTCCCGGAGTTTTGGAGGATGTCCCGGAGATAATCCTGAATATCAAAAGCTTGATCATAAATTCTCATTCTAAAATCCCAAAAACAATTTACCTGAAAGCGGATAAAAAGGGAGAGATCAAGGCCAAGGATATCGAAGTGGATGAGACGATTGAGATTATTAATCCTGAATTGCATATCGCTACCCTTACCAAGGATACGAAACTCAATATTGAGATGGAAGTTTCCCGCGGCAGAGGATATGTAGCGGCAGAGTTGAATAAAAAAGAGGATAAGGTCGTCGGTTTTATTCCGATTGATTCAATATTTACACCCGTAAAAAAGATAAATTATTTTGTCGAGAATACCCGTGTAGGGCAGCGTACGGATTATGACAAGCTGATCGTTGAGATTTGGACTAATGGTAGCATCAACCCTAAAGATGCGCTTCTGTATGCTTCTAATATTTTACAAAGGCACTTGGATATCTTTGTAAATTTCGGGCAGCTTCCCGAAGATATAGCGGAAGAAGAGCCGGAGATGACTAAAGAAGAGATAGCCTTGTACGAAAAATTAAGGTTGCCTATTTCTGAGCTTGAACTTTCAGTTAGAAGTTCCAATTGTTTAAGGGAGGCCGGGATTAAGATTATTGCTGATTTGGTTAAGAAGAGCGAAGAAGAGATGCTCAACTTTAAGAACTTTGGCAAAAAATCCCTCACCGAAATACAAGAGTTGCTTATGGGTATGGGAGTAACTTTAGGGATGCAGATTGATCCTAAGAAACTAAAGAAGGGCTAAAATAAAATGAGACACGCAAAGAAAAGACTGCAATTAGGCCGTTTTACCAGTTGGCATAAAGCAACAATCAGGAGCCTGGCAAGGAATGTAATTATTAATCAGAGTATCAAGACTACATCTTCCAGGGCTAAGGCCAGCCGGCAAATGATTGAACATCTTATATCGCTGGCTAAGGTAAATACTCTTTTTGCCCGCAGGCAGGCGCAGAGAATATTAGGGGAGCATAAATTAGTAGCTCTTCTTTTTAATGAAATCGGCCCGCGTTTTTCCAAACGGGCAAGCGGTTTTACCAGGATTATCAGTCTGGGTAAGCGCCGCGGCGATGATGCCGAGATGGTCATCTTTGAGCTTACTGAAATCAAGAAAAAAGAAGCTAAGAAGGCCAAAGCAGTTAAAGAAGCGAAGTCTCAGCCAGTGCAAGCTGCGGATGAAACGGTTGAAGGCAAGGTTATTAAAGAAGAGGCCTTTGAAGAAAAGAAACATGAGCCGGCAGCAAAAGAGTCTCTGGGCAAGGATAAAAAACCGCAGAAAAAGTTTATTGGCGGCATCAGAAGCATATTCCGAAAGAAAAGTGATTCTTTGTAAGTAATGAAATACTTATATGAAAATAGATACAAGGCTTGCGGAGCGTTTAAAAAAGATAAATCCTTCTTCAACCCTGGCGATAACATCTAAAGCCAAAAAGCTTAAAAGCGAAGGCAAAGATATAGTCACTTTTGCCGCCGGAGAACCGGATTTTGACACTCCCGATTTTATCAAGCAAGCCGCAATTGAGGCTTTGAACTCGGGTTTCACTAAATACACCCCTACCACAGGCACGCCGGAATTAAAGAAACTCATTTGCCAGAAATTCAAAAAAGATAATTCATTAGAGTATGCCCCGGGACAGATTATCGTTTCTAATGGGGCCAAGCACAGCATTTATAATGCGCTTATGGTCTTGTTAAATAAGGCCGATGAGGTGCTTATCCCGCTGCCTTACTGGGTCAGCTATCCTGAGATGGTTAATCTCTGTGAAGGGACTCCCCGTTTTATTAAAACCAGCGCTGCCAATAATTTCAAAATTAGCGTAACCGATCTCAAGAAGCATCTTACTCCAAAAACCAAAGTTTTGATTATTAACAGTCCGTCAAACCCGGCAGGTTCGGTTTATAGCCGCGCCGAACTTGAGGAGATTGCCAAAGTCTGCGTGAGTAAGAATATCTTTGTGATTAGCGACGAGATCTACGAGAAGATTATTTTTGACGGGACAAAGCATGAATCAATTGCTAGTTTTAATAAAGATATCTATGATTTGACCATCACGGTTAATGGTTTATCGAAGAGTCATTCGATGACCGGCTGGCGCATCGGCTATCTTGGGGCGCCCGGCGACATAGCCAACGCTATCTCCAATCTGCAGGATCATTCAACATCTAATCCGAATTCCATAGCCCAGAAGGCAGCAACGGCAGCATTATCAGCTCCCGAAGATTTTACGCTCGGGTTATGCCGGGAATTTCAGAAAAGAAGGGATTATCTGGCCAGCAGGCTTAAGGGGATCGAAAAAATAAGTTTTACTTTGCCTCAAGGAGCGTTTTATATGTTCTGTAATATATCAAAAACAGGTCTTGATTCTATGGAGTTTGCCAGGCGCCTGCTGGATGAAGAATACGTAAGCGTAATTCCCGGCGGAAGCTTTGGCCTGGATGATTATATAAGGATAAGTTTTGCTACAAACATGGATGAGCTTAAAAAAGGCATGGATAGAATAGAAAAATGGTTGGAGAAACTTTAATCGAGGTGGGGTAGGTAAATTATAAATGGGAAAAACGATCGCCGAAAAAATATTAAGTAAACACTCAGGTAAGGATTTAGTTGCCGGAGACTTCGCGGTGTGCAAGGTTGATTTCGCTTTTGGCCAGGATGGCACATCTTCAATAATCATTGACCGGATTAAAGAGCTGGGGGTCAAGAGTTTTAAAACTAAATTTTGTATGGTAATTGACCATAGCGCGCCATCTCCCAGCGAAGGGGTTTCCCGGGTGCATAAAAAAATGCGTGATTTTGCACAGGCATTTAAAACTGAATTATTTGATATTGGTTGCGGGGTATGCCATCAGGTTATCCCTGAGTCCGGTAATGTTTTGCCGGGTTATCTGGTTTTGGGAGCGGATTCCCATACTTGTACTTATGGGGCCATCGGCGCGTTTTCTACGGGAGTAGGCTCAACCGATTTAGCCATTGCTTTGGCTACCGGGAAGAACTGGTTTAAGGTGCCGGTGACTATGAAAATTGTAGTAAATGGTAAACTGCCTAAAGGTGTTTTTGCCAAGGATCTGATTTTGTATATAATCGGTAAGTTAAGAAGTGATGGGGCAACCTATAAAGCAGTTGAATTTTCCGGTCCGGTGATTGATAATCTGGGTATGGATGGCCGTTTTACCATCTCTAATATGTTGGTAGAGCTGGGGGCAAAAGCAGGATTTATGCCGGTAGATAAGAAAACTCTTGCCTGGCTTAAATCCCGGGGCCAAAAAAATAAACGCTTTGAGCAAATTTCCGCTGATAAGGATGCAGTTTATGAAAGTGTTTATGAGTTTGATGTCTCTAATCTTAAGCCGATGATTTCTATGCCGCATAGCGTGGATAATACATCCGAGGCGGTTGCTTTAAAAAAGATAAAAATAGGAGAGGCCTTTCTGGGTACTTGTACTAACGGCAGGATCGATGACCTTAAGGCAGCGGCAAAGGTTTTAAATAAGCGCAAAGTTCATCCAGAGGTAAAGATGATTATTGCCCCGAGTTCGCGCGAAGTTTATCTGGAGGCTTTAAGATTAGGGTTAGTTGATATATTTATTAAGGCCGGCGCGGCTATTGTTGCGCCAGGCTGCGGGCCTTGCGTGGGTACGCATAACGGTGTGCCTTCCGACGGGGAATCGGTTATTTCAACCGCCAACCGTAATTTCAAGGGCAGGATGGGTAATCCATCGGCATTTATTTATTTAGCATCTCCGGCTACGGTCGCCGCTTCAGCGCTTAAGGGCTACATAAGTGATCCAAGGGTTTACTTCTAAAGGGGGGAACTATGGAAATTCGTGATTTGCTTGTAATGTGTATTGATAAAGGCGCTTCGGATTTGCATATTACGGAAAATGAGCCTCCGATTTTACGTATTGATGGCAGGTTAGTGCGTACTGAATTGGAGAAATTTAATAAGCCGGATTTAAAGAAAATGGTTTACGGCGTGCTTTCTAATTCACAAAAAGAGATCTTTGAGCGTGAGTTGGAACTTGATTTTTCGCTCGCCCTTCCTGGCCTGGACCGCTTCAGGGTAAATATCCATACCCAGAAAGGGAGTGTGGAAGCTGCTTTTCGCCGTATACCCCTGGAGATACCTACTGTTGAGGGCTTAAATTTACCAAAGATTATTGTTGATTTGGCGAATAAATCTAATGGTTTAGTTTTGGTAACCGGCCCTACCGGAATGGGTAAGACCACTACTTTAGCCGCAATGATCAACCATATAAACAGCGAACGGGAATGTTTAATTACCTGCATAGAAGATCCGATTGAATTTGTTTATACTAATAAGAAGAGCGTAGTTAAACAGCGCGAAGTTTATTCCGATACGCATTCTTTTGCCCAGGCCCTGCGCCATGCTTTACGACAGGATCCCAATGTT
>JALNZI010000014.1:0-8043 GCA_023229385.1 Candidatus Omnitrophota bacterium | reverse complement strand
AATGCGCGATCTGGAAACTATCTCGACGGCTTTAACAGCCGCCGAAACCGGGCATCTTGTTTTGGCAACTTTGCATACGCCGGATGCGCCGCAGACAATTGCCAGGATTATCGATGTCTTTCCTCCTCATCAACAGCAGCAGGTTAAAATGCAGCTTTCTGATTGTCTGCAAGGAGTAGTCTCTCAGCTCCTTTTGCCGCATCTGTCCGGCAAGGGAAGAGTTTTATGTACCGAAGTTATGGTAGCTACTCCGGGTATCCGCAACCTTATCCGCGAGCAGGAGATTGAACAGATCCCGACTTTGATGCAGACAGGCTCGCAGCATGGTATGCATACTATGGACAAATCGTTGAAAGAATTACATCAAAAAGGCTCAATTACTTTGGATATGGCTATGTCTAAAGCAAAGAACAGGGAAGAATTTAAACAGCTATGATTTTAACCGGTAAAAGCGTAAAATTAGGCGATAATATTAATACGGATTTTATTATTTCCGGAAGGTATAAGTTTGCGATTACGGATATGTCCGAGTTGGCCAAGCATATTATGGAGGATATTGACCCGAATTTTCCTCAGAAGATTACCCGGGGGCAGTCGATTATCGTTGCCGGAAATAATTTTGGCATGGGATCCAGCCGCGAGCAAGCCCCTTTGGTAATTAAAGAGGCCGGGATTGTGGCGGTTCTTTCATCTCAATTTGCGCGTATATTTTTCCGTAATAGTTTTAATATTGGCCTGCCCCTGATTGAAACAGATACTTCTAAGATTGATGAATCTGATGAGCTTAAGATTGATTTGGATAACGGATTGGTAAGGAATCTTACTAAGGGCATAGATTTAAAGATCAAGCCTTTGCCTAAATTCATGCAGGATCTTCTGGCCGAAGGCGGAATTGTAAATTATTATAAGAAATACGGAGAGCTTAAAATTTAAATGGCGCATAAAATAACTTTGATTCCTGGTGATGGTATTGGCCGCGAAGTTTCGCAGGCTGCGCTCAGGTGCATTGAGGCTACAGGCGTAGATATTAAATGGGAAGAGGCACTCGCCGGAGCCGAGACTCTTGAGAAAACCGGAGAAATTCTCCCTCAGGGCGTGTTAGATTCCATTAGGAGAAATAAGGTTGCACATAAGGGCCCGATAACTACTCCTATAGGCACCGGGTTTCGTTCGGTAAATGTGGCTATCCGGCAGGCGCTTGAGCTTTTTGCCTGCGTACGCCCGGCAAAAAGTTATGCTGGTGTCAGAAGCAAATTTCGCGATATCGACCTGGTGATTGTCAGGGAAAATAGCGAAGACCTGTATATGGGGATTGAGTTTGAAGAGG
This sequence comes from Candidatus Omnitrophota bacterium, assembly GCA_023229385.1. Taxonomy (GTDB): domain Bacteria; phylum Omnitrophota; class Gorgyraeia; order Gygaellales; family Profunditerraquicolaceae; genus UBA6249. The sequence goes on along the minus strand of JALNZI010000014.1, from coordinate 6,716 downwards.
GAAAGCCTGAGACCAAGTCATTGATCGCTCAAATAGGAAAAGACACGAAAAAAAATATCCGTCTGGATTCCGGGATAAGCATTAAGCCTATATCTAAATTCGCTTCGCAAAGGATAGCTCGGTTTGCTTTCGAATACGCCTTAAAGAATAACCGTAAGAAAGTTACCTGTGTGCATAAAGCGAATATTATGAAATTTACCGACGGATTATTCCTGAAGGTAGCCAGGGAGGTAGCCCAGGAATATTCCGGAAGGATAATTTTTGAAGAAGCAATCGTTGATAATATGTCTATGCAGCTGGTAGTTAAGCCGCATAAATATGATGTTTTGTTGTTGCCCAATCTTTACGGTGATATTCTTTCTGATCTTTGTGCGGGTTTAATCGGAGGCCTGGGCGTTGCTCCCGGCGCAAATATCGGCACTGACTGCGCGGTTTTTGAGGCAGTACATGGTTCTGCTCCGAAATACAAGGGGCAAAATAAAGTTAATCCTATAGCAATGATTTTGTCAGGGGTTCTGATGCTTCGTCATATTAAAGAGGATAAAGCAGCAGAGGCCCTGGAGAATGCCGTAAAAGAAGTCCTTGCTGAAGGAAAATCGCTGACCTACGATTTAAAAGCGGATCCGCTTGATCCATCTGCTGTTGGTACTAAGGAAATGGCAGATGCGGTTATCAAAAAAATAAAGCGTTGATTTAAATAAATTAATGGGAGGAAGGTGCGGAGTGAAGATTTCCGTTATTGGGGCAGGAAACGTTGGCAGTTTAACCGCAATGCGCATCGCCGGAGAGGGTCTAGGCGATGTTTTTCTTATTGATGTAGTAAAAGGTTTGGCGGCCGGTAAGGCATTAGATTTGGAAGATGCCCGGCCTTTGTTAAAATACAACTATAATATTAAGGGCAGCGACGATATCCGGCTGGTTAAGGATTCGGATATTGTAGTGGTTACCGCCGGCCTGGCGCGTAAACCCGGGATGAGCCGGGAAGAATTATTAGCCAAGAACGCCCAGATTTTAAAAGACGTATGTTCGCCGATAAAAGAGCTGGCGGCTAACGCCATTGTCATAATAGTGACTAATCCTTTGGATATTATGACGCTTTATGCTTTAAAGACTACCGGTTTTAAGCCTCAGAAACTATTTGGTATGGGGATTAGTTTAGATACCGCGCGTTTCGCTAATTTGATAGCCCAGGATCTAGGGGTTATGTGTACTGATATTGAGGCCTCGGTAATTGGCGCTCATGGCGAGGCGATGATGCCGCTGCCCGGATTTACAAAAGTCAAAGGTGTCTCTCTTGATGAATTTATGGATGAGCCTAAGGTTAAATCACTAGTCGAACGCACAATTGGCAGGGGGGCGGAGATTGTCGCTAACCTGGGTACAGGGAGCGCGTTTTTTGCTCCCTCAGCGGCAATTGCCGCGATTGTTAAGGCCATAGTAAAAGATGAAAAACGTATTGTCGGTTTATGCAGTTATTTAAACGGAGAGTACGGTATCAAAGATACGTGTATTGGTGTCCCTTGCCGCCTGGGCAAGGATGGCATAGAGAAGGTAGTGGAATTAGAACTTTCACAGGAAGAGAAGGATAAACTGAGCAAATCAGCTGAGTCTATCGCCCAGGCAGCAGCGCAACTATTAGCTTAAGTCCGTGCCTATGTATGATTTAGCGGTTATCGGAGCAGGTTGGGCAGGTTTTAACGCTGCTTTAAAGGCAAAAGAGTCAGGTTTAAAGGTTTGCCTTATTGAATGTGGCGCAATCGGCGGGACTTGCCTAAACCGCGGTTGTATACCTACCAAGGCTTTAATTGCTTCTGCCAAAATATACTCGCTTGTAAAAAAATCGTCCACTTTCGGTATTGAATTGGATAATCCCCGTATTAACTTCAGTAAAATTCAGGAAAGAAAAAATAAACTTATCTGGGATCTTGCGCAAGGCATGCAAAGCAGGCTTGGGGAGATTGATTTTATTAAATCAGCCGCGGAGATTGTTTCAGAGCATGAAATAAAGATTGATACCGGGAAGTTATCCGCTAATTTTATACTCATTGCTTCCGGAAGCCACCCTGTTGAACTGGCCCAGTTGAAGTTTGATGGGGTTAAAATAATTTCCAGTGACCAACTGCTTTCTTTGCCGTCTGTACCGAAATCATTGTTAATTATCGGAGGCGGGGTTATCGGGTGTGAGTTTGCCAGCTTATTTTCTGCTTTAGGTGCCGAGGTTTCTGTATTGGAAAAACTATCTATGCTTTTGCAGGGTGAGGATAAGGAAGTATCGAGAAAGATCGAAGTTATTTTCAAGAAAAAAGGCATTCAGGTTTATACTGGTACGGATTTATCGGCTGTTGATTTGAATGTTTATGAGAAGGTCCTGGTTTGTGTCGGAAGGGAGCCTAATATTTTCGGTTTAGGCCTGGAAAAATTGGGGATAAAACTGGATAAGAAAGGCATAGCCATTGATGATTATCTCAGGACTAATATAGCTAATATATATGCGGCAGGAGATTGTACGGCTAAAGTTATGCTTGCCCATTACGCAGCTTACCAGGGCCTCAGCGCGGTTGAGAATATGATTTCTGATAATAAATATGAAGCGGATAATTCTGTTGTGCCTGCTTGTATATTTTGCGACCCTGAAATTGCCAGCGTCGGTTTGAATGAAGAAAAGGCTGTTGCCGCCGGCCTCTCGGTTAAAGTGTTTAAATTTGATTTCCGCGCATCCTCAATGGCCCGGATCATTGATGAGCCGGATGGTTTTATTAAGGTTGTGGTTAACCGGAATTCCGAAGAGGTCGTTGGAGGTTGCATAGTCGGGCCGCGTGCCACAGAGCTTATTTCTATTTTAACTATGGCTGTTTCGCTTCATCTAAAGGTTAGCCAGATTCGCGCGGTTATTTTTGCGCATCCAACGCTTTCGGAGTCCGTGCGTGAATCGATCGGGTAAAGCCGGATAATCTAAAAGGAGAAGATTATGATAAAAGTTGTTTTGCCGGAATTAGGCGAGGGTATTTCTAAAGCCACTGTATCATATTGGTTTGTTAAGGATGGGGAAAGAATAAAGGAAAAGGAAGATTTGGTTGAATTGACTACTGATAAAGCCACCTTTAACTTACCCAGCCCTTGTACCGGAGTTATTTCTGAGATAATGTACCGCGAAGGAGATAATGTAGAAGTTGGACAGATCCTGGCGGTTATTAATGAAGAGTAAATTTGCTTTTGGCGGCTCAAAAGGCCGTGCCTGCCTTGACAATCCCCGGTTTTTCTTGTATAAGTAAGTATATTATCTTAAATATCTGAACCTTAAATTTAAAATATGGCTATTGATTATAAGAAAGAACTTCAGAACGCGGCTAAAAATATGATCTTTGTCCATGATCCGGATCTCTTGATCAGGATGATGGTCCGGATGATGGTCAGCAAGGCCAGGATTACTCACGCGAGTTTCTTCCTGCACGATAAAACAAAAGAAGGTTATTCACTTACTGTTTCCAAGGGGTCATTAGAAAAGAAGATACCGCTGGATTTAATCCGGATTGATAAGGATGATGTGTTGATCCGTTTTTTTAAGGCCCATATGGGGCGTTTTATGTTCGGCAGGGAGGCGTTACTTCAGAGTGAGGCGAAGGATGCGCTGAAAAGTTCTAAAATAAAACCGGAGGTTAAGCAGCAATTAACCCATGTTTTATATCAGATGGAACTCTTGGAATCCGTGGTTTGCATTCCGAGTTATTTCCGCGATGAATTACTCGGGATATTGTTATTGGGTAAGAAAAGCAACGGTAAAAAATTCGTTGATGAAGAGCTGGATTTCTTTATTGCCCTTAATTCCAATGTAACCATGGCGGTCAGGAATGCCCAGTTGTTTAAGGAATTGGGCATTGAACTGGACCGTAAGCACCAGCTGTTTGTGCGGACAACCATCGCCCTGGCTGCGGCTATTGAGGCCAAGGATAATTATACTCATGGACATACTACCCGGGTAACTAATCTTAGCCTGGAAATTGCCCGCCGGATCAGCCAAAAGAATAAAAGGGATTTTGACGCCAAGTTTTTAGAGAATTTACATATTGCCAGCCTTTTGCATGATATCGGCAAGATCGGCGTGCCGGAGCATATCTTAAATAAAAGGAATGAACTTACCATCGGCGAACGTAACCGGATCAAAGAACATCCGATGATCGGGGTAAATATACTTAAGCCGATTAAGGAACTGGAAGGCTCGATGATGGGAGTAAGGTTTCATCATGAGCGTTTTGACGGCAAGGGTTATCCTGATGGCTTAAAGGGAGATCAGATTCCTTTGATTGCTTCAATAATTTCCGTAGCGGATTCTTTTGACGCTATGAGCAGTGACCGACCATACCGCCTGGCCTTACCAAAAGATACTGCTGTCAATGAGATCCGGCATTTAAGCGGCAGACAGTTTTGCCCGCGGATTGCCGATACTTTTCTGGAGCTTTGTAAGGAAGGCAGGATCTAACTTTTATTATGCAACCCAAACGTATAATTTTAATGTATATATCCGAGGTCTCCGGCCATCGCAGCGCCACCATGGCTATCGAAAAGGCGCTTAAGGCGCTTTCGCCAAAGTGCGAGATCCTGAACATTAATGCCTTTAATTATACCAATCCTATATCCGAGAAAGTGATTAACCGGATTTATATGGAGGTAATTAAATATACTCCTAAAGTTTGGGATTATCTTTATGATAACCCCAGCGTAGTTAAGGGGCTGGAAAGAATTAAGAAGAGCGTCCATAAATCCAATTCACCGAAGTTAAAAAAGCTTTTTGATAGTTTTAATCCTGACCTGGTTGTTTGCACCCAGGCCTTTCCCTGCGGAATGGTCGCTGATTACAAGAAGACTTATGGCTCGAATCTGCCGTTAGTGGCAGTGCTCACCGATTATATCCCGCACTCGTATTGGGTTTATGATAATGTGGATTATTATATAACTCCTTCAGAGGATGTCTCAGAGCGCCTGGCAAAAAAAGGGGTTGCTGCCTCTAAAATCAAGTCTTTCGGCATACCTTTTGACCATAAGTTTAACCAAAAGCTAAACAGCGACGAGGTATTTCAAAAACTAAATCTTAATCCCCGCAAGCCGGTAGTCTTGATAATGGGAGGGGGCCAAGGCCTTGGGCCGATTAAAACTATTGTCAAATCACTTGAGAAGTCCAGGCAGGATATTCAGGAACTGATTATTACCGGCACAAACAAGAAGCTGTATAATTCGCTTAAGCGTAAAATCAAACGTTATAAAAAAGAAATACATCTTTTTGGTTTTGTGCAGAATATTCATGAGCTAATGCATATCTCCAAGATAATTATTTCTAAGCCCGGAGGGGTAACTACTGCCGAGGTCTTAAGCGCAAAGCTTCCCATGGTTATTGTTAAACCTATCCCGGGCCAAGAGGTCAATAATACTAACTTTTTGACGCATAAGGGTGCGGCAATTAAAGTGGATGAACCTAAGGATGTGTATCAGGTTATTGATGATTTATTGGAAGACAAAGTAAAATTAGAACGCCTGAGGTTGGCTGCAGGGGGAATTGCCAAGCCTGATGCCAGTATGGACATCGCTAAACTTCTTTTGAGTATATAACGTGTTAAATTATTATCTCTATCGTTTCGGCCAATTTATCGCACTGAACCTGCCCTTAAAGCTAGTTTACAGTATTGCTATTTTTCTGGCCGACCTGCATTATTTTCTCGCTTTCCGCGACAGAAGGTTTGTAAAGGCTAATCTGAAGGTTATTTTTCCGGAAAAAAGAAATAAAGAACTGCGTAAAATAAGCAAAATGGTTTTCAGGAATTTCGCCAAATACTTGAGTGATTTTTTCCGTTTTGAGAAACTCAACCGTGCTTACATTGAAAAAAACATAAAATTAGAGAACTTGCATTATTTTGACCAGGCATTGGAAAGCGGCAAAGGAGTGGTTGTCCTGACCGCGCATTTGGGTAATTGGGAATTGGGCGGAGTGGTCTTGGCCCAGCTGGGTTATCCATTTTGGGCAGTTGCTTTAGCGCATAAAAATAAAAAAGTAGATGATTTTTTTGTCGCTCAAAGGGCGGTCAAAGGGGTTAATGTTATTGCCATGGGCAAAGCCGTAAGGAGCTGTATTCATGAGCTTAAGGATAATCATATGGTTGCTTTAGTCGGCGACCGGGATTTTACCGGTAAAGGTATCGTTGTAGACCTTTTTAACAAACCGATGCATTTTCCCGAAGGGCCGGCAGCCTTATCCTTAATGACCGGGGCAAGTATTATCCCCGGTTTCATGGTCAGGAACCCGGATGACAGTTTTACCTTAAGGATAGAGAAGCCGGTTGAGTTTAATCCCAGCGGAGATAAACCCAAGGATTTAGCTGACCTGATCAAGGTTTACAAGAATGTATTTGAGGACTATATACGTAAATATCCCGACCAGTGGTATGTTTTCCGCAGGTTTTGGATTGAATGATTATGCGTACTTGTGTGATTATCCCAACTTATAATGAATCCAAGGCGATCGCCGGACTGATCAATAAGATACATGAATTAAGTTTGAAAGTGATCGTAATCGATGACGGCTCCAGGGATGATACCGCGCGGATTGCCGGGGAATCCGGTGCTGAGGTTTTTCGTAACCAGACAAATACCGGAAAAGGCGCGTCTTTGATTAAAGGGTATACGCTGGCGCTGGCGGAGGGTTTTGACGCTGTGCTGAGCATGGATGG
>JALNZI010000013.1 GCA_023229385.1 Candidatus Omnitrophota bacterium | reverse complement strand
TGGAGGATGTTGTTAGGGCTATGCAAGACTACAACGTCGAGGTCTCTGGCGGGCAGTTCGGCGGCGCTCCGGCAGTGGAAGGGCAGCGTTTGAATGCTTCGATTATTGTGCAGAGTTTGCTTAAGACTCCGGAGGAGTTTTCGATCATTCCTATTCGCATTAATCCGGATGGTTCGATCATTCGTATTAAAGATGTAGCGCGCACGGAGTTAGGAAGCGACCTGGTTGATTCAAAAGTGTTTTTTAATCGCAGCCAGCCGTCATCCGGCATAACTATTCGTCAGGAACCCGGAGCAAATGCCTTGAAAACAGCTGATGCGATTAAAGCGAAGATGACGGAATTGAGCCGTTACTTTCCTCGGGGCGTGAAGATTATCTATCCTTATGATACTACTCCTTTTACCCGGGTGGCTATTCATGAGGTGGCTAAGACATTGGTTGAGGCGATCCTGTTGGTTTTCCTGGTTATGTATTTGTTTATGGGGAACATGCGGGCGACGCTAATCCCGACGATTGCGGTGCCGGTGGTCTTATTAGGAACCTTCGCGGTACTTGGATTGTTCGGGTATTCAATCAATATGTTGACTATGTTCGCCATGGTTTTGGCCATTGGACTTTTGGTTGATGATGCCATTGTCGTAGTAGAAAATGTGGAGCGGCTGATGAGCGAAGAAGGCCTCTCGCCGCGGGAAGCTGCTGCCAAATCTATGGAACAAATTACTCCTGCCTTAATCGGTATTGGTTTGGTGCTTTCGGCGGTATTCGGGCCGATGGCGTTTTTCACGGGATCTACCGGCGTTATTTACCGGCAGTTTTCAGTGACAGTTATTGCTTCAATGCTTCTTTCGGTGCTCGTGGCTTTGGTTTTAACTCCGGTTCTTTGTGTGACGCTCTTGAAGCCGGTACCTAAGGGGCATCAGCCTGCGGAAAGCGGTATCTGGTTCCTGCGCCCTTTCTTCCGCTGGTTTGACCGGGTTTTCTTCCGGATTCGTGATTCATATGTATGGCTGGTTGGCCGCTCGTTTAATCAAAACGCCCGTTATATCTTTTTCTATCTATTGATCGTAGCAGCAATGTTGTTTGTATTTTTACGGATGCCCACGGGTTATCTGCCGGATGAAGACCAGGGGCTTTTGGCTGTTATGAGCACATTGCCTGCCGGCTCTACGCTGGAGCAGACTGAAACAGTAATGGAAAAAGTCCGGAATTATTTTTTGGCTAACGAAAAAGAAGCGGTTGATTCTATTATGACGGTTGCCGGCCAGAATCAAGCCGGCCGCGGCCAGAATATCGGTATGGCTTTTGTTAAGCTTAAGGATTGGGATTTACGTAAGAAAGCGAATTTAAAGGCAGAGGCCGTGGCGGACCGGGCGATGAAAGATTTTGCTTTGTATAAAGAGGCGCTGGTTTATGTTTTCTCACCTCCGGCGATCATTGAACTGGGTAATGCCAAAGGTGTTGATTTTCAGCTGCAGGACCGCGGCGGTGCCGGCCACCTAAAATTGATGGAGGCCCGGGATAAACTTTTGGACATGGCGGCTAATGACCCGCGCCTGAACCGCGTGCGGGCTAACGGGCTGGATGATGTGACTCAATACAAAATTGACTTGGATTGGGAGAAGGCTGGCAGCCTGGGTGTTTCTATTGCTTCCATTCAAGATACTATTTCTACTACCTTTGGCAGCAGCTATGTTAATGATTTTGTCAAAGACGGCAGGATCAAGCATGTGGATATTCAGGCGGATGCCCCTTACCGCATGTTGCCTGAAGATCTGAAAAATGTTTATGTGCGTAACACAAAAGGCAAGATGGTGCCTTATGCTTCTTTTGCCTCCGGCCACTGGATCTTTGGTTCTCCCAAGTTGGAGCGCTACAATGCCTTTCCTTCCGTTAATATTTGGGGCGAAGCGGCAAAGGGCAAGAGTTCCGGTGAGGCAATGCAGGCCATGGAAGAGCTCGCCTCGAAACTTCCCCGGGAGTTTGGTTATGATTGGACCGGGCTTTCTTATCAGGAACGGCAAACCGGAGCTCAGGCTGGCCCGCTTTATGCTTTTTCCATTCTGATTATCTTTCTTTGCGTGGCGGCCTTGTATGAAAGTTGGAGTATCCCTATTGTTAATCTGCTGATGTTGCCGCTGGGAGTTTTTGGGGCGACACTAGCGACATCGTTGCGCGGAATGCCCAATGACGTTTATTTTCAGATAGGATTTCTTACTACCCTGGGGTTGTCTACTAAGAACGCTATTTTAATTATTCAGTTTGCGCAGCAGCGCCTGGAGCAGGGGGAAAAGATGGTCGAGGCAACCTTGGGAGCGGTGAAAACCCGGTTTCGTCCGGTTATCATGACTTCTCTGGCTTTCTTTTTCGGTGTTTTGCCGTTAGCGATAACCTCGGGAGCCGGAGCAGGGGCCCAGAATGCCATTGGAACGGCGGTTGTCGGCGGAATGCTTTCTGCCACGTTCATTGACCTTATTTTTATCCCGCTGTTTTTCATCCTCGTAACCCGCTTTTTTGGCCGCAAGCAACAGCAGCGGAATATTGCGGCAGCCGAGCCGGATGCTGCAGGCTTGCGGAATAAACATTAATATGAAACGAATACTCGTTTTAATTTTAGGAATTATTATTTGCCTGAGCGGTTGTACGATGATTCCGAAATATAACCGGCCGCCAGCTCCGATTCCCGGCAATTGGCCCAGCGGGGCTGCTTATTCGCAGGCCCAGTCAACGGCCAAAGCTTTAGATGTTACGCAATTGAAATGGCGGGAATTTTTTACTGATTTAAAGTTGCAACAGATTATCGAGATAGCGATTAATAATAACCGGAACTTAAAGCTGGCTGTCTTTAATGTGGACAGGGCGCGTGCCTTATATGGTATCGAACGGGCTAAACTGTTACCGGTGGTCAATGCCGAGGGCGCGCTAAGCAAACAACGTTCTTCTTCAGATTTCCTAACCCCGGGAGCCTCGAATGTAAGCAAGCAGTATAGCGTTGATCTGGGTATTACCGCCTGGGAGGTTGATTTTTTCGGCCGTATCCGCAGTTTAAAAAAACAGGCATTGGAAGAATATTTGGCTACCGAGGAAGCCCGGCGCAGCGCACAGATTGCGCTGGTATCTGAGGTTGCCAGGGTATATCTGATTATTGCTGCGGACCGGGCTAATCTCAGTTTAGCTCGCTCCACCCTTAAGGCGCAGGAAGATGCTTATAATTTAGTTTTCCGTAAACATAAGCTTAAACTCGTCAATGTAATAGATCTTTATCGTGCGCAAACCCAGGTAGATACGGCTCAGGGCGACGTTGTGCTTTATACGCAGCAGTTAGCGCAGGATCAAAACGCATTGAACTTTCTGGCTGGTTCTGCTGTGCCTGAAGATCTCCTGCCTTTGGATTTGGCAAGCGTTAATCCGCTGATGAATATTTTTCCTGGCCTGTCTTCCGAGGTCCTCCTTAGGCGGCCGGATATTCTGGATGCCGAACATCTGTTAAAAGGCGCCTATGCCAATATTGGCGCAGCCCGGGCAGCCTTTTTTCCGGTTATCTCGTTGACAACTACCCTGGGTTCGGCAAGTAATGAGTTTTCAGGTTTGTTTAAGTCCGGCAAGAATACCTGGGCTTATGCTCCGCAAGTTGTTATGCCGATTTTTGATCCGCATACCTGGTTTGCGTACAGAGTTAGTGAGACGGATCAGAAAATCGCCTTAACTAAGTATGAGAAAACCATCCAGACAGCTTTTAGGGAGGTGGCCGATGTCCTTGCCGTGCAGGGGACAGTGGATCAGCAAATAGCGGCGCAACAGTCAATGGTTGATTCCGCGCAGGAGGTTTATCGTCTCTCAAGCAAACGCTATACAAATGGGATTGATAGTTATTTGAGCGTCCTGGATGCGCAGCGCTCGCTCTATAACGCGCAGCAGGGGCTCATTTCTATGCAGCTGTCCAAACTCGCCAATGAAGTTAAAGCTTATGCAGTATTTGGCGGCGGCGGCTTGGTTGAGGCAGACGGGAAGAAGCAAAATGACCGGGACTCGTTCCAGGAGAAAATCCTTTCGTTGTTGGATTTTGAACTTAAAAAGCCAGCCAAATAACCCTACCGGGATTATTCTTAGGAAATAAAATTTCTTGCAAGCCTATTGATTAAATGGTATATTTCAAATGAACAGTTGTTCAATAATTGGACAGTATTCGTTGAGGTGAAAATGGCTGTGTTGCTCAGCAGAAAAGAAAGAGACAGGCAGTTACGCAGGTCCGATATCCTTAAGGCGGCAGAGCACTTATTTGCTTTAAAGGGATATTATAAGGCTACGATCAGGGATATTGCCAGGGAAGCCCAGTATGCCAGCGGCACGGTTTACCTGCATTTTAAAGATAAAGAGGCCCTTTATTTTGCTTTGCTTGAAGAGAAGTTGAAAAACTTGCTCTCTATAGTTAAAGGTAAAATAGGGCAGGCTAAAGATGCAAGAAACAAGATAAAGATTCTTGTGCAGGAAAGCTTAGTTTTCTTCGAGAGGAATCAGGATTTCTTCCGTATATTTATTTCTGAAGATAATGAATTATTCTCGGAGAGAAAAATCTTAAAATCATCCACCGGGCTGCAGATGGAAAAATATACAACGAGCCTGCTGAAGGAAGCGCAAGAGGAGGGAGTAGTAAGCAGGGATTTTGATGTAGGGCAGCTTACGGATGTGTTTTCTTCTCTCACCAAAACGATTATTCTTAAATGGCTGCAGAAGAAGGATGGCAAGAACGATAATTTATGCGATTTGTCTGATACCATTCTTAGGCTCTTCTTTAATGGTGCTTCGAATAAATAACCTCACTTGATACAAACTCCGGATAGCTTATAAGATATTAATAAAATTGGCTTGACAAAGGCTGATATGAATGTTATATTCTAATTGTGAACAGTTGTTCATATAATGATATAATGTTCATGAGGGTAGATAAGTGAATGTTGCTGGATGGGTTCGGGTAATGAGGGCGTGTTAATGAGGAAGCTCCTGCTGTTTATTTTGAATTTAAGTATTCTAATTGCGCTTACCTGTAATATGGCCTTGGCAGCCGATTCTACTTTAAACTCTACCTTGCAAATTAGCCTCGATGAAACTATCAAACGGGCCCTGGACACCAGTGAGGAATTAAAAATAAGAGATCAGGAGATTAACAGAAGCCAGGGGGTCTACAGGGAAACGCGCTCAGGTATGTTGCCTCATCTAAGCGCGGAATCAACCTGGAGCCATAATCTGGAATATCCGGATAAGGCGGCCAGTAACTATTCTGACCATGAGTTTAATGCTGGAATAAGCGCTTCCCAGGTCCTTTGGTCGTTTGGAAAGATTGCTTATGCGGTTAGCTCGGCTAAGAAGGCAGTTGAGGCAAGCAGGTTTGATAAGGATGCAGGCAAGCAGGAGATTATTTATGCCGCAAAATTAAGTTATTATAGCAGCTTGCTTGCCAGAAACGCCTTGTCCATAACCGAGAAATCATACGCGAATGTGCTTGAAAATAAAAGACTTCTGGGCCAGCGTTCATACGGCGGCCGCAGCCCAAAGTATGAAATTATCAGGATGAATGCGGAAGTAGCTTCCAGGGTTCCTACTGTGAATGAAGCCCGCACGCAGTTTGACGCGGCCACGGAAACCTTAAGAAAGGTGATTGATGTAAATTTTGATTACAAAATTGAACTTACGGGAAATTTCCAGGAAAAATACGCTGATTTTGATTACGAAACCCTGGTAATGGCGATGAACGAATACGAGCCTTCTTTGCAAAGTTTCAGCAAGGCTATCGAATCAGCCGAGGAAAAAGTCAAGAGTAAATATGCCAGTTTCCTGCCTACCTTATCCGCCTTTGCCTCCTGGAGTTATCTGGGTGGTTCTAATGAACACCCTTTCCTGAATAATGATGAATTAGATAATTATTCACTTGTGGGTTTTAAGATGAGCATACCGATTTGGGAGGGAGGAGAAAAGCAGGCGCAGCTTAGCCAGTCTAAGGCTGACAAAGAAATCGCCGTTCTTAGGAAAAAACAACTGGGGAAAAACCTGTTATTGGAACTTAAAAAAGCCCATTTGGAATATGAGCAGTATAAAAACAATTTTAAAGCCAATATCGACGCGGTCAATTTAGCCGAGGAATCATTTAAGCAGACGCAGGAAATGTTTGCTTCCGGCCAGCTATCCCTGACCGATTTGAATGATGCGGAACTTCTTTTGACCAACCAGAGGCTGAATAAAGAAACAACTTTATTCAATATTAATGTAACTTTAGCGAAAATAGAAAAGCTGATTGTGGGCCAATATGATGGACAAAACTCTCATAAAAAATCTTAATCATAGAAGAAAAATATACCTGGCGATTATTGCCTTTAGCGTTATTGCCGTTTTTGTAAGGATAATTTTGGTAGAGGTTGACCGCGGCCGGACAATTATCAGTTTTATCTCGGAATGGTCCCATTTCGGCAGGCCGGTTACCGTAGAGAAAATTATCCCGCAGGATGTGTCTGTATATACGAAGCTAACCGTGCGCGCTGCCAGCGGCAGGCAGGCAGCGGGATTTGTGACCGCGGATATCCAGGATAAACTGCAACCGGGCCAGGAGGTTTTTTATAGCGATACGGGAAAACCCTGTGGAAAGATCGCCTCTATCGGCAGGGAATTAGATATGGACACCGGGATGTTTCCTGTGGAGATAGAGTTTAATCAAGAAATGCAGCCGGAAGAACTTGTGGTGGTATTTGTGTGCACGCAAACAATCCCGAAAGTTTTGGTAGTCCCTAATGAGATCCTGGATTTTAACGGGCCGGAATATTTTCTTTGGAAAGTGGAGAATGGGAGGGCAAGAAAGGCCCGGGTAAAAATTGGCGCAAGCAACGGCTATGGCGCGGTCATCAGAGAAGGAGTCAACCCGGGTGATTTAATTGTATTTAACGGCCGCAGTATGCTTTCGGAAAATGACCTGGTGCGCGTTATTTCCGGTGTACCCTTGCGGCAAACATACTCTAAAGGCAGGTTGCGATGATAGAATTCTTTGTTAAACATCGTGTTACCACCATAATGTTTGTCTTGGTATTCGTGGTATTGGGCGTATATAGCTATTCTAAACTCCTGGTTGAGAAAACCCCGAAGATGGATTTCCCTATTGTTACAGTATCGGTTACCTATCCGGGAGCTACGCCCCTGGAAGTGGAAACCCTGGTGGTAAAAAAGATCGAAGACGTGATTGCCGAAATATCCGAGATCAAGAAAATCAAAAGCTACGCCTATGATAGTTTAGGGTTTATTTCTATCGAGTTTTTAATTGAAGCCGATGTTAATGTCAAATCCATAGAAGTAAAAGATAAAGTTGACGCTATACTTAATGACCTTCCTGATGATATAGAAAAACCGGTAGTTGAAAAATTTGATCCCCTGCTCGTGCCGGTAATGGACCTGGTGCTTTCCAGCGACACGCTCAGTGTCCGGGACCTCTATGAATATGCCGATAAGACCTTAAAAACCAAGTTTGCTTCGATTGCCGGGGTGGCCAAGGTTGATCTTTATGGCGGCAAAAAACGCCAGATTAACGTATGGCTGGACCCCATGCTGATGAAACAGCATTATATCAGTATCGGGGAAGTGATTGGCTCTATGCTGGTGAAGAACAAAAACGTTCCTGCCGGCGATCTGGAAAAGGGCTTTAATTCCCTGGGGGTCAGGTTTACCGGGGAATTTGAAAGTATCGATGAGATTGCGCAGATGAAGTTAGTTTCTTCCGACGGTTCGGATTTTCTTCTCAAAGATATCGCTGTAGTAGAAGACGGCTACAAAAAGATTGACTCGCTGGCGCGCTATCAGGGCAGGGAGGTGGTCGGGCTCTCTATTAATAAAGCTTCCGACGGCAATGCCGTGTCTATTGCCCAGGCAATGAGGCGCCGGATGAATGAGTTCAGGGCAATCTTGCCTGAAGGGATGAAACTGGAGATTGCTACGGATACTACCACGTTTATTATTAATGAAACTAATGATACGATGTGGAGTATTCTTATCGGGCTCCTGCTTACCGCGGCGATACTTTATTTATTCATGGGCAGGTGGGATATCGCGGTTATTGCCTGTATTATTATCCCGACCTCCATCGTCTCAACCTTATTCCCGATGTGGGCTTCTAAATTTTCAATCAATATGCTCACCCTGCTTGCCATTGCCTCTGTGCTGGGAACGTTGATTTCTAACGCCATCGTGATTATCGAGAACGTGTTGGTGCATCTTGAGCGGACTAATGACCCGGTTAAAGCGGCTATTGACGGCACTAAAGAAGTAATTGTGCCGGTTATCGCCGCTACCGGAACTAACCTGGTTGTTTTTATGCCGCTTTCAATGATGGGCGGGATTATCGGGATATTTATGAAATCTTTCGGCCTTACCGTGGTCTATGCCACTCTTTTTTCCGTATTAGCTTCCTTTTGCCTGACGCCGATGATGTGCGCGGCGATACTTAAGCCTAAAACAGAAAATAAACCCGGCGTTGGCAGGCACAATCTTTTCTTAGATAAGTTATTTATTCCGCTGCATTGGTTACGCAAAGGCATTGATTACAGCATGGAATTCTTGAAAAATGAATACAAACATATCTTTGAACTTATCTTTAAGTATCCTAAGATAGCCATTGCTGCTGTGATCCTGGTATTTATCGGCTCACTAATGCTTGTTCCGTATCTGGAGAGTGATTTTAACCCGAAATACGACGAGAACCAGTTTACTATTAATTTGGTCCTGCCGCAGGGCTCGACTATAGAGCGGACACTGGAAACCTGCAAGTTGGTGGAAGGGTATTTAGATAAGATCCCGGAGAAAAAATCGTATCTGACCAATATCGGGATCAACGGAGTGGAGAATGCCAAGATTACCTTTGACTTAATATCGTTAAAAGACCGCAAGAGGCAAGATGTGGAGATTATGGATGAGCTTACTAAATTTATCGCTGCGATTCCGGATGTTGAGTCAAGCTTTGACCGGGGAATTTCCTCCGAGGCAGGGGCGGGCGATGTAGCCATAGATTTATACGGTGTTGATTATGATATGATAGTCAAGCTTTCACAGCAGATGAAGAATTTGATGCAGGAGAGCGGATATTTTCAGAGCGTAATTTTATCCTATAAGTATCCGCGTAATGAGATCCGCATGAAGCCGTTACAGGAAAAGATGGTTGAGTATGGCATTACTGCTTCTTCCGTTGGTTCAGCTTTCCGCTCATCGGTCTACGGCGAAGATACCAATACCTATAAAGAAAAAGGTGAGGAGTATAAGATTAATATTGAGTTAAATGACGTCTACGCGCAGGATTTTGACGATATAAAAGTGATGTCCATACTTTCACGTAAAGGGCTTATACCTCTGAATGAATTGGGTACCTTAACCACAAATAAAGCTATTCCGACTATCCGGCGCAGGGATCGGGTGAGAGTTATCCATCTCGATGGATTCTTAGGTAAGAGTTCGCTCGGGATTGTTTCAGGCGTCCTGGATAAAAAATTTAAAGCTATAGAATTTCCTCCGGGGTATGGTTATCGTTATGTGGGAAACTCGGAAAATATGGGTGAAGCCTATGGAGAGCTCGGTAAGGCGTTTATTCTGGCAATTATTCTTACCTTTATGCTTTTGTGCGCGCTTATGGATTCGTTGGTAGCGTATCCTTTGGCGGTTATGGCCACTGTATTTACTTCTATTGCCGGAATGATTCTAGGGCTTTTTTTCCTGGGGCAGTCAATTAACGTTGCTTCGTTGATGGGCGTAGTCATGCTTGTGGGTATGGTAGTAAATAACGCGATTCTGCTTCTTGATTATACATTGATTAAGATGAAGGAAGGGGTTCCGGTCAAGGAGGCGCTATGGCTGGGGGCTTCGGAGAAATTCCGGGCAATTATGATGACTTCTATCGCGATTATCCTGGGGGTTGTTCCGCAGCTATGGTCGGTAATGAAGGCAAAACAGTCTATGGGCGCGGTAATGACCGGCGGGATGCTCGCTTCAATCCTGTTTACATTTATCCTGGTCCCGGTGGTTTTCTGGTACCTGGAACCACTGGAAAGAAAACTTTTTAAGCGTTAAAGAATATGGAAGATCTAAGGCTATTGTTTTTGATCACCAAATTGCTGAATAAAAATAAACCGGTACTCGAGCATGGAAGGCGGGTTGCTAAATTCGCCTGCGCTATCGGCGAGAAAATGAAATACTGCCAGGCAGGGCTTGAGCATATCCGTTTCGCCGCGATTGTCCATGATATCGGCAAAACCCAATTATCTCCGGAGGTCGTGAATAAACCGGGTAAGTTTAATGAACATGAGCGGGTTTTAATAAGGCGGCATCCGGAATTAGGGTATCGCCTGCTAAAATTTTTAAGGTCAGATTTGATTGCCGCGGAGGTTGCCTTGCAGCACCATGAAAGGCTGGATGGGTCGGGGTATCCTTTTGGGTCAAAAGCAAAGGATATTAATCCCGTTTCCCGGATAATTACGGTTGCCGATGTGATTGATACCATGGTTTCTCCGCAGGTCTATCGGCCGGCATTAAGCATGAACAAAGCTTTTAGGGAAATTAAGCAAAACTGTGGTACACTATATGATCCTCAAGTCGTCGCAGTGAGCCTGTCGCTTATTGAAAAACGAGAATTCTAATGCTTGAGACATCTTGCCATTCCAGGCTTCAAGGAAAGCCTCCCTATGAAATATAACCACGCTTTATTTCTGAATCCCTATATTGAAAGCAGCGCTAACAGTACCATGATGCTCTTTCCTCCTACGGGCCTCGAATATGTGGCTACCAGCGCCAAAGGCCTGGTCAATAAAATCACTCTGATGGATTTAAGGCACGAGCCGGAATTCTCTGATCCGAAAAAACTCATTGCTTTTATATCCAGCCAGGTAGATATTTTATGCGTAAGTATCGGCTGGGACCGCCAGCTTGAAGAAATCTGCCAAATGCTCAACCGTGTGCCGGAGAATATAACACTGGTTGTCGGCGGTTATAAAGCTACTGAAAAGGTAGAAGAATTTTTTAAGGCCTGCCCAACAATTAAGATTATTGTCAGGGGTGAGGGTGAAGAAACAATTCAAGAGATCTTAAAAGGCGAACCGCTCAATGGTATCCTGGGTATTTCTTACCGGGAAAACGGCTCAATCAGGCATAATCCTAACCGTCCGCTTCCCGCAGTAGATATGCTGGGTTCTCCTGACCGCTCTATGCGGCGCACCGAATATTCCTTTGCTTTAAATGGGATAAAAGTAGCTGATATCAGCTTTGATTCTGTGTTAAGCGCGCGGGGCTGCCCTTTTAATTGTAAATTCTGCACCTTCAGTTTAAATCCTCTCGGCCAGAAAAGGAATTATTCCGCCCGGAGCGTTAATTCAGTGGTGGATGAAATACAAAGTTTAAAAGCGGGAGTGATCATCCTTAGCGACGATGATTTTTTTGCCGATCCCAGGAGGGCAGAGGAGATCTGTGATTTGATTATTGCCAGGAAACTTAAGAAACGTTTTATGGCCCAGGCGCGTATAGATATCGCTAAATACCCCCAGTTGCTTGAAAAAATGGTCAAGGCCGGATTTAAGGCTCTTTTGATCGGTATCGAATCCCCGCATAACTGGATACTCAAGCAGCTGAACAAGGGGTTTAACCAGGAGACGATCCGGAAATATTTTAAGGTCCTGAAAAAATACCCTATTTTTTATAATGGTTATTTTATTTACGGCAATATCGGCGAGACGGAAAAAGAAATGCTTTATATCGGGCAATTTGCCAAGGAGATCGGAGTTGATTCCATTGCCTGTAATAAGCTAAGGATTGAGAAGTTCTCCGCTTTAAGAGAGCTGGCGGAAACAACCCCCGGTTATCATGTTACAGACAGGGGAGAGCTGTATTCTGATAAATATAGCCACGCCGCTTTAAAGAAAATAGGCAGGCGGATAAAATTTTCTTTCTATACTCCTTCAAGATATGTCAAAATACTCTGGAAGAATATTTTTGTAGTAAAGTTTTTAACCTTTAAAGAGATACTTTTTTTCTTGTCCGTATTGCCGCGCGTTTTCCTAAGTGTGATCGCCAGGGAAAACCGCCGCGGCAGGCTCGGAGATTCCCTGAAAAGAACGTTTATAAGCAATAGATAGGAAGAAGTAATTACATAGGGAAAGGTAGCCTTATGAGAAGTTTTTTATTGCGGGCACAGGTAGAAAATAAATGCTATCATTTACTGCCGGCCATCGTTGTTTTTGTTTTTTTTGCCTCCGGCTGCGCAAGCCTGCGCCAGGCCGTTCCGGAAGGGTTATTGAGCAGCGCCCGGATTTCCGGCATGCAGGATATAAGGGCATTCAGCGGGATGCCAAGTGATTCCTTTAAGAGGGATTTTCTGGAACTCTTGGAGCAAGAAGAGAAAGATGGCCATTCTTTCCTTAATTTTAAGTCAAACCGTATTTATTCTATGCTTGCTATTTCAGGAGGCGCTGCCAACGGCGCTTATGGAGCTGGGCTGCTTAATGGCTGGTCAGAGTCCGGGACGCGGCCGGTTTTTAAGGCGGTTACCGGGATAAGTACCGGGGCGATAATTGCTCCGTTTGCCTTTCTGGGAAGCAAATATGACGATAAATTAAAAGAATTCTACACAAATTATTCCACAAAAGATATTGTGCGAATACGCTCCCCGCGGTTAAGAATTCCATTCAGCATTTCAATCGCAAGCGCCTGGCCGTTAGAACGCCTTATCGGGCGTTATATTGACGCAGAATTGTTAAAAGAGGTGGCTATTGAACATAATAAGGGCCGCAGGCTTTACGTGGGGACGACTAATCTTGACGCCGGAAGGTTGGTTATCTGGGATATGGGCAAGATTGCTTCCGCTGGCACTGATAAGGCTTTAGAGTTGTTCCGCAAAATCATATTGGCATCGGCATCTATTCCGATTGCTTTTCCTCCGGTTTACCTGAAAGCAGATGTTAATAATAAACATTATGACGAGATGCACGTTGACGGCGGCATAAGCAGGCAGGTATTCTTCATTTATGATGTCCTGCAGGGTTTTGATAAAGCCCTTAAAGAAAAAGGGGTTGATCTCTCTAGGATTAAATATGAAATCTACGTGATAAGAAACGGTTACGTCGATCCTTTCTATAAGGAGATCCCGGATAAACTTTTTGCGATTGCCGAGCGCACGGTTGATGCGATGACGAATGCCCAGAGTATTGGCGATCTCTATCAGTTATATGTATTTACTAAAGACAGTAAAGGTGATTTTAACCTTGCTTATATCCCGGTAACTCATATATCGAATGCAAAAGAGCTTTTTGACCCGGTTGAAATGCGGGAACTTTTTGACCTGGGTTTTAAAGAAGCTCAAGCAGGTTATGGCTGGAAGAAAACTCCTCCCGGGATAGATGAAAATTAACAATGCAAATTATTCTAAGGAGAGCAAGATGAAAACCGAGCTTTCAGTAGTGGTCTTGACCAGGAATTCGCAAGAGATCATCAGGGATTGTCTTAAGAGTGTTCATGGCTGGGCAGGAGAGATTGTTGTTGTTGATGATCTGAGTACCGATAAGACTCTTGAAATAGTTAAAGAATTTACCGATAGAATATATATTAAAAAGTGGATTAAGGAGGGTGCGCATCGCAATTACGCATATTCCCTGGCTAAATATGATTATATTCTCAGCCTTGATTCTGACGAGCGTCTAACCCCGGAATTAAAAGAAGAGATTGCTGCAATCTTTAAGGCCGGGCCTGCCTATCCCGGTTATAATATCCCCCATCGTAATTTTATCGGCAAGCACTGGATCAGGTACGGAGGCTGGTATCCGAATGCCAAATTAAAAATGTTTGCAAAGGCAAAATTCAAATATGAAGATGAAGCGGAGTATCATCCCCGGGCTTTTCTTGAAGGTAAAACTTTTACCCTGAAATCCGATATTATCCACCATGCTTACAGGGACTTTCAGAACCTGTTCAGCAAGTTAAACCATCAAACCGATTTTGAGGCTAAAAAGTGGATGAGGGACAAGCGTAAGATGAACTTTAAGATCTGCGTGTTTAAAATGGTCTCGCGTTTTTTCAAATTTTATTTTGTTAAAAAAGGGTATCGGGAGGGATTCATCGGATTGATGATGGCTCTTGCCTCGGCCCAATACCAGCTAATGACTTATGCGAAATACTGGGAAATGAAAAATTCCGGGAAATAAACGGGGAACAGAAATGGCTGCTTTAAACAGGAAAGACAGGGATAGATTATTGCGCAAAGCCGATATCCTTAAGGCTGCCGAGCATATATTTGCTTTAAAGGGTTATGACAAGGCAACAATCCAGGATATCGCTAAGAAGGCGCAGTACGCTACCGGTACGGTATATTTGTATTTCAGGGACAAAGGCGTTCTTTATTGTTCGCTTCTTGAAGAGAAAATGAAAGATCTCCTGGCCGGGATCAAAGAAAAGACCTCCCGGGTTAAAGAAGCTGAAGCAAAACTTGAGATTTTTCTTGAGGAAGAACTGGGATTTTTTAAAGTAAACCAGGATTTCTTTAAAATATTTGTTTCCGAGAACAATGGGTTAAGGTTTGCTATAGGTTTTAGAATCTCAAAATCTTCGGTATTCCGTGAATATTCTGAATGCGTTTCCAGCCTGGTTAAAAAGGCGCAACAACAAGGTTTGATTAGAGGCGATCTTTATCCTGCCCAGATTATCGATATATTCCGTTCTATTTTCACATCAGTGATTATTGGCTGGCTCCGGAAAGAATTGCGGGAACCGAAGGATTCAAAAGAAATGTCCCGTTTCATCCTTGGCATATTCTTAAATGGGATAGGATGTAAAAAAGGATTAATTGAACCTGCCTAAGAATAGTTTTATTTTCTGTTTTTGTAATGCTTGAAACAGCCCCTAAAATATAGTACAATATTTTTGTAGTTTTGTCGTCGAGTATTGCCTGATTTTGCGCATTTCTTTATTTTGGGGTTATCTTACGATGCCAATTGAAACTATTTTATTATGGGTTGCAGTATTAATGTTTGTGAGCGTTGTTTCCAGCAAGCTTTCCGACAGGCTGGCTATTCCTGTATTGCTGCTTTTTTTGACAATCGGGATGCTCGCCGGTTCCGAAGGTATAGGCAAACTTTATTTTGACAATGCGCAATTGGCAAAGTCTATAGGAGTCGTTGCCCTTATTTTTATCATTTTTTCCGGAGGTATTGATACCAACTGGAAAGAGACTAAAACAGTAGTTTGGCAGGGAGTTATCCTGTCTACGGTAGGAGTTTTACTTACCGCAGCCATAACGGGTTTTTTTGCCATTTATATCTTAAAATTTTCTTTTCTGGAAGGAATGCTTCTTGGTTCAATAGTTTCCTCAACCGATGCAGCCGCGGTATTCAGTATTTTAAGGTCTAAACGAATAAGCCTGAAACAACCTTTAAAGCCGTTACTTGAGTTTGAATCCGGGAGTAACGATCCGATGGCTGTTTTTTTGACCGTAAGTTTTATCAGCCTGCTAACCGTAAAAAACATGAGTATCGCAGCATTTGTCCCCAGATTTTTTCTGGATATGGTTATGGGGGCGCTTGTAGGCTATCTCATGGCGAGATTTATCGTATTTTTCATTAACCGCCTGAGATTGTACTATGAAGGCTTATATCCGGTTGTTATGATTTCACTTGTTCTTTTAACCTACGTAATTGCCGTTTTTTTAAAAGGCAATGGAATACTCGCGGTATACCTTGCGGGCTTGATGCTGGGGCAGGCGGATTTTCCCAACAAAAAGATGATCATCAGATTCCACGATGGCCTGGCCTGGCTTATGCAAATCGCTATGTTTGTAACATTGGGGTTGCTGGTTTTTCCTTCCCATATTATTCCGTTAATCGGGGCGGGATTATTGCTTACGCTTTTGCTTATGGTGGTTGCCCGGCCTATCAGCGTATTTCTCTGCCTGTTGCCGTTTAAAATAAGTTTGCGCAAAAAAACCATGGTTGCCTGGGTAGGGTTAAGAGGATCGGTTCCGATTATCCTGGCGACCTTTCCTTTTATGGCGGGTATCCCGCAGGCGGATACAATCTTTAATATTGTTTTCTTTATTGTTATCTCCTCGGTTCTTATCCAGGGGACATCTATTCCGGTTATCTCCAAAATGTTGAAGTTGGATGCTCCCTGGGTTAATAGGGCAAGTTACCCCATTGAATTTGAAAAGACAGAAGGCATGGACGCGGAATTAACCGATGTTCTTGTGCCGTATGATTCAGAAGCCGTCGGAAAAAAGATTAGCGACCTGGGCGTGCCTGAGAAATGCCTGATTGTGCTTATTTCCCGGTCGGATAAATTTGTTATTCCATCCGGGTCCACGGTTGTAGAAGGCGGGGATGTTTTATTGGTGCTCTCAAACAGGGAAGATTTATCTCTTTTTCAAAAAACAATCGGACATCTTAATAAAACATAAGATGGTTATTGTATCTAGCGATTTTCTCTCCAGGCTACCTTAAACTCTTCGGCCCTTTTAATCCTTGAGGCAACAGTCTCCTTGCCGCTTTTAAATCCGGTTAAACCGAGATTCCACGCTTTATGTATAATGTCAAATACCTGTTCTTGGGTCGCGCCTTGCGGAATATAATCTTGAAGGTTTTGAAGTAATAAATCCGCAAACGCCTGGTTGGCTAATTCATATAATTGCGGAGAGCTTAAAATATCCTGCCAATTGTAATCTTTAAAAGAAACGTAGAACCTTTGAACATCTTCATAAGCTTCCGGGCTTAAACCGTATGTTCCGAAACCCCGTGAATCAGGATGAACATAGGTAGGCGCTACAGCTTCCGGCGGAGAATATGGCTCAGGGCTTTCAAGATAGGTTAGGCCCAGCCTTAGGTATTCCCATAATTGAGTATTGGCATATTGAAATTGTGATTGAAATAATTGCGGTTCAGGAAGTATGAAAAATCCAGCGGATAGCGGTTTGGCTTGCAATATTATTACCAGCGCAGGGAGTAAAATTATGTTTGTAATTCGCAGCCTTTTTAGCATAAGAGCCTCATCGAAAATGGCCCTGGTAGCGTATGCCGGGGCGGATGAGCTTCTCTTTATGCCTAAAGGAATAGTCCTTAAGGCGCTCTTTGGTGGCTCCACTATCCCTTAAGGACTGGAAGCTTTGCGTCCCAGCATTGCTGCTAGTTTGCCTTTATCAGTAGCTTAGAAAACCCGATTTTCAATTATTATTTCTAATAAAAGTATGCACTATTTTCAGCTTACTTTCAACTTTATTTATTGCCGAAGACAAGGTGTATCCAAAGACCTTGACAATAGGCATTATTTGTGTTAAAAATGCATTATTCATGAGAAAACTTTTCCTCCTTATAATCCTAAGATGCTAAAAGCAAAAGGGTTAGAAATCAGAATTAAAATCTTTTTTCAAAAACTTAAATCAGCCAACCTTTCGTTTGCCGTTACGATTCTTTCTTTGTTCACCGGGTTATATTTTATAGCTGCCACTTTACCTGTTGCTGAAGCTCAGGAGTATTTTGCCCGTGAAAAACAGGCAGCCCTGGAGGCCAGCAAGGAAGATTTGGCAATTGATGAAATGCTGCTTAAAGAGAAAAATGACCAGAAAATTGCCGCTCAAAAAGCGCTTGCTGAAGCTAATAAGCAAATTGCCCTGGATAGGGAATCTCAGATTCAACAGGAGCGAACACAAAAAATAATTGCCCAAAAAGAAGCTGCGGCGGATAAAAAGCAGCAAGCTTTAGATAAAAAAGCGCAATTGCAAAAAGAGCTGGAGAAAAAAGAGGCTGATAAAAAAGTTGTTATTGAGCTCAAGAACCAGGCTGCCTTAGATAAAGAAGCCCAACTGCAAAAAGAACGTGAGGGTGAGCTGGTTGATAAAAAAGCAGTCATTGAAATTAAAGACCAGTCCGCCTTGAATAGGGAAATGCAATTGCAAAAAGAAGGCGAGCAAAAACTTATTCAGGTAAAACAGGAAGAAATAGCCGGAAAAGAAGCTCAGCTTAAGCAAGATCAAGAACTAAAGAGTGTTGAAAAACAAGCTTTGGAAGAGTCTAAAAAGCAAGCTGCTTTAGATAAAGAAGCCCGGCTGCAAAAAGAGCGCGAACAAAAAAGGATTGCCCGGGAAGAAGCCGCGGAATCAAAAAGGCAAGCCGCCTTAGCCAGGAAGGATTGGATGCAAAAATGCCGCCAGGAAAAACTGGCCAAACAGCAGCAGGAACGTGAACAAAGAATAGCTGCTCAAAAACAAGCCGCGGAATCAAGAAAGCAAGCTGCTTTAGATAAAGAAGCCCGGCTGCAAAAAGAGCGCGAGCAAAAGATTGCCGAAAAACAACAAGAGATAAGAGATGAGTTGGCCCTGGAGTCTAAAAGACGAGTTGGTTTAAGCGGTGATTCTCAGCTAAAAGAGGAACGCCAGTTAGCGGCAGCTGATCAGAAGGCGATAGCCGAGCAGAAGAAACAGGGTGCTTTAAGTAGAGAATTCCAGTTCAAGAAAGAAAACGAACAGAATGTTGCCGACCAGCGGGCGCTGAAAGATACCCGGAAGCAGGTTGCTTTGGATAAAAAAGCTCAACTTCAGCAAGAGCGTTCAGAAAAACTTTTAAAACAGCAGCAGGAGCGCGAACAAAAAAGGATTGCCCGGGAAGAAGCCGCGGAATCAAGGGAGAGAGTAGCTTTAAATAAAGAGGCACAACTAAAAGAGGAACGCCAGTTAGCGGCAGCTGATCAAAAGGCGATAGCCGAGCAGAAAAAGCAGGCCGCTTTGAATAAAGAAGTTCAGCTCAAGAAAGAAAACGAACAGAATGTTGCCGACCAGCAGGCGCTTGCTGAGATTAAAAGCCAGGCTACTTTAGAAAGAGAAACTCAATTGCAAAAAGAACGCGCAGAGAAGCTTCTTAGAGAACGCCAGGAGGCGGAGAAAAAAATCGCCGATCAAAAAGCGGTCGAGGAAGGCAGAAAACAAGCTGCTTTATTAAAGAAGGTTCAATTGCAGCAGGAGCGTGCGGAAAAAATAGTTGAGCAGAAAGCAGCTACGGAAACTAATTCAGAATATTCTAACACCGGAGATTGGTAAATATGAAACAGGCTAATTCAAAAATAATCCCTGGAGATGAACTGAAAAAGATTAATGCTTACTGGCGGGCTGCCAACTATCTTTCAGTAGGACAGATTTATCTTCTGGATAACCCGTTGCTCAAAGTTCCCCTGACATTGCAGCAGATTAAGCCCCGTCTCCTGGGGCATTGGGGTACGACACCCGGTTTAAATTTTATCTATGTGCATCTTAACCGGCTGATCAAGAAATATGATTTAAATATGATATACATAACCGGGCCTGGCCATGGTGGTCCGGGGTTAGTTGCCAATGCTTATTTAGAAGGCGCATATAGCGAGTATTATCCGGATGTTGCGCAGGATGAAGAAGGGATGAAGAAACTTTTTAAACAGTTTTCTTTTCCCGGAGGAATTCCCAGCCATGTCGGAGCGGAAACCCCCGGTTCTCTGCATGAGGGAGGTGAATTAGGGTATTCGCTTTCGCACGCGTATGGCGCGGCATTTGATAACCCTGATTTAATTGTAGCTTGTGTGGTAGGTGATGGCGAAGCAGAAACCGGGCCATTAGCTGCTGCCTGGCATTCTAATAAATTCCTGAATCCTCAAACTGACGGCGTAGTCCTGCCGATCTTGCATCTGAATGGCTACAAAATATCAAATCCTACTGTGCTGGCGCGGATTAGTAAAGATGAGCTTAAGCAATTTTTTATCGGTTCCGGGTATAAACCATATTTTGTTGAAGGTTCTCATCCGGAAACAATGCATCAGCTTATGGCCAAGACCCTGGAAATGGCTTTAAGGGAAATTAAAACTATTCAAACCCGGGCACGCAAAAATAAAAAATCAGTCAGCCGTCCGAGATGGCCGATGATTGTTTTAAATACCCCTAAGGGCTGGACCGGGCCGAAAAGTATTGACGGCTTAAAGACTGAAGGTTATTGGCGTTCGCACCAGGTACCATTTGCGGAAATGGCAGAAAAGCCCGGGCATATCCGCGCCCTTAGCCATTGGATGAAAAGTTATAAGCCCGAGGAACTTTTTGATAAACATGGCCGTCTGATCCTGGCGCTTGCGGAGCTGGCGCCAAAAGGAAAACGCCGGATGAGCGATAACCCGCATACTAACGGAGGGTTGTTATTGCGTGATTTAAGGATACCGGATTTTCGTAAATACGCAGTCAATGTTGATCAGCCCGGGACTATTGAATCAGAGCCAACGCGGATTATGGGGTATTTCTTGCGCGATGTTATGAAGTTAAACCAGAAGACTAAAAACTTCCGGGTGTTTGGCCCGGATGAGACAACCTCAAACCGCCTGGGGGCTGTATTGGATGCCACTAACCGTACCTGGATGGCGAAGATCCTGCCTGAAGATGACCATCTGGCTGTGGATGGCAGGGTGATGGAGATTTTAAGTGAACATACCTGTCAGGGCTGGCTGGAAGGATATCTTCTTACCGGCCGTCATGGATTTTTTTCCTGTTATGAGGCGTTCATCCACATTGTGGATTCGATGTTTAACCAGCATGCGAAATGGCTGAAGACTTCCCGGCGTATCTCTTGGCGCCGGCCAATCGCCTCGTTAAATTATCTTTTAACTTCTCATGTCTGGCGCCAGGATCATAACGGGTCTTCGCACCAGGACCCGGGTTTCATCGACCATGTGGTGAATAAGAAGGCGGAGATCATCCGGGTTTATCTTCCTCCTGACACTAACACTTTGCTTTCTGTGACTGATCACTGTTTGCGCAGCCGCCATTATGTCAATGTTATTATCGCCGGCAAACATCCCAGCCTGCAGTATTTGGATATGGATGCGGCTATTGCGCATTGCACTAAAGGCATTGGTATCTGGGATTGGGCAAGTAATGACCACGGCGGTGAGCCGGATGTGGTTATGGCCTGCGCCGGGGATGTGCCGACACTGGAGACTTTGGCAGCGGTAGATATTCTGAGGCAGAAATTCCCCAATTTAAAGGTAAGGGTTATAAATGTTGTTGATTTAATGACCCTGCAGCCGCAGAGCGAACATCCGCATGGCCTTTCGGATAAAGATTTTGACAGTCTTTTTACCACAGATAAGCCGGTTATCTTTGCTTTTCACGGCTATCCCTGGCTTATTCACCGCCTTCTTTACCGCAGGGCAAACCATAAAAATGTGCACGTGCGGGGTTACAAGGAAGAAGGGACCACTACTACGCCGTTTGATATGACAGTATTGAATGAGCTTGACCGTTTTAACCTGGCAGATGATGTTATCGACCGCCTGCCTCATTTGCAAAATCAGTCCGCGCATGTTAAAGACTGGCTGCATAATAAACTGATTGAGCATAAACAGTATATTACAGCCCACGGTGAAGATATGCCGGAAATCCGTAATTGGAAGTGGCCGTATTGATTTAATTCCATCCATCCGTATAAACCCCGATAAAGCCCCAGGTTTAGCTTGACAATAAAAGATCTTATGGTATGCTTTATACATAAAGTAATACTTTTCATACAAGTGATACTTGAGAGTATTTTAGGCAGGTAAATTTAAGAAAGGACATAAGAATGGGCGATTTCCCAAAGTTTTACGGCAAAGTTTCAGTGGGGACAAAGGGGCAGATTGTTATTCCTATTGAGGTAAGGAGGATGATGAACATCAGGCCGGGGGGCAATTTGATTATTATGTCCGGTCCGCCGCATGAAAAAAAGATGGTCAGTATAATTCCCGAGGAAGAATTCGGCAAATTCTTGAAATTTTTTGAAGAGCACGTAAATAATTTAAAGAAAGCAGTTTCCAGG
The DNA here is from genome assembly GCA_023229385.1 of Candidatus Omnitrophota bacterium. Classification (GTDB taxonomy): domain Bacteria; phylum Omnitrophota; class Gorgyraeia; order Gygaellales; family Profunditerraquicolaceae; genus UBA6249. The sequence goes on along the minus strand of JALNZI010000013.1, from coordinate 9,198 downwards.
TAAAATAAGGGGCAGGAAGCTATTAGAATGCTTAAATATTTCAGGATTTTCTCAATATTAATCTTATTTGTATCGATCTGTTCCTCCAGGGCGTTTGCTGAAGAAACGCTTAGCTGGCAAGGTTGTATTCAGGAGGCGGCAAAAAATCATCCGGATTTAATTGCTGCCGGCGAAGAAATCAAGCAATCCGAAGCCGGCAAGCAGGTAACCGCCAGCGCGCTTTATCCGCAGGTAGATGCCAGTGTAAATGCCTCAACCGCAAGCACCGCCAGTAGCGCCGGGAAGAGCACCCAGGCGGATGCATATAATTATGGCGTTAGCGCAACGCAGTTATTTTTTGACGGAGCCAAGACGATTAATGAGGTAAAAAGCGCCTCTGAAACTATCAATGCCTCCAAGCAAAACTTCAGGTTTACTTCGGCTACGGTAAGATACAGGTTGCGTTCAGCTTTCGTTGATTTATTGAGGGCCCAGGAGATGCTCAATATCACTCAGGAGATTTACAATATTAGAAGAGAGAATATGGAGTTGATTACTTTGCGCTATGAATCAGGATTAGAGCATAAAGGCGCGTTGATGACTTCAGAAGCGGATTTAGCTTCGGCAATTTACGATATTTCCCAGGCCAAAAGAGATGCTGAAGTTGCTCAAAGATCATTAATAAAAGAAATGGGCAGGGATAAGCTTACGCCAATAACAGCAAAAGGGGATTTTGAAATAAAAGATTCCGTGGAAATCAAGCCTGATTTTGAGGCAATCGTTAAAAATAATCCTTCTGTCCAACAGTTAATAGCCCAGAAAAACGCGGCGGAGTTCAGCCTTAGGTCGGCATATGCGAATTTCTCCCCGTCTCTTACCGGCTCAGCCGGGGCAAATAAAAATGGTTCGCATTGGGCGCCGCGGGGCAACCAGTGGAACCTGGGGCTTGCTTTATCCATGCCGATATTTGAGGGGGGGTTAAGGTTTGCGCAAGTTTCCCAGGCAAAAGCGTACTTAAATCAACTCAAGGAAAATGAGCGCAGCACCAAGGATTCAGCGGTGCTTACCTTAGAGCAAACCTGGGCAATTTTGCAGGATGCGGTTGAAAATGTGGGAGTGCAAAATAAATCGTTAAAAGCAACTGAAGAGCGTTCTAAAATAGCCCAGGCGCAATACTCGACAGGATTTATTACTTTTGATAACTGGATAATTATTGAAGACAATCTGGTAAAAGCAAAAAAGGCATTTCTGGAAGCCCAGGCAAATAAATTATACGCTGAGGCAGGCTGGATCCAGGCGAAAGGAGAAACCTTAGAATATGAATAAGAAAACTAAATTTTACTTTATTGTACCGGTAATTTTAATAATTGCAATTTTCTTGATTATGAAAATCTGGCCGAAAGCTGATTCCGGGGAAGTGTTGAAAGAGGTAAATCCTGTGATTGGTTCCATTCAAACAATTATATCGACAACCGGGACAATCCTTCCTAAAAACCGTCTGGAGATAAAACCGCCGGTTAACGGCCGGGTGGAAAGTGTTTTGGTGAAGGAAGGGCAGAAGGTCAAGGCGGGAGATACTTTAGCCTGGATGAGTTCCACTGAAAGAGCTGCCCTTCTGGATGCTGCCCAGGGCCAGGGGCCGGAACAATTAAAATATTGGCAGGCGGCTTATAAGCCGATTGCTTTACTGTCGCCAATCGATGGGGAGGTTATTGTGGCTACTACGCAGCCGGGCCAAACTATCACTACCAGTGATGCGGTTGTTGTCTTATCCGACCGCCTGATTATCCGGGCGCAGGTTGATGAAACTGATATCGGAAGGATTAAGCTTAAACAGGGTGCTTTTATCACGTTAGATGCCTATCTTGATACGAAGATCGGGGCGGTTGTGGATCATATATATTACGAATCGGAAACTGTGAATAACGTGACCATATATAAGGTTGATCTTATCCCGGAAAATATGCCTGAGTTTTTCCGTTCAGGAATGAACGCAACAATTGATTTTAAGGCCGAGGCCCGCGAAAAGGCCCTGCTTTTGCCGGTAGAGGCAGTGCGCAAGGAAAAGGAAGATAGCTATGTCTTATTGAAACAGGAAGGCAGTAATAATCCCGCCAAGCGCATTGTTACGGTCGGCATCACCGATGACGAGAATTATGAAATTCTTTCCGGGGTAACTCCAGCGGACACGATACTTATTACGACCAAGAAGTATGTATTCCCTGCGGCCACAAGTTCAGGCAGTAATCCATTTTTGCCTAATATGAAGAGAAGCGGGACAAGCAGGAAATAATCTAATGATCGAAATTAAGAATTTATCTAAAACTTATCAAATGGGTGATATTAAGGTACAGGCTTTAGCCGGGGTATCTTTAAAGATTGCCTCGGGAGAGTTTGTCGCTATCATCGGCGCTTCCGGATCAGGAAAATCTACTCTTATGCATGTTCTGGGTTTGCTGGATAGGCCGGACTCAGGGCAATATTTTCTAGGAGGAGAGGAGGTAACCAAGCTTTCAGATAAGGAATTAGCTTTAGTTAGGAACCAATTGGTCGGTTTTGTCTTCCAACAATTTCATTTATTGCCCAGAATGACGGCTTTAGAAAATGCCGAACTTCCTTTAGTTTATGCCGGTAAACGGCACATGAAACAAGTAGCAGCAGAGAGACTTAAAGAAGTAGGTTTAGAGGATAGGATTCTCCATCGGCCAAATGAAATGTCCGGCGGCCAGCAGCAGAGAGTGGCGATTGCCCGGTCTTTGGTTAATGATCCGCCAATCATCTTTGCAGATGAACCTACGGGAAACCTTGATTCAAAGAGCAAGGAAGAAATAATGTCCATATTAATGAAGCTTAATCAAATGGGTAAGACTATTGTTTTGGTTACTCATGAGAGTGAAATTGCTGCACGAGCCAGGAGAATTATCCAGATGCGCGACGGAGAGGTAATTTCTGACAAGGTTGTTTCTGCAGAGAAAAAATCCACTGCTGTCGGTATTCCCGAAAACTTAATAAGCAATATTTTATCAGAGACGGGTAAGGTTGCAAAAGGGGGAATGGAGTTTTTAGATTATTTGCGTCAGGCTGTCTCTGCTATGTTGTCGCATAGGATGCGCGCGTTTTTGTCTATTCTTGGGATACTTATCGGAGTTGCTGCGGTTATCGCAATGTTGGCGATTGGCCAGGGTTCGAAAGAATCCATTGAAAAACAGCTGGCGTCGCTGGGTTCTAATCTGCTTATGGTCAGGCCTGGATCCGTTAAATCAGGAGGAGTAGCTTCGCAGGCCGGGACAACGACACGTTTTACCCTTCAGGATGTGGCCGCGATCAAAAAACTGGGTGATTACGTAAGCAGGGCTAGCCCTTCAGTATCAGGCAGAGGGCAGATAGTCTATGGGAGTACGAATTGGAATACCCAGGTTGAAGGAGTAGGGGTGGACTATGCAGAATTACGTGCAACTGTTCCGACGATTGGGAGGTTTTTTACTGAAGATGAAGTGAGGATGAGAAATAAGGTGGTTTTGCTTGGCAATACTGTTGTTAAGGAAGTCTTTGGAGAGGACAATCCTATAGGTGAGACCATAAAGATAAACTTGATAAATTTTAAGGTAATCGGGATTTTACCGATCAAAGGTGCGGGTGGTTTTCGCGATCAAGACGATACTGTGGTTATTCCTATAACTACGGCGATGTATCGGGTTTTGGGTAAAGAATATATTGATTCGATTTATGTGGAGGCCAAAGATGCTTCTTTAATCGATGCCGCTCAGGAAGAAATAACCAAGCTTATTATAAAACAGCATCGGTTGATTACCAAAGACCAAAAAGATTCTTTCCAGATTTTCAATATGTCGGATATCAAGAAAACACTTGAAGCTACTACTCAAACAATGTCGCTTTTGCTTGGTGCGATAGCAGCTATTTCGCTTTTAGTCGGCGGCATAGGTATTATGAATATCATGCTTGTTTCCGTAACCGAGCGAACGCGGGAAATCGGCCTGCGCAAGGCTATCGGAGCGAATAATAAAGATATTATGACGCAATTCCTTATTGAAGCCGTATTGATGTCGCTCATCGGGGGCTTAGCCGGCGTTATATTCGGCAGCGGCTCGGCTGTAATAATAACCATGGTGGCAAAATGGTCGGTGAGGATTTCTCTGTCTTCAATAATTCTTTCTACGGTTTTTTCCCTGATAATAGGAGTAGTGTTTGGGCTTTGGCCGGCAAGGCAGGCCTCGCGGCTTAATCCTATCGAGGCATTAAGGTATGAATAAGTTTAACCAGGGATTTTCCTTAGTTATTCCCACCTATAACGAAGCAGCTAATATAGAAGATTTATGCAGCTTGGTGGTAAATGTATTATCTAAAAACAACATCGATTTTGAAGTTATTATAGTTGATGATAATAGCCCCGATCAAACCTGGTTGATTGCCCAGAAAATTTCCGCAAAAGACAAAAGAATAAAAGTAATCCGCAGGATGAATAAGAAAGGATTGGCAACAGCAGTCGTTGAAGGATGGAAAAACGCCAAAGGTGATATTTTAGGGGTAATTGATAGCGACTTGCAACAGCCGCCTGAAGCAATTCCTTTTTTATTGGATAAGTTAAATCAGGATGAATCAGTTGATATTGTAATTGCCAGCCGGAATATAAAAGGCGCCCCGGCCTCTAAACGGAATATCTGGAGAAGGTTTGTTTCCAGCTCAGGCGCTTTTATCTGCGCTTTTTTATTGCCTAAGCTGCCCCGGCTAAGCGATCCGATGTCCGGTTTTTTCGTTTTACGCAAGGAAGTTATACATAATAAGGCTTTGTCTCCCTGGGGGTATAAAATCCTTCTTGAGGTTTTAGTCAGGGGGGATTATAAGAAAATATCCGAGGCGCCTTACGTATTTGCTGAGCGCAAAAAAGGGGGCAGTAAGGCAGGAATAAAACAGTACTTGATCTCATTTCTTTATTTTCTGAAATTAGGCGTACAAAGCAGAATGGGTTTAAAAAGCTTGAGATGAATAGGGAGTTATGATATTGTAGATAGCGGATTAAATGCTTTGTTGGCAGGAATACGGGAGATTAAATGAATATATTCGTGGGGAATTTATCTTTTTCCGCTAAAGAAGAAGATGTCTATAGAGTCTTTGCCGGATTTGGCGCAGTGGCTAATGTAGCAATTGTGATGGAGAAAAAGGGCAAGAAATCCCGTGGGTTTGGGTTTGTTGAGATGCCGCTTGAGCAGGAGGCGTTGTCGGCGATTGCCGCTTTGCAGGGCAAAGAAATATTAGGCAGGCCGGTTAATGTGATGGCTGCTTTGTCTAAGAAACCGAAAAGCGAGCATAGCCAGGAAAGAGAAAACTCTCAGCCGCAAACTGAGATTGACAGCCGGCAGGAGCATTCTTTTAAGAGAACGGGAAAGTATAAGGAGGGCAGGCGCACAATCAGCTATATGAAAAAGCGCGGGCTTACTGCTCCTCTTCCTGAGCGTAAATTTAAGGTTAATCCTATGCGTTGGCGTAAAAAGCCAAGATGGTCCAGTTCTTCCCAGAAACCTCAAGGAGAAGCTAAGCCTTGGGAGAAACCTGAAGGCAGCCAGTCGAGGCCATGGAGGAAACCTGAATCCGGAGCTAAACCCTGGGAGAAGCGTAAGGGTGAATCAAAACCCTGGAAAAAGGCCGAGGGCGGATTTAAGCCACGCTCAAGAAAAGTAAATTCAGCCAGGCATAAGCAATGAAATTAAAGCTCAATCTTTTTCCCGCTGTCCCGGATATGGAAGAAAAGATGGCCGCGATTATCCAGGAGGCTGTGGATGGCAAGGCCAGCATAGTTGAAATCGCTTACGGTACAGCCGCCGATAGCGTGAAGAAACGTATTCTCAATTTTCTAAACAAAAAAGAAATCCGCTGCCTTTACTCGAGATTAGAAAAGACTGATAAGGGTTGGGGCAGGGTTTATCTGCATTTCAGGTGGAAGTAGGAAAATTATGTTAAAGAAAAATATCATTGATGAATTTTATTCGTTGGTCCAGGTAGATGATTCTGACGGCCATTATGCCAAAGATATAAAGGATAATAATTATTTTGGCCTGCCTTTGGATAAAATTGTCGCTGCGGAGAAACGCCTGCGCTCAAGCGGAGAAAAAGGCATAGCTTATTTCTCTATGGAATATGGCCTGGCCACCAGTTGTTATAATAAATTTTCCAGTCAGCTTCCGTTAAAAGAGGAAAATAGCCTGCCGGAAAATGCTGTTTTCTCAAATTTCCGTGTAGCAGATTACTTTTTTGTCCTGCATTCCGATAATATTATCGACCTGCCTATTTATAGCGGAGGTCTGGGTGTTTTAGCCGGAGATACGGTAAAGACTATGGCTGATTATAAGCTTCCGGCAGCGGCAATCGGGATACTTTGGAATTCCGGTTATTTCAGGCAGAAGTTTTGGTTTAAATATGGGCAGGCTCCGGAGAAAATGCATTGGGATCCGTATACTTATCCCGGTTTAATCCCCCTAAAGAACAGAATTAAGATTTCGCTTAAGTCTGAAGATGTCTACTTGCGGCTTTGGAAGTATTATATTTATAGCTCTAAACATGATGCTGTTGTTCCATTGATATTACTGGATTCAAATGTTGAGCCGAATAGCGAGAATGCCAGAAACCTGACTGACCAGCTCTACCGTAGCGATAATGTATTTTTGAAGTTGCTGCAAAGGGTAATTCTCGGTTTTGGCGGGATAAGCGCCTTAAGTGAATTAGGATATAATATTGACATTTACCATCTTAATGAGGGGCATGCTGTTTTTGCCTTTGTCGCTAAAGCCAGAGGTTTGGCAGACGATGAAGTAGAAAAACTCAAAAGTAAGTTTGTCTATACCTGCCATACTCCTGTGGAAGCCGGGCATGACAGGTTTTCTTTTGATGATTTAAATAAAGTGCTTAAGCAGGAAGATACTGATATCATTGAAAGATTCGGTAAGGAACGGCCGGGTTTAGCTAACCTGACATTGCTTTCGATGAATATTTCCTCGGCGACTAACGCGGTTTCGCATAATCATCAGAAGGTAATGCATATCCAATTTCCGAAATACAAGGATCAGATACAGTATGTTACTAACGGGGTTCATCCTTACACCTGGATGTCGCATAATTTCCAGGATCTTTTTGAGAAATTTTCCGCGGTCTTTCCTGATTTCAAAAGTAACCCGATGATTTTATCAAAAGCCGTTGCACTTAAGGCGGATTCCGGTTTTCGCAGTCAATTATGGCAGGCACATCAGTCTAATAAAGCTGATTTATGTAAATTTTTGGATAAATGGAAACTGGATAAAGATATCTTTACGATTTGCTGGGCTAGAAGAGTAGCCGCGTATAAAAGGCCGAGCCTTATTTTACATGATATTAGCAAATTGGTGCGTATTGCCGAAGAAATCGGTCCTATACAGATCATTCTGGCTGGCAAGGCGCATCCTAATGATAATTTAGGTTTTACTTATATTAATGAAATGTTGGATAAAGTGGACCAGTTGAATGAAGATTATGATAAGCTGAAGATTATTTTCCTGGAGAATTATGATATATCTCTGGGGAAATTGCTTACCTCCAGCGTTGATGTCTGGCTGAACAATCCTTTGCCGCCTTTTGAGGCCTCCGGAACGAGCGGGATGAAAGCGATTTTGAACGGGGTTTTACAGATGAGCACGGTTGATGGCTGGGTTGCGGAAGCGGCAGACAGGCCGATCGGAGCGTTTTTTGGATATAAAAATAGCGAGGGCAGCGTAGGTAACGAATTTGATTTGCATATGAATGAGGATGCCGAAGAATTGTACGCTACCTTAAGCGGTCTGGTGCGTTTGTATTATAAAACTAACCACAATGGCAAGGTGGATGCTTCTTCCGCCTGGATAGATATGATGATTGAGTGTATTTGTGTTGCTGCGCAGTTTAACACCTACCGTATGCTTGATCAGTATAAAAGCCTTATTTGGAAGATAGCATAAAAACCGTATAGATTTATCTTTTAAACGTGGTAAACTATAATTCTTGCGCCTGTAGCTCAACTGGATAGAGTAACGGCCTACGAAGCCGCGGGTTGCTGGTCCGACTCCAGCCAGGCGCATTTTATATGTTAAAAATAGAAAATTTTTACATGTCCGAGGCCTTGAAAGAGGCGCAAAAGGCATTTGATGAAGATGAAGTGCCGGTAGGGGCGGTAATTGTCCACGAGGGAAAGATTATTGCCCGCGGCCATAATCAGGTTGAACGCCTGAAAGACCCGACTGCTCATGCTGAGATAATCGCTATTACCAGCGCGGCAAACTATCTGGGGACAAAGTGGTTGAGCGAGGCTAGCCTCTATGTTACAATTGAGCCGTGCAGCATGTGCGCGGGTGCATTGGTCCTGGCTCGAATAAAAAATTTATGCTTTGGGGCAAGTGACCCTAAAACCGGGGCTTGCGGATCGGTTGTCAATATCGTAAACCATAAAAAATTAAATCACCGCATAAAAGTAAGTAAGGGAATTCTTGAGGCGGAGTGCAGTTATTTGCTGAAAGAGTTCTTCAGGAAAAAAAGAAAAAATCCATAAATATTGGAGAGGTGGCTGAGTGGTCGAAAGCAACTCACTGCTAATGAGTTGACCTGGGCAACTGGGTCCCTGGGTTCGAATCCCAGCCTCTCCGAAAAAATTCAATAAACCATCCGACGCGTCCCGTCGGATTTATTTTTAAACGATATTTCATATGACAAAACATCATTTAAAAGAAGGGGGGATGGCTGAGGTTATCGCTATTTCCCTGCCGATGGTCGTTTCTCATGCTTGTGACACGATTATGGTTTTTACTGACCGCCTGTTTCTTGCCAGGCTCAAGCCTGAATTGATGAACGCGGTTATGGGCGGAGGCCTGGCCTCTTTTATGATGACCTCGTTTTTCATCGGTTTAGTGGGTTTTACCACCGCGTTAGTTGCCCAGTATTTGGGGGCGAACAAGAAGAAAGATTGCGGCCGGGTATTAACTCAGGCCTTGATTTTTTCCTGCTGTGCGTATCCGATTATTCTTCTACTGAGGCCGTTAGCTTATTGGCTGTTTACTTTTATGGGTGTGGGCCAGGAACAGCTTGCGCCTCAGATAAGTTACTTTAACATATTGCTTTACGGTTCTCTTATCAGCCTTGTAAGGACAAGCTTAAGCGGTTTTTTCTCCGGGACTGGACGTACAAGAATTGTTATGATCGCTTCGT
>JALNZI010000072.1 GCA_023229385.1 Candidatus Omnitrophota bacterium | reverse complement strand
CTCCTCCGATTTTCTTGGCAATAGCCAAGTTGATTAGATAGGCACAACCGGAAACAATCAACAAAACCAGCCAACCCTTCAATCCCCAGATAGAAAATGAGAATACCAAAACTATAATTAATGAAACAATAAGAATTTTAAGATTCAAACCCTGCATAAAAAGTTTAGCTTTGCCTTCCTGGCGGGCATAGGGAAATAGATACATCACCATAACTACAGCCCATCTGCTTAAAATACACATTAAGATTAAAGCCGCTGGTTTAACTATAACACTCATGGAAGAAAGCAAACCAATCTTCAAAAGTATACTGCTGATCAGACTTAAAACCCCCATCACTCCAACATGGGGATCACGCATAATCTTAAGTATCCCCTCTTTATCCTTACCGCTTAGAAAGGCATCCGCAGTATCAGAAAGACCATCCATATGCATTCCGCCGGTAAGGATAATCAAAACAATTACTAAGATTATATTTACAACTGCCGGAAGGATACCTGAGACAGACAACAGCATATTTAGGACAACAAGCATTAATCCTAAAAATAAACCTACAACCGGAAAAAATACCAAAGCCCAGGCCATTCTTTTCTCATTAAATTGTTTTACTTTCAAAGGCAAAACAGTCAAAAACTGTAGGGCCAATAAGAAACTGCTCATTCTTTTTTCTCCGATACCTTGGCGCTCTTAAAAGTAGCCATCTGAGTAAGGATCTTGATTGCGGCATCAGCCAATCCTATTCCCAGGGCTCCTCCAGTACCCTCTCCGAGTCTTAAATCTAAATCCAACAAAGGCCTTAGCCCAATATACTCCAAAATAACCTTATGGCCTGTCTCCTGAGAATTATGCGCAGAAATCATATAATCTTTTACTTTAGGCTCAATCTTAAAAGCCACTAACGCAGCAGCCCCGGATATAAACCCGTCAATAACTACCGGGGTTTTATGAGAAGCAGCAGCCAGGATTATGCCTGCCATTCCAGCAATCTCAAATCCACCAACTTTACATAGAACATCAAGGGCATCGGCTGGATCAGGCCTATTTACAAGCAGTGCATGCTTAATAACTTTTATTTTATTCTTTAGCCCTGAATCATTAAGCCCAGCCCCTCTTCCAGAAACCTCTTCAGCCAATCTTCCGGTAAAAGAAGCGGTGATCGCACTAGCAGAAGTAGTATTACCTATACCCATCTCGCCAATCCCAACAATATCAATTCCCCGCCTTAGTTCTTCTTCAAAAATTTCTATTCCTGCGCAAATCGCCTTCTTTGCTTCATCCCTGGTCATAGCCGGCCCCTTGGCCATATTTTTTGTCCCGTAATTTATTTTTTTAAGGCATAGCCCTGGATTAGGCTTAAGGTCGCTTGCAACACCGATATCTACAACTATCACCCTTGCGCCAACGTGTTTTGCCAAGACATTTATCCCTGCCCCTCCGGCAATAAAATTGTAAACCATCTGAGCAGTAACTTCTTTAGGGTAAACGCTCACCCCTTCATCTGTTACGCCATGGTCTGCGGCTAAGGTAAAGATAACTTTGTTTTCTAATGTCGGGTTGATTTTTTCGGTAATCCCACAGATTTGCTTTGCCAGTTCCTCCAATCTCCCCAAGCTCCCCAATGGCTTAGTTAAACTATCCAGCCTTGCCTGGGCTTTCTTTGTAATCTCAAGATCAATTCCTGAAATATTTCCAGTTGTTTCTTTTATCTTATCCACTTATTCTTCTCCCTGCCTGCCGACAGGCAGGCTTTTATCTTGAGCGACATACCGGCAACAACAAAAAATACCTCATCAGCATTTTTTGCGACTATTTGGTTTACTCTACCTGCAACATCACGAAAATCCCTGCCCAGCTTATTTATAGGAACCAACCCCAAACCTACTTCATTAGAAACCAAAATTACTCTCGCCTTCTTTTTGCTTAAAATAAACAACAAATCTTCAATCTTTTTAAAAATCTGCTGTTGGCTATTCCCGGAAAGAATGAGGTTTGAAACCAAAAGAGTCAGGCAATCAATAAGAATACAATCAAAACCATTGTTCAGTTTACTGATTAATCCTGCCAACTCTTTAGGCTCCTCAAATGTTTCCCAGTATTTTGGCCTGGATTCTTTATGCAGCCTGATCCGCTCCTGCATCTCTTTATCTAAACCAAGACAGGTGGCGATAAAAGCGACTTTTTTATATTTTTTAGCCAGGCGAAGAGCATAGCTGCTCTTACCGCTGCGCGCCCCACCAAGGATTAAAGTTATCTTATTCATCATTTACCTCTCCCCCGGAACTAAGACTACGTTAGGTTTACCTGTAACCGAATTATCATTTACCAAAACAAGAGTCTTATAAACCGTTTCAATATTTTTATAAGTTAAAACTTCTTCCGGACTACCTTCTTTAAAAATAATACCTTTATCCAGAAGGGCAATGCGATTGGAATACCCACTGGCTAAGTTCAAATCATGCAGAATCATTACAATCGTAAGATTATTCTTCCGATTAAGTTTTTTCAATAAATCCAAGGTCTGCACCTGATGCCCGATGTCCAGATGCGAAGTCGGCTCATCCAGGAATAAAAGTTCAGGCTCTTGCGCTAAAGCCCGGGCAATCACTACCCTCTGACGCTCACCTGCGCTTAATTCATCAATACGTTTATCTTTTAAGCTTAAGGTATCCGTTAAACCAAGCTTTTCATTTGCAATCTCAATATCTTTTCTAGTCTCATACTGCAGCCGCTTTAAATGCGGGATCCTGCCCATTAAAACCAGCTCCATAACCGTAAAAGAAAAACTGGTGGAGATATCCTGAGAAACAAAAGCTACCTTGCGGCAAAATTCCTTTAGATTCATTTGCGCAATATTCTTATCCTTATAGAATACTCCTCCCTTTCTTATAGGGAGCACTCGGGTTATCAGACGTAAAAGTGTAGTCTTTCCTGAGCCATTAGGCCCGATGATCCCCAAAAAATCCCCCTGATTTACATCCAGAGACAGTTCTCTGATAACATCTTCTTTATAATATCCGCCGCTTAAATTTTTTATCTTTAACAAAACACTCATAAGATTCTCTTTCCTTTTTTCAAAAGGATAATAAATACCGGAGCCCCGATTATCGCAGTAATTACCCCAATCGGAATTTCAACGGGCGAAAAAAGGGTACGCGACAAAAGATCACAGAAGATTATAAACACTGAAGCAGCCAAACAGGTAGTAGGAATAAGAATTTTATGATTTGGACCGACAATTAAACGCATCATATGCGGCACAATCAAACCAACAAACCCAATTATCCCGCAAATACAAATAAGGCTGGCGGTTATTAAAGCGGTAACCAGGATAAGGATTTTCTTCAAATTCTGCGTATCTATACCTAGGTGAACAGCTTCTTCTTCTCCGATGCTAATTGCATTAAGGTCCTGAGCAAACAGATAAATCACGCATATCCCCAGGATAACGGGAAAGGCAACCAAAAGTAAAAGCTTGTAGTCGTAAACCTGCAAGTTTCCCCATAGCCACCAGTTCATTTCATGCATCGCCTCATTTCCGAATAAGGATACCAAAAATACTATCAGCGAAGAAAAAGCGACTGAAATGATTACCCCTGAGAGAATTAACGATTTATCCGCAATCACCCCTTTTTCCCGGGCTAAGTTATAAACTATGATGATGCTGATTGCTGCGCCCAAGAATGCCGCCAGCGGCATATAAATTCTTGAAACACCTAATATCGCCGCGCTTACCGCGGCTAAACCCGCACCGCTGGAAGTCCCCAATAAATACGGCTCAGCCAATGAATTCCTCAATATTGCTTGAAGCGCTATTCCCGAAACTGCCAATCCACTGCCCACAAGGATTCCGGCAACAATCCGCAACAGGCGTAAATTAAAAATTGCCTGGTTATCTTTAAACAAAAGACTGGTTACCGAGATATTCACCGCGCCTTTTAGCAGGCCGAAAATTACGGCAACACAAAGCAGCAAAAATAAGATCAAAAGGTTCCTTTTTAAACGCATATTATCTCCCAGGATATAATCTTTTGTAGATCTCTACCAGCCCCTTGGTTATCCTCGGGCCGGGCCTAAGTAAAGTATCCGGATCAATATCATTAAAAACCCGCCTGTTCCTTACTGCATCTATTTTATCCCAGCCAAAACGCTGCTGGATTAATTTTAAAGGTGCCTCCTTATCCATATACGCCAGGACAATGCATTGCGGGTTAAGGTTGATTACTTTTTCCGCGCTGAAGTTACAATAAGGCCGGGTAAGGTCGTGCGCGATATTAATTCCCCCTGCCAAAGTAATTAATTCATCCACAAAAGAACCTTTGGCCGCAGTCATTAGAGGCTCATGCCAGATCTCAACAAAAACCTTAACCCTCTCTTGTTGAGGAATAAGTTTTACCCTAGAAACCACTTCCTCAATTTCATTCTTCATTTTTTCAATCAACAACGAAGCTTCCTTGGCCTTATGGGTGATTTTTCCTATTTCTCCAATAGTTTTAAACAGTTCTTCGATACTTACCGGATCAGCAACATAAACATTCAAACTAAGCTGCCTTAACTGCGCAATAACCGGAGCTTGCTCAAGCCCGGTACAAAAAATATAATCGGGTTTCAAAGAAATTATTCTCTCTATACTCGGGCTGCTAAAATTCCCTATCTTAGTTTTATTCTCGGCTTGCTCCGGATAATTACAGTAAGTACTCACACCCACAATCTCGTTATCTAAACCCAAGGCAAAAAGTATTTCAGTGGTTGACGGCGCAAGACTGATATAACGCGGTTCTGCTGCTGCGACATAACCAAGGAATAAAAAAACAAATACACTTATAAAGATTACTTTCTTCATATAAAATAAAAATGCCCGACCTAGTACTTTCAGTACTTAAATCGGGCTTCCCAAAAAATATTTTCTTGACCCGATCCACGAGGCACTCATTATTCTATAGGCAGGTCTTCTGGCTTAAGTCTCATCCTACTTGCTGCGCCTTCCCATCCTGACTTTCATCAGCACAGTGGCTTTTACAGCTTTCGTCAACTTTTACAGCGGCGGGACCGCATCCGAATGTCACCCGACGCTAATTGGTATTGCGTCGGTGTCCGCTGGTAGCGGAACGGATTTCCCTTAACCTATAATTTGCTTTACTAAATTTTCCTCTCTACTTTAACACCTGATAACGATTTGTCAATAAAATTTAATGACCACATCACTTACGAATTAATCCTTGACCGCTTAGCGGACAGGATATTTCCTCATTAAAACTCAATGCCTTTTCTTGCTTTAAATCCACGCCCATAATAATGCTTAACTTCATTTATCCGGCTAACCAAATCCGCATGTTTAATAAGTTGCGTGGGTGCGTCGCGGCCGGTAAAAACCAATTCAATGCAATCAGGAGTGCGTTTAATCAAGAAAAGAACATCCCTAACAGACAAGAGTTTAAGTTTTAAAACAACATTAATTTCATCTAAAATAATCAAGTGGCATTTCCCGCCATTTATAACTTTCTTTACCTTCTCCCAACCCTTGCGGATTAATTCTTTATCAGTCTGTTGAGGTTTACCTCTAATAAAACAATCCCTGCCGAACTGTTCTATCTTTATATTCTTTATCTTCTTCAAGGCTTTATGCTCACTGCAATAGCGGCCTTTAATAAACTGTGCGATATAAACATCTAATCCCGCGCCGGCAGCCCTTAAAGCCAGACCGATTGCCGCGGTAGTCTTGCCTTTGCCGTTTCCCGTATATACTTGAATCATCTTACCATCGCCTTCCAGCTCAATAAACCAAAAGCGCACAAAGCCGTAACAATTAACCCGGAACAAAGAACGCCGGCAACTATGGAAATAAACGCATAACGAAAACGTATTTTAAATAAAGACGCCGCGATCACTCCGCTCCAGGCTCCGGTCATGGGAAGCGGTATAGCCACAAAAATAGCCAGCCCTAAAGCCTCGTATTTCTGGATGGCATCCGAATTCTTTCTGGTACGCTCAAAGACCCAATCAAAAAATCGCGACCAGATCTTAAACTTCCGTAAAAACCCGGTAACCGGCTTAAAGAGAAAAAGCGCCGGAGCCACAATAATACAATTACCTAATACAGAAAGCCAAAAGGCCTTTGATAGGCTCATCCCAAATGACAATGCCAGAGGTATTGCCCCTCTTAACTCTGAAACCGGCAAAGCCCCCACAATCATAACCACGTAATCTTTGGGTAAATCTTTTAAATAGTTTAAAATGGCATCAAGCATGTTTAAAATTCCTGATAAATTCCCGGATCATAAAACGGATAAATCTCAAGGTATCAATAAAAGGGTTAATCTGACTCTTCTGTCCGGAATAAATAGTCTCAACCGGAATAGACTCAATCTTAAACCCTGAACGTGCAGCTTTAATTAAAATTTCAGATTCAGTTTCATATTTAGATGTGCATAAATCAATTTTCTGCAGCACTTCTTTTTTTATCAGGCGGAACCCGCATTGAGTATCAGGTATACGCTGTTTAGCAGCTACTGAAATTATCCACGACATAAAACGGTTGGTGATAATACGTATCAGCGGCATCCCTCTGGTCAAGGCCATCCGGTTACCGGTAACAATCCCACAATCCGAAGATTCCGCCTTTTGGATAAAGGTTTTAATATCACCGGTTGAATGCTGGCCGTCCCCATCCATACTCAGTACCGCATCAAAACCCTCCGCCAGCGCCAGCGTATACCCTTTAATCAAAGACGCGCCTTTTCCGGTATTTGTATGATTACGAAAAACCTCAGCACCGGATTCCCCGGCAATCCGGGCGGTATCATCCTTTGATCCGTCATCAATTACAATCACTTTCAAACTTAATTCATGTATCTTATTGATCAGGCCGGCGATTGCCTTGGATTCATTATAAGTTGGGATGATCACACAAGTACGCATAATTATTCAACCCAAAACCTGCGGAAGACATACCACTGGTCGGGATATTTACGTATATAGTCCTCAAATATATTCTTGTAAACCTTGATCAAACCGGCTAAATCCTTGAGTTTATCCCCGCTGGGATTAAACTCAACCGGCTTCTCTATCCTTAAGGTAAAACTGTCATCCGGATTCCTGACCATGAAACCGGGAATAATACTTGCCCCGGTCATTAGGGATAAAGCTGCCGGTCCTTCAGGAAAATGCATCGGCTTGTTAAAAAGGTCTACAACGATACCTTTACCGGTAAAATCCCGGTCGCCGACTAAAGCAACCATATGATTATCCTTAAGCTCATGAATACAGCTCCTTACTGC
>JALNZI010000006.1 GCA_023229385.1 Candidatus Omnitrophota bacterium | reverse complement strand
ATTTTATTAAATAAATAGTTTTGTATATTACGCAAATTGGGTAATGATAAAGTTTTATTAAATGAATCAGAAATACCACCAGCACTAAATTGTTTTTTAAGTTCTTTTTTAAAATTATCTTCAGTTGAACTATCACTTGAAAAAGTTCCACCAGATTCTAATGAAGATGTAGTTATATTTTTATTATTTATAAGGACAAATCTAACATAATTATACAATTTTTGTGCAACTTCTTTTTCAGAAGAACTTTTGGTTAAACCTTGATCATCAAGTTTAGTTGGTTTCATTTGAAATATATTATTTTTACTTGAAATTTCATCAATGATATAATTATTTAAAACACTATATATTTCAAAAATTTCTAACATTGTCATTGTTCTAGCTGAATGTATAAGATTTATCTTTTTAAAATCAATATTTTCAACAGTTATACCAGATTTTAATTTACTAACTTTTGATTCCATTATTTTATAAGCGGTATCAAATTCTTCTTTTTTCATTCCAGGATATAAATTATTTTCAAAATCATTTTTAAATTTATCTAATAATTGTTGATTATCATCAGAAATTGTATTTATTTCATCAATACTATTATTACATAAAGATATTTGAGTCTGTATATTTTTTAATTTAGCTATAATTTCTTTTATATTTCCATCAGAAGTATATCCTGGAATATCATCAGCTAGAGATACTGATACCGCTTCTTTAACTTCAGGTTCAATAGATTCAAGTTGTGATATAATTTGGTCATACTTTATAAGAGCATCAGTTGATTCAACTAAAGACATCATTGCTCCAAGTTTACCAATTTTCGCATATCGTTTAAGAGATTCAGATATATAATATCTGTTTTCAGAAATATCAACTATATTATTATATAAATAAAAATCTGGTCCTAAAACAACAGTATCTGAAAAATTAGGAATATCAAAATCATTATAACAATTAACTCTAGATAACTTTTTATAACGTTCTATATTATTAAACTGAGTTTCACCAATTATTTCTGGAGTAATTATTTTTTTATATACAACTGGATCTCTTAATATTTTATCTGCAAAATCTATAGAAACCATTGAAGAAAAAGATTCTTCCATTGAATTAAATATTGGTGATAATTTTGATGTTACTTTATTTTTTTGTTCAAGTTCAATTGTATCAAATATAGCTATTACATAAGGTAACAATATAGGATTAGCTCTATACCTAGCATCATATCTATCTAAATAATTTCTAAACCAAGATTTATCATTAAATATCAAAGATCGTATAAGTTCAGATTTTAATTTAAATAATTCTTCAGTTTTAATATTTATAAAATCTAAAATATTTTTATATTGCGTATTAGATATTAAATCTTGTAAAATTTTAGTTTTAGTTATATTAACTTCTCGTACATTAAAATTTTCTGTAGTATTTGGTTGTGATAATGAAAAACTTTCTAGACTACCTATAGATTTATAAAATTCTTGTAAATATTTATCAGCTAATTCATTTCCAATAGTTCCAGTATTTTTACTTTGTCTTCCACTTTTAACTTGTTTAATATATTCAATGATATTATATTTTTGATCAATATTACTTACTGACCAAGCTAGAAATCTTATTTTAAGAATATCATTGAGATTTAATAAATTACCACTTCTAGTTTTATAATCCATTACAACATAATTATCATTAATTTTTTCTATACTTGAAACTATTTTAGCAAGTTCAAGAATAGCAATTTCATTAGAAGGAACATGAGATACACCATGATAATCAGATATTGTAAAATTCGATTGAGTAAAATTAACTGCAATATTCCAACTATTTGGTTGCCCATCAATATTAACAATATTAAAAGAATCAAATACAACTTTTTTAATTCCAAAAGAATTAAATAAATTATTTGCTTCAGCATTAATAGTTATTCTAGGATCTAGATATGTTATCAACTCTGGAGCATTAAGAGTAACAACTTTTGCTGATTCATGAAGACGTTCAGATAATATAGAAAGTTGTGATTTTAAATCTTTATTTTTATTATATATTGATGTTATATTTAAAGACATTACTGGATCTTCAGAACCAATATGTTGATAATATGGATATTTATATGCTTGTAATGTCATTGGAATAAATTTATTAGAAAACACAATTGACCAACCAACAATTATATCACTAACATTATCTATAACAATATCTTCTGATACAATTGGTATTCTAGCAATACTAAACATTTCACCATCAGCAGTAGGATTTACAACAAGAGTTTCAGAAGTAATTTCTTTAGTAATAGCAACTCTTAATTCTCCTAGAAATGCTGAAAAGTTTTTCTTTTTCAATTCTTTTTGTTTATCAGTTCCAGTATCAATCCAATCCCATATTTTCTTAATACCCCATTGAAATGTTCCAACTCCAAAGGTATCTTTATCAGTATAAGTAACACCATTTAAAAATCCTAAAACATCAGTATTATCAACAGAAAAATTACCACCAAAGAAATTATTTATACTTTGTATTGATTCAAATGTTTGTACCCAACCTTGTTTTATAGCAAAACCTTTGGTAAGAAGATCAAACCAATTTTTAATAATTACTTCACTTTGACCTTCCATTGTAATACCAAATCGAGTAACTAAATTAGGAATTATATTATTAGAAAGTTCTTGAAATTTTCCTTCAGTTATATTATAAAAATCTTCTTTTCTTGTAAAAAAAGTAACCATTTCTTTTATAAGATCATCTTTAGTTCTAATAGAAGTATAAAAATCTGTAAGTTGTTTAAGTAGTCGTACTTGTTTATCAGTGCGTTCATTAGAAACTATTTTAGAAAATGTTTGAAAATCTTTAGAAATATAATTATAGGATAATGTAATTGATTTATTATTAGAAGAAGCTTTATATTCATTAAGTAAATTTTCAGTCTTAGTTGGTCTAAACCAAGCAATATCATAACTACCTTTTTTAGAGGTAGAAACTATTTTACCAGAACTATTCATTATAAATTTACGATCAGCTATCAAAGATTGATAAAATGCTCTAAATGGCAAACTGTTTCTAAAATCAGGAGATTTATCTATATCATGAATAAGTACATCTAGAAATCGTTCTTCTGATACAGATTGTTCATCAAGTTTAGACTCTGCTTTTCTAATTAATCTATCATATTCTTCATTTCGATATAAAATAGTTTGTTGACGTTCTACATCTTCCATTGAAAGAAGTGCTTGAAATCCATCACTCATCATTCTATAATCAAAAGGAAGTATTGTTATTGATGCTTGTAATGTATTTGGAAAACCAGGAACTGATTGTATTTGAATACTTTCTAGAGCAACTGGAAGCCATTCTTCCATAAAACAAATATCTTTAAAAAATTCACAAATATCTTTATTTCTTATATTAACAAATGGAGTTCTTTTAAACATTGCATATAAATTTAAAAGTTGATAATTTATACTATCTTCATTTGGAAATATCAAATTAATAGATAAATTTTTAACTTGTTGAGTAGTTGGTATTTTTGGATTACCTTGAGTTCTTAAAGTAGGAAAATATTGATATCCGTTTTGAGAATTAAAAGCAAGTTGTGTAGGATCAACAACAAAAATTAAATCACCAATTTGTAAAGCACCTTCACCTAATGAATAAAAGTCTACACCATCTGCACTTTTAATATCTTTGGAATTATTTAATGTTTCAGGAATTTGCTCAAGTAATCGGTTAGTTTCACTATCGGTGGATAATATTTCTTTTCCAATATTTTGAAGATCTTCAAGTAATGTTTCTTTAATATTATCAAAATTAGGTCTTATAACTTCATACTGTTTAATAGTAGAATTAATTTCTAGATTATCTATATCTGTTAATTTTGGCCAAGTTCCAACTGTTCCTTCAGAATGAGTTATTAAATAAGTATTACCACTACCAGTTTTAATAACATCTCCACCTTGTAAAATAAATATATTACTTTTAGATTGAGTATTAAGATTAACTTGAAGCTTAAAATATTTATTATAAACTTCTATAATTAAATTAGGAACAGTAGATTTACCAAGAGATTGATCTGAAGAATAAATAGATATATATTTACTATAAGGTTCTTTTTTAGTAAGAATAAAATATAAAGCATTTCCAATTGTATTTGGATCAATATTAGTCATTAGCTTCACTTACTTTTCTTATATTGGTTGGACTAAGGCTGATTGGATCATCTATCGTCTGTAAACTTACAATAGTTTCTAATCCATTAATTCTAGATATTTGATTTTTAATATTATTAACGTGTTGAGTATAATCAACATCATCTGGAAGATCAATAACTAATTTTGTCTTGATACCCATTAATATCTAGATTTTCTATCTAATGAAGTTGTTCCAAAGGAGCCTACGTTGGTAGTATAGTCTGCATAGTCATAGCTTGGTGAAGTTCTCCATTCATGCAATAAAGGATTAGTACTACTATAACCTTGTTTTAGCATGTCATTAATAATCATAGACTTATCCTGATTATTATTTCTTTTATTAAGTTTAATATATGCTTTTTTAGAAAAGGAAGCATTTACCATATCCAATGGTATTGATCTTTCAAGTTCTAAATCCGTAAATAGTTTTCTATTTTGAGAACTATCAATATCTGATCCTAGATCTGTAAAAGCATCAAATGGATTTAATGAATTACTTAATTGATGAGGTCTAAAGAAATTAGATGCTAAATAAACTGCTGCTCCAACTGCTCCTATTTTACCACCTTTTTTAAAATTAATCTTACTAGGATCAAATTTAAATTTCTTACCAAGAACATCAAACATTTCTTGAGTAGGAGATCTATATTGTTCTCTTATTTGATCACCATAATCATTTAAAAAATCAACATGAGCAGTAGACATTATTGCGTTCATAATATTAGTTCCATCTTTAAGACCATCAATGTCATCAATTGATTTTATAATCTCAGAACTAATAGAATCTCTTGGAGTATATTCATTATACGCTTTCATAGAATCAGTAAATATTCTATAAATTTCTTCTCCACGACCTTCCATTCCTTTAGGCATAAGTCTTTCAAAGAACTGTTTAGCTCCATTATGAGTCTCAGCATCTCTGGTTAAAGGATTAGCATAAACTTTAGATACTTGTTCTAACCCCTTTATATCTGTTTCATGTTTAGCTAAACTAATAAATAATTGAGCAATTCCAGCATCTCCAGTAGATAAGTTACCATAAAGTAATTTTGCAGCATCAGGATTTTTACCAGTAAGTCCAACTTGCATAAGATGTCGAGTCATTTTATAAGCTATATTAGTTGCTAAACCTATATTATTTTTTGATACAACAGTTGCACATACTCGATCTAACTGTTTATATGCTTCTTGAGTAGTAGCCCTTGCTGGAGTATTCATTTCTAACGTATAAGCATTTTTAGCATAATTTGAAAAGAATGGATCTCCTAAAAGTTCTTCAGCTTTAGAACTATTTATAGGAACAGAAGTATGAACTTCTCTACCAGCATCATCATAATAGGTATAATTTACATTTCCATTAGAAAAATCTCTAACCCAACCTTTTATACCATATTCTCCAAATGTAATAATTTTACTCGCATCTCCAGCTTTTACTTCTTCAGCAGTTCGTGGCCGTCCAATATAAGATTCAAGTACTTTACGTTTATATTCAGAATGTTCTTTTTGTAGATTAACTAAATCATCTGCAGTTTCATAAGCATGTACAACAAAACCCATTCTATCTCCATCATTATCACGACCAGCTAATTTAACTTGCATAGAGTTAGCATGAATTAAACTATTACTAACTGCTAAATATTTTCTTACATCTTTAGGAACTATTGTTAATCTATGTGATTGTATTGCATCTGATGCAGCTTGTATATTTGGATTACTATTAGAATACATAAAATGTGATTCTAATCCAGACATCACCCTTTTAACTTCTTCTTTTGTTTTTGTCTTTTTTAATTTTTCATATATATTAGTTCCATCAGGATATTGCATTTTTTTAAATACATCTTCTGAAACAATAACATCAGTAAAATCACTTTCTTCAGCTAATCGTTTAATTAATTGATCATGTTTAGAACTTCCTTTAACTCCATAAGCTTTTTCTATTCCACCTTGATACATAATCTCTCTAGCTTTTTCAATTACAGCTGATGTTCCAATAATATGAGATTGAAGTCCTACTGGTACATATTCTTGAGCAGAACGGGCATAGATTGAAGATGAATCCATTAAAAATCCTTTTAATGTATATAAAAGATATTGTTTTTTAAGAAATTCTTCTTGAACTTTTATTTGATTACTTCCAGATGATAACTTTTTTACTTCAAGTTCATATTCTTTCATTGCATTAAACAAATGTCTTTGATATTTAGCAGGAGTAGATAGATATCCATATCCTTTTTCTTGAGCACTCTTATTTATATAATTCATTACATTAGCTTTAGAAGTATCAGCATGTATTGCAAGATATTTTAAAGTAACTTGTCCTTTTTCTCTATCAAAATCTTTTACAAATCCATCAGGAGAATTTTTATATATATGTTCAAAGAAATCTAAACTAAGATTTTTTGCTTTAGTTACTTCATCATCAGTGAAACCAGGAGTTCTATCTAGAAGTTCATTTATATGAAAAGTAAAACCTCCACCAAGTTCAGGACGTTTTGAATATGTAAAAACTCCACCTTTTTCTTTAGCTAAATTTTCCCAATTCTTTTCAGCAGCAACAGTTGTAATTAAATTACTTCCTTTTTCAAAAGCTTTTTCAAATTTATCTTGTTGCATTTCATTAAGAATAGTTTCAATAGCTCCTTGAAGTTTACTACCATCTTTTGTAGCTTCTTGAAGATCGTCTATAACATTACTTATTATTTTAGATTTTTCTTCATCACTAAAGGACCATCTTGCTAATTTTTTAACATCAATGTCGCCTTTATTATCAAGTAATCTATTAATATCATCAAGATTTAAATCGTGTCCTTTAGCCATAGCATTTGAACAAATAGTATCTTTGTATCTTCGTAGTGTTGCATAAGCTGATGAAAATTTATTTCCACCATAAGCTCTTTTACTTGCTTTAATACTTTTAACAGTAGAAGGAGTAACATGACTAAATGGTTGAGTTATAAAATGTAATATACTAGATCTCATTTTAATTTCTTTAGCAACTGGTTTATTTCCAGAAGCAATTCCATAAAGAGAATATCTAGAAGGTCCTCTATATCCAAATGTCATAGTAGAACCATCTTTATATTTTTTAAATGGTTCCCAATACATAGCAGCTTTACCTGATTTAACTTTTTCCATAGATGGTAAAAACCATTCATTTAAATAAGTTGAATAATCCTGTATAGCTGATTGTTCTAGATGTCCTAAAGTTTTACCAGTAGATTTAAGTTGTTTTTCTATATAATGAGTATGACTGGATATTGATTGATTAATAAACTTTCTAAGATTCTTTTCTCCACCCCATAAACCAAGCCATTGATTAAACTTTTCTTCAGTCCATACAATTCTAGCATCAACCATATATTGATCAAGTTTAGAAAAACTCATATCAACATTACCATAATATTTTTTACTTTGTTCTATTTCCATTGGATCAAGAATATTACTAAATTCAGGATTAGCATCAGGATCATGTACTATCTGACGATTATTAATATCAAATGGTTGACCTTTTACATCTTTAGCTAATCTTTGTAATGTTTTTTCAGCATATCGTTTTTCAACTTCAGAAGCATTTGGATCATTATAAGTATCAAATAAATTACTCATAATTTTAAAAGTAAGCATAGATTTTTGAGCATGAACATAACCTTTTGTTAAAAATCCAGCATCTGATAAATGATTAGCACCATTAGCAATAAGTAATGAATTATAATTATCTACAACACCCATAGATTTAGTACTTTCATTTCTTAATCTAAATGGCATATCTTCAAAAGATTCTCCATTAGCTAAATATTCAATATCAGCGTGCATACTGATTTTACCAGCTTCTAGATTAGTAACCACATTAAGTATTTTACCACCAAATTCTTTTTTAGACGTTTTAATATTAGCATCACCATGACTTAAAGTATTTGATCTATCAACTGGATTAATTATTGTTTCACCTAGACTATCCATAGTTTCAACTACTTTTCTTGCAGCCATTTCTAGATGATGTTTATTTATTTTACCATGATCTCCGTTTGCAAGTGCTCGTGCCTCTTTATATATTTTATTTTGCATATCTATAAGACGTTTATTAAGTATTGGATCTTCTCCTCCAGATTGAACTTGAGATAAATCAACTCGTTCAGTAAAATGTATTTTATAATTTTTAAAGGCTTCAGTACTTACAGCATTATATCCACCTTCACCCATATAAGGATTAAATACATGTATTGTATCAAGAATGACATGATGTTGAAAATTATTAGTCATCGCATCTGCAGAAATACCTTTATACATTCCTATCTCTCCACGAGATAGAAATACACTTTTAAAATATTTGTTATATAATTGTTTATCTTTGCTATTATTCATTTCCTTTAAAAAACGATCTGATGGTGATACTCTAACACCAGCATGAAATTGATCCCATTGTTTAGATAATGGACTATCAGTATACGAACTTATATGATGATTACTTATTCTAGACATCATTCTTTTAGCCGCTTGTCCTTGAGCTAACATATGACTGCTTATAGTCATTCCATTAACAGTAGAATATACTTCTCTTAATTTAGCTTCTTCCATAGATTCGCTTAATGATGAAGAATTTTTACATCTTGCTAAAAACTTTTCTATCTCAGAAAATTCTTTATATATTTCTGGATGACCAAATAAGTCTTCATGAGATTTAAAAAGTATAAAGTTAGAAGCTAGGGCATCAACAGTAGAACTATGTGCAAGACCAAGAACTTTACTTTTTTCCATTTCATCTATAATAGCATCATCGATACTACATAATTTTCTATCTTTACTTTTTAACCATCGAATAGCATGAGTTAGACTACCTTTAGCTACTGGAAGTATATCATCTCTTGTAGCACCATATCCTTTCATCATTCTTATCATAATGTTACTAAGACTCATGGATCCTTGTTGACCTTTTATGTTATAAAGATGAGCAATACTTTGAGAATCAATAAACTGAACATATTTTTTTAAATAACTCCATTCATGTCCAGCGTATGCTTTAAGAAATTCTAAGTCAAATCTAGAGTTTTTAGTATTTATAAAAACTTTCTTTCTTTCACTTACAGCTTTTTTAATAGAAATTAATAATTTATTTGCAGCATGTTGTGCTATATCATGATTACTATGAAAAGTTTTACCATGTCTAAGTCTTGACCATTCAGCATCATTATTAACTTGAGATTTCCAAGAGTCTATAAGTTCTACATCGGTCATTTTTTCAGAGTTATGAGTTTGACTTCGTATCCAATTAATAGCATTCTTTTTTTCTCTCCATCCATCAATAGCATGTACTGCATGATTACTATGTATTTTATCCATATCAGTTTTAATAAGTTTACCATTTTCATAATCTTGTACAACAAAACCGACTTCGGTAATTTCAGTAAAATCATCTTTTGCCATCCAATTAAGACCAGGAGTATCTCTAGATATCGTTTCAAAGTCAAGATCAATGATCATCATATTTGATTTATTTTTTAAATTTTGAGAAAACGATTTCATAGATCGTCCAGTTGCAACTATATCACCTAATCTTTCTCGATAATATTTACTTATTTTTGGAGATGGATTAGGAAAAACTAATCTATTCATTTTTATAAAATCTCTACCAGATCGTCCAGCAATTGGATCATCAAGTAAATTAGTTATAATATTTTGAACACTTCTTGCAAATGATTGTGGATTATCTGCAAAATCTCGTTCCATTTGACTACCATCTAGAATATTAAAAACTTTCTTAAGAATCATTTGAGTTTTATTTTGATAATCAGTTGAAAGATTTGTATGTAATAAATTAGGAACAAAATGTTTTTCTGGTTTTAAATAAAAACCATCAAGTTGTTCAGTTACACTCATTTTAGATCCAGGAATAAGACCATGTTGAGATACTGGAACTCTAATTTCAGCAGTTCCTCTAGTTTCATGCTGTAATGCTATATTTAAAAACCAACGTTCTTCAGATCCAAAAGAATTTTCTCTTGCTATTGTATATGACACATTTTTAACATAAGATTTTGGTCTAAGTTCTTTATCTTGTAATTCTTCGATTTTTTCACCAAGATCTTTAAGTAAATTACTATAATCAAAACTAGCTATATCTTTTTCAAATTGATCTGTTAAATCTTTTTTAACAAATGATCCAGACGTAATAGGTTTCTTTTGTTTAAGTAATTCAAAAACATTAATAGGTTGATACATATCCTTTTTAAGTTCTTTAGCTTGATATCTTAATTTTACAGCAGTTTCAGGACTTGCATCAAATTTAGCAGTTCCATAAATAAAATCTTTTGCAATGTCAGAAGTTATCTTTGGATTATGTCCAAATTTAACATACATTTTATTCATTGAAGTTCTATAATCATGAGTAACTGCAGTTAATTTTTGCTTATATTTTCTATAATAATTAAGATCATTAGACATATAGAAATTATGAAGTGCTTCAAGTTTATCAGAATCTTTAATATTATTAATACTTTCTAAAGCTGCTCTATCTTCCATTCTTAAAAGAGATGAAGTATTTATACGTTCATAAAGTGCATCTTTTCTTAGTTTAAATAAAACATCATGTTTATCTATAACTGCATCATTACCAATATCAAGTTCAATAGTTTTTATAAGAGAATTTTCTTGAGTTTCTAAATCTAAAACTTTAAGAGGATCAGTTTCTAATGTAAAAACAAAATCGTCTTTCTTTTGAAACATTCTATCAAATTCTTGATCATCTAGATCTAATCCAAAATTAGGTTGATTAATACTTGCAGTACTTCCAAGCATTCTAGTTTTTGAATCAAGTTTTTTCCATGATTCTCGTTCTATAATTTTATCTTTATATTGATTTAAATATTTATCAGCAAGACTTTTTGCTGGACCACGCATTTTATAAATACCAAAAGTTGCAGCAGATAAAACACCAATTTTAAAAGTTGTTCTTATAAACCAATTTTGATCTTTTATATTTTCATTACGTTCATCAAATTTATTCATTACTTAATCCATATTTTTTACGATTATTTAAAGCATTAATAACTGTTCTAGATCTATCTCGTCGTATAACAACTTCAAGTTGATTATATTCTTCTTGAGTATTATCTATATATACATTAGTAGAAGATTTTATATTATTACTACTAAAATAGTTATTTATAAGTCCACGTATATTTGCTGAACTTATATTTGGTCCTAATGATTGTGTCTCTGGATTTAATCTACTTATAGTTTCGGCCTGAATAGATCGATTAGACTGTTGAATTCTAAGCATCTGTTCATTCCATCCAAGACCAAATTCAAACTTATCAAGTCCTTCTTGATTAATAGTTTTCAATTCAATATCTTCTAGATTAACTGCTGGATCCATTATTTGCTTACTAAACTTATATTTAGGAGCACCTTTTGTAAGTTCAGCACTACTTAATTTAACATATTCTCCAGTTGCTTCTTTACTATCATTTTGACTCCATTGTTTCTTTAAAGCCATAGCAAGATCTTCTGGAATATATTTAAGTATATTCTCTCTTTCTTTTTTATCTTTAGTATTTAAAAATGATTCTATATATGGTTTTTCAAAAACAGAAGCACCTCTGAAAAGATTAGCAACAACACTTCCTTTGTTATTATTAAAAGCAGTAAGTGTAGCATTCTGTTCTTTTAAATATTCCTGTTGAGTAAGTCCAGATGATAAACTAGCCATCATATTATTTCGTTCATACTTAGCTGCATCAAAATAAGAATTTATTTCTCGTCTAGTTTTAACATCTTCAGGAATAAAAGCTGAATTAGTAAGTGTTCTATAAATACCATTTATACTTCCATATCCAAAACCAACCGCACTACCAATTAGTCCTCCTAAAGGACCTCCACCAAATAAATATCCTAGACTACCTGCTGATATAGTTCCTTCAACTGGATTTGTTTTTTCTAACAATGAATTTAACATTGGTTTAGCCCAACTACGTATTGGTTCATCCCAAGGTTTATATTCTTTTCCATATATCCTAGACATCTTATAATGTTCTAATGGATCTTTAACTGCCCAAAATTTATTAACTAAGAAAGTATTAGTATTTGTAAATTGCTCGTATAACCATCCTAAACTTCGTTCAGGTAAACTATAATTTGCTCCTGCTTTTATATCATCATTAATAGATTGTATATTAAGTTCTGTATCAGGATTAAATAATTTTCCAGCAAATCGCTTTTCGTATAACTCGTATTTACGTATCCTAGCTTGTCTCATTTTAATAGAGTTTTTATATTTTAATAGCTCCTTATCATTCAGCATTCCAAATTTGATCTGACTGTCTACGATCATTTTAGCTTCTTTGTATTCAGGACTCATTGGACTGACATCTGATAAAATATTTAATCTATCAAGCCACGAATAACTATATCCAAAATCGTCACCAACTCCTTCTTGCATCATTGTAGCAGCAACACTTCTTGCTTTTTTTAATTTAGCAAGATCCTTTTCCCATCTACTCTGACTATAATTTATTTCAAATGTTCGAACTTGTGATGGATTATCTCTATTAACATATAACAATGTTCCTTTTCTCATCTTAAGTTGACGTAAGTAAAAATTTAATTGAGTTAGATGGGATCCTTTTGGAGCATTTAATTTTTCAAAACCTTCATTACTTATTGTCTTTATTTCAAGTGCTCTTCGACCACCACCACCAGTACCATCACGTATAATAGCATCAACGTGACCAGTAATATCATTTTTAACATCATGAACCAATGATTCGGCTTGTATCAATAGTCCTTCAGCAGCAAGAGAATCCTGAATAGATCTATGAAACTCTGTTCCAGTTTCCATGATGTCATATTCTTCTTTGAGTAATGGTGGAAGTAAACCTGTAAAATATTGAACAATATGTTCTATATTACCTCCGATTAAAGATGATCTTGCAGGCATAGATCTCTTTACATCTGGATGTGTCCGCAAATAACTTTCTCCAGGAAGTCTTAATTCTCCCCTTTGTATGGAACTCCAAGGATCACCAGTTATAAACTCTGGTCCTAAATATTCAGGCATCATATTTGGAATTGGATTAATTCCATATTGTCTATACTTAGGTTTCTCTATAATTCTTCTCATACCTTCACTTATCATACCGATACCACCAAGATTAAGATCACTATAACTTCTGCTAAATGATGCTATTCTTCCTGCAGTTTCAAAGGTTGGAGTTACTGTATTTTTACCAAAGATTCTATCTGTGATTGTACTTGATAAAAATCCTTTAAGACCAGTAAAATTTTGTATGTCATATAAGAAATCTTCTGCTGCAGTTTCACCCCAATCTGGATTTACTTGTTTAACGTTACCACCATTAAATGTTCTTCCTCCAAGACTTTTCATTTTAGAAGAAGTTTTCATTATTTCCATTCCTTCACTTACTGTTGGTGGACGTATAGAAAAAGGATATGGATTATTAGAATCATCTGCAGAAGCAAATCTTTCTTGTAAAAACTCTTGATGCATTGTCTTCTGTGGTTTAATTATTCTACCAATTGTATTTGCAAGTATTCCTCCAATTACTGGAACTTCTTCAAATGGTTTTCCTGTTACAGGGAAAGGTCTTGACCAATACGATTTACGTTCGAGAAAATATGGATCTACAATGTCTCCTACATTAAAACCAAGAAAAGGTAATGGTTCATGTATAAGTTTTCTAAAAGCAGAACCATACATATTATCAGATTCTTTCCATCTACTTTTAGCTCTTACATACCAGTTAGGAGAATATCCAGCTACTTTACTTCCTTCCCAAGGAGTACTTCCAAGTAACCATGTAGGTGCTTTCATGATTGGAACTTGTTGTCTTCCAGAATATATCTCAGTAAGTTCTTTATGAGTCTTTGTCATATCTGGAAGATATGGAGAAACTATTCTATTTATAATTGCTCCAGCAAATATATTTTTAGCAGTTCCAAGAGGTCCAGTTTGCATTATTTTACTAAATATTCCACCAACAACAGCTCCAGGAATACTACTTTCAGAAAGTGGCATTAAACCATGCAGATACTTCATTGTAGCCGTTATACCAGTTAGGTCTGATACTCTAGACACACCCATTCTAACTCGCGCTATAGCATCTGCTCCTGCTCCTGTAAGACCATCTCCAAGTAAAGTGTCATCAAATAATGGATTAGTAGCAACAAGAGTATCTGTTATTCTATAAGCTCCAAATACTGCTGCTGAAGTTCCTAAAATACCTCCAATATATTTAGCACTTCCAGTAAATCCATGATGTTGTAAATATCTCTTTTTATATGGTAACCATTCACCCATCATTGTAGTAACTGAATCAGTAGACTTAGTTATTATATCTTTAAATATTACTATACCATTATCTGGTATTGATGTATATGGATTAATATCTTTAGGAAATAATTTAGCATCACTTAAATTACCCCAATCTTTTGGAATAATTTGATTTTGTGATAATCGAATACTTGGTCGACGTATATCTTCATTAGAAATAAAATCTGTTATTTCATTTAAAATATCCCAGTTATTTTTCTTTGATCGATCATTAATATTCTTAACAATACTTGGCCAATAATCTGCATGATGATCAGAACCTTTTATAAGTCCTTCATCTTTAAATACAGATAACTTTGCATGAAGTTTAAGATATTTTCTTTCTTTATCATTAATTATTCTTGCTGTAAATAAATCATCAGCGGCACCAATAAGAGGATGCGCATGTCCAGCAGGAGCACCAATAAAATCTCTATTAAAAATATCTTCTATTAGATCTTTTCTTACAACATCACTAGATGTCATATCAGAAAATGGACCTAAACGTTTTGTACTTGCATGATCTTTTGCTTTTTGAGGATAAGCTCTAAGTTCTTTTACAGATCGATGAAAATCATTATCAAATATATGTCTATCTGCTTTAAATTCAGATCGATCTAAAATATCTATCATCTTTTGATCAGAATAAGCAATTCCAGCAAAGTCATCTTTAAGTTCTTTATTATGTACATAATGTGCTATTATTTGATGAGCATTTTTATTTTGTAATACTCTAGAAAATGTCTGAGAAGTTCGTTCATATATATTTCCAATTATAGGCAATGCTCTTGCATTAAGTATTGATGGAGCAGTAAAGAAATCAGACACATATTGTTTATAAACTTCTTTATCTTGAAATTTATCAGTTATTATTTGAGCATATTCTTTTAACTTTGTAGGAAGTCCAATATTACGTCGATCTAGATAATGTAAAAATGGATTAGTTGGAGCATCTTGATAATCAACACGTTCTTTAATTTGATTATATCTAAGAGCTGCAGTTAAAGGATCTTCTTTATTTAACGCATCTCTCATTCTATTAACACCAATAGTTTTTAATTCAAACGCTTTATCTTTTCCTGATTTAGATGCATATCGTAATCGATGTCCACTATCATCAACTATTCTTACTGTATTGTTATTTATTACTGCCCATTTACCATTGTTATATGCAAACATTGCATTGGATTTATTATCAGCAAGATCACCAATAGATCCATGATTTTTATATTTAAACTCTGGAGGTTGTTTAAAAAACTCAAATGAAGGAGCTTCTGATAAATATGTATTTATACCAGTAATATCTCCAAGACTCATTCCAAGTTTAGTAAGTGGTAAATTAAATTGATGATTAAGTATCTTTGATGCTGTTCTTCGCATACTAAGAATTGGATCAAAAGCACCAAGATCAACACCAGCACCTTTAATATTACTTCCACGCCAATCTCTATAAATATTCTGACCAACTCTCATATTAAGAACATTTCTCATAAGAGTTTTAGCAGTAGAAGTATCAGCAAATCTATCACTTAAATTTCCATAAGTATTTTTTATCCATTCATTACTAACAACATCTTTATTTTGTAAAGGTTTTAAAAATTTAAATATTCTACCAACAGCAGTTTCTTTATAAGAATCTTTAGAAACTTGAGTCATGAAATTAGCAAATTCAGTAGATCCAGTATCTATTTTTGTATTCTTATTTTTAGATATTTCTGTAAGAAAATTTATTGCTTGAATTCCAGGATGTGATATAGTAGAAGTAAGTTTTTCTCTTGGCTTGATTAATATCTCACGAACATTTTTAAGAGAAGTTTCTAATACACCTAAAGCTTGTCGTGTTCTAGAACCTACATTAACTCCACTACTTTGCCATCCACCTTTAAAAGTATCAGAAGCTACATATAAAGAATTTTGAACATTTCTAAATGCTTCTCCAACATTTGATCCAAATGATAATTTATTTCGTACAGCATTAGCAGCAAATTTTTGTTGTTCATTACTTCTAAGATCAGAAATAACATGTTTATTAAAAACTGAAATATCACTACTTGAAGTATATTTATAATCTTTAGGAACACCTAAAGGTCTCATTGATAAAGTGTCTAAAACCTTTTTACCAAATTCACCACCAAATACTTTTTGAGTAGCTTTTAAGCCAGTACTTCCCATTGCTTTAACAAGAGGACCAGCACCTCCAAAACCAAGTCCAAATACAGTAGATGCTCCAAGCCATTTACCAAAATTAACTGCTTGACCAGGAATATCATATACTGATTTCTTCTCTAATCCCCATTGTTCATTAACACCTAACATATGATCAATAGCATATTGAGCAGCCATCCCAGACCATACATTTTCTTTCCAAACTTTTGCAGCTGAGTATGCTAATGTTTTTGGATTTTTAAAAACTGAAGAAACTCTCGTAGTATTATATCTAGACGTTCCTTTAAGATTAGATAATAAAGCTTCTCTTTCTTGACCAGATTTTACAACAGATTTATATAATGGATTTTCTGTTATAGATTTTTTAAATGGTTGTATCTTTTTATTAAAACTCTCTGTTTTACTAAAAATTGAATTAGATAAAGAATTTTTAAAACTATTTTGTGAAGTTCTCCAAGACTTAAGTTTAGAAATAGAAGTATGTGTAACATATTTTGCTACAAGTAATCCTGCAACATCAGCAACCATTGGTAATACAATTTGCCTAGCAAGAGTACCTACATCTACATCAGACTTAGTGTTTTGCTGCGGATCATAATATCTATTTTGATCGTCTGGAGAGTAATCCATTATTTTGTAACTCCATGTAATTTATTCATTTTATCTTGAAGACTTTTACCATTATCTTCTAAATTTTTAGGATTAACAAGTCCACCTTTTTTACCACTATCAAATAATGGTTTTCCAATTAAAAGTTCACATAAACAAGCCAATTCAATAAGATCTTTAAGAGTTAAATTAAGTAGATCGATATATGATTGTCCAGGAAGACATGATAATATTTGTTTAATAAGTAACATAAAATCATCAGATTTAATACTTGCTCTAAACTCAGAAATAGTTATTTCAAATATTTGTTTTGAACTTAAAATATTATCTACTCTAGATAACGCGTCACGGCCAATTTGAATTCTTACACCTAATGAAAGTTTATCTGGATCGTAATTATATATAGCTGTTCTACCTGCGATATCTTCTTTTATTGCTAAATTTTTAATATTATTTATAAAAGTATATTCATTAGCAGTAAGATCTCTATAAAATATATTTTGTTTAGTTTTATTTACCATTGCTGATATTTTATAAAGTTTAGTTTGTCGGGTCATATATTTCCTTTAAATAAAAAGAGCTTGGAGCCATTAAAGGTCCCAAGCTCCAATATAATTATATATTTAATTACTTACAACTCTGTCACATCAGCGGCTTCAAATCCAGAATATAACATTATTTTTTCAGCAATAACAACAGCAATACCAGCTTTTTTAGATATTACAACTTCATCATAATCTGAAAGAATACATTTTTTGCAAACTTCAAGATCGTGATCAAACGCTCTAGGATCTCTAGTAGACGCCTGTATTGTTAGAATATCTGCGTAATCATCTCTGGTTAAAGTCTTAAAAAAGTAATCAACTCCAGCAACAGTAGTTTTATATACAAAAGTATATAATTTTTTCCATTCTACAATTTTTTCTTCCATAAAATCTCTCCTCAATTTATAATTTTAATTATTTAAGATATTATCTTTAAAAGATATACCAAATCCATAACGCTCATTATTATATTTCCACCTAACATTCATTTGATTATTACTTGGAAATTCAAAACCTAATTGTTCATAATCACCAACAGAATCTAATTTATCTATAATAATTTTTATAAGTTCATTTATTTCTAAATTCAAATTTAAATCTATAAATAATCCAGCAAATGGATTAATTAACCTAAGTGAATTAGTATTTAATTCTAAAACGTTATCATTATCTTTTTTATTTATATCTTCTATCCCAGATGCTAAAAAAATTGTTAAATGATCTTTTTTAATACAAATATCACAAAAACAAATCCATACATCTTCATTTATATTAGATATTTCTTTTATTGCATCAAAAATAGCAAATATCCAATCATTATTACAGTTAGGTGTTTTTATATATATAACATCTCTTCCATATTTATTTTTTGATAAATATGGAATATATTGTTTATCTATTTCTTTAAATGGTGACCAAAATTTAATTATAGAATTATGAAAATTATCTAAAACTTCTTGTTTTGTCATACTTTTCCTATATTGTTGAAATTGTACTTATTATTTTTTTAATACTATCATCTTGAATCATACCATACTGTTGTTTATCATTATATATTAAACTTGTTATTTCTTGTTGTATTTTACTATTAAACTCTAACCATTCACAATTTTTAATATTTTCTATAATTTTATTTGTATCTTTATTATCCCAACGTATTGTATAAGAAATACAATCATGTGTGTTTTCTCTTTCAAATTTAAAATATATTTCATAAAATAATAGATTTAATATAATTAAAAATGCTTCATTTGATCTAACAATAACTGATATATATGCAGTAGAATCTCCCTCACATGACGCAAATGGTATAATTTCATATGTTGTTTTATCTAAGAAAAATTGTACTATTTTACTTATATTTTTATCAACATTAATTTTACATAAATTAGTATTATGAGACATAAGTTATAATATACTTATTTTAAAACATTTAGTCAATAGTTTAAATATTTATCTACTTTTAGTATAGTTTATATTAATTTCCAATATCTTTATAATATTTTAATTTAGCTTCTTTTAATTCTTTTTTCTCTTTATTTCGTTCAGAAATTATACCAGGATTAATAACATCATACCAAGGTAATTGTATATTAACTTTTTGTTCTAGATGATCTATTTCTAATTTTAAATTTCGTTCATCTTGCATTTCTTGTGAAACTCTACGTTGTTTTTCAAGATCAGATTCTTTATTTTGTTGTCTAAGTCTTGCATCCTGATCACCTAGTCTAGCTTTAATATCATCAGAAACCTGTGATCCTGCTACACTATCAAATCTAGTTTCTTTTAAATTAGCATTAATTATATTTAATCTATCTTCTTGAAATGGACGTTCTATATCATACGATGATGTTACTTGAACTTCTTTAACTTTAGTACTTTCATTTATACTTGCTTGTTTCTTTTGAGTTAGTGTATTAGATATTGGTCGGTCTTGTATTGGTTCAGGAAGACTTGATCCTTGAAATAAATCATCTCTAGAAATAATATTAACCGCAGCAAACCCACTTCGAGTAGGAGATATTACTCTATAACTACGAGTATTTGCAGTAACTTGTTCAAGTATCATTGTAAGTTTATTATCAGTCATATCAAGTTCTATAATATATTGAGAGTAACTTGTATTTACAATTTCTGGATAATAAATTTCATTAACAATGTTTTCAGCAAACTTACAAACTTGATCAGTAAAAGGTTCAGTTTTATTAGATATAAAAGTAGCAATAATCTGACCATTATAAACATTCCAAGTGCCATTATAAGCAGATAAGAAATTAATTGTTACCTGACTATTTGAATCTCTTTCATTTAAAAACTTTTCAATTTCATTAACGTTTTCTAATGTAGACAGTTTTAAATTATCAATTCCAACATTAAGTTTAATAGGAGAAACGTTTATAGACTTACCAGTGATGCTATCATTAATATCTCTAGCTATAAAAGTATATTCTTCAAATATAGGATTTCCATCAGTGTTAACAATAAGTGAACTAGATGTAAAATGAACATCATTTATAACAATCATTGTATGTTCAGCTCGATAATCATTAATGTCACCAAACGTAAGCATAATATTTAAAACATCAGAATACTGTCTACCTTTAGCAGTAGTAATACCACCATTTGAATTATAATCAAATTCATCGACTCTTTTAAGTTTATCTACAAGATTAATTGCTTGTCCATTACTATCACCCCAGATACTATCTTCAAGTACTTCAGCAAAATCTTCAAAATCTCTATTATCACTTGGGCCTAATCCAAGTTCTTTAGCAACTCCAGAACTAGCAATATTACCTTTTTTACTTGTTAATATCTGTTCAATAGTTTGTTGTTGTCTTATTATCTGAGGACTTCCATTTGGAGAATACTGAAAAGATACTTGAGAATCTACTGATTGTTCTCCAATTGTATTAAGTCTTGGTATAAATTTAGCAGTTCCATCTTTTGCTTCAGTTTGATAAGATTTAATTTTACTTGATATTACTTCAGATGAATTTCTTCGTTGAGCTTCTAACGTTGCTTGAATAACATTTAAATACCCAACTTCTTTAAATGCGATTGCTAATGTTCCTTGTACAAGTATCTGACCTTTAGCTATAGCATCAAAGTTTTGTGAAGCATATCCATATATTGGAGTTTTAGATTGAGAACAATTATATTGTATTGAAACAATATCATCACACCAGATATCTCCTAGAAATATTTTACAATCAGAGGATGAATAATAATCATAAGGATAAGTTTGATAATTATCTCGTGTAGGAGTAGAAAAAGGATCATTAGAACTTCCTATAAAACTTGCATTCTGTTGAAGTTTTATATTATTTTCTTTAGATTTTAAATCCTGTTGAAGTATATCATTTTCGGATTTTTTAAATGGCCACATTATTTACTCGCATGAGATAAGTAATCAAATTGTACATTACCAGCATCAGTGTGTTGAGCATTAAAACCAACATTAACGTTCTGTTCATAAATTCTAACTTGTTGATTAATCTTTTCAAGTTCAGTAAGTAGATATTCTTTTATTTTAAGTTGTTTTGTTTTTTCTTTATTAAGTTCTTCGCGTGTTACATAATCTTTTCCATAAGATAGTCTAGATAACCAATATGAAGCACTTAATGTAAAAACTCCAGCAACAGCACGTCTATCTGTTTCCATATCAATACCAGAAATTACTTTTTCACAATCAGAAAGTTCTCTTTCAACTCTTGCTTTATATTCAAGTAATCCAGTAAATTTATTATCTACAAATTGTCCTCGAACCTGACGTTCAAATAACATATTTTTAAAATCACTAAGTTCATCATAAGCAATCATCTGATCAATATCACGAGCAATGTAACTCATTGTACATTCCGTATAAAGATCATTAATACTATGAACCTGACCCTCATCAACAAATTCTACCCCATAGACTCTAGTTAAACTTCTATGTCCATATTCATTATGAAATAGTAATATTAAATCTAATGGTGGAAGTTGATCAGGTAATGGTGATGTACGTCTATCAGAAGCATTTCTAACGTAATTAATTTCTTTAACAACATCATACAATGGAGATCTATCAAATACAATAAATATCATACTTCCTGCTACAACACGACTTCCACTAACAAAACCTTTTGCGTGAGATCGTCCAATTACGTCTACTGGTGCTTTTCGTCGATGCGTAGAATGTGAGAATGTCTCTAGATTACCTAAGACAATAAGTTTATTATTCAATTGTACCATAACAGTACAATCACTACCACTATATGATGTATTACTCTTAGAAAAATCTACTACTGGATCTTCAGCAAATGGATTAACTTCTGCTGGACCAAGCGATCCACCCAAATATGGCTGACTATTAGCAGAGACATTTTCCTCTACTTGAGTAAATATATTATTTTTAATTTTATCGAAAAACGTTGCCATATAGATAGTATAAGGAGGGTTACATGAACCCTCCCAATTTTTTAAGCGTTAAATGGTAAACTCTGTGCTAATTGAGCCCGTTGTATTGAGCCTGTTGTACTGCTGTAAGATTATTCATCTGAGCAAGTACATCTGCTTTAATATTCACATTTCCACCATTCTGAGAGATTGGTTTCCAACCGATAATACCACGAGCTACAAACGTCCAAATGTGTTAGCTTAATATTTCTATTAAGATCGGACTTTATCTTCATCCTACAAGTAGGAGCATCACATAAAGTCTCTGAGGATTCTCTTTCGAGTCTTTCCTGCGGATTGACCAATTCTTAAGATTGTTACACTTTGGTACTTAAGACTCTAAGGTTATTCCCGCATATGGTGATGTTTTATCATCAGTATTACTACTGAGGCAGACAACCGTTCATCTGCGTTTCTGTCACAATATCATCAATTGACACACCAGAACCCTCATTAATCAATTCAACTCCAAGTATGTGCATTGCACTAACATTTCCATACTCATTCATTGAAGTTAAAGTGATAGTCATTGGTGGAAGTTGATCGCTATAGTTTGCAATTGATTTTTGTGAACCAAGTGCTCCTAATGCGTCAAGATGTTGTTTACCTAAAAGTAAACTTCGTCCACCAGCAGGAATATCTGTAGTTTTAGCATAATATTTATACCTATCTGCAGGTCCTGCATTACTGTCCTGAAATGTACCTTGCATTATATCATATAATGCATGTCTATCAAAGTTCGTAACTTTACTACTCTTGATTTCTCAAGCCCTTTCGGTTGTAGTCTGGACTATATCTTATTCCTCTAGATAGAGGATCTCGCCATTTAGTCTCTGAGCATTTATCATAATTACTTATGAATTTAGTTGCTGATTGTCCAATTCTTAAAATTGTCACTTATTTCTAAGTATTTAAGACTCTAAGGAGATTCCAGCAATTTGACGAGTTGCAATATGTTATTACTAACATACGATCCCTTTTACTTTGAGATTAACGAACCAGCATGACCCATTTGTGTTACGAATATATCGTTTCCATATATTCTCTTTATGTTACCATAAAGATCGGACTATATCATTAGTTATTTCTAACTATTCTGTCTTTCGAGTCTACTTAGACCCTACTTCCTTTCGGAATAGTCTCTGAACCTTCAAAAGTATTTCTACTTAAGCTTGGCTGCTGATTGACCTATAAGGTTATCCCAGCAATTTACAGAATTTTACAAGCGCAATGTTGCTTACGCTTACCTCTGCCGAATGAAACGGCATCTACACTCTTTATTTTGGACTATCTCTTCATCCTATAAGGATGTTGGGCGCTGGACTGGTTATTAAGAGAACTATATCTCTCCAGTAGTCTCTACACCTTACCTTAGTGTACCAAGGTCTTGGCTCGGTATTATTCTTTTCAGACCTTCACCGAATTCACCCAATGTTTTTACAATTAGATTACTCTAAAAGTGGGCAGTGTTATTTACCCAGTGTATAAATCGGAGCTTTCTCCAAATATGTTACGAATGTATCGTTTCCATACATTCTCTTACTGTTACCAGTAAGTTCAGACTATATCACGTTCTTTCAAAGAACCGCCATGTTTCGAGTTTACTAAACTCTACTCCCTTTCGGGATAGTCGTTGAACTACAATTAAGTAGCTGCTGATTGTCCTATAAGGATGTTCCAGCAATTAATGGCGTTATTCAATATATATTACTATATAAGGCCGCAAGCTATTCACGGGTTGTACTGAAACTTATACCATTCAAATTTCCAATTAAGATACCGTCAATGGTAGCGACGATATCTGTTCCTGCCGAAGCGTTATAAGTGGATTTAATACCATCAACTGCGCTTTCAGTATTCTGGTAATTAGCAGGACTTGCGCCCATAAATTACCTCCTTATTGTTAAAACTAGAAAGGGGATTTTAACCCCCTTTCTTACTTCCAAGTTATCTACTTGGAAGATTTTGATATTATTTAAAGGGTTTTAAATAATTATATAATTTTAATATTTTATCTGGGTCATCATTTAATAAACCTAAAGCAATATTACATCCTCTACATAATATTCCACGAATAACATTTGTAGTATGATCATGATCAATATGTATATGATAAGATATTAAATTTTTTAAATCAGTATTACAACTTTTACATTTATAATCTTGTTCTTTTAAAATATTTTCTCTATCAATTAAAGATAAATCATAATTTCGTTTTAAACGTTGTTCTTTACGTATTATATTTCTACTAGTTTTATTATTTTCCCACCATATTTTACTGGATTTTCTTTTTTTTTCTTTATTATTTTCACAATATTTTTTAACTCTAAGATTATAACATTTTTTACATTCTTTATACGAATGATCTCTTCGACAATATGTATTTTTATATTTATAATATTCCGATTCATCTTTTTCAATATTACATGTTTTACAAGTTTTTGAACTCATTATTTTTCCTATTTTTAAAGTTTGGGTAGAGGCAATAGGTTAAACTACCTCTACCCTTATAAGTTAGGTCATGACTCCTAACTATTTTATCTACTTGGTAAGTTTTTACGCAATTTAACAGTTGTTCTAATTTTTTTAATACTAAAAATCGGAACAATTATAAGATCGACCTCGATAATACCAAGAACCTGTTGATTCGGAGTACTATTTATGGAGAAATCGAATCCTCGTAAACCAGCCATACTCATAAGAGTATTAGAGATTAACTGTTCTAGAGATGTTCTTACTTCTACACTATTTGGTCTACCAATAAAGGTTTCTGCAATTGCATATACTCTATTAGCAGCTTCAGCAGTGATACTATAAGTTGACCAGTTTACGAAATCGCTTCCAACTGGTGCAGCAGTAACATCTTCTACAACAACTGGATCACGTCCAGGTTTTGTTCTCATAGTAACATATCTAG
Source organism: Candidatus Omnitrophota bacterium (assembly GCA_023229385.1). GTDB lineage: Bacteria > Omnitrophota > Gorgyraeia > Gygaellales > Profunditerraquicolaceae > UBA6249. The sequence goes on along the minus strand of JALNZI010000006.1, from coordinate 67,687 downwards.
AACTATTAAGAGCTTCATATTGAGATGTTGACAATGAAAATCTAAGACCTTGAAGTCCAGTAATAGATTTATTAGTTGGAGATATATCATATGGCATTGAAGCAAGCATACCTGCATAAGCAGCTTGTCCATTTGCTACATATGGTCGACCTCTACCAATATTTAGAAATACAGGTTCAAAAGCGGATACAGAAATAAACTTACTTCCAACCAAAGCCATAATATTAGCACCTCGATTAGGATCTTTAAGATCACGTTCTGTAAGTCGTTTTACCCATAGATCTTTATTAGCCTGATTAACGTCATCCATTGGTTTAACACCAAGTATAGCATGTGGTTGAATATTATTTATAGATAGATCTTCTAGAAAGTCATTAATGTCAGTTATATAGTCTGTAGGAATTGTTTCCTTAAGACCAGTAATTGGATTAAATCGTTCACTTAATTCATCTATAAACGCACTCATTGGGACCCATAGATCAGCTCCATAATTTCGGAGTCTATCATAACATGTAGTTAATAGTTCTTTACGCTGACGACTATTTAGATTAGTTCCATTACTTCCACCAGACATTGCTTTAGCAGCAGTAGTTATATTAGGCCACGTTGGTAAATAAGTATATCTAAATCGTAAATATGATTTTGTTGTATTAGATAAAGGACCACCTCCTGGACCAGGCAATAGCTCTGCGTCATCAAATACAAATTTACCATTAGCAGCATCACTTAATGTAACATTGCTTCCAAGTTCATATTCAATCCTAGTTCCATAATTTACTGTAACATTAAAAGAAGGAGGAGTATTAAATACTATTTCCTGTCCTCTAACAAAATAATCTGTGAGAGTAGAAGCACTTGATAAAGCATTTAAGTTTTCTTTCTCATTCAAAAATCCTTTTACAGTATTAGCAGTTATTCTAAGATATACATCAGGTCGTATAATATTTCCAGATGATACAAGTGTTTGCATAATAGGACTATCTGCATAAGCATTTGCTCCAATTGAAAATACTGCTACACCCGCTGAATAACTTGATAAATAAATACCAGATATTCCATCATATGGAAGAGTCTGCCAGAAATCATTTGGATCATCTGACATTGCAGCCTGAATCTGAATTTTACCAGAAGGTCGAACTGCAACACCTTCTACTAATTTAGTAGCAATTCCAGAACAAGTTGCATATCTATGTCCAACACCAGAATATGATGCATAAGTAGATGTAATTAAACTATTAATATAAGCATCCGCAACACCACTATTTACGAGTTCTTCATTATCTGCAATACAAAGAGGAACGGTGACTCGAATAGTATTAGTAGGAAGTCCAGTAACAAAGTAACCACCAGATCTAGTAGGTCCACCTTCTCCAGTACCACCATCCATAAGAGCACTATTAAGATTATATATATACTCAGAAACTATATTACCAGAAGGATCTTGAATATATTCTGAATCACTATTATAATCATATAATGATTGTATTGTATTCCATCGAGCTGGTGCTTTACCATCCAATGGCATATATGCTAATTTGTTAGTAGTTTTACCAGCACACTGTATCTGTTCCCATTCAGAAATACTTACAGCTTCAATTGCTTCAACATTTATAATATCATTTCCAGCTGAAACTACTCCATGAATTGGATTAGGAATCATATAACCAGAAGTAGTAATATAACTATTACTGATTAAATCAGGTAAACTTACTTCAACATAAGTAGAAGTATTATTTACACCAGTACTATTTCCACTAATACATACTTCATAATCTGTTAATATTCCAGAATATGTCGCTTTTAAAATACTATTTAAATTAGGATCTGCATTTATTGCGTCTACTAACTCGGCTACATTATGTGCATCTACGTTAGGATTAGTTGGTCGTTCTGTATCAACTGAAAAAGTAGAAGTAACTCCAGTTTTAGGATTATATATTGCAACATCTCTATTTTCATCATAGCTTACACTAATCTGATTATATATTGCTCCAGGAAAAAGAGCTTCTAATTTTAAAGATGTGGCATTACCACCAAGTTCAGTATCTGATCCACTACCTGTGGATTCTTCGATATCTAAAGAGGCTTCTTCACCATTTCCAATACGAACTCCTACAACAGTAGGATGACCGCCTTGAACATCCCAACATTCGAAGACACCACGAACAAGATCACCAGCACCAAGTCTTCCCCAGACATATTCTGCATCCTCTGGTTTTTCAATCTGAATAGGTTCATACATTGGACCATCTTCAGCTGTACCAATAACAACGACTTTTTTATTTCGTTGAGTAGGAGTAGGAGAAACATTGAGACCATAATCTTGGACATATGTAGCAGGAGAGGGTAGATTTATTTCTCTAGCTATAGGCATTTATTTATCCTCCAAGTTGGTTTCTTTGAATCCACTTTGATAATAATATATCATTAGTAGATCCAATACTATTTCCTTCTTCAATCTTTAATAGATTTTGAAGGCTTTCAACACTAACATTTAGTGTAATTTGCTTTATAGGACCGACAATTTCAGGTTTTATACGTTCAGTTCTTATATAGTATAGCACTGATCTTAAATGATATCCGTTTTTAGTTTGTTCAATTACATTGTCTCTAACACGTCTATCATAGTACATTTGAACAATTCCAGCTTCTCTAAACATACCAATATAATTATCCATATAATCATCTATAAACCATTCAGTAAGACGTTCTACCTCATAGTTAGATTTACTCCAGATATTATATTGTACAAGATTATCAAATACTTGAGCTTTAATATTTATATAAGCAAACTTATCATTATAAGTTGTAATATTTGTATTTTTCATTCTTCCAAAAGCATTATAATAAGTTATAAACTCACGATTTCTAGCTTTTAATTCTCTTACACCTCTAAATGGATCATCTTGTGATATTGTTCCAGGTTCTTGTCTTACGACACCCCAAGTAATAGCATTTCGTACCATTTGAGGTGCTGCTTTAAATTCTTTTGGAGTCATTTTAGGAACAAGAAAATCTGGAAAATCTGGAGCAAAATAAATACCATAATTTTTAATTACATTATTAATATTAAATCCAGACGTAGTATGAGTATTTTGAGTTTCATATGGTTGACAATCATCTTTAAATGGTGCTAAAATTTCAAGTGATCTAGACATAAGTTCATGCATTTCATACAATGTATTTATATGTCCAACAGATTTTAATTTTGGAGGATTAGATGAATATTCAAGTTGTAATCTATTTGGTTCATTTTGTTTATTTTCAACAACAACAAAACGAAAATCAGTTTCATTCATTAATAATTAACCTCATCATAATCACAACTTATTATATAATACTGTAAATTTCCATTATCTAAACGATAATCATGAACACGTTTAATAAGATATTTACATGTAAAGGTTAGAGATAATATATCCGTTGGTTTAATTGAATGATCTGGCCAATCAATTTCAATTATATGATCACCCATTTTTGGATTAACAGTATATTCAAAATAATAATTATATGTATCTCCTATATCAGCACCTAATTTTGTAGGAGTTAACATATCAGCACGTTTTCTAGATGGAACTCTTCGTGTTCTTAAAAGAACATCAGTAAAATTATACGCTGGTCCTCCAACACCTTCATGAGTTCGTGTACTATAAAATTCAGATTTACTACATTGATCATATCTACGATATACTACCCAATGACCTTTAGGACTTCTAGGAGGATTACTACGACCATAAAGAATCCAATTAAGTTCTTGTCTAAGATCAATACCTTCACTTGAAGATGTACTTATATTATTTTTATACCAGTTCATTAAAAACCTCGAACACCAATCGTACCAGGACTGTAATTTCTTTGTATTGGATATACTGGTTGTTTTACTCTATTATATGCTGGTTCCAAAACTGGATGTCGGAACTGCTTGCTCTGGTCGTAAAAACCACGAACCGTACTTTTAATATTACCAAAAGTATTTAAAGATGTTTTCCAACAATCATAAAGTTCTTTTAATCGATTAGGATCATCTTTAGAAGCATTACTATTAGTATCATATTTAATAGTTAGATCTCCAAGAGTTTTAAGTTGTTCATTAGAACTTCCAGACATCTTTAAAAGAGATATAAGATCATAAGCAGTTTTACATTCTACATACCGTCTTAATATAGTTGGAACTCCACTTGCTGTACATCCCCAATAATCATAAGCTACTGATGTATTATTATATAAATTATAAAGATCAACTGCATCTATAGAATTTTTATGTATCATCTTATTTATCGTGTCATCTAGAAACATTTCAGTCTGAGGACCACCAGTAAGATGTATTTTCTTTACGGTTGTAAATAATGGACAATACGTAGAGGTAAACCAGAAAGAATAACCATTTTCTAGATAATAATTTGAACTATTAAATTCTCCAGAAATATTATTACTTAACGTTACTTCATATTGTTTATTATTTTCAAATCCATCAGGAAATACTATTGATACCAAACTTCCAGTAAGATTAACATGATCAACTTGATATACATTTCCAGAAATACTAATATTGTAAGCCATTATATTCTCTAATCTAAAACATCAGTTATCTGAATATCTATACATCCAGATATATCACTATCAGAAATTGTTAATGGAATATTAAAAAATATATCTATCTGTCCACTTGCTGATGGAAAATTAGTTGCTTGATGTGTTGGAGTAGTTTTAGTTACATATATTCCATTAGTTATATTATATAAATCTGTGTTAGGATCTGGATTACTATAATCAACAATTCCAGTTGGAATTCCTGGAATAATTATATTACTATAATATCCTGTTCCAGTTACAAAACTATAACTATAAGTTTTTCTTACAAAATCACCATCTTTAGCAATAACACTATTAGGTTCATGATATATATAAACACTATATTCTGTATTTGCTAGAAGTGCTACAGATGGAGTAAATACAAGTCCACTTGTAACACCACTAAGATTAATACCAGAAGCCCATATAGGTCCTAGATCTCCAACAACTGAAGTAAATGTATTACTATCATTAAGTGAAAATGTTTGCCAATCAATACTTGTTGCTTCAATAGGTTTATCAAAATATATTTGTATACTTTGATTTCTATAAATTCCCGTTGCTCCAATTGTTGGATAATGATCTATGACTTTCATTTATATTCCTTAATCTTCATTTATACGAACATCAGACATTCCAGAACCATATTCTTTTAATTTATCTCTTATTAAATCAACAACTTCTAATCGAAGTCTTCCTAAAGCATTATAACCTTTACGTTCATAATCATAAAGATCTATAAGATTTCTTTTTGATGCTTCAGTTAATGGTGATGTTGCTACAAATTCTTTTAATTTATTAAAAGTAAGATTTTGAAGTTTCTTAAACATTTCTTTATTTTTACCAACAAAAATTCGATCACCATTCTTTTCATAACCAAAATCATTATCTTGAACTTTTTCTTTAGCTTCTCCAGGTTTTTTATCTGGATCTGCAGCTATAAGAATTCCATGTTTATATGCAGTTAGAATATGCGATAATTTAGATGGATCTATAGTTGTTGTATCAACATACCAAGGAAGATCACTATCTACTTTACCAAAATCAACATTATTATTATTATTATATCTATCTTTTGGAACATCAGTAGCAAATACTTTTACTTTTCCATCATTTATTTCAAACTTCATATCACGACTAACAAACACTTCTTTAACTGAATATAACCTAACACCAGAAGCTTCCTCACCTTCAGTATCAAGCCACATCGATCCTTTAGCCAGACGTAAGTATTTTGGTAACTTATATTCTGGTTTCTTTTTTTCCTCTTTAGATTTATTCATAAAACTCCCTTTGTTTTTGAATTAATAAAAAAGGCATCGAGGCTGTTGGCCCCAATGCCTCATAAAAACTAACTAATTAATCTATCAATTACGGTAGATTAGGACTTGCAGCTGAGAAACCACTAGGAGCTGTAGTAGGATCAAAGTTTGATAAAGTCTGAGAATTGTAATTCTCAAAGTTGTAATTTTTAGCAATAGCTATATTACTTGCTTTAGCAATACCTTTACCCTGTTCAAGAACAGCCATACCATAAGCTTCACGTAGTTTAATATTGACTATATCCCGTTCAGGATCAGTCCAACGATCAGTACGAATTGCTTCGCTCTGACCAATTACTGCACAGTTACTACTATCAACCATAATGACGTTACAAGTACTTCCAGTATCCATACGTTCAATTCCAGCAGTTCCATATGAGAAAGGAACCATTGGAGTTACAATTACTTGTATTGGAGAAGGAAGATATGCAGGTCGTACATTCCATGTTGCACCAAGAGGATTCAATGTCTGAGTCCAAGCATTTGGTCCTTTAGGAACGCTACCCGCAAGATTCTCATTACCAGTACCAGTTGTACGAAGACCATAACCATTATGAGATGTTCCACCCCATTGTGATACTGGTTTTCCACCCTGTACCTGAGCAATCGTAGAACCAGCAAGAACTACTTCTCTCATCTCTGTATCAGTTGCAAAAAGCTTCCAAGCAAGAGGATGAAGTAGAAGAGTATCTGGAGTAAATCCACGATTTAGAAGATAAGCATACATTTCAAATACATCATTAGCAGTCATACTTCCATTAGTAACGCCAGCGATATTTCGACCAGTTGTACTACCACAATATGAAGCAGAAGGTGATGCATTATCAAATACCTTATATCCCATCTCATTTATAAGTTTCATACCGATACGTTCTTTACAACGAGCCATTGCTTTACCAGCAGCACGAAGCCAAACGTTTACGACATCAAACTGATTCTGAGAAACAACCTCTTCAGTAAGAGAAATTTTGATACCATACTTATCAGTAGTGATAGCAATCATGTCTCCACCATCAAGGTCTAACATTTTTTCTGGATATTCTCCAGCCTGTCCAACTCGTCCAGCAGTCATGGCACCAATAGCACCAATCTGTATACGACTACCCTGTTCGATAGTAATACTCTGAAAGAGTCGATCGATTATAAAAAGATTAGGTTCAATAGCTTCTCGTACAACAGTTTCTACCGTTTGAGGCATAAACCGCATAAGATCTTCTCTTGTTACTAAATCTTTTAGTTCATATTTATTAATATTGCCGTCAGAATCCATTAACCGTCCGCGAGAAGTAAAAGCGTCATATACATTAGTATATTTAACTCTATCTTCTTTCTTTGGGAAAAATTCAGCTGCGACTTGATCTCTAATTGTCATGAAAGGCATAATATTTTTCTCCTATAATTATGATACATGCAGCTGGATTCGGGCCAGACCAAATACTCCAGAACGAATTCCGTTGTATATTGCCTCAATAGTTGGGGCTGTTCCATTACCAATGTATAAACAATAGTATACGAAATCAAAAAGATTCTTTATGATACCACCAGTTTGACTACCAGGCATACCAGATCGAGGATATGTAAGAACATCTTCTAGATCATCTTTTGGAAAACGACTATCTAATGCTATTAGTTTACCAACTGTCTGTGATGTGACAATTCCCTGAGTTGAAACAAAACCAGATACGGCAACATTAGCACCAGCAAGCATGGTAGTTGTTTTATTCTGAAGAGAATAATTACCCTGAATATCAGGACAAATAAGTGCTCCAGGAATTACACTATAGTTCGTTGAAGAACTATCAAAAGAAAGATAAGTAAACTGTTTATTAAGTTCACGCCATCGACCCCAAGTATTTACACTCGCATTAAGTGGAACACCTGAGAAAGTAGCTGCATCACCAGTAGAAACACTATTAACGAAAGGTACTTCGACGTACCAGTCAGTTAATATATGCTGACCATCTGGATGCATTCTATAGTTAAGATATTTACCGCGTATATCTTGATAAATATCATGAAAAGCAACACCAATAGGAATATTAGCAGCAAAAGAAACCGCACCTGAAGCAGTTGCAGCAGCAAAAGTTCCTGCTACTCGCGTACCTGCAGTAACGTCATCCGCACTGTAATATCGTGTAATTGTTCCTGATCCACCATTAGCTGGAACTAAAAGGTTAACGATGTGTTCTTCGTAACCAAAGAAAGAAGTATCATCAGATACAACTATTGTAGCTCCAGTACCAGTTCCCATATAATCTCCGCTAATACCAATTGGAATATATCCACTACCTTGAGGGGCAGGAATTCCACTAGGACTGGTGCTATTCATACCAAGAGCACTAACAATGCGGCCCTTCTGTAAGACTACCCAATCTTCAGTATTAACATCTTGAAATTCTACAGGGAGATACTTATACACACCCATATATTCAGCTGGACGTACTCCTTCAGACTGTTCAAATGCCCAATTTCTAAGATTAGACTGAGCATATTTGGACGGTCGTGTACGAAGATCCTGCTTTTGTATAGTACCCTGGTTTAATGATAGACGATCATTGTAAATAGTCATGTTTTATTCCTCCGTTGACCTTCTATCTTGATCGAAGAGTTTGAATTTATCTCCGTCATTTTTCTGATCATTTAAATTTTTATCAGAATTATCTGCTTGAGAAGTTGTTAATACAACTTTCACTTCAGTATTTTGTTTGTTATCTATTTTTAAGTTTCTAAGATCATTAAGAGTATCATTTAAACTTTCAACTGATCGTTTAGAATATTTCTCTATAAGAATCTTAGACTCTTCATTATTATTATCGGTCGTTTTAAGATCAATAATATTAAAAACTAAAGAATCTTTCAATTTTTTTGATAAAATAGCATGATCATCTAGATATTTGCTTATTTCATCTTCTTTTTGAAGTGCTAAAGTTTCACTATCAGAAAGTTTTTTTGTTAGATCAGTTATTTTATTATCTCGAAGAGTTAAAGCATCAAGATTTGATTTCTTGAGATCTTCAAATTCTTTTTGAAGTTTATTTGCTAGAATTACTAATTCTGGCTTCTTCATATCTTCTATTTTAACATCTGATGTAACTGTATTACTATCAGTTTGAGTATCATTCGCGTCTGGAAGATCTGCATCTGGATTATCTTTAAAAAAAGTTTCCAGTTCAGTCCGTTGTTCAGTAGTCCATTCATCATCGACGCCAAATGTTAATAAATTTTCAATGGTATCAATTTTAAGTTCATCTTCAGAAGGAACTACTCCATATCTTTTACCTTTTCTATAAAGACATGCTTTAATTTTTGATTTAGTAGAATCAGAAAATTTTGATTTTCCAATTAATTTTAAACCAGCAAGTACATGAGCTTTATCATGAGCAGGAAAAGATCTTCCAGGACCGCAGAATACACTTTCGGAAAGTTTATTTCTTGCCTCAGTTGATAACTTGGCATCCGTTTGTACTGTCATGCAATCCTCCATAGATATTTCTTTAAGATGAGTTTCTCTGTTATCTAGAAAGTTACGATATTCAATCCAACCATTACCAAAATTAACTTCCTCAATACCAGCATACTCATCAGCAGGTTCGTTTACAAAAGAATCTTCTGTATATTCAATTTGATCAATGACCCAATGGATCATATCTCCTTTTTCATTATAAGAACCTTTTTTATGGTCACAAAGACCATCTTCGGTAATTACCTGGGAACATTCACTACATAGAACTCTAGAAGATTTAGATCCAACAGATACAGTATTAAAACGCCCATCAAGGATCTTTTCAATAGCATCTTTGTCAGTTATTCTAGCATAAAGTCTTATATAATTGGAAGGTTCATCAGATGATTTTTTATCTTTAATTATTTCACAATTTATTATTCTACCAAGCGGAGAAGAATTTTTATCATGACCTGTAAGTTGAGGTTTCTGATAAGGTTTAATCCAAGAATTAACTCCAGCTTTAATAGCTTTTTCAGTATATTTTACAGCATTTTTATTTATAAAAGGTTCAAAATGTGTTGCTTTTATTTTAATATCAATACTATTTGGTAATTCAATTTTACTCATTTAAATTCTCTTCACTTATTTCACACTTACATTGATATCCAAATGGTGGAAGTTTACTATAATCAAAATTATCTAGATTAATAATAACATCTGCGTGTTTATCGCAGTTATCCGCTGATATTAGTATAGTGTTAATATCAAATTCTTTGTACATTAGAATTTTAGCCAAATTATGAACTTTAGATACTTGATCATCAACAAACTCTTTTGTCTTCTGATTATATAAATCTAATTTATCATATTCATCTAAAAATTTAACCGCAGTTGAAACTCTATTAGATATTATCATGTCTAATCCAGAAAAATACTTATCTGTTATATCTGTATTAATTTCAAACTTTGGTTTATGATAAAAAGAACATAACTTATTTATAGTATAATCAAGTTCTTCATATAAATAATCAGTTATATTTTTTGATAGTGTTTTAGAAAAATTATCGTTATTAAATAATGATAATCCATCAAAAATATTATCACTAGAATTTTTAACATATTTGGGTCTTGTAGATTTTCCATGTTGATTAGCTGGAGCTACTTTATTACTTGTAGATTTTTGATTCTTAGGAGCAGTAATTGTATGTGTAACTTTGGTAACTGATTTTCCACCAGAATTTGGTTTAGGTAATGCTGGAGTAGAAGTTTTTTCTCCACCAGCAGATGGTGCTGGTTTTAACTTAGCAAGTTTAACTGCATTAGCATTATTTAATTCTGCTAATTCCATTTGACCTTTTTGTTGAGCTTCAATTTTAGGAATATCAACTGTATTTAAAAATGTATCACTATCTTTTACTTTATTTTCATAATCCATTTCATTACGAGCTTCAGTTCTTGTAATAAGATTATTCTGCCATTTTGCTATAATATGTGTTTCTTTTTTAATTTGAGTTTCAATATCAATTTCAGGAAATCTAAATTCAACTTCATCATCAATACTATCAAATCCACCATCAAGCATAAGTTCACGAAATAATTCAAGTTCTATTTTATTTTTTTCAATTTGTTGATATGATTTAGTAATACTTTGCATTGCTAGATCTGCTACTTGAGCAGTATTACGATTAGAAGTATCACTCTGACCTAGTGCTACAGGAGATACTCCAAGTCCACCAAATATTCTACTTTTAAAATGATCAACATATTTTATGATATCCATGCTATTTGTATTAGATGGAATAGTAATATCGTGATGACCAGGAACAACAAGCATTCCATAAGAAGGCATATTAGCTATTGTACTACTTACAAGTTCAACTTCTCCAGGAGCTGGTGGTATTTCTTTTGTACCAACTTTATAAAGATAAAGAGGAATAGAATATTGAAATCCTAAAATTTCTATTTCTTCTTCAAGTTTTCGAAGTGCTCTTACGTCATCTAGAACTGGAAGTATCTGACTTTGTCCTGTAAGTGTTCCTGGTATTTTATTATAAGTAAAATGAATAACATCTCGTTCATCCCATTCATTTGCTTCTCCACGAATTTCTTGTTTATAAGTTACTACTGTTCCAGCATCATTAAGACCAACCTCCATAGTAGAAGCATCAGCACAAAATAATCCTACAATTGGATAAACACTACGATTATATAATCTATAACCTTTTCCAAATTTGCTTACATCTCTGGCGCGTTCTTTAATAACGTATGCGTTACCATAAGTAACAAGTTGAGTAGAAATTTGATTTAAAAGTTCATAAAATGAAATACCAGTAAAATATTGTATTTCTTTAAGTCGTTTTGCAACGTGTTTACTTATTTTATCGTTTTCAGAATTTATTTCATAACCATTTTTAAGTATCTGTTCTACATATATATTAACAGTTCTACGAAGAATACCATCTAGACTAACTGCATTAGCGACCATTTCTAGATCATACTCAGATGGTTTATAACTTACATTACGTCTTGTATATTGATACCTTTTAACTGGAGATGGACAACAAAATTTAGATGTTGGATCATCTACTTCGCGTTTATCTTGACCATTTGCAAGAATAACTGAATCAGAAACTTCTATTGTAGTAATTTCTTTTTCTTGTTTAGAATTTGATTTAAATATATCTAACCAGCTCATGTATTCAATCTACTCCTCAAATTTAATATCCATTGAATTGTTTCTTGAGATGTTGGTGTATTAGCACATCTATCTTGAATTATAAAATTATCTGACGTAATTGAAGTTCCTTGAATATTATCTTTTGATGTTCCACGAGTAATAGTATTGTCTATTACATCATATGGAATACTATATTCTTTATGAATAAATTCTCTTAAAAAACTATTTGATAATCTTGGTATCCAATTTCCATTATCATTCAAGGTATTATCTTTATCTATAAAAATAGTACCATCTGATCCAATAGTATAGCCTTGTTGTTTTTTAATATCACCTTGGAAGTCTTTATTTTCATCATTTATTTCATCAATGTATGTTTTTTTAGCAAATTTTTGATTATTTTCATCATTATTTGTATTAATTGTATCAGAAGTTGGTAAAAAATCATAGTCTATACATAAATCAAAATTTAAAGAAGCTCGTTTAAGTTTAATTAATAAATCACGTAACCAATATAAAAATTCTAGATCTTTAACATTAGGAACAAGTTCTTTCGCTATTTTTTCTGATTTAATACTTAATCCAGATATATATCCTTTAATCTTTTCAAATATGGTTGCTAAAATTCCATAATCACTTATATACTTTTTTAAAATATTAATCATTTGTTTAAGTGGAAGACATTTTGACCAAGTACGTTCTGTATCCCATTTATCCATCCATTCAAATATAACTGATAATACAGAATTTCTAAGAGCAAAAGCAGTTTCTTGAATAAGTAATATTATCATTCCCATTATTGCGTTCATTATTTCTTTAATAAGATCAGGAATGAATATAACTAATCTTCTAATATCCTGAGTTATAAAAATAATTATAAAATCAACAAATGCTATAAGATTATCTAGAAACTTTCCAAAATCACTATCTGCTAATTTAATTTTTGAACTTGCACTTAAATTAACATTTTTAGCAACATAAGAAGACCATATTCCTTGTATAAGACAGCATAACACTTGAGGATCATCAAGCCAAGAAACCATTGTAGTGAGCATATCATTAGCTAAAGCTTTTAATATTGGTTTATTTAAATTATTAACCATTTGAGATAATAATTCACTACGTTTTCTTAATTCTTGTCCAGGAGTTCCAAGAATATTTGTAATAGATGGATGTTCTATAGTATTAAATACATTTTTAATACCAGTAGAAAATTGATCAACATCTATTTGACTATTAGGTCCCTTTTGATTCATATTTCTTTCCTGCTTCAGTCATTTTTTCAGACTCTATATTATTATATCTAAAAGCATATATACTATCTTTAAGTTCTTCTGTTTTCTTTTTAAATTCTTGTGTTCGTTCATCATCCTTAAGAACTCTACATTGAAATTTTTCAAATTCAAGAGTTTCTCTTAATTTTTTAATTTGAGGAAGAAATAATAAAGCTCCTTGGACGTATCCATTTTTTCTTATATAACTCATTATACATTACTTTCTAATGGAGTTAATGCATCAGCCATTACTGCATCTAATATAACTTTTGCAGCTTGTATACATTCTGGAGGACATCCAAATCCTTGTGGTTGATCTGAAGACATATTACCAATTAAATCATTTACATCAAAACATGGAGAATTTTCATCTATATCATTATATATTTTTTCAAGATCAGATAAATCTTTACTTCCAGACATATCTTTTGGATTATCAGTTTTAGCAACGCAATCATTTAATTGATCTTCTGGACAGTTTAATTTAGCATCTGGTTTATAGTTTTTATAAAACTTTTTAGGTAACTTACATAATAATAACATTCTTAATTTATTTAACAATTTATTAACTGGTCCATTGGCGTCACTATAACCAGAATTAGATGTTCCAGTAATACTATCTTTTGGTTTTCTTCTAAATCTAGGATATGTTTGTCCATTCCATTTTATACTTTTAAAAAAACAAACAACACTATCTGGAGGAGTTGCAAGAATTCTATTTGGATTTATTATAGCAAGATCAACAACAAATTTAGGCCAAAGTTGATTCCACCATAATTGTAATATAAATTCTATAAGAAAATTTTTCATTTTTGCATCATGAGTTTCATTCATTTTAGATGCTTGATCTTTTATAACTACTTCTGCAGAATTTATACCTTTAACTTTTAATTTTAATTCTCTTCCAATATTTGATGTTATTTCATTACAACTTACATATGGTCCATCAATAACTCCATCACCAAGCAAAGCTGCTAATACTGGATCTTGTCCTAAAGACATCATTGGAACATAATCTATTATAGCTTGAGCTTTATCAAGAATTTCTTTTGTTATAACTCCATCTTTACCACCAAGTTTATTTACTGCATCAGATACAAGATTATTTTCAGAAGGTATTGCCATATTTTTAAGATGTTCATCAGCAAGATCTTCAAGTTGTTCTACAAGATCTTCAAAATCCTTTACATCATCTATAAGTTTATCAATCTCATCTTCAACTTCTCTTTGTGTTGAAAGAGTTTGATCTGTAGGTTTTTCTGGTTGATCTTCTATTTGTGATATTGAAGATACAGTTGTTGGTTTAAGAAAATGTTTAACTCTATCAACTATTTTAAGTTGCTCTAGAACTTCTGGAGGTAAACTTTTATTTATAAACTCTGATATTTGATATGTTTTATCCATTAAAAAGATCCACGTCTTGTATTAAAATGTAATGATCGTCCAGCACCAACCAATGGAAATGCTGATCGATTATTTTTATGAGGATAGGCCAATGGTTTTTCAGGATCTCTTATTGGTGTACTATAAGAGTTTTTGATCTTAATAGGAATAGGTGTTGTTATATTTCCAGCACGTTTAGGAAAGTATTGCATTCTAGGATCAGCAGTAATATTTATATCATACTTAATTCTAGATGCCATCAATTGACCGAACTTTTGTTGAAATCCATATATAGCTAAATTAAAAGCATCAAGTATATGATCATCACCTTCATATGAATATTCTCCACGAGCTGTTATATTTTTAACAACATAACTTCTCATCTGACCAACAAGTCTAGTATCTTGATCTTCTTCTTTTGGAAGTAAAAACATTCCTTCTTCAAGAGATATTACTGAAAAGTTTACCATTAAAGTCTTATTTCTTTTTTTAACTTTTTTTCCAATTATATGATCATAATGTTCAGCAACAGCACCACTATCTATGACGACTAATTTTTCAGAAAGTTTTAATTCTGGATGACCTCTTCCATAAAGAGATAATTCTTCGATATTAGTATCACCAGCTCCATAATCAACATACACGTAATCAACTTTATAATAAGTCATTAATCTTATAACTTCATTACGAGTCATACGTTGTGTGGATTCTTGAGACTTTATACTTCTTCTATAAAATAATCTATATTTGCCAGTGAAATCAACAATAACATCTTCTTGTCTATCATCGTCATAAAAAGTATGCAATGTTGGAGTACTACAGTATTCAACCATTACAACCTGACCACCATTAACGTAACTATTCCAGTCAACTCCAACAATATATTTATGTTCTGGATTTTGTTCAAATCCAGGATCAAATACATCTAGATCTCTTGTATCTATATTACGATTATATTTAGTAATAGATTTATTTATAAGTGTATGTTTATATACTCCACCAAATTCTTCACCAAACTCAGCACCATATTCACGTTCAAAAGCAGAAGTTGTTGTACTATGTCTTACTTGAAATTCAGTACTTTCTTCTATTGGTATTCCAAGTTTTCTTGCTTGTTCTATACTTCTCCAGTTAGTATTATCTGGATGCCATGATTGTATATGAGTATGAAACCATCCAAGTTGTTTTGAATCTGAGCAAAAATGGAAAAATTTCTCACGTTTACCACTAGGAGTAGAACAAATTCGAAGTCTTACATCAACGTGTGTTGTAGTAATAGGTAATATAACTTGTTCCATAATATCAGATGGAATATAATCCATTTCATCTATAAAAACCATATCTCCAGAATTATGAGTAATAACTCCATTTGCTATAAAGTTATGGTATTTTTTTGTAGTAATATCATAACATTTTTTTAAACCTATAGATTTTATAGAAATTATTTTTTCATATTCTGGATTAATTTTATCAGCATGAACACCAACACTAACAATATTATCTACTATTTTACAACTATTTTCTTTTCCAAAAATATATCCAATTTTTTGAAAAAAAGTTTTAATATTAGTTTTACTTCTAATTTTTAATTCATATTTAATAAATTTGATATTATTAACATAATAATATTTAGTTTGAATTTTACTATATATTCCAAATTGATATAATATATCATGAATATCTTGACATAATTTGAAGGATGTTGAACAATATCCTATTTCGCACTGATTATAATTTTGTTTAGATATATATAAACTACACCAGCCGTCAGTTGAAAATAAATGTCTTAAAAATAATGCTTTTTTTAACGTAGATGATTTTTTAATTATATCTGGAACACTTTTAGTATTATGAATTTTACCTAATAACTCATAATCTTTTAAAAATTGATAAAATTTTGGTTGTTTTCTTTTAAAACCAGTAACAACTATATCTATTGGTTGTTTATTTACCCATTCTTTTTTTCTTTGTTCACTAAAATAAAATCCTAAAGTTTTTAGACAATTTTTATAATCATCTATTAATTTTTTATTAGTATTAGTAAAAGGAATGGTACTGTTTTTAATTCTATTATCTGATATACATCCATCTCCTATTAAATATGCACATATTTTGACATACTCATCTTGAGGATTTGTTACTGAATTTGTTACAAAATTAAAAGATGATTTAATTTTATCAAATAATGTTATATCTTCAAGTTTTTTCCATCCATTATCTGTAAGAAATTTATGATCTTT
Source organism: Candidatus Omnitrophota bacterium (assembly GCA_023229385.1). Classification (GTDB taxonomy): domain Bacteria; phylum Omnitrophota; class Gorgyraeia; order Gygaellales; family Profunditerraquicolaceae; genus UBA6249. The sequence continues at coordinate 50,774 of JALNZI010000006.1, read as the reverse complement.
TGAGGATTGTATTTTTCTACCTGATTGAAATTCTATCTCAAATAATTCTTTTTCTTCTTCATCAGCAATATAAGCAATTGAATCTTCAACAAATGATTTAGAATTAATATTATAAGATATTATTTTATCGTTTATATTTAAATCTTTAATATTTTTTGTACTACCATCTATCATAGATATTCTTGTGTTTTCACCAAGACATAATCCGCGTAAACTTGTACCTTGGTTAGATGAACTAATACCAATCGTGAATCCTTCAATTGTGCTTCCACGAGTACTATCGTCAGTACCTTTAAATTCAATAAGATGTATATCAGAAGTTCTTATCTTAACTAACTGATCCATAAGTAATGGACTATCACCAATCAATTGTGTATAAGTATTCCAGAGTTCTTTAATTTGTGATTCATAAGGACAAAAGACAAGTACTCTAAATGACTTCTGTTTTATTGCTTTAGTTTCTATCATTCGTACTAGTGGATAAGCCTGCGCCCACCATAATGTATCTGCACAGAAAGTTACGCTTTTTCCACTATTATGACAAATGATAAAATTACAAGAAAAATTACTATAATTATCAACAGTTATATCATATGTTTGTTTTTTACCAATATATGTTATATCTACAATTCTAGAAGTAGAAAATGTGTGATCTTTATTTAAAATTACACACATATCATTTATAGATAAATCTCTATCTATTTGTTTATATAAATATGTAGTATTTCTTAAAATTAAAATTGGATGATTGGATGTGCATTTTATAATTAAATCATTTTCAAGTAACACTTCAAATATATCTTGAATACCATTATTAAATACTTCACTTACATTTCCAGGAACTGCTTTTTGTTTATTAAAAGACCAAGATGCTACTTTATAACCAACTTTAATATCTTGTATTTTAATTGTAGTTCCATTATATAATTGTACTGGACTATCTTCAGCAACACAACGACGACCCCATCGACTTATCATGCTCTTATATTTACGAGTATTTTTAAGAATATTTTGTTGATATGATCGAAGAACAAGAGGTTTATCCCTATCTCTAGGATCTCTTAAATAACTCTCACACCATATTAGTGGATCAGAAAATGTTTTTATTATATTTGAATTATTCATAATTTACATGTAATTGGCTTCTTGACCTAGCGCACTCCTCGCATTCAAAGAAGAGCGAGATATACTTTGTATAGCTCTTTGTCTCTCGGTGTAAGCGCCTTGAGATAGATAACTTAAAGCAAGTTGTCCGCCCATTTCTGGCATAAATCGGTTCTGATATTCAGTAGCAAGATTGTTTAATGTTCCTATAGCTGCTTGAGCTAATGGTTTAGCAACCATAGAAGCTAGATCAATAGCAAGAAGTCCAAGACCAATAGTAGATCCGACTTTTGCAACTCCAAGAGCACCTTTTGCTAATATTTGTTTTCTAGAAAATCCAAAACCATCTTTAACATAAGTTCCTATTTCGTTTTTAATTCTAGATCCTTCAGAGATTCTATTAAATAGAGTCCATGATGCTTTATTTGTATTTGGTTGTCTAAGATAATCTTTTTTAGCTTCACCAAGCGCGACATTAAAATCATTTTTATTTACAACTCTTTTATATTTTTGAACAGATTTTTTATTAAGCCAATCTTTACCAACCCATTCACTTTCGGTCATTCCAAGTGAAAATGGACTAGTTATTGCTCTTGAGCCTAGACCTACAAATTTAGTTTTAAGTGCATTTTTACCAAATCTTTGATTATATCTATTATATATGGCAGGACTTTTTATACTTTTTTTAATATCTTTAGCAAGTTTTCTGAAAGGTATTTTAACACCATTAGTTGGACTATACATTCCTGGATATGATGTAGCTAATGTAAAATAACTAGATGGTTTAATAGGATATGAAGCAATCTCACCTACAAGATTACTTTGAGGTTGTATTTGATCACCAGTATAAGGATCATATTGATACATTAGTAACGTCCATGACGAGATTTAGATAAAGCTAAAGATAATCCCATTGTGTGTCCCATATCGTTCATTCTAGAGGTTCCAGATGCTAATCCTAGTCTAGTATTATTCAACATGTTTTTACCTACTGCTAAATTTTGCATCATACGACCATATACTTCAAAGCGTCCTGGATTCATAGCACCTTTCATTATTGCAACATTTAACATAGAAACAGCACCAGTAACAAGAGCACCTTTAAGTCCACCTTTTCTTATAGGAGATGGAATAACCTTACTCTTACCTATAAGTGACTTGCTAACACCACGATATATATTAAATTTTTTATCTGATCGTACTCGTCCAAGAGAATTTTGAGCCATTATAGGATCACTACCTCTAGAGACTTTAGGCATTATATTAGCACTCATTTTTTTATAAGTTTGTCTACTTAATGGGCTTGATTTAAAACCTTGCATATATGAAGATCTTGCAAGTTTTGATGATGGTTTATACATAGATGACATATTTAATACCTTGTATGTCCTATTGCATGTTTATTTAAAAATAAAGATAAATTTCTTTCTTGAACAGACCTGACTGAAGTAACTGTTCCTTTTCTTACACTACTATAATATGGCATAATATTTGATCTTGTAGTAGCTTTAAGTAAGTTAACTGGAGATGAAAAATCAGTTAATGTCTCATTCATAATGTCATATCCACGATCATAATTTTTAGGTATAACAGGTTCTGATTTATATTGTGTTATCTTTCCAATTAAACTAGATGCTAAAAGCGTTCCAGCTGCTATTAAAATATGTTTTCCATACTTTTTATTTGCAATCTGTGTAAGAAGTCGTCCAGCTTTATTACCTTCTAGAAGTTTACGTGTTTTGTTACTAGTAGTAGAAACATATTCATTTATTCTTAACGCTGCTTTATCATACTTTTTTTTAATATTATGTCTAAGTTCTTTTTGATCAATTCTTCCAACTTCTCTTTGACCAACATTATATAATTGATTTTTAGTTAATACATTTCTTGTACGCGAAGATATATAATTTACACGTTTTTTAACTGAATCATATATGTCATTCCAATTGGTCTTCAACATTCATTGCAGCCTCTCTGATCATCTTTTCAAGAGTACTCTGATCACTACTCATACCATATTTTTTCTTGGCTCTACGAGTCGCTACGAAGCTATCAATAATATTATGTTTAAGTCTTTTAAGTTCCATCTTAGCTTCGATATTTGGAGAAAGTTCTTCACGACTTACTATAGCTTGACCAACTTTTTGTTCAACTATCTGAGTAAGTCTTCCATCTTTAAGTGCTCCACTACTTCGCATATCTAGAAGTTTAGCATCGATTAAATCCCAAAGCATTTCCATTTCTATAGGATCACTTTTATCAATTTCAAGACTTCTTACGATGTCAAATTCCATATCTAATATAACTTTTTTCTCGATAGGGCAGGGAAACCCATCGGGACGTATATCATTCTTAACGAAAATACAAACATTATTATATACACAATTTTGAGAACACTTCATTATCATTGTATTAATACAAGTAACTGTTGTAAAATTTTCCATCTGTTTAGATATACTTGCAAGTTTTTCTTTATTATTAATTAAAAGAGTTGCCATTTCTGGAGGATATACCTGTAATAAACTAGCAAGTTCTGGATTATTTTGTCCTAGAATAGCAAGTTCTGTTTGATTAGAAACGTTTCTTAAATTAATTTCTGACATCTTATTCCTTTAATTCTACGTGGACTAAGTCATTGAATTTATTATCAGTTACATCATTATCACTGTCCCAATCGCCGCCATATCTTATATCTATACCAAGCATTGTAGCAATACCTTTTACAATTCCACCAAAATATAAACACTGTTTACTATCCCAAGAAATTTTACCATTAATAAAAGGAGCAACATCTATTGCTTTTGAAGGAACTGTATTATGTTTACCATTAGGCCATTGTACTTTAGAATTACCTTCAGCAAAAGCTTTATCTTGATCTTCTTTACCTCGATGACCAAAAACAACCACACAATCAAAATATTTAATAACTTCATTAAAAAGTTTCTGAAGTTTAGGATCACAAGTAATTAATTTATCTAATGAACTTTTAGAAAAGGTTGGCATTTTATACTCCTATAAATTTATCTACATCTTTTATAAAATCTTTTTCGAGTTTTTTAAGTTCTGATTCAACTCTTAAGGTGGTGTCTTTAGCATGATCATATATTTCTCTTATTATTGCTGGAAAGGATGGATGTGTAACTGCTATCATTGTTGTTAAAGAACCAATACGTTCTTGAATATATTTTTCATATTCTACTGGTGTTCTTTCAGCAAAACCATTGTTTTTGAAAGAGCGACGTAATTCGTCTTTTATATTACATTTAAATTCATATCCTACAAAAAGTTCCATTTCTAGAAGTTTATGTTCTGCAAAAATCATCTGTTGTCTAAGAATACTATTTTGTTTATTATAATATAAAGTTTCAAATGTTGTTCTTTTAGTTAAAAGATAATTAACACAATCTGCGCATGATCTTTTATTTTTACCACTACCAAATGTTATCTTTTTATTATTCCAGTCAATCCCAACATTTCCCGCTACTGATATTATTACAAGTACTGCTAAAAAAACTATTATTACTAATGATGTTTGAGGATTTATAAATCCAGTAATTTTTTCTATCAAACTTATTACTTCTGACATGCTGCTTCCTCCAAGTTGTTAAATTATATGATAGTTTACTGGAATCTCCAAGGTACTGAGTATCCACCACCTGAAACTCTAGAAATATCTGACTGTACATAAGATGATGCGTCTCCTACTTGAGTATAGTTTATAACAACTTGATATGTTGATAGAAAACCAGACGTGGTAATATATACATCTTCATTTGCTTTAAAAGGAACATTAACAATCGTTGTACTATTAAAAGTTTTTTCTCCAGTTTGAGCACCACTTAATGTTACAGTAGCATCATTAGTAGCACTTATTGGAACATCAAACATTACACTTTCAACATTAAAATATCTTTGAGGTCCTGCAATATACATTCCACTTGCATCACTTCCTCTAATAATCATCGATTCCATTTATTTATCTCCTTCAATTTTATTTATAATATAATCTTTAAACAACGGTTCATCATATTTAAAAATTATTAATTTTTTACCATTTTTCTTAGCTAGACGCGCTTTGCTTTTATCGCGCCTTTGCTGTTGTAAGAACTCTAGTTTTGTCTTGTGGAAGAACTTAGTCCATTCATAATGAATGATACTATTATATTCCACAAGAATATCTTTTGATTTTATATAAATATCATATTCGAGTAAAACTCCTTTTGTACTTACTGCCCATAATGGATGAAAAGATGTTATAACATTTTTCTTTCCATAACGTTTTTCAAGTATTTTTGTAAGAGTAATCTCTGTTTTATGAAATTTAGCTTGTGTATATCGGCTTCCAGATGTGCGTTTCTTTAATCGGTATCCATTAAGACATGCATCAAATACATATAACTTCTTATGTCTTTTACATAAGTCTTCTTCACATTTAAAGTTACATAATATACATTGCGTCATAAAATTAGTATAGGTATAAAATAAATACGGCTAACAGAACGTTAGCCGCTTGAGGAAAGGATGTTGAGGGACATCCAGTAGAAAGGGAGATTTTATAACTTATTCCATCGTAAGATGGACCTCATATATAGAATAGCCCTTCTAATATTTTTATATGCAACTATCCTGCAATTCCAGTATTTCCTTTTTTAGGATCATAAGTCTTTTGTGGTTTGGGTTGTACCACAGGTTGAACTTTTTGGCCATTCCAGCCTGGTCCCTTAAAAGTATTACCAGTCTTTATAACAATTGGTTTAGTTTTACTCATTTTCCTTTAGAACCTTTGCCTTTTTTACATTTACTATACATTTTAATTCTCCAATTTAATTCCAAGATCAATGACTTTATCCATCAATGATTCTTTTGTTCTCGTAACAAGAACATCTTTAGCGGGACATGCTATCTTATTATCTTCACAATGTTTTACAATTTTATCTACAATAACGTCTAGCTCTGCAGGAATATTCTGACCTAGATACTGCAATACCTGATCATTCTGTTTAATCTTCTGACCGATGCCTTTTACGTAGTCTGTTTCAGAACTTCCTATAGAAAGTCGTTCAATTGTGCCTTTATCATCCATTATTTCATAACTTACACCAACGTGACCTTTATAAATGTCACCACTTACCTGTCCTTTAAAAGGAGCAGAAGCATAAGCACTTATACTTACTACTTTGTTATTTTTGGTAATATCCTTACCATCAACTTTAAGTATTGTGTTTTGCAGAGTTCCATCTGTAGTTATTTCAACATTCATTTTAACCTCTTTAATCTTATTAATTTTCTAAATAGAACATTAACTATATTATAAGTTATCGCCCTAATAAGTGTTCGTATGAACATATTAAACATAATTTATCTCCTATAGTATAGACTAATTGTTATTCGTATGCCCAAAACCACCACCACGATCAACACCATCTAAAGTTTGAACAACCTGTATTTCAGGCAAAGCAACCGCCATAGGAACAATTTGTGCTATTCTATCTCCTAGTTTAATCACTTGATTCTTTCTAGAAAGATTAATAAGTATAACACAACATTCGTCACGATAAGAATAGTCAATTGTGCCAATTCCGTTTACTAATGATAATCCTTGTTTAAGAGCAAGTCCACTTCTAGCACGTACTTGAAGTTCATATCCAGGTCCAACTGTCATCTTAAGACCAGTACCTATAAGAACTCTATCAAGACTAGCCAGTTCAAGTTCCCCATCACGTATAAAAGGAGTTACTTTATCATCTTCAAAAAGTCGTTCATAGTTACTACCATGATTCTGATAGTACTTTTTAAAACTATAAGCGTAAAGATCAAATCCACTATCAGTAGGATTCTGCTTACTAGGTAACTTAACATCATCAAACATTTTAACTATTTGTAACTTAATTTCACTCATTATTAATTCCTTTTTTAGAAAGTATTTCTTTTAATTTGTTTTCTCGAATATTTGATTTATCTACTACTTTTTCTTGTCTTTTAATTTCTGGTGTAATTTCATCAATATACTTACAACAATTTAAACATATTTTTTGACTAAAATAAGAAGTTATTCCAGTTGTATAATAGTCAAGAATTGGAGTAATTCCTCTTTTAATAGCTATATCGTTTTCTATATCTCTTATTGATAAAGATTTTATAGTTTCATAATCATGAAATCCTAATTTACACCAAAGGTTCATAAAATTTAACTCCACTTATAACTCCAGTATCTTCAACATTAAATGCTAAACGTTTATCAATTAAAATATCAGTTATTGTAGCAATTATACTTAAAGTTGAAATTGCATAATCATTATTGTTTATATTTGTAACTCCAACAACAGATTCTTTTTCTTCATATTTGATAAGATCTTCATTATTAATTGCTTTTATTTTCTTATTAAAATCTTTGTAATAAATTGGTTCTACTAATTTAATCATATTATTTAACACTTCTATTAATTTATCTTCTTTACTCATTATTTTCCTCTTCATTTAATATTTTGTTTAACATTTCAACAATTACATCAACAGTTTCTTGTCTTATTTTATATCCAACACATTCTAAACTACAATTATTAAGACATCTTTCAGCTTCTTTTTTATATCTTTCTGACCAATTATTTAGTTCGTGTTTTAAAATAATTAATTTTGCTTTCATAAATAAACCACCTTCGGTTTCCATCCAGTTTTAAGCAGATGTTCTGGAACAAGATCACTTTTATATTTAGTTATAATTTCTTTAGATCCTATCAAGATATCATATTTATAATACATCTTAGGACTTCCTTTATAAGTATTACTTATTATAATTATGTTTTTACTATCTAAGTTATATTCTAGATATGTTTTTATTTGCTTCATTTATGTTATTTCGCAAGATCCTGAAGAACAAGCCATTTGTTTAGCTGCTTCAGTTTTATCACCAACGAGTTTTTCATATTCTCCTAATACTGAAAAATCTAATTTAGGAAAAGATTTTAATAATTCATTGTATTTATCTTCAGTAATTTCTTCATATGGTGCTAATTCATATTTATGATCTTCAATTGGAAGAAAACTTACACCAACTATTCAGCAAAATGATCATAAACCCAAGATCCAATTTTTAACCATTCATCTTTTTTTACGTAAACTGTATTGCTAACATTATGAGTACTCCAATTTTTTTGAACTTTAAGATACCAATTAAGTTGATCTGATGATGACCAATCTTTAATTGTAATAGCTTTATCTGGTGCTTTAATTGGAAATTCAACAACCATTGTTGTAGCATTATCTTCTGTTTGACCAACTTCAGGTTTATATGAAATTCCTTGATCTCTCATAAGATGAAATAATGGATCAGAACTAGAAATCCTATATCTTCTTATATAAAATTTACTGTATCTAGGATGACAACCAGAAGCACTATCTACAACTTGTGAAACAGTTCCAGATGGTTTAACACAAGTATATGCTTTTGGTGTATTCACTTCTAGAATAGAAGAAGCATGTTTTGCAACTTTTATTACTACTTTTTTTAATTGTTTAAGCACTTGTTCTGAAAGAATTTCTGGATTATCCATTTGACCAGTAAGACTTACACCAATTAATCTTTCTTCTTCACAATTCTTTTTCCATTCAGGTCTTAAAAAAGGAAAATGTGTAAATGTTCCTTGAATAACACCTAACCATGTAGCAGTAGTTACTTTTTCAACAAGATCTCCAATATCATCATCACTTCTAATAACTGCTTCTGATAAGTTACAACATTCGTATGGTCTAAGAAGAATCTCTGAGCAAGGATTGAATCTTATATCTTTTGTAAATTTTCTATCTTTACATATAGCATCAAGATTACTAACATTTATAATTCCTCTTTCTCCACTTCCAGATTCAGCTAATGAACTCCATTCTTTAAGAAAAGTAATAGTATCAGGTTTTTCTTTATATACAGCAGAATTATTTGCCATAAATCGATGTGGTGGAATTGGAAATTCTTTTGCATGACACATTAATTGATCATCGAGATCACTGAATGAAATCATTGCTGATCTTCGTGTACCACCAACAACTACAACTTCTGCAACTTTACAACAAATATCATGACATTCTAAAGAAGTTAACTTTCTTCCTTTTGCGTTAAAAATAATATCTTTTGTAAATTCAAGAAGTTCTTTTAATGGATCAGGACCACTAGATCTTCCACCCATTGTTTTTAATGAAGCACCATATGGTCTGAGTTTTGAAAAATCAAAATGAACATCTTCTCCATTAAACCATGTTTCAAGACCAAACTGAAAAGCTTTAGCCCAACCTTCACGAGAATCTTCAATTATATAATCATCTCTTCTTTGAGAATTTGGATGTTTAATAATAGAAAGTTTATCAATGTTTTCTTTTTCTACACTAAATCCTGCTCCTGTACCACACATTAATATATATAATAATTCACTAAATGATTTAATACTATCAATTGGTAAATATGAACAATTAAAAAGACAAATATTATCTTTTTTTGCAGCAGGCCCAGCAGTAGCTGCAAGTCTCATACTTGGCATTACATTAAAAGTTAACATTCCTTCTTCAATAGAAGTCCATACTTTATTAGGAATTCTATCAGCATGACGAGTTTCTGTTTTTAAAAAATTAACAACTCGATTTACAACTTCTTCCCAAGTTTCTCTTCTTTCTTGATCTGGTAACCATCTACAATAAGATCGTAAAGCAACAAATTCACTAGCAATATTTGGATAAGTAACACTCATTTTGTTTTCCCTCAAAGACAAAAATAGACATCAATTGTGATGTCTATAATATACTACAACCGTAGTAAGATATCAAGTTATTTCTTTGTTTTCTTAGCTTTTCCTGTTATTTTCTTTGCTTGCTGATGTTGATTAGCGTGAGTCTTTCGCATCTCTTGTTTTGAAATACTTGGAACATCTGTAGACGTTACAAGATCTTTAAGATCATCTGACATTGATTTCTCCTTGGTTAGTTCTCGCTCGTGAGCTTCACAAGCTACAGTACCTGCTCGATAAGCTATCTTAGAGATAACTTCATCAGGTAAGTCTGTAAAATCAGTAACACTATCATAGACAGCATTAAAGATATCTGGATATTTATTTTTAAGATTTAGGTTCAATTATTCCACCTTGATTATAACGCGGTATTTGTTCTAATACAGTTCGTCTAACTTCAGCAGATAGTGCTCTTCTAGCATTTTGCACCCATTGTTGAATGATGTGATTATCAAAGTCTAATGTATCAGTATATTCAAATTTACCTGGCCATACTTTTGGTTCTTCTACGTATCTATCTCTTAGATTTATTGTCATATAGTTTCCTAGTTTTTAATTTTTTAATTCGCTCATTAAAATAATCATCTATTAATTTATCATAATAACTATCTACTGGAATTATATATTCTTGTGATGGTTGTTTCATCAACCACTCAACCATATTAGAAATATCTTTGATTGTAAGTGTCTCAGCAATGTATCGATCTCTTAAATTTATGTTCATAAGTTGTTCTTTATACTAATATAACTAAGTCCAAGATTAGAATAGTATTTTATAAGTTCATCATCTAAGTTATCCATAAATATATATTTATATTTTAATTTTAGATGTACATCACATCCACAATTTTTAAGTTCTACTCCAGAATATAAATTATATTGATTTATATTATTTAAATTACTATTTTTTCTAAGCATTATTTCAGTACCAGCGTTTTTAACAATCATTAAAAGATGTTCAAAATCATTTAATAAATTTAAACCTAAAGTAACGGTTTCAAAATGTTTATGTCTAGATAAATTTATGGTAAAAAATCTATCTTCATTTATATTTTTACTTAGTAAAAGATATAATCGATACCAATCTTTTGGATATTCTTGAAAGTATCGATCTCTTAGGTGTATGTTCATAATTTCTTTCATTACTTATACTTGGACTAGCACTCATTGAAATACTTGCACTATCACTAATACTAAAACTTTCTGAACTACTTGAACTACTTGAATCTGAACTAGACGGACTTTGAGTAGGAAAATCATTTATGTATGGATCTCTTAAGTGAATCATAATGATCTCACTGCAAGATAACCTTTAGGATGTACATAAGATAATACGTTATTTACTTGAACAGAAGATACTTCATCAAATAAAATATAATTTATTATTCGACCTCTTAAACAATCAAGTATATAATTAGCACTAAAAGTTCTAGTTATATATCCATATGTAGAACAGAAATATTTACACATATTATCATTACTAGCAATATATATTACATTTTCAAATTCTTCCATGAGTTTTCCACATAGATGAGTCTTACCCCAACGTCTAGGAAGATTATATTCTAACTTAAACATAGATCCACTAGTTATAAGCATTCTTGTTGCATACCAGATACTATTAAAACTATTTTCTGGATATATTGGATCTGCTCGATCTCTAAGAGATATGTTCATACTTAAACTCGTATTTAGTATCTAGACTAATTGGTATATTAAAATTATCAACATAACGATGTCTGGATGTTAGTTTAACATAGTTTAAATTATATATTGTATTATTATAATTTATAAGAATCGTATATGTTTTATCTTGATAAATATCAAGATTAAAATTAGTAGTAAAAAATCCTTTTAATGTATTTGATGTTATTTCAATTGCATTACAGTCACATATAAAATTACTTTCATAAAATAATTTAAATGAATTAAGTTCTACAATACTCTCTATATATGGATCTCTTAGATGTATCAAGATTTAATTCCTAGACTTACATGAAGTTGATCAAATGTTACAAATTCATGAAAACAATCTTCACATTCATCTTCATTACAAAATACATCACAATCTCGATCACTATATGGACAATTTGCTATAAAATAATTATTAATACTATCTGGAAAATTACGTCTCTTAAATTCTTCAGACATTATTTTTTTAATTTTACCCATATAAATATAATTGGGGAGAATATCTCCCCAAATGTTTAAACTATTTCAACACGTTTCTTAGTAGCGTTCTTAGTGTAAGGAATCTTAATCGTAAGTAATCCCTTATCCATAGCTGCCACTGTCTGAGCGACGTCAAACTTGCCACCAAGCTTCCAATTAAAATTGAAAGACTTACGTGTAATCCCCTTATAAAGATACTTTTCAGTGCTGTCTTTATTTTCATTATTAGGATAAATTATTCGTAATATATCGTTTTCGGTTTCGATAATTACATCTTTTTTCTCAGCCCCAACAATAGCTACATCAAATTGAATTCCAGAGGTTGTCTCCTTAACATCAATTGGATAATGTAGTTTGCTGTTCGTAAGAGTTGTGTAGGTACTGGAAGTGTCCAGTGCATCTTTGAAGAAGACATCGAAGATGTCCCATAGTTGTGTGTCCATAAATCCTCCTTAGATAGATTAAAAAAGTTACTGTCATTCGATCAGTAACATAAGTAATATACAATATTTCAAAGTTAAAGTCAATACTTATCTAAAGTCTTTCTAAGTTTATAACAACGCTCATATCTTATTAACTTATGCTCTAGATTACCAAGCATAACATAACAACTATCAGTATCTGTATTAAACACATTTAATATTACAAAGCGATCCTTATGATCAATTATCCTGATAGTATCACCAATCACATACAAAGCAAATATAAGTATAACTAACTTATTTAACTCGTTCATGTTTTAATCCACCATTAACATGATAATACTTACATCCTCTAAGAAACGCTATAATTCTATATATCCATCTCTCTCGATAACACTGGCAATCATTCTTAACATTAAGCTTTCTAGGATCATAAACAGTTAAAACCTTAGTTACACACTCATATTCCCAATTATTATAATCTTCTCTTTTAGGATCACATAGACATACTTTATTTCCAGACTCTACTATACTTCCATCTATATATCTATAATCAATAATTTCATCACGAATATACTTAGAAAGATACTTACAATTACTACAATATTTCATACTTACCTCCTATTAGTAATATACTTCTTTACATCTAGGATGTCAAATTGTTTTAACACATAAGGTGCAGTATATAACACTTTTAGTAGCTTTATAACAGTTTTAACACAAAATACATATAAATAGGCAATACTATGCACTTCTTGTCTGAAATAATATATACTTTTCAGACAAAGATATCTTATAACTTATTGATATGTTTAGGGTTATAGAAAAGGACCATTGCGAGGTCGATTCAGATATATTTTTTTTGAAAATTCGATTTTACGTTTTTATACCAGAAAGGGTATAAAAGTACTGTTTAAAGCTAAGATTATATCAGATCAGGTATAATTTCTATCAAGAGGTTTCAGATAAAATTTTTTGGAGGATTTAGATATTGCTTAAATAGATGAAAAATTATTTTAGGATTTAAATATTATAGTTAATGCTTAATATACAGTTTAGTGTAAAAAATTATTTGAGAATTGAGATTATGATATTAGGGATGTTTTTCGATAGTACCTAGAGTGTTATTAGTATTATATTATTACTTTACAGAAGATAAGAGCTCACTGGGTAACTTTATACAAAACAATAACTTACACACTTTTCTAGGAGGTTTTATGTTTACTGTTACATTAATTGATAGTATGGTCTTTGTTGAAAAAGATCATAAGCTTAGTGATCGTATTAGTTGTCTTAATCGTAGTAAAGCAGTAGCAACGTATATGCTTATTGCATCATACTTTGATGTACAAGGCACGCTTGCTAGTGATAGTGGTATTGTTAACTAGTACTTATTAATAACAATCAACAATAGAAAGGATTAGATATGTATATACAATCTAATCTTGTATCTAGATGTAGTAAGCTTAGTGTACATGCTGGTACATTGAGGTTAGTAATAGCTGTAGTATGTATAGCTATAGTAGTAATCGCTAATTTAAGTTTCATTGATTAATAACCATAAACAAAGGAGTATGTCATGTCTAAGTCAAAGTATCTAGTTGTATGTGATGGTTGTGGTATGCCTGCTACAGTAGATAACCCACAGTCTTTTATCTGTAAGAACTGTAACTATGATCTATGCACAGTACAAGAAAGTCCTGTACATAAAGATCCTAAAGAACCAGTTATTGGTAAAGAATGTGCTGATCTACTTGAAGAAATAATGTCTGGTAAATTTGAATTTTAATTAACTTAATCAAAGGAGTAATATCATGTCTATTCAAGATTATGATGATCAGTTTCTAGATGTATCTGAGTTTGAACGTGTCTTTGATGTTATTAATGATGAAGAAGTAATTGAAGTATCAATTAACTAAACTTTTACCAAAGGAGTTTATCATGAATCGTACTATTTCTAATCAGATGATCATTAATCGTCTTATTGCTAAAGCTAATGGTAAGTTATCTGAGTATGATCTTTCAAATCATGAAGTAACTTTTACTGATACACATAAATCAAAGGAGAACGTTATGTATCACAGTAACTCTGATGAGTATGGTCCTCAAAGGTTTGATAAAGAAGGAAATAGTCTAGATATCTGTGAGGATGGATTATGGATAAGTCCTACTGGTATCTTAGCAGATAGCACCGCTCCTGATATACGTGATGACTTTGCTGTAGATGGTCCTGGTGATAATATTTATGGTAATAAAGACTATCATCCTAAACAATGGGATATATTCGAAGAAGTTGTATGTTCTAATGATAAATATGAAAAGGATACTGTTACAAGATTCAATCTTGAATGGTATACTGATCATAAAGGTATGCTTGATATCAAAGCTCTTAAGAAACTTAAACTTGATAGATCTCTGGCTAAATGGATATGGAGTAACAAAGATACTATCAGAGAGTTATACAAAGATACTGATGATGAGTATGATGAGAATGTTTGTAATAACTATAATGATGATGCTAGACAATTAACTGAATCTGATTATGATCTTGTAGCTAATGAGTCTGGTACTCATCAGGATAAAGCTCATCTTAAGTTCTGGAAGAGTATGATATTCTATATTGGTAAAGATCCTACTAAAGCTTATGATATTGCTATTGAAAAGCTTCATGAAGGATTTATTACTGAAGACGAATGTGATTATATCTGTGAACTTACTGGAGGTGTTAAGAACTCTGGTAAGATGAGATATGCTCAAAGTATTATGATGTCTCATGCAACATTTAGAAAGAATCACGATGTAATAGATTATCATCCTAAACACACTCTAGAGTACATAGAGAACAGTAAGTATAAACCTCAACCAGTTAATCCTGCATTACGTAAACATCGTATAATCGACGTATACGAACCCACACCAACAATGAAAGAAGGTTTTGTATTGGTTACTGATTACATAAGAGGTAAGTTCTGTAACTCTCATCAACATCGTATAATTGGAAAGGATAAATGTTTGAAGTTCTATGCTGATCAAGTACAGTTGGCTTATGATGAAGGCTTTATGGTGCATAACCGTAATATAACTAAACTTAGAGGAGGAATTGTATACTTTCAGATGTGGAACTTATGGATAAGTAATGTTAATGAGTATTGCAATCAAGTGAAAGCAATGCTTAAGTAATATCTAGATATCTAGTTTAAGATAGTTCTAGTCAAAAACTATCTACTTCTCCCTCAGTTCTAAGAGAGAGTATATTCAAGCATCATATATTATTGTTCTTACCAAGAAAAACATAAATACAAATTTATGTCAGATGTATTAACTATTAGTTACTTTTGAAAAAGTAAGCAAAACTATTCTAACCAAAGGAGTTAGTTATGCCTAACATTATGACCATCATTGATTCCAGACAGGATGGAAGTTTCATATATAACTCACATAAAGGTATATTAAATCTTGATACTATTAAAGATCTTAATGAAGCTATTCAAGAGGATCTTTCGTTTATCCAGACTGCTGGATTATCGAGATTGTCTCCCTCAGAGATATCTGCTTATTGTCGAGGTTCACAACAATAAGAATATTTATGTCTGATTATTGAATAGTTAGTTGCGTACTTAATCGCATCTATATCTACATGATTCAATAATACTTAATGATGGTTAAGTAGTGTGTAGATGAAATGACATTGATTGTCTATTCAAAAGCCTGTATGAATGGATGAAATATAACAGGCAAATTTATGTCTGATTATTGTGCATGGACAGTAAATTTGGAATATTTCAGAGTTTCATATAGGAAAGACACATGGTTAATCCTTATGAAATTTCAAAGTCATTATGAACAGAAATACGAGCCAATTAAGTGCCATGCATTTTATAAAGGAGTTTGTTATGTTAAAAGGTTTGTTTACCAGTTTGGCTACTTCACTCCAGACTACTGCCGATGGGATCGATACTCTGGCTAACAAGGACAAGAAAGACATTGTCAAAGTTATCAGAGCACAGGTTGATAGTACTATTGATAATGCTACTCAGCTTATCAATAACTCCCTCAAGGAAGAGAATCGTCAGAAAGTAGCAAAGGATGCTACATCAGCAGTAAGTAATGTGTTCAAAGTATCGGGTATGTTCGTGGGTAAGATTGCCAATAACACTTTGAAGATAGCTCAGGAAGGGTTTAATTCAGAGTTTAACAAGTAACTCCTTTGGTTAAAGCTGTATCCAGAGATCTGTATTGTATCTGGATATGGCTTTTTATTTTACAAGGATACTGCCATGTTGTTACTTTTTTATAAAAAGTAAGCAAAAACATCTTATTAACGTATCTATTAAATACATTAATAGGTTGTTTTCTACAAGCATAAAGTTCATTTTATTTTCAAAAACATAAAGAAATTTATGTCTGAATATTATAGATAGATATAACTGAAAATCGAGGAGAATCAGTCCGTCATCAGAACGGTAAACGGTAACATCTAAGTAAGTTATATCTATCATTACATACAACTTATTATCAAAGGAGTTCAGTATGCTTATCAGAGTTAAAGGTTCATTTCGTCAGTTCAGTGAGTCACCGATGGCTCACAACATCTCCAAGATCACCATCACAAAGATGTCAGCACATGCAGCCAGATTGCTCAACAATCGTGAGATCAAGTGTAAGGTAATACACAAATAAGTTTATGTCTGATTATTGATTAGTTTACGTGTTAGTATGTTTATCAACGTTCAACTTCTAACATCTATAGGAGTTTATATGAATTCCCGTTAAATTTATGTCTGATTAATGGCTGCTTACCACGCGTCTGGAATGACTACTCTATGTAATGTAGAATAGAAACACACAGGGTGCAAGCAGCCCATTTAACACCTCAACTGGTTATGGTTACTGAGTGGAGTATATCTACATATTGAATATGGTTCCAGTCAAAAAGTCAATATGTGTAGACCACTAAAAAGTAGGATTACCGTCAAACAATCCCAGATAGTACACAGTTAGACTATCATTTTTAACTATCGAAAATCCATTATATAAAAAGAGATCAGTGTGACTGAACTGGAATTTAGCAACACCAGCAAAGGTATATCTCTGTTACTGCGTATTGCTTCAATCTAGAAGCCAGAGATAGTCTACAAGCGTTGCTACATGTAGTAGGAGTAATAGATAATTCATTCTCAAAGGCATTTGAGTCGGTTAGCTAATTGTCTATAGTTTAAATCTCCTCACTGATCAAAAAGAGGTAAGTGAAATATCTAGAAATAGATAGAGTAACTTACCTTTTTTATTTTTAATTCTTTGTTTATGTCTGATGTTTAATATCTACCAAGGAGGACTTATGTTAATCATTCTATGTATCGGTACATTGATAGCTATCATAAACGTTATATTAACTTATAACGAAATGTTACCATTCTTTAAAGCATTAAAGTCTCTTAATGTATATACAGATAAACATAGTAATATCAAGAATAGAATGGCTTATCCATTCAGATTTATAAGTATATTACCCAAAGGCGCACCAATTGTTCTAGACGTAGGTGTAGCATTAGCAATGGGAAGTATTGGCATGTCTGGAGGTGTATATGGAGCTTTAATAGGTCTATCTATAGGATTCACTGCATCATTGTTATTAAAGATACATAGACATTTTATATCTCCAAGAATTAAAACAAATAAAGATAGTTGGAAATTAGCATAAAGGAGAATGTTATGAATTGGAATCCAGTTTCTTACGATAACGATATATACATACTACTAACTAACACCATGAGACTAATATCAACTGATGAAAGATATATAAATAACTCATGGGAGCAAATACCAAAAGAATGGTCAAATACTACATATTATCATAATGTATTTGGTAATATACGTAGAAAAATAACTATTAATACTAACAAAGGATTTTATCAAGAAAAAAATAAAATAACTATGTCAATATCAATTCAACTATAAACTCCCCCGAGTGTAACGAGGGGTTAATATAACATATTAAACATTTATCAAAGGAGTATCTATGTCTATTCTCAATGCAGTAAAAGAAGAACTTATCTCTAGAGGATTATATTCATGTATAGCAGAACAAAATATACCATGTCCATTATCAAATCCAGATACTAACTGCAAAGATTGCATTCATGAAAAAGGAGCTACACTTCTAGCTATTATCGGTATTAACATACTTGGAGCATCAATACATAAAGATCTAAATTTTGATCTTATGGTTGAAATTGAAAATCAAATAGCTTTAAGTAATGCAGGTATTGAACCAGTAGTAACTGAAAAATATGCAGCTTATCCAGATATAGATGATGAATATGATTATGATAATAGATTTTATTAACCACAACCTATGGTATAAAATTGATAATTTCAGATTTATTAAAAACTCTAATAACATGGAGGTTATTTCTGTAAGTCATTGATTTTGCTCAAATCACTTATTATCTGTAAATTACTATATATTGTGGTATACACCATAAATATATATGTGTTTTGTAAAGAATTTATGTATATATTAACTGTTTATACATGAATTATTTAATTATTTCAAGGTATTTATACACATATAATTCACCTATAAAGGAGCTATATCATGCATATCCTTCTAGATATCAACACTCCACTACTACCAACTGATGAATTCTATAGACCTCTTACCAATGAATGGATACAATTTGGCAATAGTATCATAGGATTTCGTGTAAATAACACAGATCTACCTATACGTAGACTTGTAACAATAGAAAATAGCATCATATTCAAAGACCATACGTCTATGACTATTACTATCCCTAAGTCAGATAAGTAATTATACAATTTTACCATTGCGGGAGAAATCAATGAAAATATGAAATTTTTAGATTTGCCAGGTACAAATTAATGGTATTAAATACTATGTGTAGTATATAATAGTAATATAATACAATATATAGTATAATTAATACTAATCAATGATATTTAACTAACAGGAGGATATATGTCTATAAATAAAAGTATGCTTTCATTATATGAATGTATTACTACAAGATTAAGAAAATATAACTATCATTGGTATTAATTGGATTAATACTTAATATACTTATTTTAATATGTCACACATATAAACATATAGTATATTTTGTATGGGATTGTGTAACTCGATTTAAACGTCCAAAAGATATTAGAAGAATAATATTTAATAATAATTTTATTAAATATAAACTTGATATATCTTTTCGTAATACATTACATCATACATATGGACAGATTCCTTTATTAATGGTTTGTATAACTGAAATTGAAATAGAAACAAATGAAGTAGTTTATGGTACTTGTTATTTATCTTTATTTTAAACGTTCTAATCATAAGAAACTTTTCTTTTAAAAAAGAAAGTTTGCAAAGAAAAGGAGAATATATTACTAAAGAAATGAAATATGTAGTAGTTAATGATACTCAACCAATCTTATTTTCAACAAGTCAAAAACATTCTGAATTTAAACATTTTAATATCACTTCAGCAGGTTTTTGTGCAATTAGATATACTAATTCACAATATGAAGTATCTTGTTATGGAGAAAGTATATCATTAAATCTTAAACCAAAAGATTATGATCATAAAGCTATTGAACTTATGTTAAATGAATACTGAAAGGATTATATGATTTATACACCATTTGATTACATATCTGGAGGATGGACTGATCCAATTAAACATCCAAGATCTGAATATCAAACAAAAGCATTTCCACATTTACATCAAAATACAAATAGAAAGAAACCTTATAAAATTAAAAAAGATAAAGTTAAACAACAAAAACAAAGTCGTAAAATTAACAGAAAGAAATAATATGGATCAGAAAAAACTTGTACAAAATCTTATATCTACAGGATTAACACACGATCAAGCTTTTAGTATATTAGGGTTAGTATGTGAAGAAAATCAAAATGCATATATGGATGGATATATTAAAGGTTATAATGATTATTTTAAACTAAACCTTCCTAATGATTTTATAGAAATATAACTATGAAATACTTATATATCTTAGCAGCAATAAATCTTATCTTTTTCATACTTAATACTCCATCTATTAAAGGATTTTAAATGTTTGAATATACAATTAGTGAACTTAAAGGTCTTTGGTCAGCTCTTAAAGATATGAAAAAAGTAGTCAAACCTAAACTTAAGAATGAAATTGATAATCATATTACTGAAATTAAACAAGTTATTGCTATTTTAGCATCAGCACCTTTAAGAATTAAACAAGCTCATGATCAAAAAGAACAAGAAATTCTAGAAGCTTATTCCGAAGATCAATCACGTAAAGTTGCAAAATCTTTAACTAAAGGACATCAAGAATGATTTCTCCATCTACTCAAAGTAATATCAATAAAATAATTTCATATCATCTTAATGAAATGGATAAATATTCAGATTTTAATCTTAAAGATAAAATCAAAAAAGATCGAGAATATAGACGTAAAAACAAACGTTTTGATGAGCCATCACTTCCATTTGAAAGTGTTCCATCTAATAATAGGATTATTATATCATGAACTTTATTAAAAGATTATTTAAACAAGTTATATCCAAAATAGTTGATATTTTTAAAGATTTATTTAATAATTTTGAAAGTGTAATCATCTTAACACTTTCTGGAATTGGTCTTACGACACTTCTTGTACAAGTACCATTTATGATAACTCTTCCATTATGGATAGAAGCATCAATGGTTATTCCAGTAATAGCAGTTCTAATTATAACATTTCTTGTAACAATTATGCAATGGAGAACGCATGGATCTTATAGATATAATTGAACGACAAGAAAAATGTAATCATAATGCAGATCCAAATATAATAAAAAACGTTAAATATTGTTCAATATGTCATAAACGATTGGATGATTATGTTACAGCAAATAACACAGAACTTAATAAAAGGCAGACAAGGCTTTTTAACAGTAAATCCATCTTTATGGAGCCTCAGTAAATTTAAGTATTCTAGATACATTCCTCAAATAATTAACATAACACGAGATCTTATTAAACATAAAAGTATAGAAAATATACTTTCAGATACAATATCTTCTAAAATATGTAATTTTATGTTTATAAATAAAGCCTCAAGTTATGTCAATAAAGGTCATTCAATAGCAAAACAATATCCAAAAGATTGGCTTTTAAATGGTCTTGGAGCATCTAGAAGAAGCTGGATAACTTCAACAAATAAAAGCCTGATTAATAATCGTATCATCAGACCTCTAGTAATAGTTTACCATGACGCACATAAAGCAGGTAAACACATAGACTTACATATTGGACATCTATCGATGGTCTATCGTGTCAGTGGTAAACCATTTGAAAATGATCTTAAATATAATTCTAAAGGTCGTCTAACAGAGGATAGTAAACAGATACTTCTGGATCATCTTAAAAATGAAATAGCTAAGAATAGTCGAGTAGTCTGGAATCATGATCATACACTTTCTAATGCTACTTGTGATTGGAGTTATGATCCAGAGCGATCAAATCTTAAAGGGTATGGACAGGGATTTACAAGACAAGTGATATTTAAAGATCAATGTGAATTTTATCATCCAGAAGTTAAATCTTCACTTCATGTATACGCTCCTTTAATAAATGCAGACCAAGGCTTATATGTGTATAAAATACATGAAGGAAGTAAAACATCTGCACCAATACTTATTGTTGGTACACTTATTCCAAGAGATGAACCATTTAAAGATAGACTTCATCTTAAAATGATTCAACCAGAAGATTTTAAATCTGAGTTTCTAAGAAAGGTTGATCATGGAACAATATCCAGAAAAATGGATGGAGCAAGTTGCTATTTTACAAGCTCTGGAAAAATTGAAAGAAATGAAAGTTTCAAAATATTTTCCCCGAGAATGTCCAAGAACACTAGTCATAGAATTGAATATTCTTATAAAGCAAGTGAACTCATCGATAAACCAACAGCTATCAGAAGCCAAGGTATGGCAGAACTGGTATTCTACAGATATACAAGGATTGGTAGAATACTTAACTATCTGTGGGATATTAAAGGAGCCGAAAATATCTGTTGGTCTTTCCTATCTGCAAGCCAAGTCGCAGGCGTTCTCAACTCACATAAAGTCAGGAGTACCGATATCTTTCCAGAAGTATACATCTATAGGCTCGATAAATTTAAACAACAAGAAACTACAAACTTGGAGTTTCACAAGAACAGATATCTTCAGTCTACCTTGTGTAGTGTTCTTGATAGTCGTTATTGGAAGATCGTTCCAATGGCTAAAGCTAAACTTAGAACTGATCATGAAGGTCTCGTTGGAGTTCCTAAAGGACTTTCTATTAATGATGGTTATAAAGTTAAAGTATGGGGAGATGAACATGATTGGAAGATTGAAAGCATCGATCTTAAAGTTACAGAAAAAGATAACATCTCAGGAGTAGTATGGTTTAAAAGTCTTGAAAGTAATCGTATGTATAAGTTAGGCCCTGGTAATTTGGGAGATAAACAAACATGTCTAGATATGTTAAACAATAAGAATGATTATGTCGGAAAGGTATATAAAGTACATGGACGTTTAGGTGGAGAAGCAAGAGCAGCTAAACTTATAACCGAGCATCTCGATAAGGATTAATACAATGATAGAAATAATAATAATAAACTCAAAAACAGGTATAATAAAATCTATCAAAAAATATAAAGTTATTAATTATATTGATAATAATTGTATTAAAAATAAACATAAAATAAGAGATAACAAATTTGGTATTACATGGTGTGTAAAATGTGGATTACTATTAACAATTCCATGTAATAAACCATTAGAAGAAAAAGACAAAGTAATTTTAAGAACATATAACAATAAATTATATAAACAAATAAAGGAGTAATTATGGTCACAAAAATTGCTAAATTTAATTCTAAAAATTCTGATGGAGATAGAGAAATATGTTTATCAGGATTTTTTGAAGGTAAAGAATTTGGAACGTCTTTATATATAGTTGATAATACATATTGTCATGATATAACATTAACAAAGAAAGATCTTTATGAAATAATTAAAATAATATATAATGATGAATTTCTTGGAGATACTTTAAATAATTTAAAACAAACTTTATGTGAAATGAA
This sequence comes from Candidatus Omnitrophota bacterium, assembly GCA_023229385.1. GTDB lineage: Bacteria > Omnitrophota > Gorgyraeia > Gygaellales > Profunditerraquicolaceae > UBA6249. Next base: position 27,180 of record JALNZI010000006.1, on the reverse strand, counting down.
AGATTTATTATGTGATGTAGATACTCCATCAAAAGAACAAAGATCAAATATAATCAATAAAATAGCAAAACTATTTCAATAAAGGAGTATGTTATTAACAAAATTTATAGTTATGAAAGTTCTGGAATTAATTTAGAGTTGTATTTAGATTTAAATCGAACTTTAACTGAAAATGATAAAATAATTATAGATGAACATATATCTATAATTATAAATGAACTTCTTTCAGAAACAAAAAAACTTGATCCAAAAGAAATAGAATATAACAGAATAAATAAAGAAAACATTTTAAAACTATTTAGCTGTCCAATATTCGTAGAAGAAATTCCAAATGAATATTGTTCTAGCTATTGTTGTAAACATAAACCTTGGTTTTTAGTAACAACAAATAAAGGTATAATTAAAATAGGATGGCGTAAAAGAGTAATTAACATAGATTGGACTGGATCAACTATAAAAGAAACAGCACATACTTTATTTCCTAATGAAGATGTAACAAGAGGAGAATATTTCATACATGCATGGAGTCTAGAAAAAGCTAAAGAATATATAGATAAACTATTAGCTTAATTTTCTTTTAATTGTATGATTTCTAATGGCTTTCTTGTAAGAAAGCTCACAAAGAACTTATGAGGTAATAATGAAAGAAGAAATTGGTAATATCTTTGATAAGAAAACATTTTGTATAACAACAAATGGTGTTGTTAAAATAAATGGTGAACTCGTCATGGGTGCAGGAATAGCTCTAGAAGCTAAAAAGAGATATCCTCAGTTACCAATTCTTTATGGAAATCATGTTAAAGAATATGGCAATACACCAGTAATAGTAACTATTAATAAAATAGTATCAATTATATCATTTCCAACTAAAAATAACTGGAAAGATAAATCAAATATTAATCTTATTATTAATTCATGCAAAGAACTTGTAAAACTCGTTGATAAGTATAACTTAACAGAAATATATCTGACACGCCCTGGGTGTGGTCTAGGAGGATTAGATTGGAATTACGTCAAACCAATTATATCTAAATTACTTGATGATAGATTTATAATTTTAACACCTAAATAAATAATTTATGTCAGAAGTATGAATATTTTATCACTTTTCTACAAGGAGTCAATATGCATCAACAGACTATTCTTATTGGAAATCTCAGTGCAAAAGTTCCTGAATTCACAATAACTCCAAATGGTTGTTCAGTATGTACATTTAGCATGGCAACCAATGAAACGTTTATGAGTAATGGAGAAAAACAAAATCATACAGAATGGCATGAAATAGTATGTTTTGGAAAACTTGCTGAAACGTGTAAAAACTATCTAGGACCTAAACGTTTTATCTTTATAGAAGGTAAAATACACACAGAACATTGGGATTATAAAGGTGATCATTATACAAAGAAAGTAATTCGTGCTTATAAAATGAAATTTCTTGGTCCTAATAAAGAAGATATTGAAGTATCCGAAGAAGTTAACTAAAAAATATAACTAATACTATATGAAATTAAAATATTCATATAATATTCAGTTATATAAAAGGTATATATGACAGAAAAAACTATTATAAGAGAAAACTTAATGATTAAAAAAGATTATTCTCCATATTGTGGTAATAGTTGTAAAACAATGCCTAGAATAGTATTTAATGGTAAACAATTTATATGTCCACATTGTAGATGGATATCATCTTTCCCTAAAGAATTTATTTTAAAATATAAACTTAAATGGAACATCAACTAGAAAGTAACATAATGTTATCCTTTATTGAACAAAAATTTCAAGAATGGCTTAAAGATATAAAACAAAGCTATGCTTATATTCTTTCTTCTTCAGAAGTAGCATCTAGAAATGCTTTCGAAGCTGGATATAATACACATATATCAATGGACAATATAAAACTTCGAGAAAATAATATTATAAAAATAGAAATACCAGATAGTTTATCTTATAAAGAAGTTCTTGAGCAATATCCAAATGAAGCAAGAAAACATTTTGAAAAACAAAATAAAAGATTAATTAATTGGACAGCATTCAAACCATCTGGTAAATACGCCTATAGTGGAACATCATTGATTAATCTTAAAGACTGTTATTTTGATCTTAAACAACTCGTTAAAGATATCGACGATAACCAAAATGAAGTAATTAAAGGAACTTTAACAGATGGTTATTATACAATATATGTGGATGGAGATGATGGAAATCCAGATACTAATAACACTATTTATCCATTTATAACAAGACTTATTATTGGAGAAAAACATGATAGTAGCAGCAGCCATTAAACTTGGAGACGTTATATATACAGCACCAAATGGTGGAGGAGTATGTAAACATCCTAAAGATTTTACTAAAACCCGTCATTGTTGTGTATATAATAACAATCATGAAATTCATCAAAGAGTAGTAAAAGAAAAAATAAGAGACACTCAAGGATTTATAACAGATCTTGGAGAGTTTCTAGATCGTAACCAAGCTGGAGACTATGCATTTAAACATGGTCAAATTAAAGAACCAAATGATTTCCTATTTTCAGAAGATTTATGGTAATGAATAAACCAATACCTATACAAACAAAATTAGTTTTAAATAAAATTCAACTTATTGATGAAACAGATTGTCCAGCATTTTTTACATTTAAAGGTAAATGCTTTAAATGTAAATTTTTACTTGAAGATAATAAATGTACAATAACAAAATGTTTTAAACCAATAGAACAACTTAGTAATTCTAGTCTATGTCCAATAAAACATAATAATTGTCATAATTGTTTAGCATTTTTAAGTTTCACATCAAATGGATTTTATTGTAATGAAAAAGCTTAATTTATTTTTATTTTTTGAGGTGTATGATGATCAGATTTTCAGAATATGCAAGAACTCTGAAAGATCTAAATAGAAAAGGATTTATATTTAAAAATAACGTCTATCAAAAAGTTATACAAGTTCAAACAGCAATTCGAACAAATATAATAACATGGATAGGACCTAAAAATTTATGGTATATAGAAACGTCATCAAATGAAAATAGTATAGATGGAGAACTTATAAGATCTGGTAAATATACCTGTCATGACTTCGGTAAATTATTTATACAGATAGATAAGTTTATTATTCTAGCTAAAATAAATCCATTTGAATCTCGATCACTCAATAGTGGATTTATAACTGAACAACAAGAATTTATTATAGATATAAAGGAAAATATATGAGTTCATTTAATCTTACAAGTGTTCCAGACATTGAACGTCTTAAAGCAATAAAAGAAGTATGTAAAACTGACGAATGTGAACTTTGGAATGATAAATCAGATGTATTTGATTTTTATCATGAAAATTTCGAATTTCTTCTTAAAATAATTCAAAAACAAGAAGAACACATAGAAGCATTATTAAAAATAACAAAAGGATAAATATGACATTTCTAATAACAATATTTAAAACAGTAGGATGTATAGCACTTGTATTTTTTATTGGAACAATTGCTGGTATACTAACATCATTTGCTGGAGTATAAAATGTACTACTCAGGTATAGGCTCGCGAGCCACGCCTAGACACATTTGTGACATAATGACTGAAATCGGTATGTATTTTGGTCGTAATAACATTACTCTTAGAAGTGGTGGAGCTTCTGGGGCAGACATGGCATTTGAACTTGGATGCGCTACAATAAAAGGTCCTAAACAAATATTCTTTCCTTGGAGAAAATTTAATGGACGTGATAGTTATGAATGTAATAACATGTGTCTATCTGATAAACTATTAAATATTAAAAGTGCTACTGCTTATGCAATAAAAGTATGGTCTTTAAGAAATATGCCAGTATCTTGGAACAGTCTTAAAGATACTACAAAATTGATGATGATAAGAAATAGTTTCCAGATAATGGGACCATTAATGAATAGCCCTACTGATCTTGTCATATGTTATACTCCAGATGGTCAAGCTTCTGGAGGAACAGGACAAGCAATAGCAATGGCGGATTTTATAACAAAATCAAAAAAAACAGATATAATAATTCCAATAATTAATTTGCAACAAGAAAAACATTTAAGTGTAATAAAAGAAGTACTTAAAGGATTAGATATACAATCATTTATAAGTACAGTAAAAGAAGGACTTTATAAACAATACAAAGCTTAATTTTATTTTTAATTTTTCGTATATAACTTTTCTATCAAAACCTAGGAGAATGTATGAACGTACTTGAATGTAAAAACAGTAGGCTAGGTAAGTTAAAATGTATATTTAGAATAATAAAAACAGATGAATTTGGTAATGAAATAGACCTTGGTTGTGGTAAGAAAAGAAAAGATGTATACAATTTATACCCAGAATTTGATAGTAATGGTGATATAAATTATCAACATACTAATAGACTTGATCCAATTAAAATTGGTGAAATGTCTACAACAATTGAAAACTTAACTCAACATCAATCTGGAAAACAGTTTGATTTCAGAAGTTTTCCTGCAGATATACATCCTCTATATTCAACTTCAGAATTTAACATTCCAAATAAAAATAATGACATTAATAACATAGATCAAGTAGGAGAAGTATTCGGAGAATACAATCCATTTCTTATAGGCACTTCATGGAATATAGAAAAGTTTCATGGTATATCTCAAGTAGAATACTGTCAAGGTGGTATTTATGGAATGTTTGATAAAAATACAAACATGACAATACATGCTTGTATGAAAAGTTATATTGGTCTTCCAAATTGGAAGAATTATACTTATAGACAAGAAAAACCAATTAAAAAAGAATTATACATTGGTTTTGCATCAAATGATGAAATAATTAATTTTGCAAGTACTTTCTTTAAAAATAAACAAATAGCATCTATAATGTCAGATGCTATGATAGCAGTAAAAAATGGAGAATTTATAAATCTCTGGACATTAATGAGTAATAATTTTATAGCTCATGAAGTAAAAAGAAACTTTATGGGTAAAACCTCTATTGATAATTTAAAAAATATATATAAAGGATATATTAATTTTAAATATTTCTTTGAACTTTATGATTACATTGGTAAAGTATCTTGGATTGAAAATAACGTTACAAAAATATTACCAAAAGAAATGATTAAATTATACAAAGAAAATATACTTAATTGGATTCTTAATCATCCACAGCTAACTAAAATAACTAAAAAAGAATATTATAATACCAATGAACGTTATTGGTGGGTAATAATGCTCGTTAAACGTGCATTAAAAGAAGGTATCTTAAATAAAAATGCAATATTTCCACAATTTCTAGTAGATCTTATTAAACAAAAACAAAATTATAACATTAAGTTATTTAATGATAAAAGTTTAATTGATCTTCCAGCTGAATACAAGAAAGAATATATAGATAGTATTTTATATAATCTTGATTCAGATAAAGCAGAATCAATTAATAATCTTTATCCAACAATGATTAATATTAAAAAGATTATACAACAAGATAAAGATTTTAATCAACTAGACATCTGTGGAGGATGGAATCAATTTTGTGACATTCTCAAAGTTGGACAACGTTGGAGTATTGGTGAAATACTCAATTGTTGGGAACATTATAAAGATAGTTTCATTGAAGACAATCCAAGAATGTTTTATGATTGGCTTAATAATATAAGTACATTACCAGTAGATAGTGTACTTATGAATAATTATGATGATATTCTTGAACTTGGAGGAAACGATTTTAATCTTGGTGATGGAATTCTTACATCAGCAAAATTATTTGCAAGTAATATTCTAGACAATAGTTTATATTGGGATACTTGGCAATCTTGGGAAGAATTTAACGTAATTAAAGTTCCATTATGTAATTGGTGGGAAGCTTCAGCTAAAGTATCAAGAACAAGAGAAAGTAACTATGAAACATTCTATACAATACTTTCAAGTTGCAATGTATTAAATAACAAACATCATTATAATGAAGAAGCAGTTGAAAATATAAGATCTGGAATATCAAATTTTGATAGTATGATAGAAACAGACATTGATAGTGATGATTACAGTGATCTTAGTGAGTTTGATAGTCATACAGGAGAGCAGTCACATCTTAACGGGAGAATTGGTGTATGGCGCGCAGAGGAATAACTAAGTTAATTTGTAGTAAAGAAAAAATAATAAATATATGTCCGAATGGTGAGAACGTTTGGAAAAATACAATAACATTTGATCGACAAAACGACCACATATCTAGATATTGGTCTATGTTACAAAAAGATCCTTCATGTATAAAAGACATTTTACTGTCATTTAAAGATAAATTACTACTTACTAAAATCATTGGATTTGTAAGTAACAAAAATACAGTTTATCTTAAAGATATGTTTGATATATCTAAAGGGTATGTAGCATTTATTAAAAATAATAACTCACATAGTCTTCTGGTTGTTGGATGTAAAAACGTTCCAGAGATACTTATGTGTGGTTATACAAAAAGTAGAGAAAGTTATTGTCCTTTAATTCTTTCGATTACAGATAAAATTCCAGCTGTTATAAATTGTTTGTAACAGCATTTTATATTACTCTTTATTTGGAGGTTTTTATGTTCAAAGTTAAAGGTGTTGAAATGATCGATGGTCTTGGTAACATTAGTTTAGTTACTGGACTTCTTACAGATGACCATAAATATGTTGTAGCAAGCCAATTAAGAAGTTGGATTGGAGATCTCAGCACAAATAAGAATGGTAATGATGTAAGAATTATTGGTTTTGGAGAAACAATTATATTCAGAGCAGATAATGTACAAATAGATGGAGATTTTGCAACAGCTGATCTAAGTCATATAATGGGTCCTCTTACAATACAATCAAGAGAAATTAAGCAACCAAATAAAAACAAATTTATTTCAATTAATTCTTTTCTTAATGAAAAGAATGGAACAAAACAATTTAAAAACATTACTAATAAAGGTATTTGTAACGCTGTTATAGAATCTTTAAATATAGCTGGTGAAGAACTAGATTCTAAACCAGCATATGATAGTACAAATAGTAAAGTTGCAGGTGCAATTGGAGCATTAGCAAGAGCTGCAGATGCTTCAGATAAACGAAAAAGAACTACTGTTGTTGCAGATGTTTCAGAAAGTAAGGTATCTGGAATGACCGCTGAACAAGTATTTGATAACTAAAAAAATAAATATACAATAACAGTTATAGTCTTTATTGAAACGTAAGGTTTACAGTGAAATTCTGAACTATTGTATATTTACATGCACGACAGGCAAACGCGGAAAAAATAGTTAGACAATTAATCCTTACATCGATAAGAAAATAACCAGGCTATCCGTCTGGCCACTTAATTGTGATAAATCTATCAGCCGTATAAGTCGTGCTATTATATTTTAATAGAATATAGTGGAGTTATGTAACCATTGTTATGGCTTCAGCACACTCTATACAAGAAGAATGTACCTTCTCTTTACGGGATATGTAATATCATACGTGGCAATAAGAGTATATTCTATTTAAAATTATGCATATCTAATCCGATCTTTTACATTGGGTTATCAAACAAGGACAATCCTGCAGCGATGCTGTCGATGGGATCTCGATGAGATTAGTATCTTAATATAATTATAATAGTAGGCTTAGAAGTAGCCATCTTTAATGAGTGAGACGAACTACCAACTAGTGCGATATGTCTACAAATATCTAATGGGTAATTCATAATACATAAAAATTATTCAAGGTATATATAGATGATGTGCTGTTGGTAAAATAGGAGTAAGTGAAGTTAAAGACTTCCACCCAATGGGTAAGTTTCTTTGGTGTAACAACACGTTATAATTATATTATATTTTCTAAAAAAGGTAAATTATGAAAACTATTTATACAACAGCTGCAACTATAAGAGCAATACTTTGTTATACTAATCCAGAAATGACTCCTAAAATAGCATATGACAAAGATAGTTATACTGAACAGATAAATAAACTTTTACTTGATTCAGTAGGAGATCTTGATGGAAGTTTAAAACGCCAATTACATCTTCCAGATGATCCTGAATTTAAAAGACAACTCAATGGTATATGCGATAATATAAGTCATATATTTAAAAGAATTGCTGAACTTACAGAAACTTAAAATAATAGGAAATATTATGCATAGATTTAATTTTGAAGTATTCTTTAAAGAAATACCACAATTAGATTATCAAATAAATAAATTACAATGGAAATTTAAAGATAATGCATTAAATATACATACACTTGAAAATATAATATATTCTGGTGTAGGACCAGATTTAGCCGTAAGAATATCATTAAAAGAAGTTAAACATATTCATGATCATATATGTGTTTGTGATTTTTGTCCAACAGTAGTTAAATCTAAAGATGAAATATTATTAAAATCAAATAATCTAATAAATTCTATGAAAACTAATAATATAATACTTCAAAAAATAATTAAATAATTATGAATTCACTACTTAAGCAAGCGATAATTGAAGCTAGACGTAGTACTTATAAAATGCAAGTTGGATGCGTGATATTTGATAAAAATAAGATTATTTCTAGAGGTCATAACACAGCACAACGTTCAGTTAAGCATCTTCTTAAGAAATATCAAAGATATCCTAATAGTATACATGCTGAAGTAGCAGCTATATTAAATGCTAAACGAGATATCAAAGGAATGTCACTTCTAGTTGTAAGAATAAATGCTAAAGGTCAGTTAGTATTATCTAAACCTTGTCCGAATTGTTTTTCTTATATAACGTTTGTAAAAATTAAGAAAATTTATTTTTCAACGAATGATTCACTTCAACAAATAGATTGTAGAAAATTATGATTTTAGAAAATAAAGTATTAACAGAATATTCTACTTTATCTCATGTTGTAATGCATTCATTAGCATATACAATATGTGGTAAAGATTGGACTGAAGTTATCACTCCTGCTAAAGAAGAATATAATGTTCAATTATTAGTTGATGGAGTTGAATTAGATATTACAAAAGTTATAGAACAATGGGAAAATAATATTAATAAATATATATTAGAAAAAACAAAAGAATTAATAAAAGAAAAATTTCAAGATAAAATTTCAAAAATAGAAGAATCTCTTAATGAAGTTGAAAATATAATTAATACTTCATTTAATTTAGAAACTAATAAGTGAAAGGATAAAAGTATGACTATAACAGTAGAAAAATTGATAAAATTACTTCAAAAAGAAATACAATCAATTGATCGAAAATCTACAACTATAAAATTTTATATAAAAAATAAAGAATATCAAATTAAAGAAATATCAAAATATGAAATTTTAAATGAAATTAATATAACTTTAACACAAGGTGAATCAGGTTTAACACCTACTATTATAAATGAAACTAATAAAGAACTATCTAAAATACTTGATAGAAATATAAAAAATTTATTTAAAATTAATAAACAAACTAAAAAAGGATTAAAATCATGAAAAAGTTTTTGTTAGTTTTACTAATTTCATGTATGTTTTTAACAAGTTGTACATCAGTTAGAAACATTAATGGTAAAAATTATGAACCAAAAGGACTTTTTACTACTCAAGAAATGAGTAAAGATATAAATTATAATGTATCTCCAGGTAATGTAGCATTAAGCATTATATTTATCGAAACAGTAGTTGTACCAATTGTATTAATAGGATTTTATCTTTATCAACCAATAGATGTTAAGGATCAATAATGAGATCTTATCATACAAGAGAAAATCCAATGCTTAATTTTATTTTTAATTTTATTGAACAATTTATTTTTAAAATTATAAATATAAAAAGAGCAATATTCAATGGAAAAAACCTTTCTAAACTTAGAAAAAGAATGTCCTGCTAAATGTCAATATATATATAATTGTGATCGACTTCCAACTGAAGTTATCAAACATAATGATAAACAAATAGATATACTCTTCTACGGAATCGGATCTGGGGTACGTGAAAGTGAATTAAAACAAGCGTTTGTAGGACCCGCTGGATGTTATCTTCGATCAGTAATTAAACATCTTTGGGATACTTACAAAATATTTAATATTGCTCTTACAAATAACGTGAGAAATCATCCACTTGATAGTAACAATCGTAATCGTGAACCAACTTTAGATGAAATAAGTTTGTGTAAACATCATCTAGAACATGATATCGATAGATTAAAACCTAAAGTAATTATTCCTCTTGGCCGTTGTGCAGCATCTACATTTTATAATTTTGGAGATCTTGGTATTGGAAAGATTCGTGGAAGTATATATCCAATAAGAATTAATGATGTAAAATATCAATATCTTCCTACATATCACCCAAGCTTTCTTCTTAGAACTTATGGTAAATTCATTCCAGCCAATAACCAATCTTTTGATATTAAATTCATAGATGATATTAAATTAGCTTTGTCTTTATAAACTTTTAACATAAGGAGATCTATATGGGACTATTTGATTTTGGTAAGAAAACTGAAGTTACTGATGGGATCAAACTTCGGGAAAAGACATTTGAAGCTGTTCTTAAAACAAAATCACTTGCAGTAACTCAAGCAAGAGTTGCATTTGTGATTGACGTTTCTGGAAGTATGCAAGATGAATTTTCAAATGGAACTGTTCAGAAAACAGTTGAACGAATGATGCCACTTGCACTTAAATTCGATGATAATGGTGAAATGGAAACATTCAGATTTTCAGGACGATGTGAATCATGCTCAAATGTCGGTCTTGGTAATATCGTCGATTTCGTAAATAAAAATATTGTTCCAAAAGCAGAATGGAATGGTACAGAATATTGTCCTGTTATAGCAAAGATTTTTGACTATTACGTCGAACAAAATCTATCAAAAATACCAACATTTGTTATTTTTGTAACAGATGGTGATAACAGTGATCGAAGTGATACAACTAAATATATGAAGGAAATATCAAAATATAATATTTTCTTCAAATTTATTGGTATTGGAACGGCTGGAATGAGCTATCTAGAACAGCTTGATACAATGTCAGGTCGTAAAATAGATAATGCTAATTTTCAGAGAATCAAAGATATCAATAAAACTTCAGATGAAGATCTGTATAAAGCTCTTCTTGAAGAATACGATATCTGGCAGAATGCTGCTAAACAAGTTGGAATACTTTAATTTTATTTTTAATTTTTCTGATACATTTAACTTTAACAAGGAGTAAGTTGTGGAACTTAAACCAAAAATCGTTCTTAAAGATAAGAACGCAAGTGCATCAGTTGGTACAATTAAGCAGATGCGAATTGTACTTCAGTGGAAAGCTAAAGTAGACCTAGACTTAATGCTTTTTGGAAAAAACAAGGATGGAAGTAATTTCAGTATTTTTACAAAAAGACTTGGAGGAAGCCAAGGAGATCTAAATTCTTTTCCATTTATTAATATGGAAGATGATGCTGGTGTTGATTTAAAAGATGGTGATAAAGAAGAATTTATCACCATTAATAAAATCGATGCTTCAGTAGATGAACTATACATAGTTTGTCTTAACTACACAGATGCAAGTGAAGGTAATAGCGTAAGCTTTTCAAATTACGACGCAAGCATCAATATGGTAAAAGAAGATGGAAGTTGTCTTGTACAGGGTCAGCTTAATAGTACAGAAACTGGTGTAGCAGCACATCTTTGTACAATTAAGAATGGCGCAATTGGAGCAGAGTTTATCAATGTTGGTAAAATCATGTCTCTAGATACACTGGTTACAACTATTCCTGGCGCTAACGCTCTCACAAAGTAAATTTAATATTGCTGGTAACTAATAAAATACTATAGATTAGAAGCATAGCTACTAATTTGGATGTAAAACAACCATAAATATAGTATTTTATATTTTTTTGAATTAGTATTATTTATCAATTACCTTTAACTTCAATTTAAGGAGTATTTCATGTCTCTTAAGGAGTATTTCATGTCTCTTAAAGATCTCGTAGCGGCAGTAATTGCAGATGGTAAAGTTGATGCAGATGAAGTCACACAGCTTCGTACAGAAATCTATGCAGATAGCGTAGTTTCAAAAGAAGAAGTTGAAGCATTGTTTCAGATCAACGATGCGTGTTCAGGTAACGTTGATCCTTCATTCGTAACACTCATGTCAGACGCAGTATGTGACGCTACGCTTAACGATGCAGGTTCGCCTGGAGTTATCGATGCTACTGAAGCACAGTGGCTTACAGACCTTCTTATGAAGGATGGTGGTGTTGATGCTACTGAACGTGCAGTACTTGTTGCAGTACGTGCAAAAGCAATTTCAATTGATCCTGCTTTTGATGCTGCTCTCAAGTCACTTGGTATCTAATTAATACATACTATTATAACATTAGGGAACTGACTTAACGGTCGGTTCCCTTTTTTATTTCATTTAAGGAGAAATTATGTTTACATTAATTGGTTGGTCAATTGCCCTACTTGGTTGGGTTATTGTTATTGCTATCATTCTTTCGCTTACTGGTCTCCAGAAGAAACTATTTAAAATGGCTGGTCAATCTGGAGGACACATTGTATCTAAAAAGTTCAATATTCCATTTATTGGAACAGCAACAGTCGAAAGTATTGCTGGAGAAAAACTTAAGATTGAACTTGAACGTAAAAAGAAGTAATTAAGGAGATTATTATGAAATTTTTAATATTATCTTTAAATAACACTGCAACAATAGTATTTTATTTATCATTTATTTCATTTGTTTTATTTATTTTAAATGATAAATCATTTTGGAAAGAATCATTGATAGTATTTATAATTTCATTAATAATCTGTTTATTTACACCAAATTCAATTGAAGAACAAGCATTATTTTTTAAAATATTTAAGTAGGTAATATATGTTATATAATTTAACATTTTTTATATTAAATTTAGTAACTGTTATTTTTCAGCTTAGTATGATAGATAAAATACCAGATTTAATATATCCATTAATCATAAATAGTATTTGTTTAATAATTTTTGGCATAGGTTTAATACTAAAAATACACGAACACTTTGAAACTTAAATAAGGAGATCTTTGTGAAGTACTTTAAAATGTCATTTATTATTACAGTAATTGGAGTAATTTTAGCATTTTTATGGGGACTTCGTATAGATCTCCAGACTGGATTATCTTATAGCTTACTTGCTTTGTTTCTTGGAGTACTTGAGGTAAGTCTTAGTTTTGATAACGCCGTTATAAATGCAACAAAACTTGAACTTATGCCTAAAATATGGCAACGTAGATTTCTTACGTGGGGAATACTTGTAGCAGTATTTGGAATGAGACTTATATTTCCAATTGTACTTGTAAGTATATTTGCTGGTATTAATTTACTAGAAACAGTTAAGTTAGCTTTATTTGATGGGTTGGCTTATAGTCATCATCTAGAATCATGTAATAATCTCATATCTATGTTTGGTGGTAGTTTCTTACTTATGATTTTTCTTACTTTTATATTTGATAAAGAAAAAGAAACACACTGGTTACCTGGAGAAAAACATTATATTAAATTAATAAATGGATGGAATTTAACTTGGCCTTTATTAATATATATGACAATATTAGTAACAATATTAAATATATCTCCAAAAAATGTACAAAGTATTCTAGCTTTTTCATCAATTAGTGGAGTAGCTTTATTTATAGTTATAGATAAACTTAGCGAATTTATACTTAAAGGTGAAGAAAAGCTTATTAAACATGCTGGTGTTGTTCTATTTTTATATCTAGAACTCATTGATGCAAGTTTCTCATTTGATGGTGTTATTGGAGCATTTGCTCTTAGTAAAGATATAGTTCTTATAGCTATTGGTCTTGGTATCGGTGCCATGTTTGTAAGAAGTCTTACAATATATCTTGTAGATAAAAAGACTCTCAAAGAGTTTATATATCTAGAACATGGAGCGCATTGGGCAATTGGTGCTCTTGCTATTATAATGTTTATGGACACTTTTATTAAAGTTCCAGAAGTAATTACTGGACTTATTGGTGTAGGATTCATTGGAGCTTCACTTTATAGTTCAATCAAACATAAACAAGTAGCATAGTATGGTAATTTATAGTTCATTTCATGACTTTTATGACAACATAATGAATCTTGGAATAGATAAAAGTATTAAATACTTTAGAAAATCTGAAGTAGTTCTAGATAATTTTAAATCTAAAGAATTATATACAATGTTTAATAATAGTTATTATAATAATTATGAACCACAATATGAATCTTTTTTAATTTCTATATGTGGTAATTATTATAATGGAGTTTTAGTTTCAGGATATTATCTATCGAAAAGCTTGATTGTATATTCTAGAGATGCACTTATTAAAATACTTACAAATACAAAATATGAAAAATCTATAGATAAAATACATAAAACAAGCTTTCAAACTGGTTTTTCACAAGAACTATTTGAGTTACATATTAAATATAAAACTCCAATATTACTTAATAGTTCTTTTAATTTTCAGGATAGATATAAAAATTTAACTTTATTTAAAGATCCATTTCTAAAACCATTTGAATTTCAAAAAGTAATGGATAATTATACAATATTTCAAAAGATACAACAATTTATTTCTGGAGTTTTATCAACTCCAGAGAAGGAACCTTGGCCTATAAGTGACACACTTAAAGCTCAATCTAAAGGATTTGATAAATATAGTTTTAGAAAATATAAACATCAACGAAAATCTAAATAAGGAGATAATTTATGGATGAAAAAAATTTAGTAAGTACAACAACAATGAGTGGATTTCAATTTGGTCATGTTCCAATTACTGATGCTTTTGATAATGAACAGATGATTGGAATGATTGCTCTAGACACATCTGGAAGTGTAGGAAGTTTTGCATCAGATATCGAACGTATGCTTATTGACATAACAAAGATGAATAAAAAGCTTCCAACCAAAAATAAAATCATGCAGAGAGTAACACGATTCTCTGATTACGTTACTGAAGTTCATGGTCTACAACCAGTAGATCAGATTGATGAAAATAATTATGTTGGAACCATTAAATGTCGTGGTATGACTGCTCTTAGAGATGCTATTCTAGATACTCTCGAAGCATCAGAAACATTCTGTAGACAACTTATTGATCAAGACTACGATGCAACAGCTTGTATCTTTATAGTCACTGATGGTGAAGAAAATAATTCAGTTAAATGTAAAAAGAACAGTATCTTAAAAGCTAAGATCGATGCTCTTAAAAAAGATGAAAAAGCTTACACTTCAGCTCCAATTATAGTTATGATTGGAGTAAATATGCAAGATATTAATACTAAGACAAATCTTGAAATATTTGCAAAAGAATGTGGAATTGACAAGTTTATTTCTGTTGAAGATGCAAGTCCAAGTAGTCTTGGTAAAATAGCTGGACTTATTTCTCAAAGCTTTTCATCTAAATCTCAAACCGTTACATCTCAAAATACACAACAAGTACTTTCACAAGTAACTATTTAATACTATAGTGTAGGAGTTCCTGTGATTGGATGACACCCCAATTATAATAAATCACTAGATGCCTTAAATTTAATCTATATTATAAGCAAGGTGTTTTCCTACCTATAGTACATATATTTTAGTAAATTACGCTTGTAGGCTGTAAAAGCCATTTGTTGATATTCTAGATATAATAGATGATGCCAAAGCGTAGTTTACTCAAATAATAGAAGATAATTATGAATAAATTTTTATATTCAATTCTTTTTATTTGTGCTTGGGTTTTAATATTTATAATTATTGAAGACATACTTAAAATAAATCATCATCAAATTTATGCTGTGGTTGGTGCTTTTCTTGGACTAATTAACATTAAAATGTTAGAAAAATTATGAATATAAAAACAGATTCATATTACGTAATCGGACGATCACATAATTATTGTCAAGATTATGCATATGCTTATTCAAATAAGATATGTCTCTCTGATGGATGTTCACTTACATCTAAAGATGGAATTTGTACTCCTCATAAAACAAGTGATATAGCAGCAAGATTATTATGTAGAATGGATATTAATTTATTACATCCAAGTATATTACACTTATCAGACATATCACTTGATGCTACATATCTAGAATGTTCACATGAAAAAGATAACACAGTTAAACTTACAATAATTGGTGATGGTGTAATTTATATAAAAACAGATGTTGAAGAAAAAATTATTATTCGAAGTTATAATCCAAATACACCATTATATATGTCTTATGTTTATGATGAAAATGGCAGAGATATGTATGAAAAATTTAAACCAATACTTACAGAACGAGTTATTAATTTAACAACTGGAGAAGATACTTCTAATCAAATAGAAAATTCTCCATATTATGGTAAAAACGTTCAAATACTAGAAAATATTAAAACTATAAGTTTATTTTCTGATGGAGTAACTGATATATACGGTATTGATGTTAAAGAAGCAGTAATTGCTTTAGTTTCATTTAAACGCACAAATAATCAATTTGTTATGGCTAGAATGAAGGCTCAACTTAGAGAATGGAACTCTAGAGATATTTATCCTAATGATGATCTCTCAATGGCTACAATGATAATAGAGGAATACTTATGTCATATCTAGTTAAACTTATGGATGGAACTATTATTGATCTAGATTACGTTATAGGAATTTCAGATATAAATACAATGAAAGAATTATATGATCCTAATAAAAGTGTAACATTTTATACAAATATTATATTTTATATAATATTACGAGAACAACAATATAATGTATCCTTTAGTAATACCTCTCCAAAAATAGTAATATATTTAGAACAAGATATACATTATTTTAAAGGTAATAATAAAAATTATGATAAAGAATTTATAGAACGTTATAAACAATATCCAAATGAAAATTATAAAAAATATTTAAATTTAATAGAAATATTTAAAAAACATAAAAATTGTACAGAAATTATTGAGGTATAATATGAAATATCTACTTATATTTATTTATTTATTTTTAACTTCATGTATAATGTATACACAAGAAGATGCAGTTAAAAAAGTAAAAACATTATATGATCCAAGACCAATATATCAAAGTGATGATGGTTATACATTTATAATCGATTCAAATATAATAATTTACGTTGATGAAATGACTAGTGATATTACAAGAAAAACACTTCATAGGATTAATTAATGCAAATAACTCTTAAAAAGTCAAGACAAAAATTTAATCTTGGACAGAATGAGTTTGTAGCAGCAGGTGGTGAAGGAAAAGTATATAGATCTGGTAGTACTGCTTTTAAAATATATCATGACGTAAGTAAAATGATTCCTATCGGTAAGATAGATGCTTTAACAAATATACCTTATAAAAACGTATTATGTCCTAGAGATATATGTGTTGAAAATTATCATGATATTGGTTTTTCAATGGACTATATCTCAGATAGAATTTATCTATGCTGGATGTACAACGAAGGATGGAAACAAAAAAATAATATAGATATAAAAACTCTTATTAAACTTATAAATATAATGAGAGATACAACAATTGCATTACATAAGCATTCTTGTGTTGTAGGTGATTATAACGAACTACAGTTTTTAGTAAATAAAAATTTTGATAATGTATACTTCTGTGACACCGATAGTTATCAAATCTCTGGATATCCTTGTACTGCCATAATGGATACTGTAAGAGATCGTACTGTAAAATTTGGTCAATTTAGTGATAAAACTGATTGGTTTGGATTTGCAATTGTAACTATACAATTATTTCTTGGAATTCATCCATATCAGGGTAATCATCCTGATTTTTCTAGACGAGAAGTAAAAGAACTTAAACTAATGGATTTAAACTATTCAATTTTTAATAAAAAAGTAACATTACCTAAACACGCTAAAAATTTATCAAATATACCTTCTAGTATACGATCTTGGTACGAAGCAGTCTTAGAACAGAAAGACAGATCAATTCCTCCAGAAGTAAATGATAACATTCAAGTAACAGCTCAATCATCATATGTTATTCAAAATAATAACAGTTTTAACATTTCTGAAGTTATATCACTATCTGAAAATATCATAGACGCAAAAGTAATTAATGGTAAAATATATTGTTTTACTAAAACAGTTATATATGAACATAAAGATAAATTATTTCATACTTATATAAATCATAAATATGATATTATTAAATTTGAATATTTACCAGTTATAATTGAAATAACCCCTCATATTTTAGGAATAAGAGAATTATATTCATCTGTTCAAGAATATAGTACAAAAATTGAATATACTGATTATTTTATATTTGATAATATGATTTATACTGTTCTAGATGATAAAATAATAGTTCATATTCCTGGAATTCTTTGGTCTAAAAAACTTATAGGAAATGTATTTTCTAACTATCAAGTTTTTACTAATATGATTGTTCAAAACGTTCTTGGAGTACCTTGGTTAATTATTCCAAACAAAGATTCAATACAACAAATCGCTATAAAAGAACTTACTAATCATCGTATTATTGATGCAAATTATAACATTGGTGGATCACTTAAAATAGCTATTATAATATCTGAATATAAATCAAAATATTATAGAAATACGATTATTTTTAAAGATGGTTATAAACTAACTCAAGAACAATCTTCACCTAATGATTCTTCTAATTTTTGTGTTCTTAATAAATCTGTAGCAGCAGCTATAATTGAAGATGAACGTTTAGATTTAATATTAGATTCTGGAATTAAATCAGTAAAAGATCCTCCATTTGATAATACTAAAAAGTTATTTACTGATGGAGTTAGAGTTCTTATGATAAATGCAAATAAAATTTTACATATATCTATGAGGTAATATGTCTGCTTTAGTACAAACTAAAAGTATTAAAGAACCAATAAAAATTGAAATTACCAATTTTGATTTTGAAGATAAATTTAACTACGGATCATATGATAATGAAACATATAGAATAATTATTGGAACTAAAAGAATATATAAAAGATATTTAGAACATAATAATCAAACAAAAATAACAAATTCTAAAATGGATTTATGTTATATAATAGTTGGACTTCATGAACAAGGACATATTAACGCAAAACATACTGATATTAAAGATGATATAACTTTATCTCAAGAAATACTATATGAAGCAGAAGCTAATAGTTTTTTATACAAATGTATAAAACCAAAATATCATCATCTTATAAAAGAATGTATGGATTTATTACTTAAAGGTTGTAATAGACATAATTATCTAGATGAGATTTTATCTGTAGCTAAAACTTTATCAGAAAGTAAGTAATATGATAACTTCACTACTTGATTGTGATATGTATAAGTATAAAATGTTATACTTTTTATACAAAATGAAATTAGATAATCATATTGTTACTTATAGATTATACAATCGTGGTAATATTAATTTAAAATTTCTAGATGTTAAAATAAGAGAAGAAGTTAATAAATTATTTAACTTAAAATTTAAATATTCAGAACTTCAGCTATTATATAAACATTTTAATGATCTAGATTTTATAGATTATCTATCAAAACTTGATATTGGTAATGCTGCAAGTATGAATCAAGATATAAATAATTTATATTATACAGGAAAAATATCAGATCTTATACCTTTTGAGACACTTATAATGTCAACCGTTAATGAAGTTTTCTCAAATCATACTTTAGAAACTATGGGAAAATTTAGTAATGAACATGAACAAGCTTTTATAAGAAAAACTGATGAAAAAATTAAACTAATTAAAAGTTGTAGAAATATTAATTTTGTAGAATTTGGCACTCGTAGACGTTCTAATATTAAATTTCAAGAAATATTCATCGAGAAATGTCTCAAAGAAATTCCAGATAAGCTTATTGGAACATCTAATATATCTCTAGCTAATAAATATAATATACCAGCCATTGGTACAATTGCTCATGAAATGAATATGTTATATGCTGCTTTAGCTCAATATCAATTTAATAAAGATTATCAATATAGAAATATTGAATCGTATGAAATTGATATTATACAAGCGGATTATCTAGAAGAATCACAAAAACAATTAGTTAGCGATTACATTAAAATCTTTCCAGATACCTACTTTCTTACAGATACATATGGAAGTGAATGGTTTCTTAAAAATATAAAAGAAAGTATAAATTTAAGACAAGATAGTGGAAGCATAGCTCATTTTGTAAAATTATTAGGAAAATATAATAAAACTTCAAGTAAAATAATGTTTTCTGATAATTTAAACACACATAAAATTATAGATATTAGATATCAATATCCTAATCTTGATTGTTCATTTGGATGGGGGACAGATACATCCAATGACGGTTTGATAAGTCCACTTAATATTGTAATTAAATTACAATCACTTTATATTGATGATTATAAGTATAATACAGTTAAACTTAGTGATGATCCTGGTAAATTTCTAGGTTCTAAAGAAGATATAACCACATATAAACGTGCTTTTAACTATAAGGATTAATCATGAATTGTTCTAAAGTAATATCTAATATTAGATCTAATTTTAAGAATTATATGATTTCTAATAATCTTAAAAGTGTTGTACTTGGAATATCTGGAGGAATTGATAGTGCACTATGTGCAGCATTACTTAAACCAGTAATGGATGAACTTAATTTACCATTGATTGGACTTTCGCTTCCAACTAAAAGTAATAAATCTAATGAAAATCATAGAGCAAATGATATCGGATTATATTTTTGTAAAAATTTTCATTGCTATGATATTGATCAAACTTGTGATGGTGTATACGATGATATACGTTCAGAATTTGGAAATAATGTTGATAATAGAAATACAATTTACAAAGGTAATGTAAAAGCTAGAATAAGAATGATAAATTTATATGCAATAGCAGGATTAAATAATGGAATGGTTATTTCTACTGATAACTATTCTGAACTGATGCTCGGTTTCTGGACCCTACATGGTGATGTTGGTGATTATGGACCAATACAAAGTCTATGGAAAACAGAAGTTTATGAACTTGCTAAATATCTCGTAGAAGATCTTACAAACAGTGGACATCTAAAACAAGCTAATGCTCTTATGGCTTGTGTTAATGCAGATGCAACAGATGGACTTGGAGTATCAAATACAAGTCTAGAACAAATTGGAGCAGATAGCTGGGAACAAGTTGATAATATTTTAAAAAGTTATCTAAGAGGTGATATACAAAAAAATAATGAAATGGAACAAAAAGTTATTGATAGACATCTAAATTCACAGTATAAACGTAACAATCCATATAATATCTCAAGAGAAGATCTATTCAAGGATTAAATATGCTTAAAAAGAACTATCTACTTACAGTTAAAATTCCATTAGAGTGTCTAGATGATCTAGATGCAAGAGATCAATATTTTAGACAGCTTGTACAATTACAACAATCTATTAAATTAGATAAATGT
Organism: Candidatus Omnitrophota bacterium; assembly: GCA_023229385.1. Lineage (GTDB taxonomy): Bacteria > Omnitrophota > Gorgyraeia > Gygaellales > Profunditerraquicolaceae > UBA6249. Next base: position 5,800 of record JALNZI010000006.1, on the reverse strand, counting down.
ATATTCAACTTACAAGAAATACATAAAGATTCTCCACCAAGAAAAGTTAATATATGAAATTTTCCATAACAGAACAAACATTTAAATATTTCAATAAATTATTTAATTATGATGGACCAATTATTTATGATAATCATACATATAACTTTGAAGTTTCAGATGATTTTATAAGAGATTATAAAATAGAATTATCTTCAGGAAATAGAGATAATTATACAACAATGTTAATAAGACTTTTACATAAAGCTCATGGATATAATTGGGATAAATTAATGCAAATATATCCTAATGAATGTCTTTTTATTTGGTGTTGGAAAAATATACCTGATTTTACTAATCAATTATGAAAAATAAGATTAAAAAATTTAGAATACCATTACCTAAACAAACTGAGAAAACTTTCAAAGATAAAACTAAATATGACAGAAAAAGAAATAAAAGAATATTACCAAATAAGTAAATATTTCATTACTGCAATAAGACCAATATTATTTAAAAAAGAAAACAAAATTCATTTAGATTTTATAAATTCAAATATACGATTATTAGGATGGTATAATACATTAAAAGAAGCTCAAGAACATATAACATCTAATTGTATGGACATAAGTGAAGAAGGATATTATAAATATATAGTTGTTGAACAAGTTCCTAAAGGAATAGTTCCATTATCTAGAATTGTTTGTTGGTATAAATGGACTAATAAATATATAAAATGTAGACAACCTTCATGGGCTAAAAATACTATAAATTGGAGTATTGGATAATGTTTATAATTAATATTAAAACTTCTATAATATTTAATAATAAATTAATAAATTGTACTACTATTATTAATAACAACCAAGATGTTATAGATATAACAATTGATATTAACACAAATTTAATTTCAGAAATAAGTTATAATAAATATCACACATGTTATAATATGTTTTATTATTATAAAATAATAATGAATAATAAAAACGAATATATTATATCTCCAGAAGAATACGAAAATACAATATTACCATCTATAAAAGGAACTTTATGATATTATTAGTAACTGGAGATTTTAATAATATAGGAAAATCTTCATATTTTGGTGAATGTATATATAATGAATTAAAAAATCAATATAGAGATATAGATTTTTATAATGGTGGACAATTATATATACTAGATCAAATTATTAATAATATTTCTAAATATAAAACTATAATTTGGATGCCAAATATAGATAACTCGATAGATAAGTATCTACCAAAAATTAAAGTTTTAAATAAAAAATGCTTGCTTGTAACTTCAAAAAGAAATGATAATGATAAATATTCAACATTTGAAATAATTGAACGAATGTTTAAAAATCATTCAAATTTATGTATTGTTATAAATAAACAAAAAGAATACAATTTTAAAATACTTGATACTTTAGGAAATATATGGATTAATACTGATACTATTTCAGGCATGAGTCTTATGTTAATAAAATTAATTAATTATATTTCTAATCTCTCTAGAGTAGAATCCGTTAACGTTAATTTTAATAGCAATATTAATATAGAACCTAAATTTTTAGATATAATACATAGTTATGGAGATATATTTAAAACTAAAATTAATGGAGTTATAAATAAAGAACGATTTTTAGGTAATATATCTACTCGATGTATGTTTGGATTTCCAAGTTATAAACTAAATGATATGATATTTGTATCACAAAGAAATATTAATAAAGAAACTTTAGATTCTACAGGTTTTGTACCAGTACAATTACTTGAAGATAAAGTATTTTTTAGTGGATTTAATAAACCAAGTGTAGATACAGCAGTTCAAATTAGATTATATAATTATTATAAAAACGTTAATTATATAATACATGGACATATTTATACTGATTCTGGATATATAACAGATAAATATATTCCATGTGGATATGTTGAAGAATTTAATGAAATAATAAACATAATTCCAGATAACAACGCGTCTAATTTTTCAGTTAATTTAATTGGACATGGATGTTTAATATTATCTAAAAATTTAGATTACTTTAATAGTATTAAATTTATATCAAGAAATTTTCCAGAATATATGACTTTAAGTACAATTAGATAAGGGATTTTATGATAGATACATCTAGAATAGAACAAAGCATTGAAAATGCTATAATTAAACTTATTCAAAGTGGTGAAACTTTTAAAATAGATTATAATAATCGTATAGACATTTCTCAAGAACTAAAACATGTATATGCGACTATTGATAGAGCTAAAGTATTTGCTCGTATCAAAGAACTTATCGAAGAAGAACTTGCTCAAAAACTTGTAAATAAATTACTTACTGAAATGGGAACTGATATTAAAAATTTAATGTCTAATGCTACTATCAGAGATGATTTCAAATATCTGCTTAGAAAATCTGTTGATGATATTCTTCAGAAAGTTAAATAATGAACGTAAAAACGTTAGAACAAAACATACTTTCTAGATGGAAACGTTCAGTATATAAAAACTTAAGTGATGATTGCCTTAATATTCTTTTATCTCTTGTGATTAAAGAAGCTTCTCCATTATTAGATACAAAAGAAAGTTGTTATAAATGTAAGTCATTTAAAAATAAAGAAGTAATTAAAAAGATATTTAAATAGAAGGTTGGCCGAGAGGTTTAAGGCACTACACTGCTAACGTAGCGGAGAGTAATCTTCCATAGGTTCAAATCCTATACCTTCTGTAAATTAATATAACTAATTGATTTTAAAGGAGATGTGGAGGTTGGTAATCTCCGACGCTCTTATAAGGCGTGAAAATGCGAAAAAGGTTCGATTCCTTTATCTCCTATTATTTAAACTAATAAAGGTAAAAATAATGAATAAATTTATCAAATGGTTAATGTTTCCTATAAGAATGAACCGACTTAAAAAGAAGTTTATCTCTAGAAGTAAAATACCAATATACATTGGTAAAAAATTAAAGTATAATGCGTTTATGGTAAACAAAATACATGATCCATATACTGGAAAATACATAACTACTAAATTTATACTTGGTTTAGTAGATGATAATGATTTCTTAACTCATTTATTTAGATCAAGTACTTTATATACTTGGTATGATAAAAATGGTAAAATTTATAGAGAATGACCTTTCACAGGACAATAGGTTGTTTATGTTTTTATAGTGGATAATACAATAGATCGTATGTAGTTGTAATGGTTGCTATAAAGGTATAAACTAAAGTTAGGAAGATAACTGGTCAAAATACGATGATTCCAGGTAAGGGCCTAATCCTATAATAAACTGTAGAAATCCAGTACAGTGATTGATCCATAGAATGTGTTCTGTCGCGGTGTGGGTAAGATCAGCAATGGTCTTACCCATTTTTATTTTTAATTTTTTTGAGGATATTATGAATTACAAAATTATTCTAGATGAACCACTTTTTAAAGATTTCATAGACTGGCTTCCAGAGTTACAGCATGGAGAAGTCTTTTATTGTTGTCTCTTTGCACGTAAAAAGTATTGTCAAACAGTTTCTTATGTAAAAAGTGATAAATCTCAACTTAAAAGATTCACTTCTACAAAAGAATTTTTATATGAAAAGATATCTCAGCTTGAGATACCTAAAGGACGATACTTTCAGAAACATAACATAATACCTCAAGAAGCTCTTGTATTGTATATCAATCCAAACCCTCGTAGTCTAGAGAAGGCTGCTCAGAAAAGCCTAGTAAAGCTTGCAGAGCTTATTTCTAAACCTTATGGTGGATATAATCCACAACAAGAAGTTTTAAGTGAAATACATAAAGCTTGTAGTCGTAAAATCTTTATAGATTTCGATTTTGATAACATTAAACTTGAAGATATAAAACTTGATTGTATTAATAAAGATTGTCTTAATGTTCTTCAAACTCGTGGTGGGTATCATATTCTAGTTGAACTTGGTAAAATATCAGAAGAATATAAAAAAACTTGGTATCAAAATATGTCTAAGTTAAACAACGTAGACGTTAAAGGTGATAATCTTATTCCAGTTCCTGGTTGTACTCAAGGTGGTTTTATACCAAAATTTATAACATTATGAAAACAACAAAAGAACTTTTAAGTCAAATAAGAAAAGATGCTTTTCGTTCAAATTTAAAATATCATAAAGTACAATTTTACGAACAAAAAGAATCTTTAAAATTAATAAAATTCGTTAATGGTTTAATATCTCATTATAGTCATCATACAGGAATAGATAAAAATATTATTCTAGATGCACTTGAAAGTAACCGAACATATTGGTCTTTAAATTATTATCAAAGAGCTAACTTTCCAAGAATAGATAATATAGCAATATTTGAAACTCTTGAAGATTTTAAACTTAAATTTCCAAGTGGTAAGTTTGTATGTCCACTTTGTGGAGGACATAGTACAAATCCATATGAATGTAATACAAAACTTAAAGCTAAAACTAATTCTGGAATTTGTGATTGGAAAAGTTATGGTCTTTTTGGTTGCATTGGAAAAGGTTATACTTTTACAATAAAAACTGAGTTTATAAAAACTTTTAAAACTAATACAATCTTTAAACCAATTGAGCTTTTATGAACTTAAATCTTAGACATAATAAAGAAGATAAAAATGCATATAAATACCTTTCAGAAGATAAAATACTTGAACTTGAAAAACTTAAAGTAGCTAAACAACTTGAAGGTGAAGAATTATATTATTATAAACTTACAAAATGGTTAGTATCTGGAGTAGCAAGTTTATTTATAGCTATAGCTTGTATTCTTCCATTAGGATTTAAAATAAATGATACAATTAGAAATATATACATAATTAAATATAACTATGTTATTATTGATAATAATATAATTAAAAAAGAAGATAGTAAACAAGCAATAGATAGAACATATAATCATGCTAGATTAAAGCAGTTAATAAATTCTAGTATTATAACAGCAAGTACACAAGATTTAAACATATTAACTAATACTCAAAAGGAGACAAAATGAAAGATGAACTGTATTTTCATGTAAGAGAAGATAATAAAGATACATTGGCTCATAGTTATTGTATCAAAAAAACTCCAGATGACAGACTTCTGGTAGGATTTTCAATTACACATTTAAATGATAACTTCTGTCGTAAAACTGGTAGAGACTCATCTAAACGTAAAACAGATGCTCTTAATACAATTGATATTAAATATTTCAAACCATTTGAAATTAAAGAATATCTTCCAAGATCTATTTGTTCTTCATTTGATAGTGTAATAGCAAAAAGTGCTGAAATGTTTCAACTTTCAAGTCCAGTAAAAGTATGTACATTTATTGAAGCAAAAGTTCAATCTACAAGACCAGTATCAAATGGAGTTACTATGTCATTTATGAAAAATACCAAAATTCCAGCAATCTCAGAATATAATATTTAGTAAAATACTCTATATGATGTACATAAGCATACATGATATTTATAGATATATAAATATAAGTTAAGCCAGTAGCCTTGAGTAAGCTACGTTTTACTAAATATTTAACATCTCCTGTTAGACAAGTGGCCTAAGTCTATAGTCTGCAAAACTATCATCAATGGTTCAAATCCATTACAGGAGTTATAGAAAATCTTATGAAACTTACAATACCAGAATGTACAAAATACGTTTATAAAGTAATTGGTAATAATCTAAAAGAAGGAAAAACTCAAGATCCTGATCGTATTGTTATAACTAAACAATGGTCAGAAACAGGAACTTTTAAAGGTTATTGGATTGATGTAGAATATAAAAGTAGAAAAGGTAAAAAGTTTGATCTTATAATATCCTTTGATATAAAAAA
>JALNZI010000071.1 GCA_023229385.1 Candidatus Omnitrophota bacterium | reverse complement strand
TAAACTATCTTTTCCTACCTTAAATTTCATTATCTGATCTCCTTCTATTTATATATATTTAAAATCTTAATATCATCGTAGTATTAAAGGGGTTAGGTTTCTGTTGAAAAATGCGCAACCTCTTTAATTTAAAGAAAGTTAAAGTAAAAAAATACCCCTAACAACCCTTGAATTACTGTTTAATAACTTGAATAACTTTCTCTACCCGCTCTTTTAATTCCGGTTTATTGTAAATATCTTCTTTAATTTTCTTATAAGAGTGTAGAACCGTAGTATGGTCTTTGCCTCCAAAAAGCTCCCCTACCTCAGGGAGAGATAAATCAGTTAACTCCCTACTTAAGTACATGGCAATTTGCCGGGGGAAAACAACTTGTTTATTTCTGCGTTTGGTTTTTAATTCCTGCAAAGACACTCCAAATTCTTCAGCCACACAGCGTTGAATGAAATCTACGGTAATTAATTTCTTTGGTTCCTTTAGAAGGTCTTTAAGTACTTCTTTGGTCAGCTGTAAAGTCACCGGCTCCTCTTCTAATAAAGAATAAGCGATTGTTCTAATCAGCGCTCCTTCTAACTCGCGAATGTTTGTTTTGATTAATTGCGCGATAAAGAATATTACGTCATCGGGCACACTGACAGGTTCGCGTTCAATTTTTTTCTTTAGAATGGCAACCCGGGTTTCTAAGTCCGGTGGCTGGATGTCCGTAGCCAATCCCCAGCCGAAGCGGGAAACCAAACGGTCCTGCAGGTTAGTTATTTCTTTTGGCGGCCGGTCGGAGGAAAAAACGATTTGTTTATGCGAATCGTATAATGCATTAAAGGTGTGGAAAAACTCTTCCTGGGTGGATTCTTTCCCGGCGATGAAATGAATGTCATCAATAACCAAAACATCAAGGTTGCGGTATTTTTGCCTGAAAGAGGTGGTCGTGCGGTGAAGTATGGCATCAATCAACTCGTTAGTAAATTTTTCACTTGAGACATAACATATTTTTGTTCCTGCCGGGCCATTGTTTTTTATTTGATGGCAGATGGCCTGAATAAGGTGTGTTTTTCCTAATCCCACCCCTCCATATATAAACAGGGGGTTGTATGTTTTAGCTGGCGAATTTGCGACAGCCAGTGAATATGCATGGGCATGACGGTTAGATGGGCCGATCACAAAGTTTTCAAAAGTATAGCGTGAATTTAAGTTAAGGTAGCCTGCCGGTGCCGGGGTTCTAATGTTTGTCTCGCTGGGCTTATTTTGTGTAAGCGGGGCGTCTTGTATGTCAGCCACACTTAACTTTACTAACAGATTATTCAATCCCTTATTTTTCAGGGTCTCTTGGATGAGCCCGAGATAGTGTTTTTCAATCCAATCCTTAAAAAACTGATCCGGAGCTTCCAGGTTGATGTTGTGACTATCCGCAACAGAAAATTTTAACGGGGCCAACCAGGTGGAAAATATAGTTTCTCCAAGCTTGGATTTTAAATCGCCTAACACCTCATCCCAATTTTTGGTAAGCTCAAGCATTTTTAACCCGTTGATAAAACTAAACTCGTTGGCAAACTGACTGAATTCCAGGTCGATGAAATTAACAGATTATACACAGCTTGCATAAATCTGTGGATAAAAATTGCCATCCAGACTGAAGGAAACACAATCATTATAACAGAGACCAAAAACCTTGCAAGCAGAAAACTTAAACGTCAGTTATTATACAATAATATGTTAGAACGTCAATAAAAAACTTGACCGCATGATGAATGTGTGTTACAATTCACAAAATCAAGAAGGCCATTTTAATAATTTTGTAACCCGTCTAGCTTTATTAGCAGGGGTAAACAAGGAGAACCTAAAATGAAAAAGAATTTAACGACGCCCTCGAATATTGTCGGCAAGCGAAGCCAGGGTTTTCGCAAGAAAATGTCCACTAAGGCTGGACGCAAGACCTTAGCTCGTCGACGGAGCAAGGGCAGAAAAAAACTTTGCATTTAACGCCAGCGGGGCCTATGCTTAAGTTAATCGCTGTGTATCAGAAGTATGTAAGACCAGCTATGCCGGTAAGCTGTCGTTTTGAACCAAGTTGTTCTGAGTATGCCAAACAGGCGATTCTAAAATACGGGTTAATTAAAGGAGTATGTAAGGGGTTAACAAGAATTCTGCGTTGCCATCCTTTTTCTGGCCGGTCAGGTTATGATCCCTTAACATAAAATTTATGGAAAAACGTTTAGTATTAGCCATTGCTTTATCTTTATTAGTTTTGTTAAGCTGGTCAGCTATAAGCCCTAAGCCGCAACCAATTGATAATAAAGGAGTTATGAATGATAAGGGGCAGATAGAGGTAAAGACGCAACAGATCCTGGCCAGTAATTCTGCAGCAGTTTTACTTCAGCCTGTATTGGAGCCTGCGAAAGAAGTCGTGAAGTTTACCCAGGGTAGCCGGGATATAATTTTTGATCCATCCAAGGCTTCTATTGTGGATGTGGTTTTTAAAAATAAACTTGAACACCACCTGTCGCTTAAATTCGGTTTGCTTAGCGATAACAACAATTTGTTTAAGCAGGAAAGTATAAGTAATGAGCAAATTTCATTTGTTTATCAAGATCAGAATAAGCGAATTAGTAAAAAATTCATTATTCCTAACGATAGTTATATCATAGACTTAGAGATTAAGATTCAAAATTTATCCTCCTCTCCTCTTTTGCTAAATCCACAGCTGATTTTAGGTCGCTTGGATTTATCGGCAAAGAATATTCAGTCTCGCTATCAGGATATCCTTCTAAGTAGTAAAGAAAAAACAATACATTCAGCAGCCGGTAAAGAGCTTTTAGTAAATGACCTTAAATTTGTTGGATTACGTGATCAATATTTTTGCGCCATTCTTGAACCAGTTGATTTAATTACTAGCGCTTATGTTAAAAAAATTAACCCCCAGGAAACAGAAGTAGGAATATCAGGTAATGAAATTACTTTAAAACCCGGAGAGCAGATTGGACATTTATATCGTATCTATTTGGGCCCTCAGGATTTAAAGATTTTAGATAGTATTAAGCCGGAATGGTCAGCAATTATATATTTTGGAGTTTTTGATTTTATTGCACAACTTCTTTTACAGCTACTTGGATTTTTTTATAGCTTAGTACATAATTGGGGCTGGGCCATAATTATATTGAGCCTTGCGGTTTATCTGCTACTTTTCCCTCTTTCTTTAAAACAAATGCGTTCGATGAAAGAGATGCAACTACTCCAACCTAAGATTGATGCTTTACGCAAAGAGCTCAAAGATAATCCCCAAAGATTAAATAAAGAAATAATGGAACTGTATAAAGAGCATAAGGTTAACCCGCTAGGAGGATGTTTACCCTTGTTATTGCAGATGCCGATTTTCTTTGCTCTATATCAGGCATTAATTCGTTCTGTAGCCTTAAGAGGTGCGCACTTTCTTTGGATTAAAGACCTTTCTTCTCCGGATCAGCTTTTTACCTTGAAGAATTCAATTCCGCTTTTGGGCAATCAGGTAAATATACTGCCGATCTTAATGGCCATAGGGATGTTTGTGCAACAAAAGATCTCCATGGTAAAGGCAACTGGTGAAGCAGCTCAGCAGCAGAAAATAATGTCAATCATTATGCCGATTATGTTTGGGGTTATCTTTTATCAGATGCCATCGGGTTTGGTGCTTTATTGGTTTGTCAATAGCGTCCTGATGCTTATTTATCAGGTGCGTTTAAATAAACAAAAATGAAGAAACTGAAATATTTAGAGACTGAAGGAAATACTGTTGAAGAAGCGATTGCTAGGGCTTTAGAAGAATTGAAGCTTTCGCGTAAGAATGTTAAGATTCAGGTATTGTCTGAAGAGAAGAAGGGGCTTTTTGGTATGCCTGGAGCTAAGCCAGCCAAGGTCCGCGTAAGCGTCATGGAAAGCAAATAATTACTTGACAAAACAGTACATTTTAGGATAATAAGCTTAATAAAGCTTCAATGTTCCACGTGAAAAAGTTCCAATTAGAACACTTTAACTATAAATATGTTAGATCCTTGGTACGTAACTGGTTTTGCTGATGGAGAGGCAGCTTTTACTTACTCTAGAGCAGGCGGTTCGTTTGGTTTATATTTTTCAGTAAAACAAAGAGAAGACAATCGTCAAATAGTTGAAGAAATACACAATTTTTTTAATAACGTAGGGCAGATATACAGAGGAAAAGAATCAAGCGGAGCTCCCAAGAGCGGATCAACCAAGCCTTATGCATATTATAGGGTAACTAAGAGCTCCGAATTACAGATAATCGTCGAGCATTTTGATAAATTTCCTTTGCAAAGCGAAAAGAAATTCGAGGCTTATAAAGTCTGGCGGGAGATGGTTGTATATAAAAAAGAGAATTATCGTAAAATAGATTACGATCATCTCAGCGCTTTGGCGGGAAAACTTTCAAGTTTAAATTTGCAAAGCAGGGCTTTTAAAATACATAAAAGAAAATGGGTAAAATAATCGCAATCTGTAATCAAAAGGGCGGAGTAGGTAAAACTACCACTTCCATTAACCTGGCAGCATATCTGGCTATGGCAGGTAAGAAAGTTATGCTGCTTGATTTAGATCCTCAGGCGAATGCGACTAGCGGGATAGGCATAAATAAGCATGATATTAAAAAAAGCACATATCATATTCTTTTGGAAGAATCCGAGCTTTCCGAGATTTTACAAAAAACCAGTATCGATAATTTAATCCTTGCTCCTTCTAATCTGGATTTAACCGGAGCAGAGGTGGAATTAGTAGGGGCATTAGGTAGAGAATATAGATTAAAGCGGGCCCTGCAAAAAGAAAAAGATAAATTCGACTTTTTAATTATTGATTCACCGCCTTCCTTGGGGTTGCTTACAATAAACGGATTATGCGCAGCTGATTCGGTAATAGTGCCGGTACAATGCGAATATTATGCCCTAGAGGGGTTGACACAACTACATAATACTATTAGACTTGTGAAAGAAAATCTTAATCCGTTATTAGGGATCGAAGGTGTACTTTTGACTATGGCCGACTTCCGTACTAATCTCACTAAAGAGGTTATTCAGGAGGCGCGCAGCCACTTTAAAGAAAAAGTTTATAATACTGTTATCCCCAGGAATGTTCGTTTAACCGAGGCGCCAAGTTTTGGTAAACCAATTGCTTTATATGATAAAGATTCTCTCGGCGCTCAAAAATATGAAGAGCTTAGTAAAGAAATATTAGGTTTAGCGTTGAATTCAAAAATCCCACAGGGACAAGGAGAGGCTTAATGGAGAGAAGGGCTTTAGGAAAAGGTTTAGGCGCGCTAATCCCGGAACAGGTTGTTGAAGGAGGAGTACACAGAGAGGAGATTGTTTATGTCCAGACTGGACAAATTAAGCCAAATCCATTTCAACCTCGTGAAGATTTTGATCAGGCAAGCATAGAAGAATTAGCCCAATCTATTAAAGAAAAAGGGGTTATTCAGCCGCTTTTAGTCAGGCGCAGAGGGGATAATTATGAATTAATTGCCGGTGAACGAAGGTTCCGCGCTACTAACATATTGGGACTCAAGGAGATACCTGTTATTGTCCGGGAAGTAAGCGATCAGGATTCTCTGGAGTTGGCTTTAATTGAAAATATTCAGAGAGAAGGCTTGAATCCCATAGAAGAGGCGCATGCTTATCAGCATCTGATGGATAAATTTAAAGTTACGCAGGAGAAGATAAGTGAAGTCCTGGGTAAGGCCAGGGTTACTATTACCAATACATTACGCTTGCTTAAACTTCCCCATGAAATTCAGGAAGAGATGAAAAAGGGCAGGATCAGTTTTGCTCATGGACGAGCCCTCCTGGAAATAGAAGATGCAAATCATCAACGCAAGCTTGTCCAGGATATTATCTCAAAAGGGCTTTCTGTTCGTGAATTGGAAAGCTTGATTAAAAGCAGCCGGCCTAAATTAATAAAAAGAAAAATCGGGCAAGGCCAGCGGGAACCCCTGGTTGCTATTCTGGAGGAACAATTGCAACATGCCTTAGCAACCAAAGTAAGAATCAGCAAAAGAAAAAAACGTGGGCATATTAATATCGAATTTTATTCTCAAGAAGATCTTGAGCGGATAGTCAATGTAATTAAGGGAGGAAATAAATAATGAGCCAGGCAGTTTTAATTCTTATTAAACCCGACGGGTTAAAGAAATCGCTCACCGGGAACATCCTTACGCGTTTATCTGAAACTAAACTTGAAATCGTCGCCGCGAAAATGGTGCGCGTATCCAAGGAATTGGCGGAAGAGCATTATAAACATTTAAAAGATAAGCCATTCTTCGGGGAGATTATCAAATATCTCCAGGGGGAATTGCATGATCGCAAGAAAGTTATGGCCCTGGTTTATTGGGGGAAAGACGCAATAAAAAAATGCCGTGAATTAGCCGGAGCCACTAACCCCGAAGAGGCCGAATCTACTTCTATACGCGGTTCTTACGGCAGGATAACTACAACCGGAGTTTATGAAAATGTAATTCATGTTTCATCTAATGAGCCCGAGGCGGAAAGGGAAATCAAACTGTGGTTTAATCCTGATGAAATTATCGTTGATCTTTATGCGACAAAAGATTTAGTGCTTAAAGAAATAACGAACAAGGTCTGGAGATAAAAATGATTAGCAGCATGACTGGTTTCGGCAGCCAAGAAGCAGAGATTTTTTCTATCGGACGAATCTGCGTGGAATTAAGATGTACCAACCATAAATTTATGGAGACTGTTTTCCATTTGCCTGAAGGGATGCTTTCTTTGGAAGACAAGTTAAAAAAAGAAATTGAGACCAGGATCAGCAGGGGCAGGGTTTTTTGCGCTATCAACATAAAAGGCAAAGAGGCGCAGGGAATATTTGTAAACCGTAAACTTTTGAAAAATTATTTGCAGGAACTCAACAGCCTGAAGAAGGAGTTTAAGATTAAAGACGGAATGTCTTTAGATTCTTTAATCCGCTTGCCTGGCATATTATCGCTTAAAGAAAATAAGCCGGCAGGTATACATATTTGGGAGCATCTTAAACCCCTGCTTTTACAAGCACTTGCAGAGTTGCTCAAGACAAGACGCAAGGAAGGCAGGGCTTTGGCCGGCCTGTTAAGAAAAAGAAGCGAGTTGCTCAAGAAAGATTTGATTTTAATTAAAAGCAGGTTCGCTTCGGCAGTAAAATATAGGTTGCGCAAGATAAAGTCCGAGGAGGAGCGTTCAGCTTTTTTAAAAGGAGCGGATATCGCCGAAGAGATGGATCGTTTAAGTTTTCATATAAAGAATTTTCAACAGAAAATTGCTAAGGGCGGTTCTGTTGGCAAGGAGCTGGATTTTAT
>JALNZI010000070.1 GCA_023229385.1 Candidatus Omnitrophota bacterium | reverse complement strand
TAAGGTAAGTAATTCTTTATTGTGGCTGCTGGTGGAATATTCATTGATCGGAGCTGGCGTGCGGATACCGGCAACTACGTCTTCGCCCTGGGCGTTGATCAGGTATTCGCCGTAGAAGTTATTTTCACCGTTGCCCGGATTACGGGTAAAGGCTACCCCGGTTGCGGAGTCATTACCCATATTTCCAAAGACCATGGTCTGTACGTTGACTGCTGTGCCCCAGGCATCCGGGATATTCTCAATCCTGCGGTAGCTGATTGCGCGTTTTCCGTTCCAGGAAGAAAACACCGCGCCTATCCCGCCCCAGAGCTGCTCCATGGGTTCATCCGGAAATTCCTTGCCCAAAACTTCTTTAATTTTAATTTTGAATTGCGCGCAGAGCTTTTTTAAATCATCAACATTTAAATCTGTATCGCTGGCGTAGTTTTTGGACTGTTTTAATTCCGCCATAACTTTTTCTAACTGTTTGCGGATTCCTTCTTCGCCTTTTGGTTCAATGCCGGCGGCCTTTTCCATAACTACGTCGGAATACATCATAATCAGGCGGCGGTAGGCATCGTAGACAAAACGGCCGTTACCACCACTTTGTTTAATTAAACCGGGAATAGTTTTCTCGGTTAGCCCCACGTTTAAAACTGTCTCCATCATCCCGGGCATGGATTTTCTGGCGCCGCTGCGTACGGAAAATAATAACGGGTTGTTGGCGTCGCCGAATTTTCTGTCCATTAATTTCTCTACTCTTTCCAGGGCTTTTTCAACCTGGGTTTTTAATTCCTTAGGGTATTTCTTTTTATTCTGGTAATAGTATGTGCAGACCTCAGTGGTACAGGTAAATCCCGGAGGCACTGGGAGCATTAAATTTTTGTTTCCGGCCATCTCAGCCAAATTAGCCCCTTTTCCGCCTAAAAGATTCTTCATGCTTTCATTGCCGTCTGCTTTGCCGCCGCCGAAACTGTAAACATATTTCTTTGCCATTACTTTTTAAACCCTTCCTTTCTTAGCTAATGGTTTTGGCTATAGGAAGCCAAACCATTGTTCTCTAACGAAGTTGTTCTACTAAATATTCTTTTAATCTGTCTACCGAAATTCTTTCCTGCAGCATGGTATCCCTGCTGCGCACAGTTACCTGCTTGTCTTCCAATGTCTGTACATCTACGGTTACGCAATAAAGCGTGCCTACTTCATCCTGACGGCGGTAAAGCTTGCCGATAGAGCCGGTGTCGTCGTAAACCGTCACAAAAGATTTTTTCAGGTCCCGGGAGATTTGATTGGCAAGTTCGGTGATTTCCGGTCGGTTGCGTAAAAGCGGCAGCACTGCCACTTTTGTAGGCGCCAGGTCCTTATGAATTTTTAAGACCACGCGCTTATCATCTTTGACCTTTTCCTCGTGATAGGCATCAACTAAAAATGCCAAGACAGCCCGGTCAACTCCTCCTGAGGGCTCGATAATATAGGGATAAAACTTTTCTTTAGTAGCATCATCAAAATATTGCAATTCTTTGCCGCTATATTGGGAGTGTTGTTTTAAATCAAAATCCGCACGGTTGGCAATCCCCTCTAATTCGCTCCAGCCGAAGGGGAAATTGTATTCCACATCCATGCAGGCGTGGGCATAGTGAGCCAATTCGTCTTTGCCGTGCTGGCGTTTCCTTAAATTTTCACTTTTCATCCCCAGGGTTAAATACCAGTTAAAACGGTAATCTATCCATTCGTTAAGCGCCCTGTCCGCATCAGCAGGCCTGACAAAATACTCAATCTCCATCTGTTCAAATTCCCGGGTGCGGAAAGTAAAATTGCCGGGAGTTATTTCATTACGGAATGATTTTCCGATTTGCGCCAGGCCAAAAGGAAGTTTAGGGTGGCGTGAATCAAGGATATTCAGGAAATTGACAAACATCCCCTGAGCTGTCTCCGGCCGGATGTAAATTATATTTGAGGTATCTTCAACCGGGCCCTGGTGGGTTTTGAACATCAGGTTAAACGGACGGCTTTCGGTAAGTTCGCCTGAGCACTCCGGACAGTGGGTTTTATCTTTTAGGTCCTCTGTCTTAAAGCGCCTTTTGCAGTTTTTGCAATCGCTCTTTAGGTCAAAGAAATTATGTACATGACCGCTTGCCTCCCAGGTCGTAGGATGCATAAGTATGGCTGAATCCATGCCCATGATATCGTTACGTTCATAGACATTGGCCTTCGACCAGGCGCGCTTAAGGTTATTCTTAAGCTCGACTCCGTAAGGGCCGTAATCCCAGGTATTCGCCAGGCCTCCGTAGATTTCGCTGCTTTGAAAAATAAACCCTCTGCGTTTGCACAGGGAAACAACTTTGTCCATTAAATTTTCGGTCATAGTTCTAGATACTTTCGCGTCTTGAGATTAAAAGTTTGAATGGCCGCTCAAGTATTTCATTTAAGCAGGCTTGAGTTATTCATTTTTAGCACAATATAACCTAAAGAGCAAGAAGATTTTACCCGGGTTAGTCTATCGGTTCCAATGTCGATATAATAGCAAATACATTATTTAAATCCAAGCGGTCGCCGGTATCTTTAATATATACCTTAAAGAAATTACCCTTGGGGTCAAGCACGTTGCAGTCAAAATAATTATTCGGTTTGGCCATGGTGTAATTAATAAATCCCTTTTTATTCCCCATTTCAAACTTAATCATTCTGCAAAGACATTGCTGGCCCAGGTCCGGGGTAAAAATACTTTTAATAATCACAAAGAAGGCGTCGGTGATATTGTTAATTTTATTAAGGTTGGCGTTCATCAGCCGGCGGATAAATTCGTAGTTATCGTTTATCCCCTGTTTGCGCACGTCAGGATAAAGCTTTATAAATGCATCCGGCTCCTGGCGGAGAAGATAAATTATTGCCCCGTTATCAAACTGTCTTTTTTTGTAGTATTTTTTTTTGATTAATTCCTGCACTAGTCCGAATCCTTTGGGGGCGGAAATAGACATCTTCGGGAATTTTTGCGGCACCAGGGTATCGATGTATTCTTTGTTTAATTCAGGAGTAAGTGTCTTCTCATCCGGTTGGATGCAAAGGATAGGGACAGTTCTGCAATCTCCAATACCATATGATATATATTGCCGCAAGATATTCGGGCCGGCGAATTTGATGATGAATAACAGGCAAAGAATCAGCGAGATTACGCTGATTAAAAATTTCAAGGTTCGTTTAGTTGTCATGGATCTTTTTAAACTCCTCTTCTTTTATCCCGAAAGAATGCTGTTCGTCAGGGAATTTTTCCTGAATAACCTCGTTTTTAAAATCTTCAATCGCCTTAGAGATCAGCGCTGAAAGGTCAACGTATTTTTTAACAAACTTCGGAGTGTAGCGGGTAAAAAGTCCGAGCATATCGCTGATGACTAACACCTGGCCGTCGCAATGGACTCCGGCGCCGATGCCTATAGTGGGGATTCTTATTTTTTTGCTGATTAAGCCGGCAATTTTATCCGGCACGCATTCTAAGACTATTGAGAAACAGCCGCGTTTTTCTAATTCGATTGCCTGTTGAATCAGGCACTGGGCAGCCTCTGCGTCTTTGCCTTGGACTTTGAATCCCCCTATTTTGTCTACGGTTTGAGGAGTTAAACCAATATGCCCCATTACGGGAATGCCTGCCTGAATGATTTTTTCGGTTACTTCTAAACAGTTTTCAAACCATTCCAGTTTTACCGCCCCAGCCCCTGTTTCGTTGATAAATCTTTGTGCGTTTTTAACGCATTCCTCGGGATGGACCTGGTAAGAGTTATACGGCATGTCCGCGATAAGCAGGGAATTCTTGACTGCCCTGCTTACGGCCTTGGTGTGGTGAAGCATTTCAGGCATACCTACCTTGGTGGTTGAATCAAGCCCTAAGACTACATTTGCCAGGGAATCCCCGACCAGGATCATGTCTATTCCCGCCTTATCCACTAATTCGGCTACAGGGTAATCATAAGCGGTAAGCATGGTGATTTTACGCTTGCCCTTTAGATTTTTTATTTCGTTTATATTCATCGGTATAGCCTATTGAATAAATGCTGTAAAAAATAAAATCAGCGACAGGATGATCATTGCTAAAATTATTATGATGGTACAGAAATTATAGAACCTGGAGTTAGTGTATTTGCCCATCAGCCTTTTGTTATTTACCAACAGCAACATGAATATTAATACAAAAGGGAGTAAAATTCCGTTTGTGGCTTGAGAAACGAGCATAATCGGCACAAGCTTTACGCCCGGAATTAATATAATTGCTGCTCCGATGGCGATTATGGCGGTGTATAAACTGTAAAATTGCGGCGCTTCTTTGAAGGTGCGGTTTACCCCTATTTCCCAGCCCATACCCTCGCATACTGAATATGCTGTTGAGAGGGGTAAAATACAGGCGGAAAAAACCGAGGCATTTAAAAGGCCGAAAGCAAAAAGGTAGAAGCAGTATTGGCCGGCCAAAGGCTTTAAGGCAAGGGCAGCGTCTTTTGCCGTTTCAATCCTGATGCCGTGGGCAAAAAGGGTGTTAGCGCAGACGATGACAATAAAGATAGCAATGATGTTAACTACAAAGGCCCCGATAATTACATCCAGGCGGCTGTATTTATAATTTTCCAGGCGGATACCCTTTTCTACTACTGAAGATTGCTGGTAAAACTGCATCCAGGGCGCAATTGTGGTCCCGACAACGCCGATGAGCATAAAAATATAAGCCTTGTCAAAATGAAAACTTGGCGAGATTGAGCTTGAGGCAACTGTTTTCCAATCGGGTTTAGATAAGAATCCTGAAACTATGTAGCAAACATAAAATAAGCAGGCGACTAAAAATACTTTCTCAACTGATTTATAGGTCCCCTTTACAATCAGCCACCAGACAAATAATGCGCAGATTGGAACTAACAGGTATTTACTGATTCCAAAAAGTTCGGCGCTGGCGGCAATCCCGGCAAATTCTGAAATAGTGTTAAAGATGTTGGAGAAAACCAAGACCACCATGGCGTAAAAAGTTACCCGGACACCGAACTCCTCGCGGATTAAATCCGCCAGGCCTTTGCCGGTAACTACCGCCATGCGGCTGCACATTTCCTGGATGATTACCAGGGCGATGATAATCGGAATAAATGACCAAATCAGGGCATAGCCAAAATGTGCTCCGGCAACCGAATAAGTGGTAATGCCTCCGGCGTCATTGTCTACATTGGCAGTGATAATTCCCGGACCCATTACGGAGAGAAAAATTAATGTTTTTGCCCAGAAACTTTTTAGGTTTTTCATGTTTTCTGAATAATTTTAATTTTCTTTAACCTGCGCCAGGCAAAGGCGATCAACTGGCTCAGGATATCATCAGCGGTTATAATTCCCTGTAAAACATGGTCTTCATTTACTACTGGTATAGCAAAATATTTGTATTTTTCCATCAGGTAGGCAACTTCTTTAACGCTGGAATCCAAATGCACAAAATATGTTTTCGGGAAGGCGGAGTTTGAAATAGGTTCCTGGGGATTAGCCAGGATAAGCCTGCGGAAATTAGTTGCGCTGATGAGATGGCTTGTTTCGTCGACGATATAGATAAACTGCGCGGGCTCAGATTTAAATTTAAGCACCCTTATCTGCTCGAGCGCGGATTGCACGGTTGTTTCTTTTGCAAAGGCGATATATTCGGTAGTCATCAGCCCTCCGGCAGAATCCCCGGAATACCCTAAAAGCTGGGAAAGTCGCTTGGAGTATTTGTTTTCAATCAGGCTCAGGATGTGTTTTGTTTTTTCGCTGGGCAATTTCTCCAGGAAATCTGTAGCTTCGTCCGACGGTATATTATTAAGCAGTTCGGATATTTCAAGATCGCTCATCTCGTTTAGGATCGAACGCTGGGTCTTAAAATCAACATTGGTAAATATCTTGGTTTTATTTGCCAGGTTTAAGGATTTAAAAAGCGCAATTTGATGGTTGATGTTTAAGTCCAGGAAGATGTCCCCTAGGTCTGCGGCCGGTATATTTGCCAGGTTTCTTTGCGGCACATCAATTTTAATGGTCATGCTTACCGGGTTAATAGTCAGGGGCTGGATATATTTCCAGGAGATCAAGCGTTCATCGGAGAGGTATTTTGCTTTAGGGTTAAAAAGTCTTACGGTCAGGTCAACGCTTTTTTCAAAGCCCAGCCTCCTGAAAAGGCCGCGGGTGCTGATATCAACGTGGGCGATCATTAATGCCTGCTCAACTGTTAAAAGCTGGATATCGTTTACACGGATAACTTTATGATTATAAGTATCTACTACCTGTTGATCCAGTATATCGCGCCTTAAGGTAAGTTCTTTCTTTTCGTCATGGATTTGATTAAAAACTAACTGCGATTTACCTATTTTTAACTTTGCCCCATTTTTGTCTAATCTTTCAATGTCCTGCCAGGCGATCATGGCGTATTTGCGGTTGGGAAAGCCTTTACGGATAATCAGCCCGTCTGAGATCGGGTATACCTGGGAAGGCTTTACTATAATATCATAAATCTCGCCAACCCCCCTACCTTCTTTATCAAATACAGGTTTGTCCATTAGCCGGGAAAAGAAAATAAACATCTTTGCGGCGGAAATATTCTTTTGAAAATTCTGGTTAAATAAATTCATCGGTATATTTTTATTTTTGCCCTGGGGAATCTTTTCAACAGTTCTTCCTCTTTTTCTTTGCCGAGTACGAATATTGCCGTAGATAGAGCGTCGGCCTCTAATGCTGAATCTGTAGTTACTGTTACGGAAGAAATAGCATTGGTAACAGGATAACCTGTTTTAGGGTCGAGTATATGGCAGTAACGTTTCCCGTTATCAAAAAAGAACTGCTCGTAATCTCCGCTTGTAGATACGGATTCCTCTTTTTCTAATTCGATAATTTTTGAAACTTGGCGCTTACGCGGGTTTTGAATAGCCACTCTCCAGTTGCCTTCCGGTCCCTTGCCTAACGCGTAAACCTGCCCGCCGGCATTAATCAGGCAGCTGGAAATATTATTTTCTTTTAGTTTAACAGCTGCGCAATCCAGGGCAAATCCTTTAGCGATTGCCCCCAGGTCAATCTTCATGCCGGAAAGTTTAAATTCTACCACATTATCTTTTTCATGCAAAATAATTTTATCGCTTCCAACAAGCCTTAGGGTATCTTTAATTAAGCCTTCGCTGGGTACCTTGTGTTTTTGATCGCTGAATCCCCAAATCTCAACTAAAGGCGCTACGCTAATGTCAAATGCCCCCTCGGTTTCCTGCCAGAATTCCTTTGATCTTTTTATGATATAAAAAGTGTCCGGGCTTACCTTTAATCTGCCGGTTCTGTTGAGCTGTGAAATTTCGCTTTCCGGGATATATTTACTTAGTAG